>CALBSO010000021.1 GCA_937968015.1 uncultured Thermomicrobia bacterium
GGATGATGGCCGCCTGTCAAAGCGGCGCTCTATTTACAGAAGATTCTGGGCACAATCCGAAACCACGGCCCACTTCACCGTATCAGACAATATTCTTTCTCGCTTTTCGAGGTGTTTTGATATCCAGATGAGGCCCGGTTTTCGACTTTTTCAACGGGCTCCTTGCTCGCTGCACGAGGCAAGTTGACACGCGCCCTATACTGATGCTGCGGGAAGGCTCTGCGCGACTAAACAGAATATACAGCACAGGAGACGAGCGATGCGCGAGATCACGCGACGCGAGGCAATGAAGTCGGCGCTCAAGGCAGGCGCGTACGCGACACCCATCATCCTTTCAGCGGTAGTACCATCGGCGGTCTCCGCCCAAGTGAGCGGCCCGATGGCTGACATCGCCCTCCTCAAGACCGTGGACAATCCAACACCGCTTGCCTTCAGTACCGTCACCTTCACCGTGACGGCGACGAACAACGGGCCAGCCGCCGCGACGGGCGTTGTGGTGAGCGATGTCGTACTCGGATTGCCGTTCACGCCCACCTCGTCCACGCCAAGCCAGGGGACATACAGCAACATCACGGGAATCTGGGCGATCGGACCGCTCGCAGTCGGGCAGAGCGTGAATCTGAAGATCACCGGGCAGGTCGGCATCACGCCGTTCACGAACACCGCGACAGTGACGGCGAGCAGCCCGACGGATCCGGATCCGAAGAACAATAGCGCCAGCGCCTCGGTCTCGCTGGTCCGCGCGGCCGGCGTGCAATCCGCGACGATCACGCAGCGCGCGACAACGGCGACGTGCGGGGGCGGCTCCCCCGGCCAGTTCGTCCAGACCTTCATCCTCCAACTCGCCTACGACGAGGTGGGGCAGGCGTTGGACATCTACATCAGCCCGAACAATGCCAGCCCGGTGGGAGACTTCACGTTACTCGGCAGCGTGACGACTGATGGGCAGGGGAGGGCGCGCTTCGCGGGCAGCGTCACGGTGACGACGCAGACGGCGACTCCGCCGACGAGCGTGACCTTCAACGTGGTGGATCAGGGCGATCCGCCACAGGCGGCGCTCTCGTCGAAGACCTACCCGGTGACGACGACGGTGCCGTGCGAGACGCCGTGACCGCATTGGGTCAGATTCGCGGTGGGCGAAAGCCGGGCGGCAACGGCCCCTTCTCATACACCCGCTTATGACGGTGGCGACCAACTCGCCTCACGGAGCCGGCGCACGGACATCGTCGCGAAGGGCGCGCCCGACTGCTCCAACGCCGCGATGACCGCTTCGTATTCATAGGCGACACGGCGATGGGTCACCCGCCAGTGTGCGCCGTCCCACATGACGAGCGCATACGCCGCCCGGTGGTCGCCATCAAAAGGAAATCCCGCCGCGCCGATCGAGGCGACACGCTGGCCGCGCACCGTCCCGGCGGAGGCGTAATGAATATGACCGTAGAGGATCACATCCGCCCGCGCGCCGCCGATCAGGGCGACTGCCTCATCTTCCGGCGTCACCTTCAAATAGGTTGACCCCTGCGGGGGCAACTCCGTGGCGAGCACCGCGTCTACATCCGTCGGCGTCGCGTGGACGATCAACAAATCATCCTCCGGCGATCGGCCACCGGGCGGCGTGATGCGATGCTCGAACGGCAGTGACGCGAGATAGGCAAGGCCGTCCGCCCCGATCCGCTCGCGCACCCAGTGGACGCCCGGATCGTTGGCAAATGGGCTGGCCGGGTCCACGAAAAATCGCTCGGTATTGCCGTAGATCGTCGGGACATTCTGCTCCCGCACCCGCGCCAGCGATTCCGCCGGCCGTGGCCCGTTCAGGATAAGATCGCCCGCGATCACAAATGCGTCATGCCGTTGCGTCGCGAGGTCCGCGAGCACCGCCTCGAACCCGGTGAGATTGCCGTGAATATCCGAAAGCACCGCGACGGTATAGACGTCTGACATCGGTCAACCTCCACGCGATATCCGCTCAATGGTGGTGGCGGGCTTCAGCCTGCCACCAGACCCGTCCTACTGCCACGATTCATCCCAGCACAACGTGATAGTTTGCGAACGCGACATCCGCCGGTCCGTTCATGCCGCCGCCCGCGACGAAACCGAACACGCCCTGCGTCCAGATATCGCTGATGTCCACTTGCGTGAGCGTCTGCCCATTTACCACGAAGGTAAATTTTGTCCCGGTGACGGTGACACGGAGGGCGTTCGTCGCGTTCGCCTTGATCGCGGGGCTTGCCCCAGCCACACCGATCGCATGGAGGCTGCCGTTCACCCGCACGAACGCGCCGTACAACCCATCGTTGGAAATCACGAAGAGCAGATAGTTGTCCTTGTCCAGACGTCGCACTTCGAGGCCCATCAGGGCATCATCAGCGCCACCGCTCTTGCGCGCCTGCACCTCGTAGGTTTCGGACGATGCCTTCGTGACGAAGCGAGAGTAGGTGAGAGGCGTCAGATTGCCGGCGTCGGTATGGATGCGATATTCGCCATTCTGGTAGCCCGATGCGGGCAGGCCGCTCGAAGGCGAGGCGAAATCGTCCGTGAATGTCGTCCCCACCGTTATTGGCGTGCCGGAAGGCGCCGGTGTGGTCGGCACGGCGGTCGGCGCGGGCTGGTTACCGACGCGCTGTGGCACGGCGTCGAGAAAGAGCAGCCCCACGCCGGAGATATTGTCACCGGAGAGCGAACCTCGCGGCTTGCGGGCATGCTCGGCGAAGAAGCGGAAAATCGCGTCCGGCGTCGCGTCCGGCGCCACCTGCTTGTAGAGCGCCGCCGCCCCCGCGACATGCGGCGTCGCCGCGCTCGTACCGGGGAAGGACTCATTGCCGATGCTCGCGTAGGCGAAACTCGTGTTATTGTCCGGCCCGCTGATCTCCGGCTTCATGCGTCCGTCCATTGTCGCGCCGTGAGACGAGTATGCCTCGACTTTGCTCGTCTTGACGTCAATCGCCGCGACAGTGAACGCACCCTTCGCGTCGGCGGGCGTGGAGAGGCTGCCCGCCGCCGTCACCTGCTCGAATTGCGCCCCGCCGAAGTAAATGTTGAAGGGCAAATTGGGATCATCCGGGTTGACCTTCTTGATCTTGAGAATGTACGCGCCCCGCGCCACCTTGCCACGGATCGCCTCGACCGGCGCTTTCCCGGTGCGCGTCTGATTTTCGACGCTGCGGCCCACCTCTTTGCCGGTCGTGTCATAGAGGAAGAGGTCGTAATTGACATGCGGCCGCTTCCAGTCGTCCCAGTTGAGGATGATGCGGAACAGATCGCTGCCGATATTCACGCGCAGGCCGTTCGGGTTCCTCGCGCCGGGGAAGTCGTGGAAGCCGTCGCCGTCGCTATCCGTGAAGGTCGCGCTGAAGTGCCCCTCCGCGCTCTCCGAACCGGAGATGCCGCTGGCCTCATTCCCGGCGGAGATAGCAAAGAAGACGCCCGCCGCCTTCGCCCGATCTATCTCCTGCGCCAGTGGGCCGGTACCATCGAGCGGGTAGCGGCCGTCGAAGCCGATCGAGGTGCTGATTACCGAGACGCCGACCGTCCCAACCAGCCAGCGGATGGCTGCGGCGAATTCGCCCGGCGTGTCGAAGGCGGCGAGATAGATATCGGCGCCCGGGGCCATCTCCGTGACGATCTCGGCGCATGCGGTGCCGTGGATCAACTCTGGGTTCTCCGGGTCCTCGATCTGCCCGTCCACGCGGAATGACTTGGTCGTCACCTTCGCACTGGCGAGAAACTGCCGGTAATCATTGAACGCGGCATCAATGATCCCGACCTTGACGCCCTTGCCAGTGATGCCCGCCGCCTGCCATTTGTCTGCGCCCGTCAGCGCGACGCCCTCGCTCTTGCCGCCCGGCACGCTCTTCTTCGATCCGGCGGGCGATGTCGCGGTCGGCTTCGCGGTTGGCGTGCGCTTGATGTCCCGGACATGCTTAAAATCCGCGAGCGCGGCGAAGAATGATTGCCCGTTCGCCTGCGGACCATATTCCATCATCGTCTGTGCGGGAACAACGAACTCGACCTCGTTGCCCATCGTGGCGGTCACCCGCCCGCCAAGCCGCCCGATTGCGAGCGCGGTGCTGTCCACGACGGCGGGATCGTCGCTGTCCAGAACGAGGGTGATGCGTACCTCATCCTGCTTGGTGATAAGCCCCTGATCGCGTGCGAACTGCTTGGCGGCGTCCAGTCCCTGCGACTGGTAGATGGTGATCAGTTGGAGAAAAATCGTGTCTACTTTGTCGAGATTCCGGTTGCCGGCGTTCGCTGTCGGTGTCGCCTTCGACCCGCCGCACGCCGCGAGCACGAGCGCCAATAGGAGCGGCACGATGAAGCGACGCCGCACCTCCCATTTCGTATCACGCGGTATGGCGCTCGTCATTCCGTCTCCCTTTCGACATCGTGGCTGAGATCACGGACTGGTGGCAGGTTTGCGCCCGCCGGAGCGATTGGCAGGCGCAAACCCACCGCTACCCCACTTCCAACCAAACAGTATCGGGCTAGAGTATCAGAAATCGTCTGTCGAAACGCAATCCCGCCCCGGCACAGCGCCGGGGCGGGGTGATGGACATGAATTCCACGCGGGAACGATTACTGGCTACTCGCGTAGTACGGGGGCGAGACGACTGCACCCTCGTCTTCCCGGACGCGGAGAGGGTTGCGGCGCGCGTAGTTGATCGGCGTCACTTGTGCCATCGGGCGACGCGGGGCGGCCGATGGCATCGTGTCGAACTGCATCGAATATTCCTGTTGCGGCATCGGCGCGTAGTCGGATCGCGCGCCGCGGCGGTACGAGGTATATGGCCCCTGCGGCGCGAACGGGAGCGGCAGTTCGTTCGCAGCGTAGAGTAGCAAGGCGCCGCAGAGCGCGACGATGAGGTAGGCGAGCGCCTGCGGGAGCGCGCCGCCTCCCCGGATGAGCAGCACCAGCACCGCCTCGACGATCAGCAGAACGACAATCGCGCAGCGGATCGGCACGATGCGCGCGCTCGGCGTCAGCCAGCGCGTCACCGCGCCGCCGCACCAGAGGGCGAAGGTGAGTAGCCACGCGCCACCGACCCCCGCCGTCGCGAGCACGTAGAGGCTCCCGGCAAGGAAGATTATCGTGAATGGGAGATCAAAGCGGACGAGCCGCCACTGCTGCTCCGCAAAATCTCGCGGGCCGGGTGGCATGACGACGATCCGCCGCACAACGGAGCGCGGCCCCGCCGGACCCGGTGGCCGAATGAGGACAAACCGCCACAACCGGCCCAACACCGCGACTCCCGCTACCGTCAGGAACGCGATCGTGATGAGCATGACGATTGTCCGTCCGATCATAGCCTCCCTGCCCCTTCCCGTCCCTCATAAAATTGCCCATGCGTCGAGAACGTACACACAGTGTAAACGTGTACGTACACACTGTCAAGTATCCGCGTGCCGTTGAGTAGTTTCTGTAGGATGCGCTTTTTCCGTTGGGTATGCACCGGCGCGCGAATTTACAGAATAACGCGACACACGCACGCCAAACGCGCCCTGCGGGGAAAAGCGCCGTCGCGACGACCAGTGTTTTGCGACATGAGAAAATACCCCTCCCGTACCGGGAGGGGTAGAGGGTGGGCTAATCTCGTCAGGCGAGGCGTGGTTCCGGGACGACGGCTTGCGGCCGGAGCTTCACCAGTTGCCGCTGCACATCCTTCCGCTGGAGTGCCCAGACCGTGATACCGAGGGCGACGACGGACATCACGAGCAGGATCAGGATGCTCGGCCATGTGCCGATGTAGAACGGGTCCTTCGCGACGCCGTTGTTTTGCGCGGCCTCGATTCTCGCCGCCCCGTTGACCACGTCACCGACACCGGACGCCTGCCCGACCGCCTGCACGCCCCAGTTCCCCGCGACGAACCACGAGAGAATCTTCCCCGCGACCGGCAACTCCGCCACCTTGATGAGCGTGCCGGAAAAGATGATCTGCGGAATGAGGACGATTGGCACGATGCTCGCGGCGCGGTCCGGGTTCGCGACGAAGGCGGAAAGGAGCAAGCCGATCGCGACCCCAGCGAGCGAGACGACGATCAGCGTGAGGTACGTCTTGATCCACGATCCGCCGATCGGTTCGAGCCGTGGCGGGTTTTCGACGATTTTCTGCAAGCGGTACGGCGAAAGCAAGCCGAGAATGCCGAGCATGATGAAGTTCTGGACAAGGCAGAGGCCCATCAATACGACGAACTTCGAGGCGAGGTACGGGCCAAGCCGGAGATTGACCATCCGCTCTCTGCGGAAAATGCTCGCCTCCTTGACGATCTCCCGCGCCGAGTTTGAGACGCCGAACCAGAGCGCGACGATGACAATCAGCGTCGTGAGCGTGGACGCCTGATTCGGGCGCCAATTGAGGCCGGTCGGTTGGCCGAGCGCGTTTGTCGCGATGGTCACCGTGAAGACGTTGCGGCCATAGGTCATCCCCAGGAGAAGCGCGATGATCGGCGCTTGCAGAAGTAGGATGATGAGATTCCGGCTGTCCTTGAGGATGGTCGCGATGTATCGTGCGGTCAGCGTCTTGAACTGGCTGAGGGATTGCGCCCGTTGCAGTTTCTGGTCCGGCCGGACGGCGGGCGGCGGCAACCCCCGCTGTCGCCCTTGCGCGGCAAGCGCCCGGCCAATGCGCGCGTCAATATACTTCGCGTGGTAGGGCGACTCGGCGTACCGCCGCGCCCACTCCTCCGGCGCGCCTGGCTGCCCAAGCGTCACGTAAATATCCGCGAAGGTTTCGACACCGAAGAACGTCAGCGCCTCACGCGGCGGGCCGAAGAAGGCGAGATAGCCACCGGGGGCAAGGAAGACAACCTTGTCACAGAGCGTGATGTTCTGCGTCGCGTGGGTAACGAGGATCACCGTCTTGTCGGTATCCGCGACCTTGCGCATCAGTTGCATCATGCGCGTTTCCAGCCCCGGATCGAGGCCGGAAGTCGGCTCATCGAGAAAGAAGAGCGTCGGCTCTGTCAGCAGTTCGACGCCGATCGAGACGCGCTTGCGCTGCCCGCCGGAGAGCCGGTGAATCTCCACATCCTTGCGCGCCGTCAGTTCCATCAGGTCCATCGCGCGGTTGACGCGCTCCTGGATTTCCTCGGGCCGCGTGTCGTGCGGGAGGCGGAGGCGCGCGGCGTAGGTGAGCGCCTGCCCAACGGTCAGGTACATTGGCACGATGTCATCCTGCGGCACATAGCCGATCAGGGCACGGAACTCATCCATGTTCGCGTAGTAGTTCGTGCCGTTGTAGAGCACCTCGCCGTGCGACGCGGGCCGGACGCCGCTGATTGCATCCAGCAGGGTGGACTTCCCCGCGCCGGAGCCACCGACGATGCAGACGAACTCCTTGGGCAGGATCGAGATGGCGATATCGCGCAGGAGGAGGACATTGTTGCCGACCTGCTGCGTGATGCGGATTGCATCGAGGCGGATGTGGTCATGCTGCTGCCGGAGGGCGCCCTGCACGAAGAGGAAGCGGAAGGGGCCGATCTGCACCCGCGCGCCCTCCGGCAGCACCGACTCCCGCATACGATCGCCGTTGACGTAGACGCCATTCGTGCTGTTCAGGTCGCTGATGACGTACTGCGCGCCATTCCAGCGGACTTGCGCGTGGCGGCGAGAGACCTGCGGATGATCCAGCACGAGATCGTTCTCGCTCGCGCGGCCAATCGTCGCCATCTCCTTACCGAAGACCATCAGCGATGCGGCGATGCCTCCCTCGTCGTCACTGGTATCCGGCACGGCTGCATCGGAGGGCGTGGCGCGTGGCAGCCCGCCCTCCTCCATGCGCGTCGCTTGCTGCATCCGCGTCGCGTCGGCCAGATGCTCCGTATCAACCGAGAAGAGGAGAAGATACTGGCCGAGTTGGATGAGGTCGCCCGGCTTCAGCGGCACGGACTGCTCCGCCCGGCCGTTGACGGTCATGCCATTCGCGCTGCCGAGATCGCGCGCGTAGTAGAGGCCGTCGGCCCCGAGCGCAATCTGCATGTGCTTGCGACTGATCCAGTCATCCTTGATGACAATCGTGTTGTCGTCGGACCGCCCGACTGTCACCGGCTCATTGCTGAGCGACACAACTTGCTGCTCGCCATCCGGACGGCGCACCGTAATCCGCGCGACATGCACTGCCGGCATCCCCGGCGAAGAAAACCGATCCACTGCCTCCCGCTCCCCTCTCCCAGATATGCTGAGGTCTCGCATCGAACCCGGCTCGTCGGATGTTGAACTGCGTTCAGTATACCGCAGGCGTGATGCGTTGCATCTCCGACGCGTCAGATCTGCCTGCGGTTCCGTCCTCATTCTCTTGAACGACCGGCAAGGCGGCCGCGTGACGGACGAATATACGCACGATTGTACCGGGTTCACTGTCCACCGTCTTCGGTGCAGTGACGCGCAAGACGAGCGCACCGACGCGAACGGTGTAACTCGCATGGTCGCCAAGATAGGTGCGGCTCGCGATTTCGCCCACCGTACCAGACGCTCCCTCGCTATCAGGAGCGAAGGTGATGTCCTCCGGGCGAACGACCGCGCTGAATGACGGCGCGGGTGGCATGAGCGGCAGCATGAGATCGGGCAGGCCGACGACTCGCGCTGTCCCGCCATCGTCCACCACCTCAAGGAGATTGACCGCACCGACGAACGAGGCGACGAAGCGGGTCGCGGGCCGCTCGTAGATCACACGCGGCGTGCCGACCTGCTCAATTGCCCCGGCGCGCATCACCGCGACGCGGTCGGAGAGCGCCATCGCCTCGTCCTGATCGTGCGTGACGAAGAGGACGGTCGTGCCGACGGACTGCTGCACGCGGCGGATCTCGGCGCGCAGTTCCTCTCGCAGTTTGGCGTCGAGGTTGGAGAGCGGTTCATCGAGTAAGAGAATATCCGGTTCCCCAACGAGCGCGCGGGCCAGTGCCCCCCGCTGCTGCTGCCCGCCGGAGAGTTCGTGCGGATACCGCTCCGCCAATCCATCGAGCGCGACGAGACGGAGGACATCCCACACGCGGCGTGCGCGCTGCTTCGGCGGCACACGCCGCAGTTTGAGCGGGTAGCCGACGTTCGCGGCGAGCGTCATGTGGGGCCAGAGCGCGTAGGACTGGAAGACCATCCCCAGATTGCGCTTGTTCGGCGGCACGAACCGGCCACGCGCCGCGTCCGCCACGACACGCCCGCCGATCGCGATGACACCGTTCGTCGGCGGAATGAGGCCCGCGACCATATGCAGCGTCGTCGTCTTACCGCAGCCGGACGGCCCGAGCAGCGTCACGAATTCGCCGTCCGCCACCGCGAGATCCACCCCGCGCACCGCGACTGCATCGCCGTACCGTTTCGTCACCCCGGTCAGCGTCACTTCGGCCATGCGCTACTGCTCCGCCCGCATCTCAGGCGGCAACATCCGCTCCAATTCAGCGATCAACGGCGCAAGGTCGTCGGTAACAGTCTTCCATAGTACATCGTCATCCACGTCACCATAACGATGAACGAGCACGTTACGCATTCCGATGATCTGTTCCCACGGTATCGCTGGATTGCTGGCGCGCGTTTGCCGCGAAACCTTCGTCGCTGCTTCTCCAATAGTTTGCACGAGATGCAGCACCGAGAGTTGCAGCATCCGATTCGTGTCATAATCGTCACGCGTTTTCCCGGTCACGATCTCTTGTGTTTCTCGCGCATTATCGAGCATGTCCCCGAGATAGAGATTCTCATTCCTCACGATGCTATCGCCATGGAGTGAACGAATTTCCCTTGCACGGGTCACCTCCTCGGGTGGATCGCCATAAAGTGTCTCCGCATCCGCGAATACACGGTCACGAATGCGCCATTTGAGATTCGTGATACAGATGAAATCTGCTTCATGCCCACCCAACAGGCCGGACAATTCTTCAGCGACCGCGAAGCGCTCAATTGTCTGTCCCGGTTCGAGCGCATAAAGCACATCAACATCGCTGTCATCGCGGAAATCGTCGCGCAGGACGGAACCGAAGAGTGCCAGCCACCGAATATGATGCGCCCGGCAGAACGCCGCGATCTGCTCCGGCGAAGCATGAATCCGCTCGCGCACGACCGCCGGACTTACCTTGTGGACAATCTGTACCATTTCACGCTTTCCTCAACGCGTTCAGATATCCAGCACCATACCATCATACGTCAAAGACGAGGATGACCGATAAGAGGGGCTGCTGATACCCGCCACTCTCAGGCAGCGTTCGGAAAAGAATCCGTGCGACCGCGCGCTGCGTCTTTCGCGATAGCAGCATTCCAGATTTGTGCTGCCGCTGATGACAGGAGAAAACACCATGCGTATGCAGCAGCGAATCTTGCCGATGACACTTCTGATGTTCGCTTTGCTCCTCTGCCTGGGGACGGCGCGTGCCGCCGCGTATCCGCCACCGCAAATCACCATCACGGCGAGGGAGTTCTCGCTCGATCTGCCGGACAAGATCGAAGCGGGCTTGGTCGCGATGCGCTACGAAAATAACGGCACACAGATCCATAATGTGCTCTTCCTTCGGCTCAATGCGGGCAAGACCCTGCAGGATTTCCAAGCCGCCAAAGGGCCGGATGATCTGCCCGGGCTGGCTGTACCGGCGGGCGGCACGACTTCGGTGCTTCCCGGACAGCGCCGGTTATTTGTGAATGACTTCGCCGTGGGGAATTATGTCGCCTTTAGTACCTCGACAGGCCCCGATGGCGTCCCCGACGTGACGAAACGGATGTACCGCGCCCTCACTATCGTCCCCAGCACCCAGGCGACACGTGCCGACGAACCGGTAGCCAATCTCACCGTCACGATTACGGATGCCGCGCCCATCCCGATCCCCGCGACCCTCACGCCTGGTCCGCAGACATGGAAAGTAACGGCGGGGGGGACGACTGCTCATGAGATCACGATTGCCCGGCTCCCCCCCGGCACGAAAGTGGAAGAGGTGGAGGCTTGGCTGCGTGGAGGCCGGAAAGGACCGCCACCGGGTGGATCGGGTGGTGGGCCCGTGGCCGGCATGCAACTCTTGCTCCCTGGCCAGAGCGGTTGGCTCTTGTTCGACCTGGAGCCCGGCGAATACACCTTCAACGATCGTCCGGGGGGCGACCCGAAAACGGCACTGCTCGGGCACTTCACGGTCATGGCGCGAATCACTCTCCCCGCAACGGGAGGAGGAGTGCGGAGCCGAAGCAGCACGGGTGCACTCCTGTTACTGGCTGGCATCGGACTTGTCGTCGCCGGGTGCTTGCTGCGGACAAGGAAGCGCCATCCGGGATGACCATCGGTGTCATCTGGTGCGGAAGAGCCGGTAGGTTGTGCTCAGGTTCTCCGCCGTGTCAATGCCTGCGCTAAGAGCGAGCCACCGAGCGCGACGAGCATCAGGACGAGCGCGAGGGCGGCGGCGGGTGAGACGATGCCACTCTCCAGCAGGTTGAAGACCGCGACACCGACCGTCTCATGCCCCGCCGAATACAAGAGCGCGGAGACCGTCAGTTCCGCGAGACAGGGTACGAAGACAAAGAGCCAGCCGCCGAGCAGCGCGGGCCGGATCAGCGGAAAAACCGTATCGCGCTGCGCCTGCCACCACGACGCGCCGCTGACCCGCGCGGCGGCGGGCAATGTCTCTGATACGCCAGCGATTGCCGCGTTCGCCGTGCTGATACCGAAGGTGAGGAAGCGCGCGAGGTACGCGATCAGGATAATCCAGAGCGTGTTGTAGAGCCGCAAGCCGAAGACCGGCCGGGCAAACGCGAGGATGAAGGCGAGCGCCAGGACGGTTCCCGGCACGGCGTACGGCAGCGTCGCCAGTGCCTCCAGCACACCGCTCCCCCGGACACGGCCGCGCTGGCGAAAATACGCCAGCGCGAAGCCAAGGATCATGATACACGTCGCACTCAGCGTGGCAAGCAAGAGACTGTTGCGGATCGCGCGCTGGGTGGCGGCGGTCTCCACGAATGCGATATGGAAGTTGTGCAGCGTCAGATTCCCCGGCGTTGGTGCGTACCCCGCGACGCGCGTCAGGGCGGAGAGCGCGACAGCGACGAGTGGCGCGACAAGCACGCCCGCCGCGAATAGAGCGGCGAGGGCAGTCACCGGCCATCGCCACCGACCGAGCGGCAAACGATCCACCACACGGCCCTGCGCGCCCGTGATCGTGTACTGCCGCCGCGCCAGGAACCGCCGCTGCCCGAGCAGCGCACCGCCCGCCACAGCAACGAGCAGCAGCGACATCGCGGCGGCAAAGGCGAGATTGTTGCGCGTGTCATAGTCGAGCGCGACTTGATAGATGCGCGTCGTCAGGACGTAGTACCGCCCCGGAATGCCCATCACCGCCGCGATGCCAAAGTCCGCGATACAGGTGACGAAGACGAGGAACGTCCCCGCGAGGACGGCGGGGGCGAGGAGCGGCAGGCTGACATCGCGGAAGACGCGGCGCGATGACGCACCCGCCACGCGCGCCGCGTCTTCCAGCACCGGCTGAAAGCGATCGAGCGCCGCGACGACTGGCAGATAGACGAGCGGGTAATGGTGCAGCACGAGCAGGAAGACCACCCCGCCCGCGCCATATGCCCGGAAAAGCGGATCACTCGTCCCCGTGAGATGCTTGTATACCTGATTGAAGTAGCCGACCGGGCCGATGATTTGCAGCCAGGCAATCGCGCCAATGAACGATGGAACATAAAATGGTAGTGCGAAGATGAGTCGAAAACCCGCTGCCGCCGGGAGATTCGTCCGCGTCACGAGCCACGCGAGGGCGACGCCCAGCACGGTGGCGGCTGCCGTCGCGCAGACGCCAACGACGAGCGAGTGGGCGAACGCGACGCGCGTCAGCGCATTGGTGATGAGATCGCGGTATGGCGCGAACGTGACTGCCGCCGTCGCGCCGACGTGAAACGAGCGCCAGACGAGCCGGTACGCCGGGTAGAGCACCACGAAGGCGATCACGACGACGAGCAGCACATATGGCGCCGCTTCGCCGCGAAAAAGATCGCGTCCCCGGCCACGCCAGGTACCCACCCGCGGCCGGTCGTCCTGGCTCGCGGCAGGACCGGCAAGACCCGGCACGATCTCCGGCATCTGCACGCTATGCCCCGAAGATGTCCGTGAACTGCTTCTTCGCGTCCGGCAACTGCTTCGCGACCGCCCGCGCATCCACCGGGAACTCCTTGATCGTGGTCGGCACCCCGACTGGTGGCGCGACGCCGGGCAGGAGCGGGATGTAGTTCTGCGTGACGACCAGCGCCTGTCCGTCCGGTGAGAGGACGAAGTCCACAAACGCCTTGGCGGCGTCGAGGTTCTTCGTCCCGGCGACGACCGCGATCGGTTCCGTGATCGGGATCGCGCCGTCCGTCGGGTAGATCATCTCGACCGGCGATTTCTTCGCCTTCGCCGCGCGCACTCCGTTATCCGTGACGATCCCGACGGGCAACTCCCCGGTGATGATCTTGTTCAAGGCGTCGCCATTGCCTTGCACGACGGTCATGCCGTTCTTCTGTAGCCCTTTGACGAAGTCCGCGCCATACGCCGCGGTATTGAGGAAGACGGCGTAATTGAGCGCCGCCGCGCCGGAATACTGTGGGCTGGGCGTGACAAGTTTGCCCTTGTAGTCGGGTTTCAAGAGGTCCTTCCAGGTCGCGGGCTTCGGCAGGCTCGCGGTCGTGTTGACGGCGATGCCACTGTTGATGATCTTCGTGCCGATGTAGTACCCATCCGCCTCAACGAACTGCTTGTCGAGCGCGCTGGCGAGTGGGGATGTATATGGCTGAAGGAACTTGTCCGCCTTCAGGTTCTCCATCGTCGGCGCGTCCGCGATCAGCAGGACGTCCGCGACAACGCTCTTTGCCTCCTGCTCCGCACGCAGTTTGGCGATCACTTTCTCCGTACCATCGCGGTAGATTGTCACTGCGACATTCGGATACTTTTTGTTGAATGCCGCCTTCAGGCCATCCGCGTCCGGTTGCAACGCCGAGGTATAGAGTGTCACTTTGCCGGCGAGGCTCGATGAGAGTGCCGAGCCGACCGGGGCAGCCGTCCCATTCGTACTCGCCGCAATCGCGGGCGTCGAGGCGCCGGTAGTTACCGTAACGCCCGGCGGTGCGGTGACCACGGCGGTCGCCGTCGGTAGGCTCGGCGGCGCGGTCGGGCTGCCAACGGGAACGGCGGTGCCGTTCGTGCCCGCCGCGCTCGCGGGCGTGGACGCTCCACTCGTCGCGGCGGGCTTCGGTGTCTCGGTCGCCTTCGACCCGCCGCATGCCGCGAGGACGGCGGCGGCGGCGCTCGCCGCGATCCCGTTCAGAAAGATTCGCCGTGACAGGCGTTGCTCCATGATCGTTGCTCCTTACTCTTCGCATTACTACATCATCGTCCAACGGCATCGCATACATGATGCTCGCATGAAACGATGATGGGAATGTGAGCGCAGCATATCACCTCGCGTCGCGTATACTAGAGAGATGGAAAATCGTTCCGTCGCGCCCGCGCTGCACGCAACCCCGCTGATTTGCCCGCATTGTGGGAGCACCGACCTTGGGCGTGATCCGGAGCATCCGCACGAATTCGTCTGCGCGCACTGTCAGACACGTTCCCGGATGCTGCCGCGCCAGGGCACGCTGCTTGTGCTCGGCTGGGTCTGCCCGGAATGCGGGCACGACAACGAGCGTGGCAATCGCTTCTGCACCCACTGCGGCACGCCGCTCACGAAGCCCTGTCCGAACTGCGGCGCGGCGATGCGTGTGACGGACAAGTTCTGCAACAACTGCGGCAAGACCCGCACACAACTCGTCGCCGAGTGGTATCGCGCGGGTAAGGGCGCACTCGACGCGGGTCGGCCATGGGAGGCGGTCACACCCCTCCAGCGCCTGGCCGCCCTCGATCCGTCGTATGGCGATGCGCAGGCGCTCCTCGAACGAGCGACCCGCGCCGCCAGTACACCGTCGTCGGTTGATCCGCCGACACCGGCGGCTATTGCCGTACGCGATGCCATCGCCAGCCTGAAACGCGAGAAACGGCGGGGGCGAGTGCTCGTCCGGCTCGCGGTCGTTTGCGCGGCGCTCCTCGTACTGATCATTGCTGTCTCCGCGCTCGTCGGGTCACTCCTGCATTCATTTGCCTTTGGGGTGCTCTTTTTCCTTTTCGTTTGCGCGCTGATCGTCGTAAATGTCTGGATCGCGTTGCATAACTTCTGACGATTGATCGCATACGATCATCCATTTCTTGATTTTCTCAATAGGATTCTCAATAATCTTGACAAATCACCGCTGATCGGTTAGTCTCGGTGCATGCCGATGCGCGTTTCGGTACGGGATATGGAGCAGCGTTAAATGCCCACCGCGACATATGAAGCAACCACAAGCGCGCCGAGCAGCCACATGCCGATCACGGCGCTGCTGATCGCCAATGTGATCTCGCTGATGGGCAGCATGCTCACGCTGATCGCGCTGCCGTGGTTCGTCCTCCAAACGACCGGGAGCGCGGCGAAGACCGGTATCACCGGCGGCTTCGTCGTGCTCCCGGCTTTCATCGCGGGGGTGTTCGGCGGCACATTGGTAGATCGCCTCGGCTACAAATGGTCAAGCGTGATCGCGGACGTGGTGAGCGGCGTCGGCATCGCGCTCGTGCCGCTTCTCTATCACACGGTCGGTCTCGCCTTCTGGCAACTGCTGATGTTCGTCTTCATCGGCAACCTGCTCGCGATTCCGGGCCTGACCGCCCGCCGCGCGATGCTGCCCGAACTGGCGACGCTCGCCCGTTGGCGGCTCGAAGGGGTCAACGCGTCGTTCGAGGGCGTCCAATATCTCGCACTGCTGCTCGGCCCGCCCATCGCCGGGCTGCTGATTGCGATCATTGGTACCAGCAATGTCCTCTGGCTGGACGCGGCATCGTTCGCGGCGTCGGCAGGTATCGTCGGCGGCCTGATTCCGCGGGTCGCGTCCGGGATGAAGGATGCGGCGCGGGGGCGATATCGTGACGAACTCATCGCGGGGTTGCGCTTCCTGCGCGGCGATCATTTGCTCCTCGCGCTCGCGGTCAGCCTCGCCATCGGCAACATGCTCAGCGGCCCGCTCTTCGGCGTGATCCTTCCCGTCTTCGCGAAACAGGTGTATGGCAGCGCCGCAAAACTTGGCATCATCGTCGCCGCGACGGGCGCGGGGCAGATCATCGGCGCGGCGCTGTATGGCGCGATCGGCCACCGGCTACCCCGGCGCGCGCTCTGGATCACCGCGTTCATCGTCGTGCCGCTACCATGGATCATCCTCGTCCTCACGACCTCCCTACCCCTGATCGTCGGCGCGCTCGCGCTCGGCAGCATCCTCTCCGGGCCGACCAATCCGCTGTTGGTGACGATTCGGCACGAGCGCATCCCGCAAGCGCTCCGGGGACGAGTCTTCAGCACATTCTCAGCAATCGCGACCGCCGCACAGCCGGTGGGGCTGGCATTGGGTGGCTTCGCGGTCGAAGCCTTCGGCCTGAGGGGTACTATCGTCGCCCTGACGCTTGCCGAGTTGTCCCTCGGCATTGCCATGCTCTTCATCCCCGCGCTCCATGAGATGAACCGGAGGCAATGATGCTCGCGGTCTTGCGCCAACGAAACTTCGCGCTCCTCTGGATCGGACAACTGATCTCGGTCTTTGGCGACTGGGTGTTACTGATCGCGCTCCCCTTCTACATCTTTGACCTGACCGGCTCCGCGCTGGCGACGGGGGCGATGTTCATGGCGGGGAACCTGCCGCGCGTGCTACTCGGTTCCGTCGCGGGGGTCTTCGTGGATCGCTGGAACCGCAAGCGGACGATGATCGCTGCCGACGTGCTTCGCGCGGCGCTTATCCTCACCTTACTGACGGTCCATTCCGTCCACTGGCTCTGGCTCGTCTATCTCGTCGCCTTCGTGCAGGCATTGATCGCCCAGTTCTTCACACCCGCGAAGAACGCCGTCATCCCGCTGCTCGTCGGCGAATCCGATTTGATCGCCGCGAATTCGCTCAACTCCCTCAGCGAGAACCTGACGCGCCTCACCGCACCCGCGCTCGGCGGCGCGCTTTTCGGTCTGTTCGGTCTCGGCAGTGTCGTCTGGATTGATAGCGCATCCTTCCTCGTCTCGGGGTTGATGATCGCCTGCATCATCATGCCCGCGACAAAGCGAGATACGGACGCGACGCCGCGCGGCACGTCGTGGGTGGCCGTCCTGGGTGAGTGGCGGGACGGCATGCGGCTGATGCGCACCAATCCGACGATCGCCGCGATCTTCGCGACGATGGGCACGGCAATGATCGCCGAGGGGTTCTTCACGGCGCTACTCGTGCCGTTCGTCAAGGAAATCCTGCACGGCGGCCCGCAGGACTTCGGCTGGCTGGCGAGCGCGCAGGCTATCGGCGGCCTGATCGGCAGCCTCTTCATCGGGCGGATCGGCAAGATCGTGCGGCCAGGCATCCTCATCCCGCTCAGCGGCCTCCTCTTCGGCCTGGCCGACATCGCGCTCATCAATCTGCCCGGCCACGGCCCGCTGCCTGCGTTCCCGGTCGCGCTCGGACTGATCGGCATGGCAGGCGTGCCGATTGTCGGCTTTTTCGTTGGTCAGCAGGCGCTCTTGCAGGCGACCGTCGCGGACGACTATCGCGGGCGCGTCTTCGGCGCCTTCTCCACGACCGTCGCGTTGATGACACTCATCGGGCAGGGGATCGGCAGCGTGCTCGGCGACCGAATCGGCGTCGTGCCGACGATGACGCTCGCGGGCTGCTTCGACATCCTTGCCGCCGGTGTCGCCTTCGTCCTCCTCCGGCGCGCGTTGCAGATCGCGACGGAAGTGCAATCCCGTAGGGAGATTGCTGCAACAATGGCCATTGACGATTGAGCCACAGAGAGGGGGACAACGATGTGGATCGGGCCACATGATGTGCCAACATGCCAGCAGTGATGACTGGCAAGCATTCCTGGGCATTCCTGGCGAACGCGATGACCACGTACCACATCGCCGCTCACGGGCAATCCGTACTCGGTGCGCCGAGTGCCGTGCGCGTCTCGTTCAGTAGCCGCTCCTCCTCAGCAGGGTCCCTCACGAACCGGAACTCGTAGTAGTGGTATTCGACACTGAACCGTATCCCCTGCTGCCACACGCCGTCAATGCGCGATGCCGCCCACCCACTGTCGAGGATCAACACCTCATCCAAGTCAGACATCATGACCATCGGCGGCATTTCCGTCACCTCATCCTCCACCTTCTGGTTCTCGGTTTTTCTCCGTGCTCTCTGTGCCTGTGGCTAATCGCGCCCGTGTCGCCGCGTGCCCGCGCCGTAGATGAAGTAGGTCGCCGTCTCGCGCACCGCCATCGTCAGCCCGGCACGCGCGCATTGGGCAGCGAGCGCGTCCGGGTCATAGAAGTTCTTGACGATCTGGTAGGCGCGGCCATCGTTGAGTTTGCGCGTCATCACCTGCGCGCCCTGCGCGGGAAGCACATGATTGGCGGCGGTGCTTGTCGGCTCGCGGCGACCGTCCACGAAGAAGACCTTGCCGCCCGGCCGGAGCGCGTCCGTGATCGTGGCGAGAAAACCGTCCAGCCGCTCGGTCGGTACGTGAGAAATCCAGAAGCCGAAGCAGATGCCGTCGTACTGCCGGTCGGGGCGCCATGCGAAGAGATCGGCAATCACATACGAGACGTTGTCACTCGCGACCTTCGCACGGTTAATCGCCACCATCTCCTCGGAAGCATCAACGGCGGTGATGGAGTCCACCGTCTTGAGAAGCCGCTCGGTCCAGATACCGGTGCCGGGCGCGAGTTCCAGCACGTCGCCGGTGAATTCGAGCGCGTCGAAGGCGGCGTAGGCTTCCTCCATCTCCGCGAACCAGCGGCCGTTCTGTTCGGGGCCGTGGTCATACCGCCCCCGCCGGTACCACCACTCGTCATACTCGGCGGCACGCGCCCGGTAGTAGTCCACCATGTCGGTAAGAATGTCGGGTGCGACGGTGTTGTTCATCTCTACTCCCCTCAACCGGTGGCGGCAGGCTGAAGGCCGCCGCCACATCATCAAAGCACATCAGCAATGGCGGTGTACACCGCATCCAATGGTACATCGCGGCGCGGGGCGACACGCGCGTCGTTCGTGCTGCCGGCCGGAAGGAGCCAGGTCGTCATACCGCCGACGGTCTTTTTGTCCCGCGCGATGTACGGGATGATCTGTTCAACCGCCAACGATAACCCGAGATCGGCGGCGCGGCGGGGTAATCCGAAGGCATCGAGCAGTGTGCCATACGCTGCCGGAATGTCCGCCGCGCAGTGATCGAGCATCGCGGCAAGCGCCGCCTCCGCACGCAGGCCGAGCGCGACCGCCTCCCCGTGGAGCATCGGCGTCCCTCCGCCCGCCGATGCAGAGGCCAGCGCCGCCGCCTCGATGGCGTGCCCCACCGTGTGGCCGATATTGAGAATCGCGCGCAGCCCTGTCTCCTCCCGCTCGTCGCCGCGCACGACGGCGAGTTTCAGCGCGATATTCCGCGCGATCAGGCTCGTCAGCGCCAGCGGATCGCCCGCGACGAGCAATCCCGCCCGATCCCGGAGCGTCGTCAGGAGCGTCGGCGCGAGGACGCCGGGTACGCTCCCCTCGATCAGTGCGTGCTTGATGATCTCCGCCCAGCCGGAGCGCATCTCCCGCTCCGGCAGTGTCCGCAGGCACGCAGGGTCAACGAGAACGAGGTGCGGCTGGTAGAACGCGCCGACGAGGTTCTTTCCCGCCGGTAAATCCACCGCTGTCTTGCCACCGACGCTCGAATCCACCATGGCGAGGAGCGTCGTCGGCACTTGCACGAGCGGCAGGCCCCGGAGATAGGTCGCCGCCACGTACCCGGCAAGATCGCCGACGACGCCGCCGCCGAGCGCGATGATCGCCGTCTTCCGATCCACCCCCGCCGCTGCAAGCACGCTGTACAGCGCTGCCGCCCGATCGAGGCTCTTGCTCATCTCACCGGCGGGCACGGTGAGTGTCGCCTTCAGCGGAAGCGAAGATACCGCGAGCAATCCGCGCACGCGGTCTCCGAGCGCCGCCTCCACACGTTCATCGGTAATGAGCATGACGCCGGAAAGCCCGTCCGGCCAGCGCGCCGCGATCCGCTTCGACAACTGGGCAAGCAGGCCGTAGCCGACCGCAAGGTGCGATGCGTGCGACGCGGTATCGAACTGATCCTCCCAGAGCGCGATGGGTTCCTCGCACATGAGCGCGGCGATCAGATCGGCAACTGCTTCCGGCGCGCGCCCCTCGGTATTGAGCGCGACATCTGCCCGCGCGTAGTCAGCGGCGCGGCGCACCATCATCGCGCGGAGCGCGCCCGCCGGATCGGCGCCCGCAAGGAGCGGGCGCGCCGCGACATCCTGCCCATCGTGGCGCGTCTGCTCTTCGAGGCGGCAAAGTAGCGTCTCCGGCGATGCGCCGAGATAGACGACGAGCGCATCCTGTCGCATTACCGGCCAGTTCGCCGCAACTGTCACGACGCCGCCACCGGTAGCCACCGCCGTCCGTGGATCGCGGCAGGCGTCAGCGAGCGCGGCGGATTCGAGCGCGCGGAAGGCGGCTTCGCCATCCTCCGCGAAGATACGCGGGATCGGCTTCCCGGCCCGCTGCTCCAGGAGTTCGTCCGAGTCCACCGCCCGCCAGCCGAGCCGCTCCGCCAGCCGCCGCGCGACCGTGCTCTTCCCACTCCCGCTCAATCCAACTAGGATAATCCGCTGATACTGCACTCACACTCTCGATTCAAACTCTCCGTCAGAAGATGTGGCCGAAGTCGGTGGTGAAGACGTATTCATTCTCGCTCCACGGTTGCCGCCAGGAATCATCGTCGAAGCGGGCGAGGCGGAAAGGTGTGAGGTCCACGTCGGGCGGTTGGCCGGTGATGACCTGGGCCATACACGCACCGATCGCCGGGGCCTTCTTGAATCCCGCGCCGCTGAAGCCGACCATCATGAATAAGCCCGCCACGCCCGGCGCGCGGTCGAGAATCGGATGGGTATCCGGCGACATGTCATAGAGGCCCGCCCAGCCTGTGAGGAAGCGCGCGGCCCGCATCGGCGGCATACGCGTGGCGATCTGGGTGATGGCCGCCGCGCCGTACGTCGCATCCACCGTCTCGTCGTAGGTGTCGGGGTCCACGTAGGAATGGTGCTCCGCTGTCGCGACGCCCATCAGCGTCTGCCCCGGCTTCCACGTACGGCAAAATATCCCGGCGGCCGTATCCACGTACGCCATGTGGCCCGCCACCATCGCGGGCGGGCGCTCCAGGATCGCCACGGGCACGCGCATCACCTCAATCGGCACGGTGACGCCCGCTGTCGCGAGGATCGGCGCACTCCAGGTATTCGCGCAGCAGACGACGACCGGCGCGTCCACCAGCCCGTCGCTCGTCTCGACGCCCGTGACGCGCCCGCTCGCCGTGCGAATCGCCGTGACCGTCACACCCTCACGCAACCGCGCGCCGTAGTCTTCCGCCGCCGCGATCAGCGAGCGCGTCGTGGCGACGGCGTCCACCGCGCCGCTTTCCGATTCGTACGCCGCGCAGACAATGTCATCCACCCGGTCGAAGGGCTGCAATTCGCGCAGTTGCTCCGCCGTGACGACCTCCGCCTTGATGCCGATCCGCTGCTGCATCGCGACATTCGCGTGCATCCGTGCGACATTCGGATCGTCCGGCCCGGTCTGGTAGACGGTGGCGATCAGGCCGCTGCCGTCGTACCCGCACGCGCCACCGACAATTTCCTGCCAATGTTTGAAGACCTGCACCGAGCGATGGACGAGTGTCGCCTCCGGAACATTCGAGTAGTGCTGCCGCAGGAGCGCCCCGGTCTTCCCGGACGCCCCCGCCGCGACATGCTTTTTTTCGAGGATGAGGAGATCGCGCATACCGAGCCGCGTGAGATGAAAGGCGAGACTCGCCCCCATCACTCCCGCCCCGATAATGACGACCGCCGCCCGCTCCCTCATCGCTACCCCTCCTTCACGCCCGCAGTATACCGGAGGGCAGAGGGAATTGATGAATCGTTCCCCTAATTGGCGGGGATGACGTGGACAGGGGGGTCGAGGGCGAGATGGGAATCCGTGTGACGCTGCCATTTCGGCGCCAGGTCGGCGCCCCTACCAAATCGCTCCTCGACCGAGCCGATCAGGCCGCCCACGCGCTCCCTGGCGCTCTGCATCCGACTGGCGCCGACGCCGAGTGAGATCTTCGTCCCTTCCTGCACGCCGCGCAGCCATGCGCGCACGCCCTCCGGGTTGGCGAGCGTGCGGGCGAGGAGGCCCGACGCGATCGTGCCGCCGTACGCGATCACGCCCTTCGGCACGAACGACGCGCCCGGAATGACGCGCACCGCCCGCGTCGCCAGTTCACGCCAGCCGAGGCCCGCGACGAGATAGGGCGCGGCGTTCATCATCACCGTCTTCTGATCACTCAGATCGCGCCCGTGGATGGCGGCGAGTTGGTAGGCAAGGATCAGTTGATTCTTCGTCAGCACGAAGAAATCCGCGCCGGTGGAGGCGAGGCCGCCGATCATCGGGATGCGCGCCGTGATGTCCGCCATGATCGCGAACTGGGCGTTCGCCCGCGCCGTCTGCTCAATTAAGTAGTCCGTCATCGGTTGGCGAAAGCCGAGGAACATCCGACCCCACGCGACGCGCCGGTCCGGGTGCAGCATCGGTACGAGCCGCGTGCGCAGCGCATGGAGCGCTTTTGGGTCTACCGGGTCCGCGACCGCAACGGAGGGGATGCCGGGATCTCTCTCCGCGTCCGGCATGGTGATGATCGCGAGTACCGCCGTCTGCCGCTGGTCGCGAACGATGCGCCGGAGGACGGGATGCTGCCGCATCTCAGGTGTCGGATCGAGCAGCAAAACCGCATCATACGGCGCGGGACCGACCTGCAATCCATCGAGCACATCCGGCGTCGCGACAGTGATCGTGCGGCGCGCCGCCTGCTCATCCGGCATCTCCGCACCGGCAAGGGCGAAGGCGAACTGCTGCGCGCGGCGTGCGTCCGGGCCGACTACGAGCGCGAGCGGCGGTTGGGCGATTTGCGCCTGCAAATCGTCTATCTGCACCGTGCGCATGATGTTGAGAAAATCCTTTGCGTGATTCTTCAGTGCCATTCGGCGTACCCCTTTCGACCCGGCCTTGTCGTTTCCCCGCAATGCATACGGGGTGCCACGATGATCCTCGCGTCATTGTAACAGAATTACGACTTACACGAGGTGTGGCACGGTTCCTGCATTATCCCTCGGCAGTGGACGGTGAAGGGTGAGGAGATACCCTTCCGCAGATCCCGCGAGATGCGGGGGAACAAAGGAGAGGACCATTATGCTCTGGGCGATTGTTGCGGTACTGTTGCTGCTCTGGCTGCTCGGGTTCATCGGTAGTGTCGGTGGCGGGTTCATTCATCTGTTGCTCGTCATCGCCGCAGTGGTACTCATAGTCCAACTGCTCAGCGGTCGGCGCGACACGGCGCTCTAAAGACCATACGTGCAGATTTCCATGCCACCGGCGCCCATGCCGGTGGCATTCTTGTTTATCCATCCAGCCGGATTACCTGAACATTCGCTCCTTCGCCAATCTGTGCGATGCCTTCCGGGATCATCACCAGTCCGTTTGTCTCACGAAGACTCAACACATTCCCAACCGCTTGATCCGCCGCGGTGTCCGCCTCCCAGCCCGTCGGTGTCACACGAAGCCGCGCGCGGAGATACGTTTGTTGTTCGCCGCGATTCCTGACGGCATGTTGTAGTCGCGCCGGGATGGTCGGAGGTAGTTCCGGTGTCTGACCGAGCATGCGGGCAATCGCGGGGCGCGCCAGTAGATGAAATGTCACGAATGCCGCGACCGGATTACCCGGCAGTGCAAGCGCCGGTGTCTCCCCGAGCACGCCGAAGGCAACGGGCCGCCCCGGCCGCATCCGCACCTGCCAGAAATCGAGCGCGCCCCGCTCCGCGATCACCGCACGTACCGTGTCGTATGCACCGACCGAGACGCCCCCGGTCGTGATGATGCAATCTACCTGCGGCGTGGCGCCGAGCGCGCGCTGTAACTCCTCCGGCGTATCGCGCACAATACCGAGCGGGATAGGATCGCCGCCGAATTGTTCGATGAGCGCGGCAAGCAGCGGGCCGTTCGCATCGGGAATCTGCTCCGGCGCCGGTCGCTCTCCGGCAGGGATGAGTTCGTTGCCGGTCGAGAGAACGGCGATGCGTGGCCGGCGCACGACCGATGGCTGCGCGCTCCCCGTCGCGGCAAGCAGCGCGATCTGCCCCGGTGAAAGCCGCGCCCCGGCGTGGAGCACTGCTGCTCCCGACCGCACGGTTTCGCCCTGCCGCCGAATATTCGCGCCCGGTGCAACGGCGACGCGGATCATCACGAATGCCGCGCCGCCGTCCGTCTCTTCAAGCCGCACGATGGCGTCCGCACCGGTGGGTAGCGGCGCGCCGGTGGTGATCGCGGTCGCTTCACCCTCCCGGACGGTCAGCGACGCGGCTTCACCGGCGGCGTGCATGCCGATCACGGTAAGCCTGACTGGATGCACCGCAGACGCGCTGACAGTGTCACTGGCACGGACGGCGTAGCCATCCATCGCGCTGTTTGTGAAGGGGGGGAGATCGCGCATCGCGACGACGTCCGCCGCCAGTGTCCGCCCAAGCCCGGCGGCGAGGGTAACGGTTTCGGCTTCGCAGCGGCGGAAACGGGTGAGAATGTACGCCTGCGCCTCCGCGACAGAGAGAAGGTGCGGCGCGTCCATATGGGTGCAACCGTCCTTATGAGGTGGCTTGCGTCTTGAGATTCTCCATCGCGGCGACGAGTTCGCGGACCGCCCCGGCGGAGCGTTGCAGCGCGCCGTACTCATCGGCGGTCAGTTCGATCTCGATCACCTGCTCGCGCCCGTTCGCGCCGAGTTTACACGGCACACCGACGAAGAGACCGTGGATGCCGTACTCCCCTTCGAGCAACACCGATGTCGGCATGATCCGCTTCTTGTCGAGCAAAATGGAGTCCACCATCGCGCAGACGGAGGAGGCGGGAGCGTAGAAGGCACTGCCCGTCTTCAACAGGTTGACAACCTCCGCGCCGCCATTCGCGGTGCGCTGGACGATCGCGTCAATCCGCTCCTGCGGCAACAGCGCGGGCAGCGGGATACCGGCGACGGTCGTGTAGCGCGGCAGCGGCACCATCGTGTCGCCGTGACCGCCGAGCACGAAAGCGGTGACATCCTCCACCGAGACATCCAATTCCTGCGCGATGAAGGTGCGGAAGCGCGCGCTGTCGAGGACGCCCGCTTGCCCGATCACGCGTTCCTTCGGGAAACCGGAGGCTTCGAGCGCGACATGACACATCGCATCAAGCGGGTTGGAGACGAGCAGGAGAATGGTGTTTGGCGACTGCGCGACGACCTGCTCCGTCACGCTACGGACGATGTTCATGTTCGTGCGCAGTAAATCATCGCGGCTCATGCCCGGCTTGCGCGCGATACCGGAGGTGACGACGACGATGTCCGATCCGGCCGTCTCCTCATAGCCGTTCGTGCCAGTGATCAGCGTGTCGTATCCCTCGACGGGGCCGGATTGGTTGAGATCGAGCGCTTTGCCCTGCGGCAAGCCCTCGACGATGTCCACGAGCACGATGTCCGCGTAGTCACGCTCCGCGAGCCGCTGCGCGGTCGTGCCGCCAACCATTCCCGCGCCCACGACGGTAATCTTCTTCCGCGCCCCTGCCATCCTCGCACTCCCTCCGCATCGGCTGATTCATATGCTAGTCCCGGTACGCCGGGTAGATCATCGTATCACAGCAGGAGAGAAAACAAATGAACCGCAAAGAGACGAAGAGATTCGTGGTTCACTTTCTAGAAGAGCGTCCGGCCTGCCACGCGGCGTTCGTGGTCAATCAGCCAGCGTTTGACGTGGATGCCCCATGCGTAACCCGTCAGGCTGCCGTTACTACCGAGAACGCGGTGGCACGGCACGATGATTGAGACGGGATTGCGCGCGACCGCCCCGCCGACCGCCTGCGCCCCACCCGGCTGGCCGAGTGTGCACGCGAGATCGCGGTACGTCACGATGTCGCCATAGGGAATCGCGAGCAGGGCATCCCAGACCTGCTGCTGGAACGGCGTCCCGACAAGATCGAGGGGCAGATCGAACATCTGCCGCGTACCGTCAAGATATTCGGTAAGTTGCGTCGTCGCCTCCGCGAGCGCGTCCGCGTCCGGCACGAGCGGCGCGGAGCAGTACTGCTGGAGTGCGTCGAGCGCCGAGGGCATTTCCGCGTGCGCGGCGATGATCAGCGCGCGAATCCCGCGCTCTGTCGCCGCCACGAGGATATCCCCGACAGACATTGGGATGCTGGCATAAGAGAGAGCAGCCATTTCGCGCTCGGCACCGTGCATTATGGCGCCATGAATAATGCGTCCACATGCAGTTCGAGTGCCGGCAAAACGCGCGAGGGAACACGATCGTCCGCCTGCACCACGGCCATTGCCGCATACACTCCGCTTTCCAGCACAAAGACTTCGACCGTTTTGCTGTCCGGATCAACGATCCAGTATTCGTTCACTCCGAACCGCGCACATTTTTCGAACTTGACGGTGCGGTCATATGCGCGCGTCGAAGGGGATACGATCTCGATGCACGAGTCAGGCGCACCGCGCATCCCTTTGTCATCAACGAGCGACATACGGTCGTCAGAAATGTAGACGATGTCGGGCTCGAATATATCATGAGGGCTTAACATCACCGCGAAGGGGGCATAAAAAAGACGACCAAGCCCGCGCTGCCTGATGTGGGAGCCGAGTAACCACGTCAGTTCGGCACTCGCCCATTGATGCGCGGTGATCGGTGGTGGAGACCCTACTACCTCCCCATCAATGATCTCGTACCGATTACTGTCGTCCGGGAAGGTCTCGTAATCTTCGTAGGTCAGTTTCGTTCTGGTCGCCACGATGTGCCCCCTTGATACATGAGAACATGTACGGTCATTGTACCTTACGGGCGGGCGGCACGGGCGAGGCGTTGGGCTTCGTTATGGGCAAGGCGGGAGGGTTCGGGGAGTTTCGTCCGCACCGCGCTGCGGCGGACGATTTCGACGGCATCATCGAGCGTGATACGATGACCGACCGAGGGAAAGACGGGCGCGACACCCGTCCGCGTCCGTAGCGCCATCGCGACGACTTCGCCCTTGTCCACGAGTGGCACGACGCTGCCCGCCGCCTCTGCCAGCCCCTCGTACCGACCGACGAGAATGGACTTCGCACAGCCGAGCGTCGGCAGATCCACGGCGAGCCCGAGATGGCAAGCCAGCCCGAATCGTCGTGGGTGCGACCGCCCGTGACCGTCCGCGATGAGCACGTCGGGCACTGCGGGCAACCGTTCCAGCGCCGCGAGCGCGGCGGGCAGTTCGCGCCACGAGAGCAGGCCGGGCACATATGGGTAGGCGAGCGGCGCATCGGCGGAAACGACGGCGATGGGCGTCAAATCCGGAAATGAGACGAGCGCCGCGACGCCAATCGCCCGATCCGCTCCGAGGTGGACATCAACGGCGGCGATCGTCTCCGGAGGGCGCGGCAGCGGCGCTTCCCGCACTAGCGCGGCCCAGACGCGCTGCTGGGCAACTGCCTCACGCGGTGGCTCAGCGAGGTCCGGCAGATATGCGTGATTGACGATGATATGCGTGCGCTCCATCCCGATCCCTGTAGCGTCGGCTTCTAGCCTGTGAGCACCGACGCTGCCCGGCAGAAACACGATTGGCATGAAAAGCCGAAAGGAAGCATAGCAGAGCGTCCACTGTTCGCCATAGGAAAAGACAATGGTCGCACGCCTGACGATTGCCGCACGCGGTGTTATACTTTGCGTAGTGACATGTATGACCATTCCGCAGCGCCTTTTTGGGGCGTATGCACGAGAAATGTGCCAGCGGGGCCGGGCGGGGACGAGAACAAGTAGATGCGTCGCTGCGGTGCAAAGAGCACAGATGCGAGACAACGGAGTATCGTTCGATCCGGTCGCGCCCTATCGGCAGGGGCGCGAAACCGCTGAGCACGGACCATAGGGCATCAGACGCCGAATGAGCGGGGTGGAGAAGAGCGTATGGCTGCGACGGTAGCACTCTATCGCACGTCAATCGGCAAGAAGACGGTCATGGCCGTGACGGGGATCATCCTGTACCTCTTTATGATCCTCCACATCTACGGCAACCTGAAAGTCTTCGAGGGTCGCGAGAAGTTCAACGCCTACAGCGACTACCTTCGCACCGTCGGCAACCCAATCTTCTTCCGCACCGAACTCTTGTGGACCATCCGCGTCGTCCTGCTCGTGTCCGTCATCCTCCACATCGTCGCGGCGGTGCAACTCACACAGCGCAGCGTTGCGAGCCGCCCGGTGCGCTATGTCAACAAGAAAGAGACTGACGCGACATTCGCCTCGCGCACGATGCGCTGGGGTGGCCTCGTGATCTTCTTTTTCATCATCTACCACATCCTCGATCTCACGCTCGGCACGGCGCACTCCGGCACATACCAGCAGGGGGATGTGTACGGCAACGTTGTCTCCGGCTTCAGTCATTGGTACGTGACGGCCTTCTACCTCCTGGCGATGCTCGCGCTCGGTTTTCATCTCTACCACGGCGTCTGGAGCATGTTCCAGACGCTCGGCATCAACCGACGGAAATACAACCGCTTCTTTCGGGGCCTCGCGCTCGTCTCGGCGGTGCTGATCGGCGGAGGCGGCTGTGTCGTCCCGCTCGCCATCTTGACCGGCATCGTCAGTTAGGAAAGGGAAGGAGCGCAATGGCAACGACAATCGCCCCTCCGACTGTTGATGTGAGCCGCCGTGCGCTCGGCGGGCGCGACATCGTCCTCGATGCGAAAATTCCATCCGGGCCGATCGAGCAGAAGTGGGAGAAGCACCAGTTCGAGATGAAACTGGTCAATCCCGCAAACAAGCGGAAGTTCACCATCCTCATCGTCGGCTCGGGCCTCGCGGGCGCCTCCGCCGCCGCGACGCTGGCCGAACTTGGCTACCACGTCACATGCTTCTGCTATCAGGACTCGCCGCGCCGCGCGCACAGCATCGCCGCGCAGGGTGGTATCAACGCCGCGAAGAATTACCGCAACGATGGCGACAGCGTCTACCGCCTCTTCTACGACACCGTGAAGGGCGGGGACTTCCGTTCCCGCGAGGCGAATGTCTACCGGCTGGCACAGATCAGCGTCAACATCATTGACCAGTGCGTCGCGCAGGGTGTCCCCTTCGCGCGGGAGTATGGTGGCCTGCTCGATAACCGCTCCTTCGGCGGCGCACAAGTGTCGCGCACCTTCTACGCGCGGGGCCAGACCGGGCAGCAACTGCTGCTCGGCGCGTACTCGGCGCTCTCGCGGCAAATCGGCCTCGGCAATGTGGATATGTATCCACGCCACGAGATGCTCGACCTCGTCGTCGTGGACGGCGCGGCGCGCGGCCTCATCGCGCGGGACCTCGTGACGGGCGAGATCACGCCGTATGTCGCCGATGCAGTCGTGCTGGCGTCCGGCGGCTACGGGAATGTCTATTACCTCTCGACGAACGCGAAGGGGTGCAACGTCACGGCGGATTGGCGGGCGTACAAGCGTGGGGCATTGTTCGCCAACCCCTGCTACACACAGATTCACCCGACCTGCATCCCCGTCACGGGCGATCACCAATCCAAACTCACGCTGATGAGCGAATCGCTGCGGAACGATGGGCGAGTCTGGGTGCCAGCGAAGGCAGGCGATACGCGAGCGCCACATCAGATTCCCGAGCGCGAGCGCGACTACTTCCTCGAACGGAAGTATCCGAGTTTCGGCAACCTTGTCCCGCGTGATGTCGCGAGCCGCAACGCGAAGGAAGTCTGCGACGAGGGGCGCGGCGTTGGCCCCGGCGGACGCGGCGTGTATCTCGACTTTGCGGACGCGATCAAGCGGCTTGGCAAGCGGGTGATCGAAGAGCGATACGGCAACCTCTTCGATATGTACCACAAGATCACCGGCGAGAATTCGTATGAATCCCCGATGCGCATCTACCCCGCCATCCACTACACGATGGGCGGCCTCTGGGTGGATTACAACCTGATGAGCACCATCCCCGGCCTCTTCGTCGCGGGCGAGGCGAACTTCTCCGACCACGGCGCGAACCGCCTCGGCGCGAGTGCTTTAATGCAGGGGCTTGCCGATGGCTACTTCATCCTCCCGTACACAATTGGTGATTACCTCGCGAACGCCAAACTGCCGAAGGCGGAGACGACCCACCCCGCCTTCGCGGAGTCCGAGGCGGAGGTGCATGCCCGCGTCAAGCGGTTGCTCGGCATCAAGGGAGAGCGAACGGTGGATTCGTTCCACCGCGAACTCGGCCACATCATGTGGGACTACTGCGGCATGGCCCGCACCGACGCAGGATTGCGCCATGCACTCGCGCAGATTCCGCAACTGCGCGAGGAGTTCTGGCAGAACGTCAATGTGATGGGCGAGAACACCGAACTGAACCAGTCGCTCGAAAAGGCGGGCCGCGTCGCGGACTTCCTCGAGCTCGGCGAACTGATCTGCACCGATGCCCTCAACCGCACCGAGTCGTGCGGCGGCCACTTCCGCGAGGAGAGCCAGACAGCGGACGGCGAAGCGCTGCGCGACGACGAGCATTTCTCGCACGTTTCGGCGTGGGAGTATACCGGCGTCGCGAACACGCCCGCGCTGCACAAGGAACCGCTCGAGTTCGAGTATGTTCACCCCTCACAACGGAGTTACGTGTAATGGCAACGCTCGCATCACGGGGCGCAACCGCATCACACGACGGCGATGCGGGTCGCACGCTGAACCTCACCCTCCAAGTCTGGCGGCAGAAGAATGCCACCAGCGCGGGGAAGATGGTCACCTACGAGGCGAAGGGCATCAGTGTAGATATGTCCTTTCTGGAGATGCTCGATGTCGTCAACGAGAGGTTGATCGCGCGCGGCGAGGAGCCGATTGCCTTCGACCACGACTGCCGCGAGGGTATCTGCGGCATGTGCGGCATGATGATCAACGGCATCGCGCACGGGCCGGAACGCGCGACGACCGCCTGCGAACTGTACATGCGTCACTTCCGCGACGGTGAGACGATCACAATCGAGCCGTGGCGGGCCAAAGCATTCCCGGTCATTAAAGACCTCGTCGTGGATCGCGGCGCATTTGATCGGATTATCCAGGCAGGCGGCTACATCACCGCCCCGACCGGCGGCGCGCGGGACGCCAACGCCATCCTCGTCCCGAAGGCGGACGCGGACGCCGCGTTCGATTACGCCGCCTGCATCAGCTGCGGCGCGTGCGTCGCGATGTGTCCGAACGCCTCGGCGATGCTCTTCACCGCCGCGAAGGTTGCCCATCTCGGCCACCTGCCGCAGGGCCAGCCGGAGCGGGACGACCGCGTGCTGCGGATGGTCGAGCAGATGGATGTCGAGGGCTTCGGCGCCTGCACGAACATCGGCGAGTGCGCGGCCGTCTGCCCGAAGGAGATCCCGATGGACGTCATCTCCTACATGAACCGCGATCTCCTCCGCGCCACCCGCCGCAAAGACCGCGAGGCAAAGACGAGCAACGAGTAACGAATAACGAGGAAACGCTGAATCCGACACCATGCGGGGAGATGCTGAAACAGGTATCTCCCTTTGGTATACTCTGGCGAGTGCGAAATGCGGTCTGGAGGCTGAAAATGGTTCGGGCGGAATCAAAACCACGCACGATCGTGCGAAATCCCCGCATCCTGCACGGTGAACCGACTGTTGAGGGGACGCGGATTCCTGTGCGTGCGATTGTGCTTTTCAAGCACGAGTATGGCGACATCGCAGGCATACGGAATGCGCTCCCAAGCCTGAGCGCGAGCGATATTGAAACGGCAATGCGTTTCTACCGCGAACACCGTGATGAAATCAACCGCTACATTGCAGAGAACAACGAAGACGAAGACATCCCATACGATGAACTCTAATGTCCATCGTGGGAGTGTATCTCGATGAGTGCGTCAATCACGCGGTTATCTCGTCATTACAGCAACGAGACTGGCGCGTCACGACGGCACAAGCAGAGGGAATGGGCACCGCCTCCGACGACGAACAAATTCGGTACGCGACACGAAACAGTTGGCTTCTCCTGACAACAAATGAACGCCACTTTGTCCAGTGGCACACGGTCTTTCAAGAAAATGGATGGCCGCATAGTGGAATCATCGCTATCCCTCAACGAAACTCCCCACGCTTTTTCATCCGCTGTGCGATGATGCTCGACTGGATCAACGCCGAGTTTCCCGATCCGCAAAACGAACTATTCCGCTGGACGGACTTGCAGCAGCAGATCATCAGCGGTCATGTCTTGGAAGGCTACACCGCTGCGGAGATTTCCCTCGCGCTCGGTCGCATGCCATGATCGCTCGCCGGTCGCCGATCTTCTCCGCGCCACCCGCCGCAAAGACCGCGAGGCAAAGACGAGTAACGAGTAACGAGTGGAGATCTCGCCTTCCCTCGTTTATGAGGCCGTATCAAGAATGTCTCAAAATCTTCTCTGGCGCGGTTCGGTGTCGTCGCCTACGCCAAGGCTTTGAGCAATGCCGTGACTTCCGACGGACGCCGACAACGGACGACCTTACACATATGGGGCCGCAGGGCCTCCACTGTCGCCGTGCGATTCATTGCCCCATCATCGTCTGGCACCGCTGGCACCGATTCGCTGGTGTAGTAGCGCCGTGTCCAGAGCAAGAAACGCAGTAACTTACGCAGCCCCCGATGCTTGTTCGTCCCCGCCAGGCTCGCGCGCATATGGCGCATCAGTACGCGCTTCGCCGCAATGTGCCAAGGCAGATCGAGCCAGACAATCACATCCGCTGCTTGTAACAACTCATCGGTCCACCAAAGGAATCCGCCTTCACTGACCCATGCAGGTTGCGTGACGATTCTGTGGACGGCTGTCCGTCGCACATCAAGCGAACGCTTCGGTCCGGCGCCATTTTCATAGGCAATCGCATCGAGATCGTATGCCTGAACGGTGAGATGTTCTGCGATCTGGCGAGCGAGCGTTGTTTTCCCGCTGCCTGCCCCACCGATGATGTGAATGCGTCGCCATGCCGAAACCGCGTTAACCACGAGTAGTTCCTTCCGAGTCAATCGGAAAGGGGTGTGCGGAGCCGTGCCCGCACTCTTGGATCAACGATAGTGTCGCCAACCCTACTCCGCTGAGTCAACTCCGCCGAGTCAACCCCGATGATCCACCTCAAAAAGGACCCAATAAGAGAGGAGCCACGAGCCCCCTCCCGACACACATTTCCTGTTGCCCGCGTCTCAGGCGTCTGGTAATCATCGTCGCGTTCGCAACGGGCTGCACTGCGTTCTGAATCATGGCGAGGAAACGGACGGGCTCAGGCACAATCCGACACGCGACCGGGATGCCACTTTGTGCCCCTCCTCTTTGCTATACTTCCTTGCAGGGCGATCAGCGAGCAGGAGGGTCATCATGGTTCGAGAGCAGACCAAACCACGGACAATCGTCCGTAACCCGCGCATCCTCTTCGGGGAGCCGATCATTGAGGGAACACGAATTCCCGTGCGGTCGGTCGTGCTCTATCACCACGGATATGGTGACATCGCCGGGGTTCTGACGGCGCTACCAACCCTCAGTGCTGCTGACGTTGCGACAGCGCTCCAGTACCACCGCGAGCACCGCGACGAGATTAACAAGCATATCGCGGAGAATAACGAGGACGAGAACATTCCCTACGACGAACTTGGATGAAAAACTCCGCGCTCGAAAGTATGCCGCTCACCGCCGTCATTCTTGCGGGTGGGCAGAGCCGGCGGATGGGAACGGACAAGGCGCTTTTGCGGCTGCCGTCCGGGGGGCCGACGCTGAGCGAGCGGGTCGTCATGGCGGCGCGGGCGGTGACGGATGATGTCGTGATCGTCGCGGAGGATGCGGGGCGGTTGCCGCCAATGGCCGTCCGTACGGCGCCCGATGCGATTGCGGGGGCAGGACCACTGGCGGGGCTGGTCGCGGGATTCGAGTCGGCGCGGTATCCGGGCATCCTCGCGCTCGCCTGCGATCTGCCGTATCTCTCCGTGCCGCTCCTCCAATGGATGGCGGCGCGGCCCCGAACGTGGGATGCGCTCATACCGTATCTGCCGAATGAGGGTGGCAAGACAGGCTGGGAGCCTTTGCACGCCATTTATACCCGCGCCTGCCTCGTGCCGATGCGCGCCGCTCTTGACCGGGGCGACCGCCAGGCAGCCGCCTTCTTCCCCACGATCCGCGCGCAGCCGCTGACCGCCGACGAGATGCGACCACACGACCCGCTCGGTCGCTCGACGGTCAGCGTTAACACGCCGGAAGCGTGGGCCGAAGCCGTCCGTTGGCTACAACGTCAACCCGACGCTATACTACAACGCAAGTGAAGCGCGGATTCGGTGGAGGGCCGCCTACCGTTCGATGTCATGGAGAGAGTGTAACGATGACCCTACATAGTGGACGCGATTACCGGAAATTCATGGTGGATGACGCGCTGGATCCGGCGCTCCTGCCGCTCGATGTGTGGAATGCACTTTTCGACGAGTACCAGAACAAACCGGGCAACTTCTATAAGGGATTCAAGCGGCTCGGCGTGCTCCGCCTGGATGTCGAGCAGGAGATTAAGCAGGCCGAGGAAGCGGGAAAGTGGCTAACCGAAGACGAAGCCGCGCGCTCTGTCCTCTATGACGTGATAGACGAACTCGGCAACGATATATGGTACCAGCGCGCGATGTCCCTGATCGAGGAAGACTGTCGCAAAGACGTTGCCTGGCGACCAAAGAACTACGCGAAGCACCTCGATCCGGTCTATGACGAGCAGGAAACACGCGGCTGGCAACCCTACTGGCAACCCGCCCGTTGGGTCCTGCCCGGCGCACAGCCGTAACGCAGCAATGAGCAATGAGAAATGAGGGGCGACGGGTCTTGCTTATTGCTCATTGCTTACAGAGGAACCACCTTTCCCCGCGCGTCGTTGTACTGATACCCGCGTGCTATCATGCGAGGGTAGTATTGATCCGTGGCGCGATGTCATATGCGAGAGGGGCACACGATGATCACAGCGACGCAGCACTGGGTCCGACGGGGGATGGCGGTTGGCATGCTTTTGCTGACAGCGGCGCTGCTCAGCGCGTGCATCGAGGCCAGTTCCAGCAGTACCATTGGGTCCGATTTCACGGGTACGACGAACATTCGCATTGGTATATCCAAGATCGCCATCCAGACGCTGGCCGCGTTTGGCAACAGCTTTGGTGGTACGCCGACCCCGAACTCCAGTAACACACCAGACAACATCTTTGGCGACCTGACCACGCAAATCACCGGCATGGGCGGCACCGCGACACCCTACGAGAACGACAATTTCATGGGCGTTGACATCACGCTACCGTTCTCATCACTCGATGAGATGCAAACCCAGATCAACACCATCCTCGGCAGTTCGTCCGGCGCATCCAGTACATCGAACCCCTTGTCCGGCGGCAGCAGCCAGGGTGCGCTGATTCAAATTACGGCCACGAGCACCGACAGCGGCATCCGCATTGACGGTACGGTGGATCCGCTGAGTACGCTCAACGATCCGAGCAGTGCAACCGCCATTCCCGGTCTCGATTTGTCCTCGCTCCTGGCCGGTGGCGGTATGGTGCAACTCTCCTTCACGATGCCGGGCAGCATCACGAATGCCGACGCGCTGGCGACGCAGAACGGCAATACCGTCTCGTGGAGCTTCAAAGTCGGTGACAAAGCCGCGACGATTTTCGCGGAAGCGAATAAGAGTTAGCGCGGATCGCAAATGCGTTGGTGATGGTGGGCTTCAGCCTGCCCCAGCGGGGGATAACAGGCTGAAGCCCACCATTCAGGGAAAATCAAGGAGGGGCACATGCCCCTCCTGTTCGTTTTCTGTTACCGCGCTCAGAACCGCCGCACATCCCGGCGATATTCGCGGACACCGCGCGATGGACCGCCGAGCAGGATGCCGAGCAGCCAGGTGACGAAGAACGCGATCAGCGCCCAGACGATAATCGCGACGATCGTGCTGACTTCAAGGACATTGCTGCCCGAGACGCTGTCCGAGAAGATGCCTCGGAATGGCGCGACGAAGGCCGCCGTCGAGTTGTAGATGAAACTGACGAAACTGCTGGTCGTATTCGCGCCTGTCGCCTTGAGGATAAAGCGGGCAATGAGCCCGACGAGCAACAATCCGGCGAGGAACCAGATAATCCGCGTCGCGAGGTCGAGCGTGGAGAGGCGTCCCACCGCTTCGTCTTCGACAACGCGATCGCTTACCAATTCATCACGCACGGGAGCCGCGACATACGGCTGTTCCACGACGCGCTCGCGGACGACTTCACGAGGGAGCGCCTCGCCATAGGCCGCCGGCTCACTGACGACTCGTTCTTCCGCAATTGACCGTCGCTCCGTCGGCGCTCCGGCGGCGTCGCGATAGACTTCGCTCGATTCTTCTCTTCGGTAGGTCATACGATTATTCCTTTCCGGCTCACAACGACATCAGCGCTGTGCGAACCAACGCCCCCGTCCCATCGCCAGGGACCAGAGAAAGGCGAGAATCACCGCGCCAATCAAGGCACGGAACAACGGAACGCTATTCACGATATAGTCCGGCGAGATATTGAAATGGAGCACATGCGTGGCGAACCACGCGCCGAGGAAGCCGAGAATTACCGCACCGATATAGCCGAGCGGTACACGCGTGCCGACAATCGTCTCCGCCACAAGCCCGACAACGAGCCCTACCAATAGGAGGACCACCAGTTGATCGAGGGGCGGGAGGATAATGGTTGTATCCGCGATGGTCAGCATAGTGATCTCCTTGCCTCATGCCAGGTTCATACCGTCCCGTACTACGTAGAGGCAAGCGGCGTGCCAGCGAGTAGCCTGACAGCAAAAAGAGGCGAATAGCAGCGGCGTGGGGCTTCGCCCGCGATCGCATATGAAAGCGGCAAGATGAAGCCCGCCGCCGCCCACTATTGAGGCCAAATGAACCTGCTACGTGCCGTCCGCGACGCCGAGGTAGTGCCACGCGGTTGCGATGGCGACCTGCGTGTACAGAATAATCGAGTGAAGGTCCTGCGATTCGTCGTTGTTGTGCGCGCCCGCCTTGGATTTGTCCGCCTGCGGATGACCCGGTGTGTAGCCATACGCATGCACGCCGAGCGGTCGGAGCAGACGGCTGTCCGTGAAGCCGACAGTCAGCGAGGGGATGAAGGCGACCTTGTCGTATCCATTGCGTCGCAGCACGATGCGCGTCGCCTCCTGCATCGCTGCGACGCAGGGATCGTCTTGCGGCGAGGCGGAGGAGATCGCCGTCGTGCGGACCTCGAAGGTGACGAAGTCAAGCCCGTCGAGGATGTGGTTAAACTCGCCCCGGATATAGTCGGCGTCCTGCCACGGGAGCGTGCGGATATCGCAGGTGATGTGGCAGCGTTCCGCGATGCTGTTCGACTTGACGCCCGCCTGGATCATCGAAACGCCAATCGTCATGCGGGAGAGCGCTTTCAAGGTTGAAGCGAGCGACGCCTCCCGCTCCCCGACCCGCGCGATGATCCGCTCGACATTCTCCACGTTTGCCGGCTCCGCGATGCCCGCCAGTTGATCGAGATGCTGGAACATCGGGTCAGTCGCGTCCAGCGTCGGCTCGTAGGACTTGATACGCTGGATGACCTCGTATGCGCGGTCAATCGCGTTGTCCGCCCGCCACGGCTGAGAAGCGTGGAAGCCACGCCCGCGCACATCGAGATGGACTTCGTACCTCCCCTTCTCGCCGAGCGAGAAGAAGTAGACGAGCGTGCCATCCGCCAGTTGCATCGGGATGCCGCCGCCACCTTCATTGACCGCCGCTGTCGTGTTGACGAGGTCGGGCCGGTGCTCGGCCAGCCAGCCGAAGCCGTAGACGCCGCCGGACTCCTCATCGGCGCCGGATTCGATGTGGAGATCGCCTTTGAGCCGCACCCCGGCCCGCTTGAGGAAGATCGCGGCCATCGTGCTCCCCGCGACGGTGCTCTTCATATCCGAACTGCCACGCCCCCAGAGCCGCCCATCCTTGATCTCGCCACCGAAGGGGTCCACCGTCCAGAGATTCGGGTCCTCGACCGGAACGACATCGGTATGTCCGAGAAGGCCAAGCGACCGCTCCGTGCCGCCCGCGCCCGTGATGATTGCCACGCAGTTACCCCGCGCCGGCGCGCTCTCGACGACGGTGCTCTCGATCCCGTCCGCGCGCAATTTCGCGGCGAGGAATTCGGCGGCGGGCGTCTCGTTCCCCGTCGGCATCACCCCGGTGCTGACCGTATTGATCCGCACCAAATCCCGCGCGAGCGCGATCACCTCATCCCGCCCCGCCTCGACCATGTCCAACACCTCATCCAGCGTCGCCATTCCCAACCCCTTTCGATTACGTACACCACAGAGACACAGAGGACACAGAGAGGGAGCGAAAAGAAGATACCGAAAAAGCATGCTCAAAACCCAGGCGTCGCTGCTTCCTATCTCTCGTCTTTTCTTCCTCCGTGTTCTCTGTGTCTCTGTGGTTAGCGTTGCTCCGGCGGATGAAAGTCGAGGTTGATCAGTTCGAGGCGGCCGGCGCGGAGAGCCTGAAGATGTTTGCGTTGCTGGCGCATGACGAACTCCAGCGGATGGCCGGTGCGGAAGGGGAACACCGCGAGCATTTCTTCATAGGCGGCGATTGCTTTCTGGTGGTCGCCCTCCTCCTCGTACAGTTTGCCGAGTTCGCTCCAGTGCCACCATTCCGGCGTACCCTGGGCGATTGCCTGCTCCACCCAGGCAATCGCCTGCCCGCGCGATGCATTGATTTCCGGATGCGCGCGCAGCACCGTCATCCCGATCAAGACACGCATGTTTGTTGGGTCGAGCGCGTACGCTTCTTTGTACCGGCGCACGGCCTCCTCCTCCTTCTCCGCCGTGAAGAAGACGCTGCCAGTCAGCATCGTCGCGAGGTCCGCAAGGATCGCGGCGCGCATCGCATCATCACCGGCAAGATCTGCCGCTTCGCGGAGAGTTGTGAAGGCCATCGCGTGCTCGTCCTCGTCGAACGTAGCAGTGGAACGCTCGAAGCGCGCCCGCCCGAGCGCGCGGAGAGTATCGGCGGCGCGCGTTTCGGCAACGAGCGCTTCCGCCGTCTCAACGGCCTCATCGTACTCGCCTGCGGCGAGCAATTGGTCTATCCGGATCAGCGCGGGCGCATATGCGGGCATGTCAGCCATCCGGGAACCGGTCCTTTCCCTTCCCACCTATCCTACCGCGCCCTCCCGCCCCTGAACAGGCCGCGAGATGGTTAGCGGTGGGTGACGATAGCGCGGGGGCCGGCGGCGGCGACATCGGAACTGACTGAATCGGCGAACTGGGCGAAGTTGGCGTGGAAGCGTTCGGCGAGGTCGCGCGCTTTGATGTCGTAGGCGGCGGGATTATCCCATGTCGTACGCGGTTGCAGCACTTCGGGCGGCACGCCGGGGCAAGAGGCGGGCACGCCGACACCGAAAACCGGATCGGGCGTAGTCTCGACGGTCGCCAGTGAGCCATCGAGCGCCGCCGCAACCATCGCCCGTGTGTGGGCGATGGACATCCGGCTCCCGCCGCCGCCCGCCGGGCCACCCGTCCAGCCGGTGTTGACGAGCCAGACAGCCGCGCCGTGCTGGGCGATCCGCTCGCCCAGTAAGTGCGCGTACAACGTCGGTGGATGAACGATGAAGGGCGCGCCAAAACAGGTGCTGAAGGTCGCCTGTGGCTGCGTGACGCCGCGCTCGGTGCCCGCCACCTTCGCGGTATAGCCGGAAAGGAAGTAATACTGCGCCTGCGCCGGGGTGAGGCGGGCGATTGGCGGCATCACGCCGAAGGCATCCGCCGTCAACATGATGATGTTCCTCGGGTGCCCGCCGATGCCGGAGATATCGGCATTCGCGATGTGCGTGATCGGGTAGGCGGCGCGGGTATTTTCCGTCAGCGAGTCGTCATCGAGATCGAGACGGCGGGTGCGGCTGTCTATCGCGACGTTTTCGAGGATCGTGCCGAAGCGGTGGGACGCCATGAAGATATCCGGTTCGGCGGTAGGCGAGAGATGGATCACCTTCGCGTAGCACCCGCCCTCGAAATTGAAAATACCGTGGTCGCTCCAGCCATGCTCGTCATCGCCGATCAGCGTGCGGGAGGGATCGGAGGAGAGCGTTGTCTTGCCCGTACCGGAGAGGCCAAAGAAGATCGCCACGTCCCTCTCCGGCCCGTAGTTCGCCGAGCAGTGCATAGAGAGAACGTTCTGCAAAGGCAGGAGATAGTTCAAGATCGTGAAGACGCTTTTCTTCATCTCGCCCGCATACTCCGTCCCGCCGATCAGCACTTCCTTCGTGGCGAAGTTGAGCACGATGAAGGTCTCCGAGCGCGTGCCGTCCTCCTCGGGGATCGAGTGGAAGTGCGGCGCGCAGATGATCGTGAAATCGGGAATGAAGCCGGAGAGGTCTTCATCGGGATCAGGGCGGATGAGGAGATTGCGCATAAAGAGGGCGTGCCATGCCAGTTCGGTGATGACGCGGACATTGAGCCGGTAGCGCGGGTCGGCGCCCGCGTAGCAATCCTGCACGTAGAGGTCCCGACCGCTCAGGTAAGAGAGCATGCGTTTCCGGAGCGCGGCGAACTGCTCCTGTTCCAGCGGCTGGTTGACGGCCCCCCACCAGATATTCGCCTCGCTGCCCGGCTCGCGGACGATGAACTTGTCCTTCGGCGAGCGGCCCGTGTATTTGCCGGTGCGGACGACGACCGGGCCGTCATCGGCGATCACTCCGCCCCGCCGCCGGACGATCTCTTCGTAGAGGGCGGGCGTCGTCAGGTTCCAGCCGACACTCATCAGGTTTTTGATACCGTGGTGATCGAGTCCGTGTTGCGCGCCGTCCCTACCCTGCCGCTGCATACACATCCCTTCTTTCCTGCCAATGGGTGCGCGGGCGGCGATGGTCGCAGCTGCCGGCCCGTCTTTCCATGATACCCGGTATTGTGTGGCTATTTGCGCGCGCTGTCTACCGTTTCATCTCCTTCGGTTGTGTCCGCGCCTTGCGCCCCCCGTGCGTTGGTCGTATCGTGCTCGCGAAGGGAGAAGACCATGCCGGACATGACACCGACGAAAGACGACCTGCTCGCCGCTCTCGCCGTCGAGCGCCGCTACTGGGATGCCCTCGTCGCGACGGTGGAGCAAGCGGGGCTGATGGACCGCCCCGGCGCCAACAACGGGCCGTGGACGTTCAAGGATATGGCGGCGCACCTCAATAGCTGGCGCGCGCTCACGTTGGCCCGCCTGGAGGCCGCATACCGAGGAGGGGGGCCGCCCACCCACCCGTGGCCCGCCGGCCTGGACGAGGACACGAGGGCAGGGGTGGATGCCATCAATGCCTGGTTCTCCGCGCGCGACAAGGATCGGCCCGCCACCGAGGTGCTCGCGGAGACCGCAGCCCAGTTCGACACCCTCGTCGCGACGGTGGCGGCGATGCCTGCCGAGGATCTGCTGACGCCCGGCCGCTTCGCGTGGCTGGGCGACCTGCCTATCGGCCCCGCGGTGCTGGGTTATTCGTTCGTGCATCTGCATACGGACCACGAGCCGGACATCCGGGCATGGCTGCGACGCGAGACGGGCGGCGAGCCCGCCCTCCCACCGGCACCGCCGACGTTCGGATACGTGGAGTAGATGACGGTCATCGGCGCGGGGCCGACCGACACGGTTACAGGGCGGAAGCAACGGGCGGATGTACCCTCGCCTTCCGCACGCACCCGAATCGCACGATGATTGCCAGCGTGCATCATCACATCCATGAGAGTATGCCAAGCATCCGTGCGGAAGGGACAAACCATGACAGTGCCAACGACGGGCGATGCGCTCGGCGTCAATGATACGCGCATCCCGGCGACGATCCTCACCGGTTTCCTCGGCAGTGGCAAGACGACGCTCCTCAACTATATCCTGCGGGCAAACCCCGGCCTGCGTATCGCGATCATCGTCAACGAACTCGGCGAGATCGGCATTGACGGCGGATTGATTGAGCAGACCAACCCTGGCGATATCGTCGAACTGACGGCGGGCTGTATCTGCTGCACGATCCGGGGCGATCTCCTGATCGGCCTGCGACGCATCTTGCAGCGGGACGAGCCGCCGGAATACCTGATCGTCGAGACGACGGGCATCGCGGACCCGCTGCCCGTCGCGCAGACCTTCTTCATCCCCGGCCTGACCCAGATCGTCCGGCTGGATGGCATCATCACACTCGTGGACGCCGATCAAATCCGCGCGCAAGTCCGGGCGAGTGAGATAGCGCCGACGCAGATCGAGTTCGCGAACATGATCCTCCTCAACAAGGTGGACCTCGTGACGCCGGACGATCTCGTCACCATCGAGGCGGGCCTGCGGAAACTGAACCCGTACGCGCCGATCCTGCGATGCAGCCACGGCAATGTGGACTTGCGCCTCCTCCTCGATGTCGGCGCGTTCAACGTGGATGACCGGTTCACCGCAGGCGCGGATTGCTGGCTCGCGGATGAAGCGGAGCATGACCACGCACACCCTCATCACGGCCATCTGGACGATGAAGCAATTAACACGGTCTCGTTCGTCACGCGTGAGCCGTTCGATGTGGAGCGGTTGGAAGCATTCTGGGGCGAACTGCCGGAGACCTGCTTCCGGGGCAAGGGCGTGTTGAACATCGCGGGATACGAGGAGCGATGCGTCTTCCATCAGGTAGGCGCGCGGGTGCTCGTCGAGGCACAACGACCGTGGCGCGCGGACGAGGAACGCGAGAGTCGCCTCGTCTTCATCGGCAAAGCGCTTGACAGCGAAGCGATTTATGCGAAACTACGCCAGTGTGCCGCGACCGCGCGGGCAACAACGAGAGAGTAACGCGTAACACGTAACAAGGCGCCACGGCTCCTCTTGGTACTTGTTACTTGTTGCTTTTGACTTGTGACGTGCGTGAGGAGGAACGACGTGAAGGTATCCGCATCCGTCAAGAAGCGCAGCCCGGACGATATTGTCGTGCGGCGCAAGGGCAGAATCTATATCATCAACAAGCGCAACCCGAAGCACAAGCAGCGGCAGGGCTAATTTGCGCTGGACAAACGATGAAACGAAAAGGGAGAGGCGATCTGCCCCTCCCTTCTTCGCGTTCTCTATTGGTGATGGAGGCTTCAGCCTGCGCAAGCGACGTGGATGATGAACAACGTGTAAGCCGGAAACAGCCTCACACGTTTTGCCCGCCCGCAACGCGGATAATTGCCGCGAGGCTCCGTTCGATGTCCGCTTTCGTCGTCGCCCAGGAGGAGATGCTGATCCGCATCGCCGCCCGCCCCTGCCAAAACGTGCTGCCGCACCAGCAGGTCCCCTCCATCTGCACTGCGGCGACAATGCGCTGGGTCGTTTCCGCGTCGCCGAACGAGACAAGAACCTGATTGAGTTCAACATCGTTAAGAACACTATATCCTGCGGCCCGCAAGCCATCGGCCATCCGCGCGGCGTATTGGCAGGTGCGCTCAATCAGGTCGGCGAGGCCGGAGCGGCCGAGCGAGCGGAGCGCCGCCCAGATATCCACGGCACGAGCGCGGCGCGATGCCTCCGGTGTGTAGTGGTTCGGCTCGCGCCCGTCACTTTGTTGCAGATAGGCGGCGGTGAGGGTCATCGCGGCGCGCAGCATTTCCGGCTCGCGCACGAAGGCGAGGCCGCTGTCGTACGGGACGTTCAGCCATTTGTGCGCGTCCGTCGCCCACGAGTCGGCCTCCGCACACCCCGCAACGAGGTGCGCGCGTGCGGGCGCGGCAGCCGCCCAGAGACCAAACGCCCCATCCACATGCACCCACGCCCCCGCGTCGTGCGCCCACGCGCAGATCTCTCGTGCCGGGTCGAACGCGCCCGTATTGACGTTGCCTGCCTGGATGCAGACGATCGTCGGGCCAAAGAGCGGCGGCAGGGCATCGGCGCGCATCCGTCCTTGCCCGTCCACTGGCACCGTAACGACCCGGTTGCGACCAAAGCCGACGAGGCCCAATGCTTTGACGAGGCTCGCGTGGACCTCCGCGCCAACGATGACCGTGACGGGCGGCGCACCGAAGAGGCCGTCCGCCTCGACATCCCAGCCCACCCGCGCGAGCACCGCATGGCGCGCCGCCGCGAGCGCCGTGAAGTTCGCCACTGTCGCGCCCGTGACGAAACCGCCGCCGCACCCGGCGGGCAGGTGCAGGGCGTCGCGCAGCCAGTCGAGCGCGATCTCTTCCAGCGCGGCGACAACGGGTGACATGACGGCGAAGGCGCAGTTCTGATCCCATGCGCCCGCCAGCCAGTTCGCCGCGAGCGCGGCGGGCAGCGAGCCGCCCGTCACAAAGCCGAAGTACCGCCCGCCCGCTGAGGCGACGGTCGCGGGGGAGCCGACATCGTCGAGGAGCGCGAGGACGGCGGCCGGGTCCGTTGCCTCAGCGGGGAATGGCCCCGCCAATGCGGAGAGCCGCCGAACCGCCTCTCGCGTTGGTCCAACGCTCCGGCCTTCCAACCCCGCGAGGTAGCCCTTCGCTCGTTCCGCTGTGTCGCGCAGCAGTTCTTCCATGCCTTTCCCTTTCTATACCATGCACGTTGTCGCTACCAGTGTAGCGGAGCCGCCGTGCGCCGGACAGCGCTCCTGTGTATCACCGATACACATGGTGATTCCGCGCCTTGCTGATTTTGGATGCCGTGCGCTATTGCCAAGATGGTATCTCTCTGCGCGATAATAGCGATAGCGCATCGGCAAAGAGAACCGCGTGACCCAGCGGGTTGTGTTATCTGGGAGATCAATTGTGAAAGGAGTGCGAGATGTCACGAGGGCGACAAATCGGTATGCTCTGCGTCCTGCTTGCAGTCTTCCTGGTTGGGATCGCGCTCTTGCCCGCCAAAGCGCCTCCCGCGGAAAATACGCCCGCCGCGCCGAAACCGATCGCCGCAGCGACGGCTACACCGCCGGCACTCAGCGGCCAGATCGCGACGGCGATCGCGAACCCACAACTCGCCACCTCCTTTCCTGGCCTCAACGCCCCGCGCCTCGCGACGCAACTCGCCGGGATTGACCGCAATCAAGCAGCGACGGCCATCGCGGTAACCGGTCTTCTGCAGAACGGCGCATGTCTGAATATTAAGGGCGTTGTCATGCCGAACGGCACCAAAGTCTATTACCTGCCCGAATCGTATTTCTACGAAAGTACGGCGATTGATAAGACGAAAGGCGATCAATTCTTCTGCACCGCCGCTGAGGCGCTCGCGGCGGGATTCACACCGGGAAAGTAAGGGGCGAAGGAACGAGTCAAAAGGAACAAGGGATACGTCCTCTTGTTCCTTTTGACTCGTTCCTTGTTATCCCATCTCAGCCGAGGTTCCGGGCGAATCCCGCGATCGTCGTGCTACCCGGGACACGTACGCGCGGCAGTTGGAGGATGATGCCGGTATCCTGCGGGGCGCGGACCGCGCCACCGTTCGTTGTGAAGGCGATCTGGTAACCCGCCCGCCTCGCGTCCGCCACCGTTGCGCCGTCATATCGCCCGGAAGGATAGACGAACGAGGTGCAAGGGTGACCGAGGTGCTGCTCGATCAGGTCTTTGCTCTTGGCGAGTTCGGTCCAGCGTTGCGCTGCGGACATCCGGGTAAGATCAGGGTGTGACTGCGTGTGTGAAGCAATCTCGACCATGCCGCTCTGATCGAGTTCCTTGATCATGTTCCAGTTCATGTATTGTAGGTCGCCCCGGTCACCTTTGTCCACAAAGTTGGTGACCACCGCGCTCGCGGATTTCAGCCCGTATCGCCTGAGCACGGGCCATGCTTGGTCGTAGAAGTCGCGATACCCGTCATCGAAGGTGATGACAATCGGCTTCGTCGGCAGCGGCGCGCTTTGCGTCATCGCGGCGGAAAGTTCCGAGGGAAAAACGGCGTGGTAGCCATTCTCGACGAGCCACCCCATCTGCGCCGCGAAATCCGTCGGCGTCACCGACAGGCCGTAACCGAGACGGTCGCCGGCGACGGGATTGACGCGAATGTAGTGGTACATCAGCACAGGCACGCGGATCGTGCCATCTACGGGCTGTGCGTTCCCCGCCGCGCCCTGATTCGGTGTCGGCGTCGGCCCGGACGGCGTCGGTGGAACGGTCGTAGGAGCGGGGATCGTCGGAGCGGGTGTCGCGGTCGGCGCGGGCATCGGCGTCGCGGTCGGCTGCGCGTTATCATTCGTGCTGGTCAGGCTACCGGCGACAAAAGCGACGGGAGTGGCCGTGATCGGATCGGCCGCCCTTTGGGTGGCGCTCGGCGAGAGGGAGGACGCCGGCAGCGAGGATGATGTGAGGGGATCAGCGGATTCATCTACGGCCTGGGTGGTTCGGGGAGAAATCGCCGCGCTCGCGACGAAGAAAATCAGAATCAACGCCGGGAAAAGGCTGACCCAACGCGCCCGCAGCCAGCCCCTCGCGGGCCGGCGAACATCTTGCTTCCCTGGTTCCATGCCCCTCCCCGACTTCCCCACGGGCGGTATCCTACCATACCTCTGCGATACCGCAACCGTTCTTCGCACCCACCGTCCTCCGCGTGGGACGCGGAGACGGCCTCCCACCTACATAACGCTTGAACGCCGCATTAGTTACGGCCTCTGACATTCGCGGGTCATCGGTGGCGAAAGGGGCCGCGATTGCGCTCAGGAGGGCCACAGGACCGGGTAGGCGCCACCGCCGGGGCCGACGAGATGCCAGGCGCTCGGCATCTCACCGACCATGACTTCGATCAGTACCGGCTCATTTGCGATGAATGCTTCCCCCAGCGCGCGTCGCAACGCCTCCGGCTCCCGGACGCGGAGACCGCGAATGCCGAAGGATTCCGCGAGCGCAACGAAATCCGGATTGACGAGATCGGCGGCGATGACGTGCCCCGCGAAGGCCTCACGCTGCGTCCGTTTCACATTGCCGTACGCGTTATCATTGAAGACCACCGCGACGACATTGAGCCGTTGCTGCCGCATCGTCGCCAACTCTTGCACATTGTAGAGGAAACCGCCATCGCCCATCAGCGCGACAACTTTCTTGCCCGGATTCCCGACTTGCGCGCCGAGCGCGGTCGCGAAGCCGGAACCGAGCGTGCCCTGGTATCCCGGGCCGATCAACGTGCGCGGCGCGTAGACCGGGTAGCCCAACGTCGCGTAGAAGGAGACCTGCGTGAGGTCCGTGACGAGAATGGCATCGTCCGGCAAGGCGGCGCGGATCGCGGCGCTGTATGCGGCCTGGGGCTGGATGATCTCAAGTTGTGCGGTCGCCGCATCCTTCGCCGCGCGCAGTTCCGCCTCGCGCGACGGGCGGCGGGGTGCGCCATCGAGCAGATCACGGAGTGCGGCGAGCGCGCCTTTCGCGTCGCCGACGATGCCGATGGTTGGTTGCCCGTGGCGCGCGATCTCTTCAGCGTCAATATCCACCCGGATCACTGGCGCGCCCGGTGGCAATCCCCACGCGATGGTGGGCTGGAAGAACCGCGTGCCGACCGCCAGCACCGCATCGGCGTCCGGCAGAAGGTGCATGCCGGAAAGGCTGGTCTGTGCGCGATAGTGCCGGTCGGAGAGCGCCCCGCGTCCATCGAGCGACATGACGACGGGCGCTTCGAGCAGTTCGGCGACTGCCCACAATTCGTCCGAGGCTTCCGCACTGAGCACACCTCCGCCGCTGTAGACGAGCGGGCACTCGGCGGCGCGCAAGAGTTCGGCGGCCTGCCGCAGCAGATCGGGGTCGCCCGCGCTTCGCTCAGTCGTGGCCGGATCGAGGAGCGTCACCTCCTCCGTCATTTGCAGCATGTCCGCCGGAACCTCCACCCCGACCGGGCGCGGGCGCCCCGTGCGCAACTGCCGGAACGCCTCGCGCACAACGCCGGGGACCGCCGCCGGGGTATCCGCGCGCCCCACCCACTTGGTGAAGGATGCCATCACCTCGCGCTGATGATGCACCTCATGGAGCATGCCAAATCCTTTGTCAATCGTCGCGGACGGGATTTGGCCCGCCACGCAGAGCACGGGCGACGAACAGGCATAGGCGGTGGCAAGGGCGGCGCTCGCGTTCAGCAGGCCCGGCCCCGGCACGACCATGCACGCGCTTATTCGTCCAGTCGTCCGCGCGAAGCCATCGGCCATGTAGGCGGTCGCCTGCTCGTGGCGCGTATGATAGACGGCGATCCGGTCACGCTCCTCATAGAGCGCGTCGTACGCCCAATCGAGTTGCACGCCGGGCAGACCGAAGAGCGTCTCCAACCCTTCCCGCGCCAATGATTGGACCAATGCTTGGCCGCCCGTCAATCGTGGCATGACCGCCCCTTCTCTCGTTCTATCGTCTGTCGCGTAGCAGCAGCTTCCGCTCGCGCATCGTGCCATTGCGTCCATGCCGTGTCAACGATGGCGGGGAAGCCGGAGAATCGTCTTAGAGAATCCAGTCCCGATGGCGGGCGAAGGCGCGGAGAGCGGCTTCCTGCGAGAGGCTGCCAATCGCGCCGGGAGAGAGGGCGCGCAGTTCGGCGAGGGCGGCATCGGGCGCGCTTCCGGCACGGATGCGATGCGCTGCCAGCACCGTGCCCGTTCGCCCCTGCCCCATCAGACAATGAACGGCGACGGCGCGGTCGAGCATGTGCTGCCGATCAATGAAGGTGAGGGCGTAGTGGAGTTGCGTGGGTGTCGGCGCGTGGAGGTCGTCTACCGGGAGATGCAGCATATCCAGCCCATGTCGCGACAGCACCGCGCGATCGAGCGGCGTTTCGGTGAGCGAGAGCACCGCAGCGATCCCGCGCATGCGAAGCCACGCGAGGTCTTCATCGAGCGCCGCCTGTTCGTGCTCCGGCGAGGCATCATCAGCAGATCCGCCCCGGCGGCTCCCGGGCCGTGGGCAACCCGCGAGCCGCCCCTCAATCAGCCAGTAAAACCCCCACATCGCCCTGCTCCCTCACTCCGGCGCCGGGATATGCGATATGCGTCACAATCCCGGTCGTTTCCACTTCGTAGGGTACTCCGTGGGCACGGCGGGCGCATCCGTCGAATGGTGAGGGGTTGTACCTGACCAATTGCGGGGGGCGGATGCCGCGCGTGTGAACCGTACGCTTGATGTCAAAGCCATGGCGCGTCGCTGCCCCGCTATCAAGCCCGGGATCGTCGCTTCACTCCATCGGGAAACATCTCCATATGAGAATAGTGCGGGGGTCATCTTGACAGCCTCTCTATTTCACTGTAAACTGATTACAGTGAATACTCAACGTGCCTACACCATGCGAGCGCGTGCCGCGTCGACTCAGGCGACGCGCGAGCGGATCATCGGGGCCATGCTGGCGCTGTGCGTGGAGCGCTGGTACGACGAGGTGACGTTGCGCGACATCGCGGCGCAATCGGGAGTCTCCTTGCAAACTGTCATCAATCATTTCGCCACCAAGGAGGGGCTGCTCGCGGCGATGCTCCAGGACCCCCGCGCGCAGCGGGAATTCGGGGGCCAACGGAGCAAGGCGGCCCCGGGCGATATCCCGGCAGCGATTGACCTGCTGATGGGCGATTACGAGCATGGCGGCGACGCAGTCATCCGGTTCCTCGCCCTCGAGTCGCGCGTGCCGTCGCTTGTCCCCGTGCTCGCGTTCGGTCGGGCCGGGCATCGCGCCTGGGTGGAGCGGACGTTCCCTGCAGCGCTGGCGGGCCTCACCGGCCCTGAGCGCGAACGCCGGCTGCTGCTGCTGATCTGCGCGACCGACGTGTATACCTGGCAGATCCTGCGACGCGACCGGGGATTGTCCCGCCGCGAGACGACGGACGCCATCCGCGAAATGGCCGAGGCGCTCCATACCACACATGCGGCCGGGCACGGCGGAAGGGGGGCGCAATGAGATATCTCTTCGTCACGTTAGACGCGGGAGGCAACGTGTACCCGGAGTTGGCCCTGGCGGGCCGGCTCGTCGCACGCGGACACGACGTCCGTTTACTCGGCCATCGCTCGCAACGGGCGGCAATCGAGCGGGCGGGGTGCGCCTTCCGCCCCTACGAGCACGCGCCGGATTTCGACGCGACGCAGTCCGCCACCAGCCCGATCAAGGATTGGGCCGACGACCCGGCGACAGTCTTCGCGGCCCTGTGCGACCACCTGTGGTTCGGGCCGGCCGGCCGAGTCGCCGCCGATGTCGCCGTCGAGCTCGAACGTCACCCCGCCGACGCGCTGGCAGTTGATTATTTCGTCTTCGGTGGGCTCGCCGCCGCCGAGAAAGCCGGGCTACCGACGGCGGTGCTGTGGCACACGGCCTTCG
>CALBSO010000022.1 GCA_937968015.1 uncultured Thermomicrobia bacterium
GTCTCGTGGGCTCGGAGATGTGTATAAGAGACAGCGCCTACCTCCGCGAGATCGGCATCGGATGAATGGCAGAAAGGATGATGTGATGCCGAGAGAGCCAATTTACGAGATTTGGGATAGTGACGCCGCGCATCCCATCATTGAATATGACGATCTCCCCGAAGCGCTCGCTTTCATTGCGACAACGGTGGAACGACGCGGCGATGCGGCGGTCGCGTCGTGGCGCCTTCTCCGTGCCTTACCGAATGGCGACGAAACGGAGACGGTCGCGGCGGGAGCGGACCTCGCCCGCCTTGCCCGCGCGGGAAACCATGCCGTATCTGCATAACGATCCGTTACCACGCCGGAAAAACGCATGAGCAAGCGTGCCCGCCGAGACGATGTAGCATGCCCCGAATGCGGTAGCAGCGACATTGTCATCGTGCGACGTGACAGCCCACACGTTGATGCCAATGGCAAGGCGCTCGTGATGTTCCATTGTAATGGCTGCGATACAGAATGGACCGAAGAACGATGGAAACCCATTAAACCGAGCGGATCGCGCATGGGGAAACGATGATGGACTGCCCCCTCTGACAAATCAATTCTTCTCCCCGCCATGCGCGGGAGGGGCCAAGGGATTATCCCGCCGTCTCGTGCAGTGCAGTGGCGAAAGCGTCCACGCAGGCAGTGATTTCCGCCTCGCCCATCGGGGTAGAGACGCAGCCCATCATGCTGGGGGACATGAAGATGCCGTGCGCGAGCATGGATTGATAGACCGCCGCCGTACGCGCCTTCTCCGCCGGGGTGAGCGACGTGCTGCGATAGTCCGTGAGCGAACGGGGGTGCAGATGGAGGTTGAAGACGGAGCCTGCACCCGTCACCTGACCCGGTACCCGCGCGCCGTCCATCGCCTCCGCCAATGCCTCGCGTAGCGTCTCACCGAGCGCATTGATGCGGTCGAACTCCTTCGGCGTCATCTTCTCCATCGCCGTCAGGCCCGCGACGGCGGTGATCGGGTTCGCGTTAAATGTCCCGCCGTGGGGCACCTTCGGCCCTTTGCTCGGATCGAAGACGGCCATGATCTCCGCCGCCCCGCCGACCGCGCCGACCGGGAAGCCGCCGCCTATGATCTTCGCCATCGTCGTCATATCGGGCGTGACGCCGACGACCGATTGCATGCCGCCATACGCGACGCGTAGCGTAATTACCTCATCAAAGATCAGCACGATGCTGTGCGCTCGCGTCATCTCGCGCAGCGCGCTGAGGAACTCGTACGTCGCGGGGACGTTGCCGACGCGCGAGGGCATTGGGTCCACGAGCACGGCGGCGATCTCGGCGTGGTGGCGGGAGATGACGCGTTCAGCGTCCGCGCTGTCGTTGTAGCGGGCGACCAACACGTTCTCTATCACACCCTGCGGCGTGCCGAAGGCGGTCGCGGTGGAGGGCGTCTCCGCCTCCTCCCAGCGCGATTCGGGCGTCACCTGGCTCACTTCCGCGAAGTCGTAGGAGCCGTGATAGCACCCCTCGAATTTGAGGATCTTCGGGCGGCCCGTGAAGGCGCGCGCCCCCTTGATCGCCATCATCACCGCCTCGGTGCCGGAGTTCGTGAAGCGCAGTTGCTCGACGGAGGGGATGCGCTCCGCGATCAGTTCGGCGAGTGCGACTTCATGCACCGTCGGCATCGCGTAAGAGGTGCCGTACTGCAACTGCTCGATCACCGCCGCGTTGATCTCCGGGTCGGCGTGGCCGTGGATCAGCGAAGTGTAATTGTTGATAAAATCGAGCCGCTCGTCTCCCTCGACATCCACGATTATCGCGCCCTTGCCATAGGCGACATAGGGCGGATGCGGGGACTGGTAGACGGTCGTGCGCGTATTGCCGCCCGGCATCACCGCGCGGGCACGCGCCGCCAACGCCGCCGACGCGGACGACAGCGCCCGAAAGGCATCCCGACGCTGATCAATCGCTGCCATCCCGCGCCCCTCCCTCACTTCTACCTCTCTGCGTTACTCCCCCTCTCCACTGCGATGGAGAGGGGGTCGGGGGGTGAGGTTCCCCGCTTACTTCGTGAAGTAGGCGTACCTGCCGCGCGGGACGCCGCCGAGGATCGCCGGGTGGTAAATACCCTGCAAGTTCGGCTTGATGACGAAGAAGGATTGCCCATGGTAGAGGGGCAAATGCGGCTGCTCCGTCACGAGGATTTGCTCCGCCTGCTGGTATGCCTTCGTGCGGGCGTCCTTGTCGGTCATTCCCTTCGCCTTGGCGATGATGCTGTCGAACTCGGCGTTCTTCCAGTGGGTGTTATAGAAGTCCGTGCCGCTGGCGAAGAGGAAGTTGTGCCAGTTCGCCGGATCGCCGTAGTCTGATCCCCACGCGCCGAAGTGGCCACCGGTGTAGGGCTGAGTCTTGCGCGAGACGCGCCATTCTACATACGCCTTTGTCTCGCGGCTATCGAGGTTGACGGTGATACCGAGGTTCTTCTTCCATTCCGCCTGCAGATACTCCAGCACCAGTTTCGCCGTCGCGTTCGCCGCGTAGACGATGGAGAAATCGGCGGGCCAGCCTTGCCCATTCGCGAAGCCCGCGTCGGACATCAACTGCTTCGCCTTATCCACACCACCGGTCAGTGCGGCCTGCGGGTTGTAGCCCGCGATGTCCGGTGGCAGGACCGTCGGCGCGTCGAGGTAGTATTTCTTCAGCACATTATCAATGAGTGCCGTGCGGTCGAAACCGAGGGCGAGCGCCTGACGGACCTTCACATCGCTCGTCGGCTTGTTCGTGGTATCCCAGTGGAGCATAAACGTGCTGGAACCGGGGAAACCCTTCATTTCTTTGGAGAGTTTCGCATCCTTGAGTGCGCGGTCGTAATCCGAGGCGGAAACCTGCGCGGTATCTATCTCGTTGTTCTCGTAGGCCGCAAGGCCCTGCGCCAGAACCGTCTGATCCGGGAAGATATGACACTCCACGCGCGTGACGATCGGCTTCGGGCCCCAATAGTTCGGGTTGATCTCGAAGGCCTGCAGTTGATCGTGCTTCCATTCCTTCATTATGTACGGCCCGCTCCCGACGATGTTGCCCGCCTCCAGCCACTTGTCGCCGAACTTCTCAATGATGTGCTTTGGCGTCGCATAGTATGACCAGGTCGCGGCGAGCAGTGGGAAGAAGGGAATAGACGTCACGAGTTGGAACTCGAGTGTACTATCGTCGAGCGCTTTCACCCCGAGCGAGTCCGGCGGGGCGGTTCCCTTCGCGATCTCCGTCCCGTTCTTGAGGTTCTCCGCGGCGGCTGAATACTTGGAAGCAACCTTCGGATCCGGGATGCGCTTGATCGCGTACTCGAAGTCCTTCGCCGTTAGCGGCATGCCGTCGGACCATTTGAGGCCGGGGCGGAGCTTGAATGTCCAGACTGTCGCATCGGCGTTCGCCTGATAACTCACTGCATGCGCCGGTTCGATCTGATTATTCGTCCAGTTGACGATGACCAATCCCTCGAACATCTGCGGCATGTTGAATGGGCTTGAACCGACCTGCGGATCGAAGGTCGGCGGCTCAATGTCCGCATAGCGGAAGATTTGCTTATCCGCGAGATTCGGGGGCGTCGTTGGCTGTGCGCCGGCCGCGACCGCGCTTCCGGTCGTGGCGGGCGTTGCCGCGCCCGTGGGCCCGGTGGTTGCCGAACCGGCAGGTGCGGTGACGCCGAGTGCCTGCGGGACATTGGTCGCCGTTGGCGCGGGGCCAGTCGTTGCCGCGGGTGCTGCCGCTTTCGTCGCCGCCGCCGTGCTGGTCGGCGCGCTCGTCGTGCCGCCACATGCGGCGAGTGCGGCCGCTGCCGTCCCCGCCGCTGACAGGGCGAGGAATTTGCGCCGTGTGTAGGCGTGTGCCGTCAATTTCGCGATCTCTTCCACCTGAAACCTCCTGTGACTCTCTCTCCCCAACGTCCACACGTTGGTAGGACGCCCTATTTTTTCATCCACGGGTCGAATGCGTCCCGCAGACCATCCCCAATGAAGTTGAATGAGAGTGCCGTCAGCGACAGCACGACCGCCGGTGAGATGAGCATGTACGGATACGAACGCAAGTCAGCGATCCCTTCCGAAATCATCAGCCCCCATGATGGCACGGGCGGGTTGATACCGAGGCCGATGAAACTGATCCCCGCTTCGCCAAGAATGGCAGCGGGGATCCCGAGCGTAGCGGCGACAATGATGACGGCGAGCGTGTTCGGCAGGAGGTGCCGCGTGATGATCCGGCTATTCGACGCGCCGATGCAGTGCGCCGCTTCGACGAACTCCTTGCGCTTGAGCGAGAGCACCTGCCCGCGCACGAGCCGCGAGACCGTCAGCCACGAAAGGAGACCGAGGCCGAGAAAAACACCGAGCATGCCACCGGTCGCCGTATCGAAACTTTTCAGCGGCAGGAGCCATCCGCCATTGACATGCTGGAATTTCGCTTTGAGATAGGTCATGAAAATGATAATGAACAAGAGGTTCGGGATCGCGTAGAACACATCCACGATCCGCATCGAGAACGTATCCACCCAGCCACCCTTATATCCGGCGACCAGGCCCACGGGAACGCCAATCAGCACAATCATGAGTGGCACGACAAGACCAACGGCGAGGGAGATGCGTGTGCCATAAATGATCCGGCTGAGGATGTCTCGCCCGAGGCGATCTGTGCCGAGAAGATGGCCGGAGGAGCCGATACCTTGCGTCGTCGCCTTGATGTCCTGCGTGGCGTAGTGATAGGGAGCGACGATCGGGGCGAAGAGGGCAGCGAAGACGATAATGCCAATGAAAATCAGACTGGCCAGCGCGGCCTTGTTGCGGATAAACCGCCGCCACGCGTCCTGCGTGAGCGAGACGCTTTTCGGGGCGATAATCGGCGCGGCCTGGGCCAGTGCGGTCGTCGTTGCGGTCGTGTTGGTTGCCATTGCTCGCTTATCTCCCAATGCCGCGCGCGGCTATTCGTACGCGATGCGAGGATCGAGAACGCCGTACAGCAAGTCCACGATCAGATTCATGACCGCGATAATCGCCGCGAACATCAGAACGGTACCGAGCATCACCGGGTAATCGCGCCCCGAAACGCTCTTGACGAAGTACCGGCCGATACCGGGCACATTGCACGTCGTTTCGATGAAGAACGAGCCAGTAATCACGTTGGCAAACGACAGCCCGAGCACCGTCGCGACCGGGATAAGGGCGTTCCGCAGCCCGTGCCGAATCATCACGCCGCGCTCGTTCAGTCCCTTCGCGCGCGAGGTGCGGATGTAATCCTGCCGGAGCACATCAAGCAGGCTGGAACGGGTGTAACGGGCGAGGATCGCGGCGGGGCCGAGCGCGAGGGCGAAGGCGGGAACAAACGTCGCCCTGCTGAAGAAGCCGTCCCACCCACCCGTTGGGACGAGGTGCAGGGTGTTGGCGAAGAGCAAAATGAGGAGCGAGGCGATCACATACGAGGGAGCGGAGATACCGATGATCGCGCCAAACGTGCAGAAGTAGTCAACGGGTGTGTTCTGCTTGATCGCGCTGAACGTCCCCGCCGTGATGCCGAGCGTCGCGGCGAGGAGAATGGCGATCAGGCCGAGTTGGAGCGAGACGGGAAAGAAGTCATGGAAGATCTCCGCAACCGTGCGGCCGCGCTGCGCGAAGGAGAGACCAAAATCGCCGTGCAGGGCGTTCCAGAGGTAATCACCGTACTGGCGCCAGAGCGGCTTATCAATGCCGAACTTCTCATTGAGCGCCTTCAGCGCCTCCCCGGTAATGGGCTTGTCCGCGTCATCCCACGGCCCACCAGGCGTCGCGTGGATGAGGAGGAACGAAATCGTATAGACCGCCAGCAGCGTCGGGACAAGCAACAAGATGCGGCGAATCGCGTACCGACCCATGTATTCCCTATCCCTCTCCCATCGCCAGCGAACGCAGACATCCAAGATGCTCGCGTGAACAAAACGACGTTGCATTCTCGCTCGCATCGCACACCGTGTCTACGGTCACGGTCACATGCGTTCTCAGCGAGGATTGTGCAGTGATACTAACAGCATGCCTACACACTGTAAAGGGCCACGCTGACAGCAATGAGCAACAAGCAATGAGACAACTTCTCCCCTCTCATTGCTCACCCGCTCATTGCTCGCGGTGCGTACGCACCGGCGAGAGAGCGAGCAAGAGTGGCGCGAGCAACTGGCCACCGACGGAGACGAAGAGCGCGGCGCGCAACCCAATGACCTGCCCAAGCAGCCCGCCGAGCAGCAGGCCGCTGAGCATCGTACTCCACTCGATGAGACGGAGACTCGCGTTCATCCGCCCGAGCAGATGATCCGGCGTGCGCGCTTGCAGGAGGCTGACCTGAGCGATTTCGTATATCGTCGCAGCCCCGTCACCAAGAATCTGCTGCAAGAGGAGCGAGGCGACGATCCAGATCAGCGGCCCGGAGGCGAGCGGGATGAAGATTGTTGAGGTGACCGCGAACAGCAGCATCCAGAACATTGTCGCGCCGATGCCCCAGCGCCGCGTCACGCGCTCCGCCAGCACCGCGCCAATCATCGAACTGATGCCGCCGATGGACCAGATTACCCCCTGCACGGCGGGCGCGACGGAGAGTTCACGCGTGACATAGAGGACGATCGCCGCACCAATGATGGAGCGAAAGAGATTCCATACCCCGGTGATGCAGGCGAGGGCGCGCACCATTGGGTTATCGCGCAGGAGCCGCAACCCCGCCCCGATCTCCCGCCAGGCCCCTTCGCGCTCCGCCACCAGCGCGGGTGTCGGTTCATGCGCGCGGATCGTCGCCAGCGAACCCGCCGAGACGAGGAAGGAGAGGGCGTCAATCAGGATCGTGCCGGGGATGGTAAAGATCGGCAACAGCAAGCCCGCGATGCTCCAGCCGCCGAACTCCGCGCCCGCCGCGCTCGCCTGGAGTTTGCTGTTCCCCTCGATCAGTTCATCCCGCCGCACGAGCGACGGCAGGTACGAGCGATACGCGACATCGAAGAAGACGGTCAGGATGCTGACACACAGGGCGATGCCAAAGAGGAGGGGAATCGTCAGTCGGCCCAGCGCGGCGGCGAGTGGGATGATCGCCAGCAGAGCCGCCCGCCCAATGTCCACGACGATCATTACCGGGCGGCGTCGCAGGCGGTCCACCCAGACTCCGGCGAACAGCCCGACGATCAGCCCCGGCCCATACTGCGCGGCACTCAAGAGCGCCACCTGGATCGGCGTCGCGTGGAGCGTCAGGACCGCGACGAATGTGAGTGCGAAGCCCCCGATGCGGCTGCCAAACAGCGAAACCGTTTGCCCGGCCCACAACTTCAGGAAGTCGTGATGCCGCCACAGCCCCGGGAACCGTGTATGTGATGGTTCGGTCGTTGTTTCCATGTGAAACGTTCTCCCTCACAGCGATGGAAAGGCCGTGCGATCGTGAGGGAGCGCGGGCGGGAGATTTCGGTGGAGCAGGCTGAAGCCTATTCCACTACCGTCGTGTCGCGAATCGGTGCGATCCGCACGCGCTCCTACAGCGCGGCGGTTCTGAGGATATTGGTGAAACACACCTCGGGGCGGCTATTCACGGGGTTTCCCTTTCGTGCCGTGAGCAAAAGTGCATCATCGTTACGTTGAGCATACGGGGACGAAGGCGGTCGGTCAATCGTCCAAAAGGCAGGTTCGGGCGCTAGGGAGACGTGGCAAGGAACTCTTTGATCCAGCCGACGATGCGCTCCGGGGCATCTTCCTGGAGAAAATGATTCGCGTCCTCGACTTCGTGGGTGATCGCGTGCGGATAGAGCGCCAACAGCAATTCTTCAAGGTTGCCGATGTGCTGCCCAAGATGATACCGCGCTGGATCAGCGGGCACGCCCGATTTCCCCATGCCCATATGATCCGGCACGATGCAGCGGTACCGCCGTGCGAGCGGCGGAATGAAGTTGCGGAACAGATACCCCCACGTCGGATCGCCATGGAGCATCACGAGCGGTTCGCCGCTCCCCTCGTCCACATAATGCATGGCGAAATCGTTGATCTGATGATAGTGCGGCGCGAATGGGAACGTCCCCGCGAACGTCTCATGCTCAATGCCAAGCATTCTCGCCCCCTTCGTCCATCACCGTTCCGCCGATACGACGCGAAGGGTAACAATCGAATCTGCCGCTGTCTACCGAGATTGAAGGCGACTTGCTCCTCTCTCCATCGCACCCGCCCTCGGTCGCCGGGAACCATTGTATGCGCCACGTTGTAGAAGGGGTGAGTAATCGCATGTCATTCGCTGGACACGGAGGTGTGCCATGCCAAAACGATTCTTGATCAGTTGCGTGCTCGCGCTTGTGACGGCTGCCTGCGGGGCGGCGACGCCGACGACTCCCACCGTTCATCAGGCAACAGAGCCGGCGACGACGACCGCGCCGCCGATTGCGTCTACGAGCACGGCATCTCCGGCAGTGGCAAACGACCGGCTCTTCGTCCGCGATGGGTACGGCACATCCACAAATCGCTTGAGCGTTGTGGACGCACAGAGCGGGACACGCCTGCAAGACGTGTCGCTCGGCGCCCCCACGATGGACTGGTCCGTCCTCTACACAACGCAGTGGGACCTGGAGCACACAACCGTGCGTGCGCTCGACCCGCTGACGGGGCAGACAGTCCGGGAAACGTCTGTGACCGGACGATATACGCTCCCCGAAGTCGGTATCGCCGGTACATTCGGCGGTCTCTCCCCGAACGGCAAATGGCTCGCTTTTGAGACGAAGCCGGGTTACGAGATTGACGCGACGAACACGAGCCATGCGCGCAGCTATCTCACCGTCCTCGATACCGCCTTCGCGCAGCCGCCGAAGCGCATTGAACTGGATGGCAACTTCGCGTTCGATGCCATCAGCAACGACGGCGCTTCGCTCTACCTGATCGAGATGCTCCCACAGGGCGGCACGAGTACGTCGGGGGTAGGCTACAAGGTACGCCTCTACGATCTCACGACGGGAGCGCTGCAACCAGGCGTCGTCGTAGATAAGACCGCGATCGCCCAGACGATGAGCGGGACGCGGCAATCATCTGTCATCTCGGCGGATGGGCAATGGGTCTACAGCCTGTACCTCAATCAGGCGAAAGGGCCGTTCATCCATATGCTGAATCTGGACGGGCGCTTCGCGGTCTGCGTCTTCCTGCCGACGACCGGCAAAGAGGACTTCGAGAAGCAACTGCTCTGGTCGCTCGCGCAGACAAAGGATGGCAGATCACTCTATGCGGTCAACGGCGCACTCGGAATCATCGCGGAGGTGGACCCGGCGCAACTGAGTGTGCGGCGGAGTGTGACGATCCCGACGACAACCGCGAGCCAGCCCGGCCTCATCGCACGCGTCGGTGCATGGCTGATGCCACAGGCGAATGCGAAACGCATACTCACCGGCGGTGCGGCCCTCACGCCGGATGGTCGGACGCTCTTCATCATCGCGGCGCAGGGTTTGCTCACCGTCAACACAGCCGACCTGACGTTGCGCGGGCGCACTTTGACCGATTGGTCGCTGGACAGCATCACCGTCAGCCCGGACGGCGCGCGTCTCTATGCCGTCAGCGCGGAGAAGGGCAAATTGCTCCTGCTCGATGCCGCGACGGGAAAAGAGATCAAAGAGATCGCGGGCGTAAGCCATCCGTGGAGCGTCCTCGGTGTGAAATAAACGGTAGTTGCGCGTCAGACCCATTGCCCGAAATGCGGTGGCAGTGAGGCTTTCGGCATTGTGTGCAAACCTAGCCACGACCTACCCGGCATCTATTTGCAGTCAGACTGGCGAATGGTCGGATCACGTTCTCTGGTCTGTCGGTTGTGCTCGCAAAATGCGGTGCCATTGGTGTCAGGGGGCAAACAGCTTCCAGTGCCCCTCGGAGATGACTTCGACGGTGTCCTCAACGACTTGTATGGCCGTCTGATCGTCAATCGCGTACCCCGGCACCGGCATGGCGGCGGCCCATCTTTCCGCGTCGGCCATGGAATTCTCCGGCATCGAGGGGTGGTCCAGGTGCGGGAACAGCGCGAAATCAACCAGTCCCAGCGTGCTGTCGTCACCGGTGGGCGGACGCCAGCGGATGAACTCCTCCCCGACGGCGGGGGACAGCACCATGCTCCCGGCACTCAGTCCCACGTAGACCGCCGCGCGCCGCAGTGACGACAAGAGGGCCGCCAGTCCGGATTGTCGCATCCAGTAGCAGAGATACAGGGGATCGCCGCCTCCCACCAGCAGCGTATCAATCTCCTGAACCAGAGGGAGCCAATAGTTTTCCGGGATGCTGGGCAGCGCGGTGAGTTCCAGCAACCCCAACGACTTCCATCCCGCGTCGCAGAAGGGGTCGCCGATCTCGCCGCGGATCACCCGGGAGGACAAGGACGCACCATTGGGATTGGCGTAGATCGCGGTGGGGATGTAGAGGGCGCTGGACTCGGCAATCGGTTTGCCCAGCAGGTTGACCAGCGCGTCGTGGATGCTCGCGTTGCTGATGCCAGCGGAAGTGAGAAGAAACTTCATGCTGCCTCCCCTTGGTCTCGACGCGCTGCGCCGATCTCTGAAGGTGGATCCGCCCCACTATCCGAGAACCGCATGCCGAATCGGCATCGTTGTCTCCTCCGGAGTCAGGCACCGCGACGAGTGTAGCGAACATTCGTTCTTCTGTCCAGCCATATCGTCCGTACAATCCGGGTGCGTGGCTACAAGAAGAGCGATGCTTGCCGCAGTGATGCCTGGCGCGGTTGCCGCGGCGCATAATCGGGTCGGCGGATGACCTTCAACCACTCGATATCATCCAGTTCCCACAACGCCAGTTGCGGCGAGCGGAATGGCGTCTCGTACACCTGCGGCTCCTCCACTGCCCGCAGACGCTTCTTGTCCGGTTGGTAGCGCACCCGATAGCGCGCCAGCGGCTCGTCGGCGTACTCCAGCGTCAGGCGCTCGCCGTAGAGCCAGACCGCCGCATGCTCCTTGCCCAGTCCCTGCTCCCCGTACACGCGCCAATGTCGGAAGCGCATCCTGCCCCAAGGGCACCCGCCCAACTTATCGAGCTTCCTGCCGAAGCGCGTCCGATAGAAGACCCGGTGCAACGCCTCCGGTGCGACGGCGCGACCGTTCACCCAGCCCAACACCTCGCGCGGGCTGCGGTGGTCGTCGTCCCGCTCCCGGTGCGCCCAGTGGCTCTGATAGTTGAAGTTCACCACCCACTGGTCGTGGATCGCCAGCAACTCCGCCCACGTCGTCGCCTGGGCGAAGTCCCAATCGGCCATCCGCCGCTGCGCGTTGAAGGTCGTCTCGATATAACTCTGCCAGGGCTGCCGCCGTTCGATCTCGCGCTTCTCGATGCCCAACGCAGCATAGACGGCTTTCGCCTGTTTGGCGGTCACGAAGACCGCGCCGCTGTCGCTGACGAGCGTCTCCGGGATGCCGTGCTGCCGGATCGCCGCATAGAGGACCATCAAGTACGCGGAGAGATCCTGCGTCGGGAAGAGGCCACTCGCCAGGATTGCCCGGCTGTAGTTCTCCAGGATGGACACGCAGTAGACCTTGCCACCGACGTGCGCGGGCGCCCCTTGGGGCAGATCGATGTGCCGGATATCGACGGTCCAATACTGGTGCCGCCGCTGCGCCGCAAACGGCATCGGCTTCGTTTCCTTCGCCTTCGCAGGCGGGCCGCTGAGACCGTAGAGTTTGCGGTTCAGCGCGAGGATGCGCCCGCATCTGCCCAGAGGGCACCCGGCGGGCTCTGGTGGATACCGATCTGCCGCAAGGCGGCATGGATGCGAAACGCACCAAGTTCGGGATTCTCCTGCAACTCCTTGACGGCCAGCATCGCCTTGAAGTCTGTCTTGCGTACGGAATGGCGCGGCGCGGAGGACTTGTCGTCCAATCCCGCGACCTCTTCGGTGATCCATCGTTTGAGGGTCGCATGGACGGTGTCGCGATGAATCTGCATGCCACCCAGAGGGTACCCGGGCGGCGATGCTCTGCTTGTTCCAGCCTTCGCTGTGCAGGCGGATGATCGCGAGCCGTGCCTCGGCAGCATCAGCGATCCGGTGGTACGGCGGGTAGCGACGGGTCGTGACGGATATCGGCTGGGCCTCCGCGAGGATGCATTTGATGGTATGCGAACTGGGGCGATGGCCGAAGCGCACCCAGCAGATTGTGGTGATCTCGTAGATGTTGAGCGGCGGATGCTCCGCCTTGAATGCACAGATCGCGTCCCGGACCTCAGCAGGCACCCGGCGATGTCTCTCGACCTGCGGCGCAAACAGGCTGGCCATCCCATCCTTCGTGAACCGCGCCGCCTGCCGATAGAGCGTGCGCGCCGCGGCGCCGGTCTGCTGCGCACGCTCCGCAGGGGAATGGCCGAAGAGGACAACAGGACGAATCAACTCATAGGTGAGCTGCTCGGGGAACTGGGAGAGCAGTTGGAGTTGCTGCCAGTCGTCGGTCGGTTCGAGGCGCGGGCGCAAACGCGCAGGCATCGCTTCCCCCACGAATGAGCGGAGCGGTGATAACGTTATGTCGAGTCCCGACGGGGGATGATAGCGGTTCGCCACGCCGACCGCAAATATGTGCCGGATAGGTCGCGGCTAAGTAGGCAGCCAATCGAACTTAGACGATTGCAAGCCTGACGTATGCAAG
>CALBSO010000023.1 GCA_937968015.1 uncultured Thermomicrobia bacterium
AGGTGGCGCACAAACGAGCGGCGCGGTGGTGCACTTGCAATCCGGCGTCTACAACTGCGGGAAAAGCTGCACGCTGCACTGCCGATCTCGACCGATGGACGCGTCCCGCTTCGGGTCCGCGCGTGGGCTGTGCGAGGCGTGCGCGCACCCAGATGAACGGGTCGCGTCGCTTTCCAGCGTTGTCCAGCCGCTCGTCATCGTCCCTGTCGGTGCGTGCTCGCTCCTCGCGCGCGTCTGAGGTGAGATCCACGAGCTACTGCTTGGGCATGCCATTTTGACGATACGCGGTATGAGGCGTATCGTTGCTGTACTCGAGAGGTGCGGATCGCTCAGCTCTGTCCAGGGACGGGCAGGAGGCGCCGCGAACGAGGGCCAAGCCGCCCATCCCGCCAGTGCGGTGAGCGCTCGTGGAGGAGGAGAAGCAGTGCGCGTTGCCGCAGCCCAGGCATCTTCCGTCTGGCTTGACCCGGTAGCCACGACCAAGAAGGTCATCGGATTGCTCGAGCAAGCAGCCGCGCAGGACGTGGAGCTGGTCGCTTTCCCCGAGACGTTCTTAAGCGGGTACCCGTTCTGGGTGATGCTTGGCGGCGGCGGTCGGTTCGGCGACCCGGACTATGCCCGTGCCTACGCCGCCTACCTGGACGCGGCAGTCGAGCTGGATGGACCCGAATTGCGCCAGGTCGCCGAGGCGGTCCATGATCTCGGCGTGTTCAGCTTCCTGGGCATCAGCGAACGCGGCTGCGGGTCGGGGCGCGGGACCGTCTACTGCACCCTGGTCGCCCTCGACCCGGAGCGAGGGATCGTCGGGGCCCATCGCAAGCTCAATCCGACGCACACCGAGCGGCTGGTCTGGGGGCGCGGCGATGGATACGGGCTGCGCACGCATCGGGTCGGCTCCCTGCGGGTCGGCGGGCTCAACTGCTGGGAGAACTGGATGCCGATGGCCCGGCATGCCCTCTATGCCGATGGGGAGGAACTGCACGTTGCGGCGTGGCCCGGATCGGCCGCCCAAACCCGGGACATCCCCCGGTTTATCGCCCTTGAGGGCCGGGTCTTCGTCGTCCTGGCGAGCGGATTGATCGCGGCGGACAACGTGCCTGAGGATTTCCCCTTCTACCCGCTCATTCGGGACAAGCCGGAAGGCTTTTACAATGGCGGCTCCTGCATTGCCGCGCCGGACGGTAGCTGGGTGATCGAGCCAATCGCCAATGAGGAGCGACTGATCGTTGCCGATGTCGATCCAGCCCGGGTGCGCTCGGCTCGGCATACCTTCGATCCGGCCGGTCACTACGGCCGCCCCGATGTGTTCGGCGTGACCGTCGATCGGCGGCGACACCAAGCTGCGACCTTCACCGATTCGGCGGGGGAATCGCCCTGAGCGTCATCCGGCTCCTGAGCCCGGGCATCCCGCTACAGCAAACGAAGCCAGGAGTAGAGCGGCACACCACTATTATGTCGAATAATGGTGATGGATCATTCTGCGAGTGTCACTGCACGCCGGTGTCTCAGATCATACGGCGAGATGTCTTCCCCGGATGAGAGGGCAGATTATCGCGGGGACCGCGTTTGCTCGAACTCAACCGATGGCAGGTAGCCGAGCGCCGAGTGCAGGCGCTTTTGGTTATAGACATCCCTGAGGAAATGATCCATCGAGGCTTTCGCTTCTGCCAGCGTCTCATAGTCGCTGAGGTAGACCTCCTCGTACTTGAGCGTCTTGATGAAGCTCTCCGCCTTGGCGTTGTCGTAGGGGTTGCCCCGCCGACTCATGCTGATCGAGATGCCCCGGTCTTCGAGCAGTCCGGTGTAAGCGTTGCTGGCATACTGGACGCCCCGGTCGGAGTGATGTACCAAGCCGAAACCGACCGCACGCGCGGCGAGCGCGTGCTGCAAGGCGGCGACCGTCAGAGGGGCGTCGAGGTGACGGCCGAGTGCCCAACCGATGCAGCGACGACTGAAGGCATCGAGGATGACGGCCAAATAAATGAACTCGCGGGGCAATCGCACGTAGGTGATATCCGCTACCCACAGTTGATTGATCCCGGTCACTGCTAAGGCGGGGACGAGATTCGGGTAGACCGGTAAGCCGTGGTCGGCATCGGTCGTCGCGAGGAAACGCCGGCGGCGCAGACAGAGCAGATTGTCCTCGCGCATCAGGCGCAGCACCCGCTTGCGATTGACGACCATGCCATCGCGCCGCAACTGCGCGGTGATCCGTCGATAGCCGTACGCCGGAAACTCCAGCGCGATCCGCTGCATCTGATCCCGCACCTCGATGTCGGTAGCAATGGGTTCGCCGGTATCGCGGTAGCGGTAGAAGGTGGCGCGCGACAGACCGATGGCCGCGCACAGGCGGCTGATGTGACCCGAGGGCGCATCCCGGGCGATCATCTGACTCATTTCCCGGCGGTGTGCTTGGCCTCCAGGTGCGCCAAGAGTCGTTTTAAAAAGGCATTCTCAATCATCAGTTGGCCGATCAGTCGCTCGAGTTACGCGATCTTGGCCTCATCGCTGTACGCCTTCCCGTTGCCCGCAAAGGCGTTCTGACCATACTCGGCGTGCTGAGTTTGCCACTTGCGAATCAGATTGGGATGGAGTGCGTGCTCACGGGCGGCCTGGGCGAGGGTCTTGCCGGCCTCGACCTCGCGGATGACTTGGAGCTTGAACTCCTTGGTGAACTGACGTCGGTGCTTGGTCATCGGTGGCCTCCCGTGCTGAGAGTTCCACCTTAACCCGTTGTCTCAATTCAGGGGAGCACTCCAACTTCGAGGCGGGAGGATGGTTCTCCCATCCGTCGCCGATTCGTCGGCTGCCCCATTGAAGGCAACGGGCATGATCGGTAGCGGTCGCTCGCGAAATGCCCGCATCATGCACTGATGCCGCGCGGATATGCGGGATGCCGAGTGAATCCCGGACCACCTCGACCGATCCGTGCAGGCCGTCGAGTCGCACCGTGCTCGTCTGGTCCGGTATCGCTGCTTGGAGGTCCCGCTGCTCAATGCGCATCACCACGACGTTCCCCTTCCCATACTCCCTGTCCGATGCTGCGTTGCGGGCACGATAGCACAGCGCGCCGGGCGGCGGTCGTTCCGGCGTGCCTTGTATGGAAGGAGGAATCGGTGGCGGAGACTCCTACCCTCGCCGCTCCGCCAGTCCGTCGCCGATCAGGCTGAATGCGATGCCGGTAATGGCAATGCCGATGCCGGGGAGCGTGGGCATCCACCACGCTTGCAGGAGGAACTGCCGCCCCTCCGCAATCATCGCTCCCCATTCCGGCGCGGGAGGCTGCGCGCCGAGGCCGAGGAAACTCAGCGCCGCACCGAAGAGGATCGCCTGCACCATACCGGTGAAGACATAGACGAGCGATGGCGCGATCACGTTTGGGAGGAGATGCGTGAAGATGACGCGCCGGTTCGTGCAGCCGATCGTCCTTGCCGCCTGAATATACTCGAGGTTGCGCGCGATCAGGGTTTCCCCACGGACGAGGCGGCAATACGTGATCCAGCCAAAGATGCCGACGGCGACGTAGAGGTTGCGCAGGCCCGGCCCGAGCAGCGTCATCAGGGCGATGACGAGGACGAGGAAGGGGAAGGCGATCAGGACATCGACGACGCGCATGACAAGGAGGTCCGTCTTGCCGCCGAGATACCCGGCGGTGACACCAAGGAGGCTCCCGGCGATAAACGGGAAGAGCACGGAGATGAAGCCAATCTGGAGGTCCAGCCGCGTACTGAAGATGATCCGGCTCAGTTCATCCCGCCCATAGTTGTCCGTACCAAACAAGTGGCCGGGGCTGAACGGTTTCGTGAACGCCGCGCCAAGATCCTGCGTGATCGGGTCGTACGGCGCGAGGAGTGGCGCGAAGATCGCGGTGAGAATGATGATCGTGAGCAGCGTCAATCCGAAGAGCAGGGTGCCTCGGATGTTCAGGCGTTGGATGAACGAAACCGGTCGCACCGGCCGCGCGGCGAGTGCGATCGCGCCCGGTTGGCCCGTCAAGACAGTCTCACTCATAGGTCACCCGTGGGTCGAGGAAAGAATAGGACAGGTCAACGATCAGGTTGACGAGGATCACCAGTGTGGCAGTGGTAACGGTGATCGCCTGCACGACGGGGTAATCCCGGGCGGTGATGGAGGTGAAGAGTAATTGCCCCATGCCGGGAATCGCGAAGACCGTCTCAATGATCACTGTTCCGCCGATGACCGCGCTGAACTGCAAGCCGAAAATGCTGACGGTTGAGACGAGCGCGTTGCGGAGGACATGCCCGACGAGGACCGTCCGATTTGTGAGGCCCTTCGCCCGCGCGGTGCGCACGAAATCGGAGTCGAGCGTGTTGATGATCCCGCTGCGCAGGTTGCGAATGAGCACCGCGGAGAGTTGGAGTGAGAGCGTCAGCGCGGGCAAGAAGAGGTACTTGAGGTGCTGCGGGAAGGTACGCCCATAACCGGCGACGGGAAAGAGATGCAGCCGGAGGCTGAAGAGCAGGATGAGCAGGATACCGAGCCAGAAACTCGGCGTCGTGAGTGCGAAGAGGAACGCGGCACGGATCAGGTGATCCGAGATCTTGTTCTTGTGCGTTGCCGCCCAGAGACCGACCGGGAGGGTAATGATCGCGCTCAACCCCATCGCATAGGCCGCGAGGAAGAGTGAGACGGGGACGCGCCGGAAGACGAGGCTATTGACCGGCTGCTTGTACAGGAGCGACATGCCGAAGTTACCGTGGAAGATACCGGAGATGAAATTCCAGTATTGGAGCGGCAACGACTGATCGAGGCCGAGTTGATGCCGCAGTTCAGCGGCTTTCTGATCGGTCGCGCGCTCCCCGAGGATCAGGAAGGCCGGATCCCCGGGGACGAGATGAATCATGCTGAAGATGATCAAGGTCACTCCGAAGAGGACGAAGATCATCAACACCAGCCGCTTGCGGATGTACGCCGCGCGGCCCAACTTACTTGTTCACCTTCACGTCCTCGAACCGATAATACGAGAGGCCGTCAATGAAGAAGCCGTCCACGTACTTCTGCCAGCCGGCGGTCGCGGGCGGATAGGAGATGAAGACGAGCGGCGCGTCATCCAGATAGATCTTCTGGATCTCCGCGTAATCCGCCGCACGCTTCGTCGGGTCCTGCTCCAGGTCCGCTGCGGTGATCTTATCATTCAGCGCCGGGTTGTTGTAGCGTGTCCAGTAGGCGAACGGGCTCGCGCCACCGCGCATCTCGTAGTTGACGATCTCCGTCGGGTCGTTCATGTCGTTCGTCCAGGCGCTGGAAATGATCGCCAGTTTCCCGGTCCCCTCCCGATACGCCGTACGCACGACACTGGCCTCCTGCGACTGAATGTTGACCGTGACGCCGATCTTGGACCACTGGTCCTTGGCGATCGTCGCGATCTGCTGCGCGGTATTGTTGCCGGATGCGATTGTGAAATCGGTGGTGAAGCCATTGGGTACGGAGGACGCCGCCATCAGTTGCTTCGCCTTGTCAAGGTTGAACGGGTAGCCCGGCAGGGTCTTGTCGTAATAGGTGCCCGGAGGGATCGGCGAGTTCATGAACTTCGCCTGGCCGAAATAGACCGCCTTGAGGAGCGCGTCCTTATCGAGCGCATAATTGAGCGCCTGCCGGACATTCTTGTCGTCGAGCGGCTTGATCGTATTGTTCAAGATGAGGAAGCTGGACTGCTGGATGACGAAGGCCCGCGTCGTGATGTTTGGTTGCTGGCCGAGGGATGCCAGCTGGCTGAGCGGCACGAAATCAATGATATCCGTCTCGCCGCCCTGCAACTTCAGGATGCGCGCGTTGTCGTCCGCGACATACTCGATGGTGACCGTATCAATACCGGTCGTGCTCTTCCAGTAATTCGGGTTGCGCGTGAGGACGAGCGGATCGCCCTTCTTCCAGCCGTTGAGCATATACGCGCCGGTGCCCTTGCTCTTCGTGGCGATCGTCGCGTCGAAGCCGTCCTTGTCGCTGTCCATCGCTAACTGCGCGGGGAGGATCGCGGAGCAGAACATCGCCAGTTCGGCGAGGATTGGCGCGTGCGGCTGGCTGAGGGTCATCTTGACCGTCTTGTCGTCGGGCGTCTGGATGTCCTTGATCGCCTTGTAGTTATCTTTCCAGACGCTCTTCGTGCCCTTCGAGACCATGTCGAGCGACGTCTTGACGTCGATGCCCTTCACGGGCGTGCCGTCCGAGAACTTCAGGCCGTCGCGGAGTGTGAAGGTCCAGGTCAGGCCGTCCGAGGTGGGCTCCCACTTGGTGGCGAGGCCGGGTTCGACGCCGAGGCCGTCCTTCGTGGTGCGCAGGAGCGTGTCGTACATGTTGACGGAGATGAAGAGGCACGGGTTGTCGTCAATCTGCCAGGGGATGAACGGTGACTGTGGCTCGGCATTGCGGGCCATCTTCAGCGTCTTGCCCTTGCTCGCGCCAGCGGTTGTCGGTGCGGCGGCAGTCGTTGGGGCGGCCGCGGAGCCGCTCGTTGCTGGCGCGGTGGCTGCGGCTCCCGCAGCGGCGGCGGTCGGCGCGGCTGCCGGTGCGCTCGTCGCCCCCGCGGGCTTCGGCGTATTGGTCGCGCTGCTCCCGCCACATGCCGCGAGGAGGGCCGCACCCGCAGCGGCGGCCGCTCCGGCGAGGAAGTGGCGGCGGTTCAACCGACGCCGTACGGGCTCTGCCTGCTGACCTGCATCATGGATGTCCCTCGTCATGTCCTTGTCCATCCTTGTGCCATCCCTTCACGATACGGTGCGACGGTCGCGCGATACCCCTACCGTACGCGCGCCTCCGACAGTGACCCGCCGAGCATTCCGGCTCGTGCTCCTCGCTCCTCGCTCCTCGCGTTGCTTGTGGCTGATAGCAAGGGGAGAACCGTGCCATGGTTGCCAATCAAGCCGATGCAACTGGTGCGTGATGATGAGCATAGCGTAGCATCAGCGGATCGGCAAGGTGGTAACGGTACAGATTATGGACAAACTCGCGTGCTTTCCTGAAAAACGATGGTGACGCGCGTCACGCAGCGCATATTTGTAGCCAGATTGCCCGCGACAGCGACGATGGCTGCGCGCTGACCGGGCTGGATCGTGCCGGACTGATTCGCGTAGCCGAGCGCCTACCTCACTCTGCGACCCCGATGCCGATCACCAATCCGTTCGCGAGCCCAACCGGAGAGAGATGACGCCGGCGTGGGGGTGCGTGGAGTGAAACACCAACGCGCCAAAGTCTCGGTCATCCGTAATGAGGATGCGCCCCTCATCAACGGCAATCGCAAGCACCTGTCGATCGGGTAGTGGGTCAGTTTGAACTTTCGAGCCAGTCGTGACGGGGCAAAAATTGTCAAACTGACCCACTACCGCATGTCGCCTGCGGTACAATGAAAGGAAGCAATTTCGCGCGGGAAAGGGAACGTCGTCAGTCCGCGTGTATCTCTGTTCGCCGGTATACCCATGCATACGCGCCGTTCGGAAACGGGAACGGTGAGGAGGAGACCATGAATCGTCCTGTATATCCTGCCATTGACTCGACACCAGAGATGGTGACGCGCGTTTACGACCGGATGAAAAAGAATCTGCCGGTCATTCGCCAGCGGCTCGGTCGGCCCCTGACGCTGATGGAGAAGATCGTCCTTTCGCACCTCGACGACCCTCAGGGGCAGGAACTGAAGCCGGGTGAGAGTTATCTGATGGTCCGGCCCGACCGTGTGGCGTTGCAGGACGCGACGGCGCAGATGGCCCTCCTCCAGTTCGCGCAGGCGAATATCCCGCGCGTCGCCGTACCCTCGACCGTCCACTGCGACCACCTGATCCGCGCGCACATCGGCGCGGACCCGGACCTCGCGGGCGCAACCTCCGAGAACCGCGAGGTCTATGACTTCCTCTCGTCCGTCTCGCAGAAGTACGGTCTCGGCTTCTGGAAGCCGGGCAGCGGCATCATCCATCAGGTCGTACTTGAAAACTACGCCTTCCCCGGTGGCCTGATGATCGGCACGGACTCGCACACGCCGAATGCGGGTGGCCTCGGTATGATCGCTTCGGGCGTCGGCGGTGCGGACGCGGTGGACGTGATGGCGGGCTTCCCGTGGGAAGTGAAGTACCCGACGAAGATCGGCGTCAGGTTAACCGGCGAGATGAACGGTTGGACCGCGCCGAAGGATGTCATCCTCAAACTGTGCAGCATTCTCACCGTGAAAGGCGGCACGAACGCGATCGTCGAGTTCTTCGGCGACGGGTGCGTGACGATCTCCTGCACTGGCAAAGCGACAATCTGCAACATGGGCGCGGAGCACGGCGCGACGACCTCCGTCTTCCCCTTCGATGAGCGGATGGATCTCTATCTGCGCGGCACCGGGCGCGCCGCCCTCGCCGATCTGGCGAAGGCAAACCGCGAGATGCTTGTCGCCGACCCGGAGATTGAGGCGGAGCCGGAGAAGTATTTCGACCGCGTGATCGAGATTGATCTCAGCACATTGGAGCCGATGATCGTCGGGCCGCACACGCCGGATTTGGCGCGTTCGCTCACCGAGATCGCGGCGGCGGTCGAGCGCGAAGGCTACCCGGACAAACTCTCCGCCGCGTTAGTCGGCTCCTGCACGAACTCATCGTACGAGGACATTTCCCGTGCCGCCGCCGTCGCACAGCAGGCGATTGACCACGGCGCGACGATGCGGACGAACTTCATGATTACCCCCGGCTCCGAGCAGGTGCGTGCCACCCTCGCGCGGGACGGGCAACTCGACACGCTGGAGCGGATCGGTGGCAAGGTGCTCGCCAATGCCTGCGGCCCCTGCATCGGCCAGTGGCAGCGGGATGACCTCTCGACGTTGCCGCTGGTGAGTGGCGGCGAGGCGAATGTCGCGCAACCGAAGCCACGCAACTCGATCATCAACTCCTTCAACCGCAACTTCCCGCGCCGCAACGACGGCAACCCGGACACGCTCTCCTTCATCGCGAGTCCGGAGATCGTCATCGCCTACGGGCTTGCCGGACGCCTCTCTTTCAACCCGCTGACCGACACGCTCGAAGCGCCGGACGGCAGCATGTGGAGATTGGAACCGCCTGCCAAAGCGCCCGACCTGCCCGCCGAGGGATTCGTGACGGACACGACGGGCTTCGTCCCTCCTGCCGCGGACGGCGGCAATATCGAGATCAAGGTGAACCCGGAGAGCAAGCGGCTTCAACTGCTCCAACCCTTCCCCGCGTGGGACGGCCACGACTACCTGAACGCGCCCGTTTTGGTGAAGGTGAAGGGGAAATGCACGACGGACCACATCTCGCCCGCCGGGCCGTGGCTCCGCTTTCGGGGGCACCTGAACAACATCAGCGACAACATGTTCACCGGCGCGATCAACGCCTACACCGGCGAGGCGGGCACGACGCGCAACGACCTGACCGGCGAGGAGCATGTACCGATCCCGCAGGTGGCGCGCGCCTACAAGGAAGCGGGCATCCCGTGGGTCGTCGTCGGCGACGAGAACTACGGCGAGGGGTCGAGCCGGGAGCATGCGGCGATGGAGCCTCGCTACCTCGGTGCGGCGGCGATTATCGTCAAGAGTTTCGCGCGTATTCACGAGTCGAATCTGAAGAAGCAGGGCGTGTTGCCGCTCACCTTCGCGGACCCGAATGACTACGACAAGATCCGCGAGGACGACCGCATAGACCTCTCCGAGATCGGCGACCTTGCCCCCAATGCGCCCGTGATGCTGCGCGTCCGCCACAGCGATGGCACGAGCGACTTCGCCGAACTGAAGCACACGATGAATGAGGAGCAGATCGGCTGGTTCAAGGCCGGTTCCGCCCTCAACCTCCTCGCGCAGCGCACGAAGAAGTAGCGAGTAACGAGGAGATATAGGCACCCTCGTTACTCGCGATGGATGATTAAGTGCTGAGCGTGTTGATCGCCCGCGAGACCAACACCGCGACGACGACAATCGAGATCAGCGATTGGATCATCATCAGGACCTTCGGCGGGCGCGAGAGGATCAGTGTATCGGTCGGGCTGAACGCCGCACTCGTGTTGAAGGCGAGGAAGAGGTAGTCGAGGAACATCGGCGACCATGTGCTCTCTTCCGCGCCAGGTATCGTGAACTGTGGGAAGAGAAAGTCGGTGCTCGTATAGCGCTTGACATGGCGGGCGTGCGGGCCGCCGCAATCTAACTCCCAGTACCAGATCGCGAAGACGAGGATGTTCGCCCCCCAAATCACGGCGCCGTCGCGCAGCAGTTGCGTCGGGGGGGTCTTGTCGCCCGGTAGCCGGACGATCAGGAGGACCGCACTTGCCGTGATCGCCGCGGTCACCAGTGCGGAGATCGCCATACCGAGAATCCGCACGAGCCGGTAGTTGCCGACGAAACGCGCCCAGTTGAGCGGAATGACAAATACGACGATCAGCGCGGCGAGCAACCAGCGGGGGCCGAGGCGAATGTTATCCGGCAAGAGGGCATAGGCGGTGCCGACAGCGAGAACGGTGATAAGCGCCTCCCATCGTGGCGCATGACGCCAATGTCGTTCGTGAGATGGAATATTCTGCAAGGTGGCTCTCCTCTCTGGGGCACATCCGGTCGTACGTACACACGCATATAGCGTTGCACCGGCAGGGCAATTGTGCAAGAGAGGAGTCAGGTTGCGCACTTGTGCAAGTCTGGGCGCGATCGCTTCTCCATGGTCTGGACATCGTCGTAACGACTGCTATACTGCGATCATGACTACGTCCTCCGTTCACAGCGCGCATTCCCGGCGCGCGGCCCGTCAGCGCCGTGGCCCCGCCAAGATGGCGGACGAGCACCTCGGTTTCAACGGCCGGTTCGCCGCCGCGCTCACCAGGTCGGTCGGCACGATGTGGGTGGTCTACTTCACGACGCTCTTCGTGCTGGCCTGGATCGCGCTGGCCTCCTTCGGGCCGCTGCACGCCCGTGATCCGTATCCGTTCCCATTTCTGCTGTTCATCGGCAACGTCGTCCAACTCCTGCTGGTCTTCGTCATCCTGGTTGGCCAGCAGGTCCTTGGCAGGACCGCCGACAAGCGGTCGTTGCAGACGTACGAGGACGCGGAGGAGATCTTCCACGAGGTCGTGCAGCTCCACGATCACCTGGAGGAACAAGATCGCATCCTGAACCAGGGCATCAGCCTGGTCGAGACGCAGACGCATCCGTGGATCGCCGATCGGAAGGTAACACCGCCGCCGACGGTCGAGGATGAATACATCGGCCTCAACGGCCGCATCGCCGCGTGGATCACCCGGCGGGTCGGGAGTATGTGGGCGTTCTACATCGCCACCATCTTCCAGTTTGGTTGGATCGGCCTGTCCATCGTCGGTGTCATCACGTTTGACCCGTACCCATTCGCCTTCCTGCTTTTCCTCTCCAGCCTCGCCCAGTTGATCTTCATGTTCATCATCATGGTCGGGCAGGAGGTCCTCGGCCGCGCGGGTGACAAGCGGGCGCAGCAGACCTACCTAGATGCGGAAGCCGTGCTCCACGAATGCGCACGCCTCCAGGAGCACCTGACCGCGCAGGACCGGCTGATCGTCAGCATTTGCGGCTACATCGCGGAGCACGCACCGGCGGACCATCCGATCCGGGACGAGATCGGGCGCCCCGCCGCCACCTAGGAAGCGGGCGGCGAGCGCATCGGCCGCGTACTGGCTCTTCCACAGCGACGATACTGCGAACGACCTTGCGAGGCGGAACGGGGCGCGAATCTACGCCAGCATCGGATTTATGCCCATGACTGGCGTGCCGAGTGGGATATTCGCTGCGTCCAGTGCCTGCATCAGGTCGCCGATGATGTCGCGTGGGTGCTCGATGCCTGCCGAGAGACGCAGCAATCCGGGTGTGATGCCCATGCGCTCCCGCTGGCGGGGCGCGACTTCGCGATGCGAGGTCATGGCGGGGCAGGTAATCAGTGTGTAGACATCACCGAGGCTCGTCGCGGGGACGCAGAGTGTCAGCGCGTCCATGAAGCGCATGACGTCCTTCTGCGTCGCGTTCGCCAGTTCGAAGGTCACCATGCCACCTGCCCAGCCGGGCTTGAAGAGCCGCCGCGCCGTCGCGTATTGTGGATGGGAGGCTAAACCCGGGTGGACGACGCGGGCGATGCGCGGGTCGCGCTCCAATGCGCGGGCGATCAGTTTCGCGTTCAGCATCTGCCGCCGCAGCCTGAGCGTCAGCGTCTTCAGGCCGCGCAGCACCATGTATGCCTCATTCGCGGCGAGGTTCGGGCCGAGTGTGCGGACAAGCGGGATGAGCGTGTGCGCCTCATCGCCCGTGCCAATCACCACGCCCGCGAGCGCGTCCGCGTGGCCGTTGAGGTACTTCGTCATGCTGTGGACGACGAAATCCGCCCCATTGGCGAAGCCGAAGAAGAGGGGCGGCGGCGTGAAGGTACCATCCAGCACGACCCGCGCGCCGACCGCATGCGCCGCTTCCGCGACAGCAGGCACGTCGGTGATCCGCAGGAGTGGGTTGGACATTGCCTCGATGAGCACGGCGCGCGGCTTCGTCTCGATAATCGCCGCGCGGGTCGCCTCGGTGTCCGTCGTGTCCACGAACGTCGCCTCGATGCCGAGCGTGCTGAGGACATTCATCAGGAGCGTAAACGTCGCGCCGTAGAGGTCGCGCGCCGCGACGATCCGCTCCCCCGCGCCGACACCGGCAGCGAGCAAGGCGAGATGGACCGCCGCCATGCCGGAGGACGTGACGACCGCTACATCGCCCCCCTCGAGGTTGCGGATCGCTTCTTCGAGCGCCGTGATCGTCGGGTTGCCGTAGCGGGCATAGACGTAGCCCTCCTGCTGCCCGGCGAAGACGGCATCGAGTTCGGCGATCTCGTCGTACATGTAGGCAGCGGAGCGGTAAATCGGTGTGGAGACGGGCGTGAAGGTCGGCTTCGGCCCGCGCTCGCCCGCATGGACGGCCCGCGTGCCGATGTCCCACCCGGTCATATCATGTGTGTTCGGCATAACGGCCTCCGAGGACTGGGAGGGCGGTTCTCGAACCGCCCCTACGAGGCTATCTCCTGGCACATATCGTATCATGCCCTCGAACGGGAGAAAGCGGATGGCGGATTCCATTACGGAGGAGAGAATCCGGGCGATCTGGCAGGCGCATGGTCTTGGCGCAGCGCGGCAGATCGTCCCAGCGACGAGCGGGGTGAGCAATTGCTGCTTCATCGTCAATGACGCGTTGGTGATCCGGTTCAACACCTTCGATACCGCAGTGCCGACGTTCGCGAACGAGCACGTCGCGTACGATCTACTCACGGGGAGTGCCTTGCCCGTGCCATCCGTCGTCACGCTTGATGCATCACGGCGGCTTGTGCCGTACGATTTCATCATCCTCACGCGGCTGCCGGGGACGAATGTCGCGGAAAGTTGGCAGGAAGTCGCACCGGCGCGGGTCCGCGAGCTCGCGTATGAAGCAGGGACATGCCTCGCGCGGCTCCATGCGCTCGCGTTCCCGGCGTTCGGCAAACTGCGTGAACAGGATATGCCGCGTTTCCGCTCGTGGCCGGACTATTTCGGTGACTACGCGCGCCGCCAGATGGATGCGGCAGCGCGGTATGGCTTCCTGAATGATCTGCTCCGCACCCGGCTGGAAGCGGTGATGGATCATGCTCACGACCGACTGGCACGCGTGACGCAGGGCGTGCTCGTTCACAGCGACTATCACTACGAGAACATTCTGCAATCAGGCGGCCGGCTTACCGGCATCCTCGATTTCGAGTGGGCGCTCTCCGGCGACCCATCCTACGATTTCATGAATGCCGATGTGCGTGAGGAGCAGATACCAGGCAGCGAGGCGGCATTCCTGGACGGCTACCAATCCATCCACCCACTGGACGCCGCGCATTACCGCCGCGTCGCGGTGTACCAACTCTTCCTCCGGCTCGAAACCGCTGTCATGCACGCCCGGCGCAGCAACTCACCGGGTGTCGAATCCGCCCTCGCGGCGATGATCCATCTCCTTGAAACGATCGAAGACGAATGAACCACCAAGGCCTACGGGCCGCCTCGGGAGCGGAGAGGAGGGGTGAGGGAATCCTCAGCCGCTCGTGGGAGTCGAGGCGAGCGCGTGTGGATGCGGCGGTCTTCCGACGTCCCCTCCGCCTCCGCCTCGTCGGAGGCTTGCGTGAGGAAGCGGGCCGTGAAGCGGACGGTCGTGCCGCGCCCGCGCTCACTCTCGACCGTGATCGTGCCCCCCATCATCTCGATCAGTCGTTTCGACATCACCAGCCCGAGCCCGATGCCCTCATACGCACGCGTCAAGGACGTGTCCGCCTGGGAGAAGGATTGGAACAAGTGGCCGATCTCCTCCGGCGTCATGCCGATGCCGGTATCTGCGACTGAGCACTCGATCAGCGCCGCCCCCGTCGTCTCCTCCACGAGGCGCACGCGGACGATGATCTCCCCCCGCTGAGTGAACTTGACGGCGTTGCCCACGAGGTTGGTGAGGATCTGGCGCAGCCGGACGGGATCGCCGCGCAGCGCGGTCGGAACGCCGGGGGCAATGACGGACGCGAGCGCGATCCCCTTGGGTTGCGCCTGCACGGTCAGCAGCGACGTGACCTCCTCGACAGTGGCGGCGAGGTCGAAATCAAGCGTCTCAAGCGCCAGGTTCCCCGCCTCCAGTTTGGAGAAGTCGAGGATGTCGCTGATGATCCGCAGCAGGGCCTCACCCGATGTGCTGATCGTCTCGACGTACTCGCGCTGTTCATCAGAGAGCGGGGTTTCGCGCAGCAGGTCAGAGAACCCGAGGACGCCATTGAGGGGCGTGCGCAGCTCGTGGCTCATTGTGGCCAGGAAGTCCGTCTTGGCGCGATACGCGACCCCCGCCGCCTCGTGCGCCCGTCGCAGCTCGGCTTCGGCTTTCGTGCGCTCCGTGATATCGAGCGACGTGCCGATCACGCGGACCGGTTCCCGACCATCGTCGCGCACTACCTCGCCGTGCCCCTGCAACACGCGGATTGTCCCGTCGGGCCAGACGACGCGGAACTCGGCCGCGAACGGCGCACCGCCCAGCGCCGCCCGGAGTCCGTCCGCCACCGCCTCCCGGTCATCGGGGTGGATGGCAGCCATGAAGGCGTCGAGCGTGGGCGGGGCTGACCCGGGAGCGAAGCCGAAGAGGCGGTACTCCTCGTCGGACAGGCGCAACGCGCCGGTGGCGATCTCCCACTCCCAACTGCCAAGGTGGGTGATCCGCTGGGCGGCGGCGAGACTCGCCTCGCGCTCGCGCAGCGCCGTCTCGCCCCGCCGCCGCTTGTTGCTCAGGATCTGCGCATAGACACTGAATGCCAGCAGCATGAGGACACCTTCGCCGCGGTTGAAGCGGGCATTCTCGTTGCGCGGGAGCAACTGCGCGGTCAGTGATTCATGGAAGAAAACCTTGTCGACAACGGCGCTATGCACCCAGTAGAAGAGGGCCACCACGATCCCGACCATCACGAGCACGTTTTTATTTGCGGGCGGAGTGGTGCGCAGACGCCCCGGATCGCGATGACGCTGCGGCAGGATATGAACCATGCGGTTGCTCCTTCGTGCCGATCACCCCGCCTGCGCGGGTTCCGGTGGGCGGCGCGCCGTGCATGCGGACGCAAAGTCTATTATCTTCATACATTCAACGTTAGCGTATAGTCTATTGTGACGGGGGCGCCTACTCTGATAGATATTCCGTGCCCGCGACACCCAGGGGTACGATGGGTGAAACTGATCGGTGCGCGCGTGTGGCCGGGGGTATCAGGTACCGGCACACGGCGCGGTATCCGCCAAGGCATCCGTGCGCGCCGGTTGTCAAGAAAAGGATTACCAATAGGGATGATCCGGCTTTCTTTCTTGGCGGGAACGGGTGAGAATGAAGCATGGCGATCGCCCCGTCGCATACTGAGATATGTGAGGCGGGAACCACAAGGAGGGGTGCGCGTGATACAGATTGCAATTATCGGGGCGGGCACGATGGGCGCGATTCACGCGCAATCGTGTCACAACCTCCCGAACGCGACCGTCACATGGATTGCGGACGAGGATGAAGGGCGCGCGGCAACGCTGGCTCAGGCCTACAACGCGCGCGCTACCACCGATGTCGACACCGCGCTCGGCGCCGCCGATGTGGATGTCGTGGTCGTCACTGTGCCGACGCCGTTCCACCGCGCGATCACCGAGCGCGCGGCAGCGTGCGGCAAACACGTTTTCTGTGAGAAGCCGATCGCGCGCACCATCGCGGACGCGCGCGCGATGGTGGCTGCGTGCGAACGAGCGGGCGTATTGCTCTCGGTCGGGCATGTCGTGCGCTTCTTCCCGGAGTACGCGCGTATCCACACCCTGCTCAAGGGAGATGCCGTGGGGACGGTCGGCGTCGCCCGTGCGGCGCGGCTGAATGCTAACCCCGCACTCGCCCGCTCGTGGTACGGCAACCCTGAGTGGAGCGGCGGCGTGATCGTGGACCTGATGATTCACGACCTCGACACGCTCCGGTGGTATTTCGGTGAAGTCGAGCGCGTCTATGCCCGTAGCCTGAGTAGCACGGCCCTCCAGCCGATAAGCGATTACGCCCTCGCCGTATTGCGGTTCACGAACGGCGTGATCGCGCACGTCGAGGCAAGTTGGGCGCACGCGAGCTTCCGCTCGAGCATCGAGATTGCCGGGAGTGCCGGCCTCCTGCGTCATGCCAGCGAGGAGAGCAACACGATTCGTATCGAGCATACCGCGTCCGAGGAGGATGTAGCGCGCGTGCAGGTGCCGAGCAGCCCCCTGCTGGAGGGGCCATACCAGACGGAACTCCGCCACTTCCTCGCCGCAGTGGAGGCGGGAACTTCCCCGCTCGTTACGGGTGAGGAAGCGGTGCGCTCACTGACGCTCGCCCTCGCGGTGCTCCAGTCGACCCGGACGGGTCGCCCGATTCATGCGACCAACGGTGTGCTACAGATCGCGGAGGATGCGGTATGAAGGTCGGAATCCTCAGTTTTGCCCACGTACACGCCCAGGGATATGCGCGATGTCTGGCGGCGATGCCGGATATCGAGCTCGTCGCCATCGCCGACGACGACGAGACGCGAGGGGCGACGGCGGTCGCACAATTCGGCGGGGAATGGTACGCCGATTACCGCGACCTGCTCGCACATGACGATCTTGCGGCGGTGATCATCTCATCGCCGAATGCGTTGCACCGGGAGATGGTCCTCGCCGCCGCCGCTGCGGGAAAGCATGTCCTGTGTGAAAAGCCCCTGGCTACCACGCGCCCCGATGCCTTGGCGATGATCGAGGGGTGCCGGGCGCATGGCGTCCGGCTGATGACTGCCTTCCCAATGCGCTTCAGCCCCCCCGTGCTCGCGTTGCGCACGGCGGTTCAGGCGGGCGAAGTCGGCACGCCGCGCGCCGTGATGGCGACGAACCACGGAACGATGCCGCCTGGCTGGTTTTCCGACCCCGCGCTCGCGGGCGGTGGCGCCGTGATGGACCACACTGTCCACGTCGCTGACCTGCTGCGGTGGATTTTCGGCTGCGAGATCACGCGCGTGTACGCGGAGGTGGACACGCGCATCCATCCCGGTATCCCGACGGATGATGTTGCACTACTCCTGATGGAACTTGAGAATGGAATGTTTGCCAGCCTCGACCCGAGTTGGGCGCGCCCCGCGACGTGGCCGACCTGGGGTGGGCTGACAATGGACGTGGTCGGTGATCGCGGCGTCGTGGCGATGAATGCCTTCAACCAGACCTTACAACGCTACGACGACCGTGCCGGACGCTACAGCCTCATACCGTGGGTGGAGGGTGGCGACCCCGCGATGCTCCGCGCCTTCTTCGACGCCATCGAGCACGATGCGGAGCCGCCGATAACGGGCGAGGATGGATTGCATGCGATGGAGGTGGCGCTGTGCGCATATGAGTCCGCCAAGCGGCACGAGCCGGTCGCGTGCCCCGGTGTGCTGGCGGGAGCGGCGGCATGATTGCCGTCGGTATCATCGGGTGCGGCAACATCGCCGTCGGTTCGTACCTGCCCGCCCTCGCGAGGTTGCGCGACCGCGTTCGCGTCGTGGCCGTCTCCGACCCCGTCACCGCTCTGGCGGAGCGGGCAGCGGCGTTGGCCGGTGGCGCACAGATATACCCTGGCTACACTGAACTGCTTACCCATCCGGGCCTCGACGCGGTCTTCAATCTCACGCCCGCACCCATGCATTACACGGTCAACGCCGCCGCGCTCGATGCGGGTATACATCTCTACACCGAGAAAACACTTGCGAGTACACTGGACGAAGCGCACGATCTGATTGGCTGCGCGCAGGGGCGCCTCTTCCTCTGTGCCCCCGCGATGATGGTGACGCCGCGCTTCCGCTGGTTGCGCGAGTATCTGCGCGCGGGTCGCATCGGGACGCCGCACCTCGCGACCGCGAATCTCACGAGCCTCGGCCCCGCGCTATGGCATCCCGACCCCGCCGTATTCTACGGCCCCGGCGTCGGGCCACTCGTCGACACCGGCGTCTACTTGCTCCACGCGATTACCGGATTGTTCGGACCCGCGCGTCGCGTCCAGGCAATGGGCGGGATCGCACACCCCGAGCGCACGGTACGGCTGGGCGAACGGAGCGGGACGCACTTCCGTGTGGAAGCGCCGGACTTAATGCTTTTGCAACTGGAATTTGGCGAGAACCGTTGGGCGCACGTCGTTTCCAGCTTCGCTGTGCCGAAAAGCAAAACGCCTGTCCTGGAGATTCACGGCACGGAGGCGAGCGTCAGCATCAGCGCTGTGCAGTGGTTTCAGCAGAATGGGCCGGTAGATGTGTATCACCACGATGAGACCCCGGTCGGCGTGAGCGGCTGGATGAATGATGTGCCACTCCCGGCCCGCTCCTCGGTCGTGGATATCCTCGCGGCGGGCACGGAGCACTTCATCGCCTGCCTCGAAGGGGCCGAGAAACCTATCCTGACACCGGAACACGCCACCCACGTTCTCGAAATCATGCTGACGGCCGGCAGGGCGATGCAGGAGGGGCGAGCAATTGAGCTGGAAACCCGCTTTTCGTAAAGGAGAAACATGATGGTGAACCTCGCCATCTCGACGTACTCGTTCCGCCGCTCCGCGGGGTCGGAAACGGCACCGCTGACGCTGGCCGCGATGATCGAGCGGTGCGCCGCCCTCGATGTGCAGGGCATCGAAATCCTCGGCAGAGAATTCGAGGGTATGAGTGTGGAAGACCTGAACGCGATCAAGCGGTGTGCGGCGACGCACGGAATCGCTATCGTCTCGGTCGCGGCGAGCCACAACTTCGTCCTGTCCGATCCCGCGATGCGAGCGCAGCAGAGAGACATCGTCGCGAAGTGGGTCGAAGTCGCGGACCGGCTCGGCGCGCCGTTCGTGCGCGTGCTGAGCGGACGCTGGAACACGCTCGCGAACGTCGAGGACTTCCTGGTGAAGAACGGCGGGAACGAGCCGCCCCTGCCCGGCTATACCGACGACGATGCGTACCAGTGGGTTGCGGACGGCTTCAAGCGCATCAGTTATCACGCGGGACGACGGGGGATCACCCTCGTCCTCGAAAACCACTGGGGCCTGACCGGCACGGCGGACGGCGTCCTCCGCATCATCGCGGAGACCGGATCGCCGTGGCTGCAGGCGGTGCTCGATACAGGCAACTTCCACTTCCGGCCCGATCAGTACGCGGATATGGCCGCGCTCTTGCCACATGTCGTGCTTGTCCACGCAAAGACCTACCCCGGCGGTGGCATCTATTTCACCGCCGACCTCGACTACCCGCGCATCGCGGCGATGCTGCGGCAAGCGCGCTACCGCGGGTACGTCTCTATCGAGTTCGAGGGCGCGGCACATCCCGACACCGGGATACCGGAAAGCATCGCCCTACTCCGTGCGGCGTTCGCCTAGATCGTCTTGACAGCGACGCGTTGCGATCATTGCGCAGGCGCGGGCGTTCGCAACAGACTCCAGCAAACCTCTCCCCTACACGATCAGGGCTATCTGTGATGACCTCGGAATGCTGATGGCGTATTGGCGCGGGTCGGTGTTCGTCGGTATGAGTCTGCCGGATTTCCCCTTGCCCGGAATGCCTCTTGCCGTGAGATCGCAAGGATGACAGGGATAGGAGCATCCCGCCGCCCCGTGGGATGCTCCGCGTGAATGGAGAAGAAAACTTCCCCCGGCGAGTAGATTGACAGCAGAGAAAGAGTCCACTACGATGCTGAGCAGGTGAAGGCATAATCGAGCAATGTGTGCGAGGGATGCGAACACTCCGTCGCGGGGAAGGCGTTTCCCGCGGCATAATGGGCGATTGGGTCTGTAGTGAAGGAAGCACAGAGACCCCTATGGGCACCGCCGTCATCGAGGGAACAACCCCGCGGCTATCCACGCACCGGAGGCCGTGGCACGTCCTCGCCGCGCTCGGCGGCAACTATGTCTTCCGCCGCATCGGGAAGGCCATTTTCACGATCTTTTTCGTCTCGACGCTGACCTTCTTCCTCGTCCGCCTCTTGCCCGGCAACCCCGTTGAGGTCTTTATCCAGCAGCAGGTTGGCCAGTATGGCTTCAGTTACGAGGATGCGGCAAATCAGGCGCGCTCACTCTACGCGATTGACACGACCAAGCCGCTGCCGCTCCAGTATGTGGACTATCTCAGCCATGTCGCGCGCGGCGATCTCGGCCAATCCGTCCTCTCGCCTGGCGTGCCGGTGACGCGGATCATCCGCGCGTACCTGCCATGGACGATCTTCAGCGTCGGCACGGGATTGCTCCTCGCCTTCACGTTTGGCATCGGTTTCGGGATGTTGATGGCGTATCGGCGCGGCTCCGTCCTGGATAACGCGCTCTCCGCCGTCGGCTCGATCCTGCATTCGATCCCGAATTACCTCTTCGCGATCATGCTCGTCGTCTTCCTCGGCGTGCGGCTCAAGTGGCTGCCAGTGACGAAGATGCGGGGCGCGCTCTCATCCGGCCAGCATGTGGACTGGAGCCTCGCCTTCTTTCGGGACGCCTTCTTCCATGCCTCGCTGCCGATTGCCACGTACATGCTCACGGGCATCGGCGCATGGATGCTGCTGATGAAGAGCAGTACCCTGGCGGCGCTGGATGAAGATTACGTGACCGTCGCGCGGGCGCGCGGGCTGTCGAATCGCCGGATCGCCGTCGCGTATGTCGGGCGCACGGCGATCTTGCCGCTCTTCGCGCAGTTGACTATCGCGGTCGGTTTCGTGGTCGGTGGCTCATTCCTCGTCGAGCCGATCTTCGTCTATCAGGGCATCGGATATATCCTCTATCGCTCCATCCAGCAGCGCGATTATCCGCTCATGCAGGGAATTTTCCTCATGATAACGATCTCTGTCGTTGTCGCGAACCTGCTGGCGGATTTGCTCTACAGCCGGCTCGATCCCCGCATCCGCAGCGCGGGATAAGGAGACATGGCGTATGGCGCAGATGGCCACCACCCCCGATACTGTCCCGGCGTCGGTCGTTGCCCGGCCGACGACATCGCGCGGGGCGGCGACGCTCCGGTTACTGTTGCACAATAAGGTCGGTGCAGCGGGGTTCGCGATCTTTCTCTTCTTCGTCCTTCTGGCGATCTTCGGCCCACTCATCGTCTCCGGCGACACGACGACGAACCTCACGCAGATTTACCAGGCGCCGTCATCCCGGCACATCTTCGGAACCGACTATGAGGGGCGCGATGTGCTCGTGCAGATCGTGCGCGGCGGGCGGAGCATCATGATCGTCGGCGCGCTCGCTGCCCTGCTTTCCACCGCGATTGCCGTGACCTTCGGGGCGCTCAGCGCCTTCATCGGCGGCTGGCTCGATTCACTGATCCTCACCGTCGCGGATGTGGTCCTGACAATTCCCTACATCATCCTCCTTGGCGTCCTCGCGGCATTCATCAAGCTGAGCAGCCCGATCCTGCTCGCCTTCATCATCGCGGCGGTTTCGTGGCCGACGCTCCTGCGCGCGGTGCGGGCGCAGGTCCTCTCGTTGAAGGAGCGGGAGTATATCGAGGCCGCGCGGATGCTGGACCTCGGCACGCCGTATATCATCTTCCGTGAAGTGATCCCAAATATGATGAGTTACATCGTCATCAACTTCGTGATCGCCATGACGAGCGCGATCTATGGCCAGATCATCCTCTATTTCCTCGGCCTCGTACCCCTCGCGGGCGACAACTGGGGGCTGATGATCAACCTCGCCTATACGCGCGGCGCGCTCTTCTTCCGCAACAGCCTCTGGTACATCCTCTCGCCGATCCTCGCGATCTCGCTCCTGCAACTCTCGCTCGTGATGATTTCCCGGTCGCTGGAAGAGATTTTCAACCCACGACTCAGGGAGGGGTAGCAGATGCTGCGTGATCGCGTCACTTCACCCACCAAGACCTCGCCGGCCGGGGAGCGGTTGGAGGAGGGAATCGTCCTCGCCGTTCAGGACCTCTGGGTGGAGTACCGCACGCGAGCGGGCATGATGCAGGCTGTCCGCGGCGTGACGTTCGATGTGCGGGCGGGTGAATCCATCGCGCTGATCGGGGAGAGTGGTTCGGGCAAGTCCACACTGGGGCTTGCGCTGCTCGGCTTACTCGCCCGCACAGCGCGCGTGGCGCAGGGCGCTGCCCGCTTCCGCACGAAGGACGGCGACACGCTCAACCTGCTCGCGCTTCATAATGAGCAGATGCGCCGGTTCCGCTGGCAGGAATGCGCGATGGTCTTCCAGTCCGCGCTCAACGCGCTCAACCCCGTGCTGCGCGTCGCGGATCACTTCCAGGACACCGCCCGCGCGCACGGGCAGCGTGAGGATGCCCGCACGCGCGCACGCGCGGCGGAACTCCTGCGGATGGTGCAATTGGACCCCGATCGCGTCTTGCCCGCGTTCCCGCACGAGTTGAGCGGCGGGATGCGGCAGCGCGTCTCGATCGCCCTCGGCCTCCTGTTGGAACCGCAACTCCTGATCCTCGACGAACCGACGACCGCGCTCGACATCCTCACGCAGCGGATGATTATTGATGTCATTCGCGCCCTGCGGCAGCGTCTCCAGTTCACCATGCTCTTCATCTCGCACGACCTATCGCTGGCCGCCGAACTCGCGGACCGTGTGGCAACGATGTATGCCGGGCAGATCGTCGAGATCGGCCCCGTGCGCGAGGTGTTCTACGCGCCGAAGCATCCCTACACCGTCGGTCTCCTCGATGCCGTTCCGCCCATCGCGGGCGACGAATTTACGCCACTCACCTCGATCCCCGGTTCGCCGCCGAACCTGCTCGATATTCCGCCGGGCTGTCCCTTCCATCCCCGCTGCCGATATGCGACGGAGATCTGCGCGCGGCAGGCGCCACCCCTCGAACGCGTGGCGGAGGATCATTACACGGCCTGTTTCCATCACGACCAGGTGGATCGGAACCGACCGTTTGCGGGTGGAACGCAATGAATGACCCCCTTTTGGCCTTCGAGTCTGTCCGTCGCGAGTTCGTCACCCGACGTGGCCGGATCCACGCCGTGGATGACATCTCGCTCGCGATCGAGCAGGGGGAGATCCTCTGTCTCGTCGGCGAGAGCGGGAGCGGCAAGACGACAATGGCGCGGATGGCGGCGGGGTTGCTGCGACCGACGAGTGGGGTCGTGCGCTACGCGGGGCGCGATCTGAGCGCGATGACGAAGGCGGAGACGAAGACGTACCGCCGCGCCGTCCAGATCGTCCATCAGGACCCGTACGCCTCGTTGAATCCCGTGCATACGATCGGGGAGACGCTGCGCGCGCCGCTTCTCCACCACCATCTCGTGCGCGGGCGGCGGCAGGCGGATGATCGCGCGGCAGAATTGCTCAGCCAGGTGGAGCTCACGCCGCCGGAGAACTTCCTGACGAAGCATCCCCACCAGTTGAGCGGCGGCCAGCGGCAGCGCGTCTCGATCGCGCGGGCGCTCGCGCTCAACCCGCGCATCATCATCGCCGACGAGGCGGTCTCGATGGTGGATGTCTCGATCCGCGTCAGCCTTCTCAACACGATGCTCCGGCTCCGCGACGAATTGGGCGTCACGTTCCTCTTCATCACCCACGATCTCGCGGTCGTCAAGTATTTCGCGTGGGAGGGGAACGTCGGCGTGATGTACGTCGGGAATCTGGTCGAGTATGGGCGGACGCCGCAGGTGATCGGCACACCATTGCACCCGTACACGCGGGCGCTCATCGCGGCGATCCCGGAAGCGGACCCGGACATGACACAGGCGAAAGAAAAATTGCAACTGCGGAGCATCGAAATCCCGAACCTGCTCGCCCTTCCCACCGGTTGCGTCTTCCATCCGCGCTGCCCTTTGTTCGTGCCGGGCCTCTGTGACAGCGTGGCGCCCGTCTTCATGGATGTGGGGGAAGGGCGGGATGTGGCCTGCCACGTTGTGGCGCGGGAACGCGGCAGGATTGCCATGGATGACGCGGCGGGATGCGCGGGCGAGCGTGCGACGGCATGAGAGGAGGATCAGTGGGGCAGTGGACCGCAGGCAGTGAGCGGTGGCCAGCAAGCGCACACGCGCTCAGCACTCAGTACTCAGTACTTCAGAACCGGAGGCACGAGCATGTTCAATGACGAGACGAAACGCATCGGGGCAGTGACGCGTCGCCGCTTCCTCGCCGTCATGGCGGGCGCGGCGGCCGGCGCGGCCCTCGCCGCGTGCGGCGGCGGCAATGCGACCGACACGCCGAAGGCGGCCGCGAACCCGACGACTGCGGGGGGCGCACCAACGACCGCCGCCGGACAGCCGACGAAAGCCCCCGCGACGACGAGCAAGGCGGGCAATAAGGAGTTCCACTCCGCCTGGCCGTATGAGGTGCCCCCGACGGGCAACCTCAACATGATCCAGAGCATCGCGCACACGATTATGCAGCCACCGAACATCTACGCGGACCTGATCATCGAGCCGTTCGCCATGTATTACTGGAAAGAGAATAAATGGCTGCCCCTGATGGCGACGGACTGGAAATTCGTCAATGGCGATACCTTCACGGTCAATCTACGCAAGGGCGCGAAGTGGAGCGACGGCAAAGACTTCACCTCGAAAGACGTGCTCAGCACCTTCTGGTGCATGCGCATCCTGTCCCAGTCGGTCTGGAAGTATGTGGACAAGATTGACGCGCCGGACGCATATACCGTCAACTTCCACATGAAACAGCCCTCGACGGTCGTGCAGCGATACGTGCTCCGCACGAACACGGCCTCGGACGTCACCTACGGCCCGTGGGCGAAGCGCGCGCAGGACCTCTTCAATGGCGGCAAGACGATCAGCGACCCCGAAGGGAAGCAGCTCCTGCAGGAGTTCACGAACTTCAAACCGGACAGCATTATCGCCAGTGGCCCCTTCAACATTGACGTCAAGAGCATCACGAACGCGCAGTTCACGATGCCGAAGAACCCGACCGCCTGGAACGCCGATCAGGTGCAGTTCGACAAGATCGTCAACTTCAACGGCGAGACGCCGGACATCACCCCGGTTGTGCTCAGCAAGGACGTGGACTACGCCACGCACGGTTTCCCGCCGACGACCGATCAGGCGATGCAGCAGGCGGGTATCCGCGTCATCCGGCCGCCAGTTTATTCCGGTGGCTCGCTCTTTATCAACTTCGACAAACTGGGCAATATCCTGGGTGATAAGCGCGTGCGGCAGGCGATGGCGATGGCGATTGATCGCGACCAGAACGCCAAGGTGACGTACGCCAACTCCGGCAAGGGCGTCAAGTACATGACGGGGATGAGCGATATCCTCGTTCCCAAGTGGATATCCGACGCGGATGTTAAGACGCTCAACCCGTACCCGTATGATCCGACCAAGGCGGCGAGTATCCTCACGGACCTGGGCTGGAAGAAGGGCGGCGACGGCGTCTGGGCGACGAAGGACGGCCAGCGTGCCGAGTTCGAACTGCTTACCCCGGCAGAATTCGTGGACCAGTCCACCTCCGCGCAGAACAGCGCCGAGCAGTTGACGAAGTTCGGCTTCAAGACGGTCGTGCGCGCTGTCACGTACACGCAGCATCCGGTGGATATTGACAAGGGCAACTTCCAGTTGGCGCAAGCCGGCTGGGGGGCGAGCACGAATCCGCACCCATTCTTCTCATACGACACGGCATTGTTCCTGCACAACACCCGCGCCGTGAACAACGGCGGCAAGGGGCAGGCCTTCCCCCTCAAGCAGAAGACGGACGTGGCGGGGGATGTGGACCTCGAGAAACTGACGCTCGATTCCGCCGACGGCCTCGATGAGGGGGCGCAGAAGGCAAATGTGACGAAGATCGCCAGGGTCTTCAATGAACTCCTGCCGATCATCCCCATCTACGAGCGATACGGCAACAATGCCGTGCTCGAGGGGGTGCGCGTGCAGCCATGGCCGCCGGATGACGATCCGATCCTGCAAAACGCGCCCTACGCGGACGGCATCGTCACGATGCTCATGCTTACGGGGCGGCTGAAGCCGGTCTGATCGGTACGGTGAGCCCCCTTCCCCACAACAGTGGGGGAGGGGGCTTGTCCCAGCACAAAATCAGTTCGGTCGGGTTCATGCGTCATGTACGATTTCCTCGGCACTCGCTCAATCAACTCATGCATCGGCGTGAGGTCGTGCAAACTCGCGGACAGGAGATCGAAGGCGACCGGGATGCCCGCCGGGGTGCAAACAAGATACGGTCGCCAACCAAAGAACTTCTCCTCCTTCGCCGCGCAGTAGCCGTAATATTCGTCTCCCCGCACCTTGCGGCAGCGCGGCGCGCACTCGGTCGCAGACCGGCAGGGGCAGGCTGTCCACGACGAACACCTGCCCGGTGGCGAAGACTGCTCACTTTCCCCTCGGCAGCGAGCGCTCACTTCGTGCGCTGATCGCGCAGAAGTGCCGCTCGCTTACCCCGCGCGTGAATAGCGCGGCGCACACCGAGTGCGCCGCGCTGTGTCGACTTGCTTTCACCTGTCGCCGTGATCGCGACGAGAGACGAATCGCATGGCGCTTGACAAGGTTCACGTTCGCCAGTACATTTAGAACGTACGTTCTGGACGGGCGCGCATTGATGCGCGCCGACTTCCCGGTCGGTTTGACAGAAACGCAGAAAGGGGTGAGCGATGAGCGGGGTGCGAGTTCTGGTCGGCACGCGCAAGGGCGCGTTCATCTTGACATCGGACGGCAGGCGAGCGGAGTGGGACATCACGGGCCCTCATTTTGCGGGCTGGGAAGTCTACCATCTCAAGGGATCGCCCGTTGACCCGAACCGGCTCTATGCATCGCAGTCCAGCGGCTGGTTCGGGCAGATGATCCAGCGCTCCGACGATGGCGGCAGGACGTGGGAGCCGGTCAGTAACCAGTTCACGTACGACGGCGCCCCCGGCACGCACCAGTGGTACGACGGCACGCAGCATCCGTGGGAATTCGCGCGCGTCTGGCATCTCGAACCGTCGCTGACCGACCCGGAGACCGTCTACGCCGGGGTGGAAGACGCGGCATTGTTCCGCTCGGCCGATGGCGGGCAGACGTGGCAGGAACTCTCCGGACTGCGCGAGGCCTCGGGGCATCTCTGGCAACCGGGTGCCGGTGGGATGTGCCTGCACACGATCGTGCTCGATCCGCGCCATGCCGGGCGGATCTTCGTCGCCATCTCCGCCGCGGGCGTGTTCCGCACCGACGATGGCGGCACGACGTGGCGGCCGGTGAATCGCGGCCTGCGATCCGACTACATCCCTGACCCGGTTGCCGACATCGGCCACTGCGTCCACAGCGTCGCCATGCACCCGTCGCGTCCGGACGTGCTCTTCATGCAGAAGCATTGGGACATCATGCGCAGCGACGACGCCGGCGATTCGTGGCACGAGGTGAGCGGGAATCTGCCGAGCGATTTCGGCTTCCCGATCGCCGTCCACGCGCACGAGCCGGAGACGATCTACGTCGTGCCGATCACGAGCGACTCCGAGCATTACCCGCCCGACGCGAAACTGCGCGTCTACCGCAGCCGGACAGGCGGCGATGAATGGGAAGCGCTCACGGACGGCCTGCCACAAAGCGACTGCTACGTCAATGTATTGCGCGACGCGCTGGCGGTGGACACACTCGATGCGTGCGGCGTGTACTTCGGCACCACGGGCGGGCAGGTCTACGCATCCGCCGACGCCGGAGACAGCTGGGCCGCCATCGTGCGCGACCTTCCGGCCGTGTTGTCCGTCGAAGTGCAGACGCTGCCATGATCCGCGTCGAGCTCCCACCCCACCTGCGGATCCTGGCGCGCGTCGCCGGAGAGGTAGAACTGCACGTTGAGGGGTCGGTGACGCAGCGCTCGGTCCTCGACGCACTCGAGGCCGCCTATCCGATGCTGCGCGGGACGATCCGCGACCACGTCACGCAGCAGCGCCGACCATTCTTGCGGTTCTTCGCCTGCGCGCAGGACCTGTCCCACGAGTCGCCGGACGCGCCGCTCCCCGACGCGGTCGCGATGGGGATCGAGCCGTTTCTGGTCATGGGGGCCATAGCGGGCGGCTAGCGAGGAGAGAAGAGCGGTAATCACCAGAAATATCTCCCGCGCCTCATCCGCTTTCGGCGAACAAGATCGGCAACGGCTGTCCCATAGATTTTGCATGGTGATTGACACCGAGACCGTTGTGACAGGATGAGGGCAGGTCCGAATGGCCTGCCCCGCTCTATCTCGATGTGCTGACCCCGGAGCGATCAGCGACCCGCGGCGATGCCGGCGCCACCGAACGGATCCGCGCCGCCGTAGCGCAGCCCCGTCGCGGGATCAACCGTCACGCCGGTTGGGCTGGCGAAGCCGCGTGGCGAGAACGAAACTTCCACATCCATCACGTTGTGCCCCATCGCCCGTAGTTTCGCCCGGGTTGCGGCGGGTACACGATCATCCACGAGCAGTTCCGGCCCCGCGCAATCTATCAATGGCGCGCCACACGCGGCGGCGATATCCAGGTCGAAGTCGATCGTGTCCAGCGCCATCTGCATGCAGGTGTCCATGATCCGGCGGCCACCCGGCGCGCCGACCGCGAGCACCGGCACGCCGTCCCGCACCGCGATCACGTGTGCCATGCTCGATGCCGGGCGCTTCCCCGGTCGGATCTCATTCGGCCCACCGGGAACCGGATCGAAGAGGTTCATGTTGTCATTGAGGAGTACACCCGTCCCCGGCACTGTCACCGCCGAGCCAAAGATCAGCGTCAGCGTCTGTGTCAGCGAGACCATGTTGCCGTCCCGGTCCACGACGGAGAGATGCGTCGTGCAGCCGCCATCCGCCGGAACTTCGACGCGCTGCTCGACGCGCCCGCGCGTAATCCCCTCGCCAGGCTTCGGTTGCGAGGCATGGTGCGGATCAATCTCCACCCGGCGGTGCGCCGCGTACTCCTTGGAGGTGAGCATCTGCCAGTCAACATCGTTAAAATCCGGATCGCCGACGTAGGCGAAGCGATCCGCATAGCCACGGCGGCTCGCCTCAGCGATCTGATGGAGTGTCGTCGCGGTATTGCAACCGGTGGCGCGGAGGTCGAACCCATCGAGGATATTGAAAGCCTCACCGATCGTGACGCCCCCCGCCTGGTGGGGAAGGAGGACAAGTTCGACATCGCGATAGTTGAGTACGAGCGGGTCCGCAATGGTTGGGGCGTACCGCGCGAGATCGTCGGTGGTCAGGATGCCGCCGAGTTTGTCCATATGCGCCGCGATTCGTTCGGCGGTCTCACCCCGATAGAAGCCCTCCGCTCCTTGTTTGGCGATGCGCCGTAGCGTATTGGCGAGGTCAGGTTGCGCGATGCGCGGGAGCGGCTTGCCGAAGAGCGGTGCGGGTGCGATGCCATCGCGGAGGAAGATGCGCGCGGTCTCCGCGTCCCGCTTGATGATTGGCTGCTGTGAGGCGAGGAGCATCCCGCAGTACCAATCCACCGGGAAGCCCTGCTCCGCGAAGTCAATTGCAGGAGCGATCGCCTCGCCGATCTCCTTTGTGCCGAACCGCTCCAGCGCGAGCGCCATCCCGGCGACCATCCCGGGCACGGCGACGGAGCGCGGCCCGTACGCATTCGCCTCATCCTTGATGCCCGTGAAGCCGACAGCATCCGCTCGCGCGCCCTCGGTCAATTCGTACATGTCCGGTTTCGCGGCCTGTGGCGCGCGACTGAAGTAGTCAATGACGTGGCGCTCGCCGCCCGCCATCTGAATCGTCATGAAGCCGCCGCCACCGATGCCGCTCATCCACGGTTCAATGACGCCGATCGCGAAGGCCGCCGTCACCGCCGCGTCTACCGCATTGCCTCCCCGATCGAGGATGTCGAGCGCCGCTTCTACGGCCCATGGATGCTTCGCGGCAACCATGGCGTTCCGGGACACCGCGAGATCGCGGGAGAGACGGAGTGTCGTCCGTGCATTCATCAGTTCGTTCCTTTCAGCGGGCCGGCTGGTGTGCCCAATCGGCATTTGCCGTCACCGTGTCGTAGTGCTTAATGAAAGCGGCGGCGAAGCCGACGATCCGCTCGATCCAAATCCGGCCGCGCTCCGCGGAGGACTCGCGCTGGCTGCCCGTCACGCCATTCGGCGCGACTTCGTCGCTGTCGAGGTAGACCGTCCCGCTCACCGACTGGCCGGGCACGGTAATTTTGCTGTAATTCTGCACTTGCCACCCCGCGAACGGCTGATAGCCACCCGCCTCCATCCGCTCGCGCACGACGTCGTCAGGGAACATCGCCATCATCGCGGAGGTCTCCGGTTCGGCGCCGTGGCCATATGCGGTCGCTGCGTCCTCATAGGTGTCCCGCATCAGGCCATAACCGAGATTCCAGGGATAAATGCTGCCGATGACGATACCGTGCGCCGCCTTCAGTTCCCGCGCCACCTGCTCGCAGACCGGTTCGTTGCCGCCGTGGTTATCCACGAAGATGAACCGGCGAAATCCTTGCGCGAGGAGCGATTGGCAGACATCGCGGATGACGTTCGCCAGCGTCTCCTGCCGCACGGGGATCGTGCCGGCGAACTTGCGGAAGACCGCCGAGCAGCCATAGTTGATGCCCGGCAGGACGTAGGCGTCCGTTTGCTCGGCGGCGTGGAGCGCCACGTACTCGGCGACCATGTTGTCCGCATTGACCGGCAGATGCGGCCCGTGCTGCTCGATGGTGCCAATCGGCAGGAGCAGTACCGGATTCCGCGGCACGATCTCCGCCACTTCCGCCCAACTCATCCGGCCGAGTTCCACCGTGCGCCGCTGTGCCATGTGATGTTCCTTTCCCTGTGTGTATCAACGACCAAGAACGCTGTCTGTCACTGAGAGTCGTCGGTTTTGCAAAGGTCTTATCCCGTTCCCCGCAGGCGGGGATCGAGCACATCACGCAACCCATCACCGAGCGTATTGAGGGCCATAATCGTCAGCCCCACCGCAGCGGCGGGTGCGATCAATAAGACCGTGTTCGTCTCCATGAAATCGCGCGCGGCGGCAACCATGTTGCCCCACGACGGCGTCGGTGGCTGCGCGCCTAGCCCGAGGAAGGAGAGCCCCGCCTCCACGAGAATCGCGAAGCCGAGGCTGAGAGAGATCTGCACGAGAATCGGAGCCAGCACATTGGGCAGCACCGCCGTGCGGATGATGTATGGGTCGCGTGCGCCGATCACTCGCGCTGCTTGGATGAATTCCGCCTCCCGAACTGAGAGTGTCGTGCCATAGACAATGCGAACGAACCGCGGGATATAGACGACCGCAATGACGATGATGATGTTGCGGATGCTCGGCCCGAGTACCGACACAATCGCGATCGCGAGGATGATCGTCGGGAAACTGAGCAGCACCTCCATCGCGCGCATAATGATCGTCTCAACCCAGCCCCGGTAATACCCGGCGACAAGCCCGAGCCAGACGCCTGCGAAGGTGGCAATGACGACCGAGGCTGCCGCGACGCCGAGCGAGATGCGCCCCGCGTAGAGTAGCCGACTGAGGACATCGCGCCCGAAATCGTCCGTGCCGAGGAAATATGCGCGACCCGGTTGGAGGAGCGGCTTTGCCAGTTGCGCCGCCGGATCGTGGGGCGCGATCAGGGGCGCTCCGATGGCGACCGCGCCGATCAGGATGAGGAAGACGCCGCAGACCGTGACCCGTGGGTTCCGCAGTGCGCGGGAGAGCATTGTATTCCGATCTCGCGTCCGCGCCGACGCCATTTCGCTGTTCAGGCGATCGTGCAGGACGACTTCTTCTCGTGCAGCCATGGGCGCGCTCCTATTCGTGCCGGATGCGGGGGTCGAGCACGCCGTAGGCGAGATCAACGAGCAAGTTAATCAGGATAGTCAGCACGGCGATCACGAGCACAACCCCCTGCACGACAGGATAGTCCCGCGAGCGGACGCCGGAGAGCAGTAGTGAACTGAGGCCCGGCCATCCGTAGATCGTCTCCACGATCACCGTCCCGCCGAGCAAGGATGCCAGCTCCAGCCCGGTAACGCTGACCACCGGATTGACCGCGTTCCGCAGCGCGTGCCGCAGGAGAATAACCCGCTCCCCGAGACCCTTCGCGCGGGCGGTACGAATGTAGTCCTGCCGGATCACTTCGAGCATCGCCGAGCGCGTCATCCGCAGGATAACAGCGGTTGTGGACGCGGCGAGCGTCACCACCGGCAAGACAAGCAACGTGATATGCTGCCCCGGATTCTCCTGCCACGAGACGAACTGGCTCGGTGGCAACCAGTGGAGTTTCAAGGCGAAGATCAGCAGCAGGACGCTCCCGACGACGAAACTGGGCAGCGACAATCCCAGCATCGCCGCGCTACTGAGCGTGTAATCCTCCGTGCGGTTGGCCCGGAGCGCGGCGATGATCCCCAGCGGGATGCCGACGAGGAGCGAGATGAACGTGGAAAGGACGATCAATTCGATCGTGTTGCCGATCCGCTGCCGCACATCCGTCAGCACCGGTCGGCCGCTGAGAATTGAGGCGCCGAAATCACCGCGCACGATGTGCCCCATCCATCGCCCATATTGGATCAGCAGCGGGCGGTCGAGGCCCAACTGATGACGCACCGTCGCCACCTGCTCCCCCGTCGCGTTCTCGCCGAGAACGGCTCGTGCCGGATCGCCCGGCACGAGCCGGAGCAGAAGGAAAACGATCGTTGCCACGCAGAAAACCTGCACGACGAGGTAGATTATCCGGCGCGCAAGATAGCGTCCCATCTGTCGCTGTGCTCCTCAACGGGTTCGAGGTGCGGAGTTCGAAGAAGATCACGCACCACTCCGAACTCCGCACCTCGAACCTCGAACCCTCTACTTATCCAGCCACGTCTCGCGGAGCGTAATCTGCGTCCAACTGCCCGCCGCGAGGTGCGTATAGCCCTTCACATACTTCTGCATCGCCTCGCCCTGCTCGCGCCGGATCAGGTACGTCCACGGCACCAGATCGAGCACGCGCTTCTCCACATTGTGATAAATCTCGCCGCGTAGCGCTGGGTCGAGCGTTTGCCGCCCCTGAAGGAGCCACTGATCAATCTGGTCGTCCTTGAAGTGAATCTGCTTCGCGAAGAAGCCCGTGCTGCCGACATAGCGTGTGAGAAAGTCCGGGTCGTTGAACGCCGGCGCGGACCCCCAAATATGGACGGCGTAGGTCCCTGCTTTCACGGTGTCATTGAATGGCAGCCATTCCTGCTGCACGAGGTTCACGTTGATGTTTGCGTTCTTCAACTCCGCCTGGGCGGCAAGGGCGGGGCGCTGGATAACGGAGTAACTCGACGTGGTGAGCACATCGGTGTTGAATGTCGGCATGCCGGCGGCCTGCAGCAATTGCTTGGACTTGTCGTAGTTCGGCTTGTACGTGCCTTCGAGGTCCGGCGAGTACCCGACCCACCCCTGCGGGATGATGCCGCCCGTGATCGGCGCGCCGTGACCGCTGAAGGCGACATCCACCATCTTCTGCCGGTCCATGCCGTACGCGAATGCCTGCCGGATGCGGACGTCGTCCACCGGCTTCTTGTCCACAATGAAGGCGAGCCAGCCGAAGCCGAGTACTTTGTCGGACTTGAAGACCAGGTCGGGCGACTTCTGGATGATGTCCATCTGGGTATAGGGCACGTAGTCAATGAAGTCCACGCTGCCGGAGCGGAGGGCGGTCACGCGGGCATTGTCGTCCGCCATCGGCTGGAAGGTGATCCCGTCCAGGTAGGGCAGGTTCGGCAGGAAGTAGTTGGGGTTGCGCGTGAGCGTGATCGAGACGCCGGGCTTGCGTTCGACGAACTTGAATGGCCCCGTGCCCATCATCGTCGTCTTCGGGTCCGCGCCACTCGTGATCCACTTCTTCGAGACGATCAGACTACTGGCGTCCGCGATGCCGTAGGGGAGTGTCGCATTGGGTTGCTTGAGGCGGAAGCGGACGACATTGTTGTCCCCCGCCTCGATGGTGTCCACATCCGCGAGGTACGGGGCATTCGAGGCGGCGGTCTTCGGGTCCTTGATGCGTTGGAAGGTGAAGACGACATCATCGGGAGTCAGGGTATCGCCATTGTGGAACTGCACGCCCTGGCGGAGTTTGACCTCGAAGGTCTTGGGGTCCGGCCAGCCGAAGGACTCGGCGAGGTCGCCGACCAGTTGCCCCTGGGTATCGTAGGTAATCAGCGTACTGTAGACCATGATCTTGACATCGCTCGACGCCGCCCCCGTCGAGACGTGTGGCTCAAAGTTTGAGGGGTCGGTGGAAAGGCCGTAGCGGAGCGTACCGCCTTTTTTCGGCGTCCCTGCGCTGGCATTTGCCGTCGGGCCGCCGCTGACCACGCTCGCCGCGCTCGCCGTACTGGCCGGGGCGAGCGCCGCGGTTGGCGCGATCGCTCCACTTGCCTGCGGCGTAGTCTTCGCGGCCGGGGTGTTGGTCGCACTCGAACTATTCGAGCCACACGCCGAGAGAATCGCGGCCGCAGTCGTCGCCGCGGCGCCGATGAGCAGACTCCGGCGGCGCAATCGCCCGTCCCGGAGAGATTCCATACAATCGTTCATGGGATTGATTTCCTTTCGCCGCTCGCGCGGCACGTCACTGTCCTGGCTGACGCCGCAGCGTCTCCTCGATCCGCGCCTTCGCGCCGCTCCGCTCCGCGAGCGACACGCCGCCTTCGCGCATCTGGCGGTGCATCTCCGGTTCACGCAGCACGCGCGGCATGAACTCCTCGATAATCGCCGCGACTCGCTCCGGCGCGAGGACGAGGATGCCGTCGTCGTCGGCGAGGATGATGTCGCCGGCGTTGACGATCACGCCGCCACAGCGCACGGGGACGTTTAATTCGCCCGTCAGACCCGGTGCACGGGTCGTGACGGGTGAGAGGCCGCGCCCGAAAACGTGAAAGGGCATCTCCGTGATCTCCACCCGGTCAGTGAGCATGCCGTCCACCACCGCGCCCGCAATCCCCTTGACGTGGGCCGCGAGCGCGACGCCACCACCCCAGCAGGCGTAGCGCAGATCGCCCAATCGGTCCACGATCACCACGTCACCCGGTTGGGCAACATCCACCGCGTAATGCACGATGGCACTGTCCGTCCCGAAGCAGCGCACCGTCACCGCCGGGCCGCAGAAAGAGAAATTGGTGGTGAGCGGGCGCAGGCCGGGGTCCATGAATTCATGTTCGAGCACATGCCCGATGGTGGCGGGCGGAATCTTGCCAAGTTGGGCGATGAGGTCCGCTGATACCGTTGGCTGCACTCGCGGATTGACGATGACCACGTTGTTCGCCTCCTCCCGTACGGTGGCACAGGTTTCTCCCCTGTGATCCAGCAGGTTGAAAACCTGCCCCACCACGCATTTGTTACACGCGCATCCGTGGATCGAGCGCGTCACGCAGGCCGTCCCCGATCAGGTTAACCGCAAGGACGGTAAGCAGAATCGCGACGCCGGGGAAGGTGCCGATCCACCACTGGCGCTGCAGGAACTGCCTCCCCTCCGCGATCATCGCGCCCCACTCCGGGCTGGGCGGCTTGGCGCCCAAGCCGACGAAACTCAGCCCTGCCGCCGTCAGGATCGTCACGCCGAGACTGAGTGTTCCCAGCACGATCACCGGTGAGATGACATTCGGCAGAACATGCCGGACGAGGATCCGGCGCTCCGGCACGCCGATGGCGCGCGCGGCATCCACATAGAGGTTCTCTTTCGCGGACAGTACCGTTCCCCGAACGAGACGGGCGAAGCGCGGAATCATCGAGACGCCGACCGCGATCATCACATTGCGCAAATCCACGCCGAGGATCGCCACAACGAGGAGTGCGAGGAGTAAGCCGGGGAAGGCGAGCAGGACATCCACCATCCACATCAGCAGGGCGTCCACGGCCTTGCCGTAGAACCCCGCGATCAGCCCGACGAGGGTGCCGAGCGAGACGCCGATGGCGAGCGCGATCAACCCGACGGGCAGGCTGATGCGCGCGCCGTAGAAGACCCGCGTCAGGATGTCCCGCCCGAACTCATCGGTGCCGAAGAAGTGCGACGCGCTCGGCGGTTGGAGACGCGTGCGCAGCGCGACGGCGGTCGGATCGTACGACGAAATGAGCGGCGCGATGATGGCGAGCAGGATCAACAGCGCGAGCACCACCCCGCCCGCGATCGCGCTGCGGCTTCGGAGCAGGCCGCGCCATGCGTCGTACATGAAACTTCGTGGCCGCCGCGTGAAAACCGCTTCGGCCAGTGCGTCCTGAGCACGCGCAGCAGTGGGCATCGCCGTCTCCTCATGCATGGCGGATACGCGGATCGAGCCATGCGTACGACAGGTCAACGAGGAAATTGACGAGCACGTACCCGACGCCCGCGACGAGCGCGACCCCCTGGACCATCGGGTAATCGCGCGACAGGACGCCGTCCACGAGCAGGCGGCCAATCCCTTGCCGCGCGAAGACGACCTCGATGATGAACGCGCCCGCCAGCAGTTGACCGAACTGCAAGCCGACCACCGTCACGACGGGGATGAGCGCATTGACGAGCGCGTGCCGCGTGATGACAACGCGCTCGCGCAATCCCTTCGCGCGGGCGGTCAGCACGTACTCATTGCGGAGCACCTCCAGCAGCGACGCGCGAGCGAGCCGGGCAATCGTCCCCGCCGTGCCCAGGCCGAGCGTGAGCGCGGGGAGAACGATCGCGGAGGCGCCGGCCTCGGTCGTCACGGGGAACCAATGCAGACGGAACGAGAAGATGAGCAGCAGCACGAGCCCGAGCCAGAAACTCGGCATCGCCAGACCGAGGAGCGAGAGAACCATGATCCCGGTATCCCACCAGGTATGATGCTTGAGCGCGGCGATGATGCCGAGCGTCGTCCCAAGCAGGATGGCGATCGCCATCCCGGCGAACGCGAGTTCAAGCGTCGCCGGGAGCGCGTCCCGGATGCTGCTGAGGATCGTCCGCCGCGTCTGGAACGAGTGACCGAGATCGCCCGTCAGCGCGTGACCGACATACCGTCCATACTGGACAGGGAGCGGCAGATCCAGCCCCAATTGGCGCCGCAGGTTGTCATACGCGGACTGCGACTGATCCCCGGAGGCCGCGCCGCTGACGCTGTCGCCGAGCATCACCCGAACCGGATCGCCGGGGATCAGGTGCAGCACCGAAAAGGTCAGGAGCGAGACGCCGAACAGGACAGCGGCCAGCCGGGCCAGGCGGTGGAGCAGAAACGCGCCCATACGCTACCTCACTCGGACTATTGCGCCGCGATCCAGGTGTCCTGCAACCACGGGCCACCCAGTGCCTGGAAGTGCAACCCCTTGACGTTCGTCTTCGCCACCCAGAAGACGCGTTCCTCCCATCGCGGGATGATGAGCGCGTTATCCATGATGTACGTCTGGATGTCGAAGTACTTTTGCTTGCGCGTCTCCGAGTTCAGATCAGCCTGCGCGGCATCCAGCATACTGTCCAGTTTCGGGTCCGGCTTCATCGTCCGGTTGAAGTTCGTCCCCTTGATATTCTTGGAATGGTACAGGGTCGTCAGGACGACGGGGTCCGTGTGCGAGAAGAAAATGCGGGCGATGTTGTGTTCGCTGGCGAGATAGCGCGTCGCGGTCTGCGCGTACTCCTGCTCGTCCACCTGATTGGCAATGCCGACATCCTTGAAGTATGCCTGCGCGAGTTCGGCGTTTTTGCCTTCGATGCCGGTCGTGATGATCGTCAGCACCTTCAGTTGCTGGCCGTCCTTGACGCGGATACCGTCCGGCCCCGGCTTCCAGCCCGCCTCATCGAGGAGCGCCTTCGCCTTGGTCGGGTTATAGCCATAGTACGACTCGACTGCGGGGTTGTAGTCCAGGGTCGGTGAGGAGAGCGGACCACGCGCGGCCTTCCGCCCGCCGTACCAGAGCGTATCAATGATCGCCGGCATATCGACCGCGTAGTTGAGCGCCTGCCGCACTTTGAGATCATCCGTTGGCGGTTTCGTCAGGTTCAGGGGGAAGATCTGCGGGGAGCCGGGCACGAGCGGCAGCAGCGCCTGGTACTTCGGGTCCTTCTGCACATTCGCCAATTCCTGCGGCGCGATGCCGTTGCTCATCTGCACCTCGCCGTTCTGCAACAGGCCGAGGTTGGTCGCGAACTCGCCGACGGGCACGAAGCGATACGTCACCTGATCGAGGTAGGGCGCGCCCTGGTTGCGCATCAGTGCGGGGCCCCACTTGTAATCGGGGTTGCGCACGAAGGTCATCGAGACTTGCGCCTTGTATTCCTTGAACATGAACGGCCCGGTGCCAACGGGATGCGCCGCGAACGCGTTGTAGTTCTTCCCCGCCACGGGCGAGACGGGTGACAGGACGCTGTGCGTGAGATTGTTGAGGAAGGGCGCGTACGGTGCTGAGAAGTTCACTTTCACCGTGAACGGATCAATGACATCAGTGCCTGTGTACGGCCCGAGGTAGCCGATCGCGGTGAGCGACTTCAGGGCCGGGTCCATGATGCTATCGAAGGTGTACTTGACGGCGTCCGCATTGAAGGGCGTCCCGTCGTGGAATTTGACATCCTGCCGGAGTTTGAGCGTGTAGGACTTCCCATCATCCGCAGCCTGCCAGGATTGCGCGAGGCCGGGAACAAGTTTCAGTGTGCCCGCCTCCTGGTAAATGAGTGGGTCGAAGAGCGCGTAGCCCGCGCGCCACCAGTCCGTCGCGCCCGAGACGCGCGGGTCGAGGGTCGGCACATCGTTGTAGGCGATCGTCAGTGACCCGCCGGTGACCGGCGCGCCATCGGCCTTGCCTTCAACGACGACGGGCGTCCCGCCAACCGCCGGTTTCGCCGTCCCGCCCGTCGCGGGTGCGCTGGGGGCGGTCGTACCGGTCGTGGATGCCGCTTTCGGCGTGTCGGTCGCGCTGCTTCCGCCGCCACAGGCCGCAAGGATGGCGGCCATCGCGGTGGCGGCTGTGCCGCCGAGCATAGTGCGCCGTGAGAGTCGTGTCCTGAATCTCTCCGTTGCCATGATGCACCTCCCAAACCTTTCCCCATCGCTCAAGAGATAACGGCGCTAGCGCAGAACCGCCGCACCGCGCGCTTCCAGTGTGTACGCCGCAGGCTGGCGGTTGGCGAGCGACGGCACTTCGGTTCGGTTCTTCGCGACAAGCGCCGTGTCAATCTCGGTGACGACAACGCCGACGCCATCCGAAGCCTGCGCCGTCACCGTGCCCCACGGGTCAATCGCCAGCGAGCGTCCGTAGCACGCCGCGTTCGGCTCATGCGGACCCCATTGCGCGGCGGCAAGCATCCAGGCCTGATTCTCGATTGCCCGCGCGCGCAGCAAGACCTCCCAGTGGTCCTTGCCGGTGTAGAGCGTGAACGCGGCGGGGTTGCACAGCACTTCCGCCCCTCTGAGCGCGAGGAGGCGGAACAACTCGGGGAACCGGAGGTCGTAGCAGATGGCGAGGCCGAAGGTGATCCCCTCGATCTTCACGGTCACGATCTCATCGCCGGGCGCGACGCTGTCCGATTCCTTCGCGCTCACCTTGCCGGGAATCTCGATATCGAACAGATGGATCTTCCGATATCTTGCGATGATGTCGCCGGTCGGATCGAAAACGACGGTCGTGTTGCCGTACTTGCCGGGCGTCTCGGTCCGCTCGACCATCGAACCGGCGTGGAGGTAGATATCATGCTGCCGGGCGAGGGCGGCAAATCGCTCGGTGAGCGCACCCGGAACCGATTCCGCACCCTCCTGATAGCCCTCTTTCGGGCCGAGGTACGGCGCGTACTCCGGCAGCATCACGAAGCGCGCTCCCCGCGCCGCCGCCTCCCCGACGAGTCGCTCGATCACGGCGAGGTTCGCCTCCTGATCGCTCTGCGTGTTCAACTGGACGAGCCCGACGCGAAGTGTGGTCATACTGCTTTCCCCCTGCCGTCACCGGTCTACTGTAAGATACGCACCTGTCGCTGGCGCGTCACCTCGATGTGCTGCTCCATCAGCGTTGCCGCGCGGTCGCCATCGCCCCGCCGTAACGCCTCCAGGATGCGATAGTGTTGCTCCGTCACGGGATCGAAGACGCCGTGGCGGAAGAACAGAAACGCCAGTCGCGCGCTGCGGTGCCGTGATCGCTCCACGAGTTCGATGAGGAACGGATTTCCAGTCGCCTCGGCGAGGCCGGTATGGAAGCGCCGATCGACATTCGCACCCTGTTCCGTATCCTCGACCGTCATGAAGGTCTCCGGTGTCTCGCCAAGCGCCGCTTCGAGCCGATCCCACATCTCCACCGTTCCACTCGATGCGGCCAAGCGCGCGATATTCGGCTCCCAGACCATCCGCGCCTGCGCGAGGTGCTGCAAATCCATCAGGGAAATCGGCGCCACCATCATCCCGCGACGCGGGAAGACCGCGACGAGTCCCTCGTGCATCAGCCGCTGCAAGGCTTCGCGGATCGGTGTGCGACCAAGGCAGAGTTGCTTGCCGAGCGCCGTCTCGTCGATCGGGCTCGCGGGCGGCAGTTCAAGGCGCACGATCGCCCGGTGGATCGCTTCGTACGCTTGCTCCCGCTTGAGCGGTGCCCGATGGGAATCATTCTGGGACGATACTTCGATGTGCGCTGCGGTGACCATAGGCGTGATATATCAATAATATCTTAATGTGTCAACGCTGATTTCACCGAGCGCAGGGTGTATGCATCTATCAGGACCACGCTCGCTCAACCGAGTCGCGCTTGCCGCTCCCGAATCCGCCGCAGCAGAGCACTCTCGGCGGGGGTGAGGGCAACTTGGTCGGCGGTGAGGGAGGGAAGCTCATACTCCAACAGGTCGAGGGACGCTCGCAAAGCCCCCTGCGCGGAGGCCAAAGAATACTGTGGGAGGGTTGCTCCGACCTGTACTTGGAGCGCATCGGCAGCCAGCGTTCGGAAGGTCAGCATAGGACGCCCACCGCCGTGCGTCCGGGCAAAAAGTGCTACGAGGAGGCCACGCAGGGCTTGTAAGCACTCCACCGCCGACCAGAGCCGGCCCCGCTGGAGCGCGATGTCCACCGCCAGCGCCTCGCGGAGGCAACGCGCCGTCAACTCCCGCGCAGGCGACGGTATGGTGCTGCGGGCCAGCCCCGCTGCCCGAATATCTTCCTCGCCAATCCGCCCCCACAACAAGCGCAAGCTGTCCACAATGTTCGGACTCGTTGTGTTGAGCGGATGAAACCTGATTGACAGGCCAAGCAATGAGTCCAGCACCACATCGCCAGCGTCGGGGCCGTCAGCCACGACGACAGCGACGTGCTCCCCGCTGTCGGCAAGGGTAGCGCACAGCCGCTGGAGTTCCGGCACCGACTCGACACGGATACCATCGGCAAGCACGACATCAAGATCCAAGTCGGAGTAGTCGTCCCAGTTACCCCGCCCGAGCGAGCCAAACACTGAGATGGCAAGCACACGCGGGTCATCGGCGTAGAACAATGTGACGGCGCGTAAGACACGCTGCTGCCGTGCGTTGCCGGGGTAATCGCTAGTATCCATTGCGTGACCTCCACGGGTGGTCCGGTCGTCCTGTCTTTATCCTCGCCAATATCCACGCGGTAAGAGCTCGCAATCATCCCATCGTCCTACGAGGTCTGTGTCACAATCGGCAGTGGGTCTCCAGCATGGGTATAGCGCGAGAAGCCTGACCGTCAATCCCCACTACTGATTATGAAATGAAGCACTACGTGCGGCTGTAGGATTAAGTCACGGCGCCGAGATCAATGATCGCGCGGGCGGGCGCGGTCGGGTCGCCCTGGATGGAGATGGTGTCGCCCGCTTTGATGTCGCTCACCATGCCCGATGTCTGCTTGCGCACGCTCGTGCTCGCGTTCGTCGTCACCGTCGTTGTCGAGCCATCGAAGCCTTGCAAGGTCAGCGTGCCGCCCGTAATCTGGGTGATCCGGCCAATCGGGCCGTTGAGACCGGGGAGAAGCGCGCCACCGGCCGTGCCGCCCGACGGCGAACCGCCATTCGTGCTTGCGGCGGCGCGATTGCGACCACCCACCGTGGGGCTTCCCGCGGCCGCCGTTCCCGCTGTCACGCCCGATCCACCGAACGCGCCACGGCCCTGCGCCGCATTTAGCGCGTAGATCGTCTTCGCGGTGTAGGTGGTATCGCCGGTCTTATCGCCTTGCAGCGCGACGATATCGCCCGTTGCCAGGTCGCTCAGTGCCGCAGATGCGAAGGTCGTCACGGTTGTGGAAGCGTTCGTCGCGACCGTGGTGGTCGTCGTTCCCGCTTGCGGTTGGAGTGTGATTGTCCCGCCGTCCACCTTCGTTACTTTGCCAGTGACGGCGCTTCCCGCGTCACCGCCCGCCTGGCTGCTCGCGCCGCTCGTCCGTTGCCCGCCGGCCACCGCTGTCCCGCCCGCCCGCACGAAGGCGCTCCGGTCACTGGAGGCGGCATTCTGCCCGGCCGTCTCTCCTTGCCCGTAGGCGATGAACCCGGTCACAATGATGCCCAGAAGGACGACCGTGATGATGACGACACGTATTCCGCCCCGCCGCATCGTTGATGTTTCTCCTGAGTACGCGCATCCACCGCGATAAGTATACTCTCTAATAGCCACGCAAATGCAAGATATTTGTAAAAAGAATGCCTGCGTGTTCGCCGCGTGGCATCCGATAAGGGAATTGGTGTCCGATGTTACCCAATGCGGAAGGTGATGGGGAGCGACTTGGGGCCACGGAAGGCGAAGCCCTCGATCCAGTCAACGTGGTCGCTGACGAGTTGCATGTCCGCGCACCGCTGCACGATCGTCAGGACGGCGGTTTGCGCCTCCGCCCGCGCCACTGCCGCGCCGAGGCAGAAATGTGGCCCGTGCGCGAAGGTGAGATGCCGGTTTGGCTGACGAGTGATGTCGAAGCGTTCCGGGTTGGAAAACTGTGCCTCATCGCGGTTGGCGGAGCCGAAGAGCAGGTAGATATTCTGCCCCGGCTCGATGGTCTGCCCGCCAATCGCGATGGGTTCCTTCGCGACGCGGCTCGTCGCTTGCACGGGGCTGTCGTAGCGCATCACTTCCTCGATCGCCGGGCGGATCAACTCCGGGTTCGCGCGCAGTTGGGCCAGCGCCTCCGGGCGGCGCGCGAGCGTGAGGATGGCATTGCCGATCAGGTGCGCGGTCGAGTTATTGCCGCCGACGAGGAGCGCGATGCACATGACGACCATCTCATCCGTCGTTAGGCGGTCGCCCTGCTCCTCGGCCTGAATCATCATCGTGATCAGGTCTTCGCGCGGCTCCGTGCGGCGGGCAGCGATCACGTCTTCGAGGTATGCTTTCATTTCCAGCATACTCGCCTGACCTTGCCGCATGATCGGGATACGCTCGTGCATCGTGCCGGAGCGGTCGTAGACGCGCACCTGATCGCGGCTCCAGCGCGTGAAATCCTCCTGATCCGCTTGCGGTACGCCGAGCATATCGGCGATCACCCAGCCGGGCAGCGGCACCGCGACATCGTGCATGACATCCATGCCGCCGCGCGCCATCACGCGGTCGAGCAGCGAATTGCAGGTCGCCTCGATCCGCTCCCGCTTCGTTTCCGTGACGCGCGCCGAGAACGCTTTGGTCATCAGTGTGCGTAGCCGCGTATGGCGTGGCGGGTCCGAAAGGAGCATGCGGCTGCCGAGGACATGACGCAGCGGCGTCAGTTCCTGCTGCACATCGTCCGGCAGCACCGCGAAGGTCGCCTCGACACGCGCGGAGGAGATGCGCGGGTCATTGAGGATGGCAACGATGTCGTCATACCGGCTGAGCAGCCAGTACGGCCCATTCCAGAAGACGGGCGATTCCCGCCGCAACCGCTCGTAGATCGGGTATGGATTCACCTGCACCGCCGGGTCGCTGAAGTTGTATGTCGCAGCCGTCACGGACATCGCGGATTTCCTTGCCGCCTTGCAACCGCCAATCTAGGCGTCGCCGCGTCAGATTTCGGAGAACCACTGAGGGTCAATGCTGACCTCTTCAACCTGCTGCGTGCTGACACCTAATTTCAAGTCCTTGAGGAGTATGCACAGTTGATCGCCATCAATCAGGTCTATGACAGGAGCGCCATCCCTGGTCGCCTCTTTCTTTGCTCCCGAAGTATATGTGCCCGTCGTGATCAGCAAACCTTTATCGGTCCTGCCTACCATTGCACCGCGAAAACTACGGACCTCTTCCGCGCCGACACTGCCTTTGTATCGTTTGCATTGAAAGAAGACCTGAAAACTCAAAAGGGAGATACGAAGAACGCCGATTCCGTCTATTCCGCCGTCTCCGCTACGTCCGGTTACTTCCACTTTCGTAAACCCGGACTCGCGTAGGAGACGCTGACATAATCGTTCGAATCCGCTTGGAGGTATCGCTAGCAGTTCATCGAGAAGGACATCTCGCCACTTCTCGAACACGGTACTGCTGAACTTTCCTGATTCGTCCCCCATCGGCAATTCAGTGGGCAGGGCGATCTGGTCGGACATTCCTTCCGCTGGCTCAACCAGCGAGACAGACTCCTTCGGTGACATCTTTCTGACGGTAATAGGAATCGCCGCCATGTCGGCCTCAGAAAGGCTACGACCCGAATCGGTAATTGCCCACACACCACGACTGCTATTCTCGATGGCATCAACCTTTTTGAGATATGAACGCGCCCAATGTAAACGATACCCGATCTCCGTTCCCGACCCCTTGCCGTGCATCACACTTTGTTGTGCTTCCGTATATCCTTCGATTTCTATGACCTTGTCCATGATCTCTTGGATGGTTCCTGATCCACCCATTTGTGTAAGTGCTTGAAGGGTTGGCCAAAGCATCCTGTCGTAGCCAGGGACATTGGCCTTCGTCGTGATACCTGACGCCACAGATGCCTGCCCTTCTGGGGAGGGCACCACAAAAGGATACCCCTACGAATCGGGCCGATCTTTCTGCTGAAAGCCCCATGAGTCCATACGAGATTAGCAGGCGCGATTAGGCACAGTCAAGCACGCACCTTCGGAAATTGAGCCGCAGGGCGTGGCAACGACCCGCTTTCCTGTCCGTTTCAGTCGCGGAAAGTGTCTCGAAACCAGCATCTCATCCTCCAGGTGCGCTATCGCTCATGGGTGTGATCGGCGATGGCCTGCTGGATGAAGGCGTCAATGCGCGCCTGGGCGCGCGCCGCCAGGCCGAGCGTCATGTTGTTGAAGGCGTGGACGCCGCCGGGATAGACGGCCAGTTCCGCCGCATTCCCCGCCGCGATCCAGCGTGTGTACATGAAGAGGTTGTCGTCAATCAGTGGGTCGAGTGTGCCGACGGTGAAGAGCGCGGGCGGCATCCCGCTCAGATCGGCATAGAGCGGCGAGACATCGGGATCGCGGCGCTGCTCCGGCGACACGAACTGGTCGGTGAACCACTGGACGATCGGCGTGCTGAGGACGAGATTCCGCTCGCCCCAGCGGCGCACGCTCGGTGTCAGCGAGAGGTCATACGCGCCCGCTTCGAGGTTGGCCCCGGCGAAGCCCGTGTAGCCGTGCCGGTCGCGCAGGCGCAGCAGCGTCACCGCCGAGAGGTGCGCGCCTGCCGAGAGGCCGCCGATGACGATCCGCTCCGTCCCGAACTCTTGTCGGGCATGCGCGACGAGCCAGAGCGCGGCGGCCTCGCAGTCATCCGGCGCGGCGGGATAAGGGTCTTCGGGTGCGAGGCGATAGTCCACACTGACGACCGCGACGTTGCAGGCGCGCGCCACCCGCTCCAGCGCCGGATCTTGCTGGTGGGCGCGACCAATGACCCATCCGCCGCCGTGGATGTAGAGATAGACGCCCTCGATGGTCTCCGGGATGAAGAGACGCAGCATGATCGCGCCCGCCGGGCCGGGGATCGTCCGTTCGGTCGCCAGCTCAGAGAGGGTCAGCGGCCCCCAGATGCCCCTGCCCGACTCGCGCGCCGCGCGCGTGAACGCCGGTGGCTGGGTGTGTACCATTGGGATCGTCGCGAGCAGCGCCTCCAGCTGCGCATTGAAGGCGGCGGTTTCCGTGTCTATCGCGGCGGGGATGAACTGGTGCGGGTCGAGGCCGGTCGCGTCGTTCATGGGTGCAACTCCAGCATTTCAGGCGTTCCTATCACGACGGTCACACGCGCACCGTGGAAGGGCGGTCTGCTGTTTCCTGTCGTGATGTAGCGTATCATGTTGTGGGGGATGTGCGGCAAGTGTGTCGCTCGCGTGTTGTATCAGGGAGTTTTGCTCGTGTCACATCATACCGGAACGGTTCTCTCGCGCACGGCGGCGCCGGGACTTCGCCGTGCATTGCTCACGCCCGCGTTTTCCGCGCTGATCCTTATCAGTCTGCTCTTCGGGAGCGTCTTCATCGCGCTCGGCGTCGAAGTACACGCGTCGAAGACGCTCCCAGCCGACCGGCGTCTCCTGCACGCGGTTGACGACCACACCGCGTCGTGGCCCGTCGCCATCGGGAACGATGTCGGGCTGGTCGGCTCAGAGGTGGCGATTGCCGTGGCGGGGGTTGCGTTTGCCGGATGGTTCTTCCTGCGCCGTCGTTGGCTCGACGCACTCCTCTTTTTGGGCGCGGTAGGTGGGTACGGCACCCTCACCCTGCTGGTGAAGTATGTTGTCCGGCGCGAGCGCCCAATCGCCTTCTTCCGCGTCCCGGAGAGTGGCTACAGTTTCCCCAGCGGACATACGCTCGGCACGACCTGCCTCGCCTTGGCGCTCGGATTCTTGCTCTGGCATAGCGGCGCACGGCGCGGTCTCAAGGTCCTGGGCAACCTCGCGCTTTTCCTCGGCGTGCTCGTCATTGGGATGAGTCGCCTGCTGCTCGGCGTCCATTATCCGACCGATGTGCTCGGCAGTGTTCTGCTCGGCACGACATGGATGAGCGCGCTGATCGCGCTGCGCTACGCTGTCGAACGGTGGCTGATGGTCAGAACGCCACGCGCGCCGCTGGACGGCGGATAACCACGGGAATAGCGGCGAAAGGAGGGGTGAGCGATGAGTCGGCCAGTCACACTCTTCACCGGCCAGTGGGCGGATCTGCCGCTGGAAAGGCTCGCGGAGAAGGCGAAAGCGTGGGGCTTCGATGGTCTCGAACTCGCCTGTTGGGGCGACCACTTCGATGTGCAACGCGCCCTCGCGGAGCCGGAGTACACCGCGGCCCGATGGGAGATTCTCAACCGGCACGGTCTGCACTGCTTCGCCATCTCCACGCACCTCGTCGGGCAGGCGGTCTGCGATCCGATTGACGGGCGGCATCAGGCGATCTTGCCGCCGCACGTCTGGGGTGACGGAGAGGCGGAGGGCGTCCGCCAGCGCGCCGCGCGTGAGGTGATGGACACGGCCCGCGCCGCCGCGCGGTTCGGCGTCGGCATCGTCAACGGTTTCACCGGATCGAGCATCTGGCATCTCTTGTACTCGTTCCCGCCCAATGATTTCGCCGTGATCGAGCGCGGCTACGAAGATTTCGCGGCGCGGTGGAACCCGATCATGGATGTCTTCAAGCAGGAGGGGATCAGATTCGGGCTGGAAGTGCATCCGACCGAGATCGCCTACGACTTCGTCACGACACGCTCGGCGCTCGACGCGATCGGCAACCGCCCGGAGTTCGGCATCAACTTCGACCCCAGCCACTTCGCGCACCAGTTCCTCGACCCGGCGGCGTATATCGCGGCGTTCGCGGATCGTATCTACCATGTCCACGTCAAGGACTCGAAGAAGACGCTCGATGGCCGGACGAGCATCCTCGGCTCGCATCTGAACTTCGGCGACGCCCGCCGGGGCTGGGATTTCGTCTCGCCGGGGCATGGCGACGTAGATTTCGAGGCAATCTTCCGCGCGCTCAACCGGATCGGCTACAGCGGGCCCCTCTCGATCGAGTGGGAGGATTCCGGTATGGATCGAGAGTGGGGCGCGCCGGATGCCGTACGGTTCGTCCGCCGCACCGATTTCGCGCCCTCATCCGTCGCCTTCGACGCGGCGTTCCAGCGGTCGTAGTCCGATTGGGTGAAGCCTGCTTCGCCGATAGATGTTCCTGCATGTGCGTTTCCGCACAAAGTTGACACGGGATGACTGCGGTGGCACAATGAGGCGTGAAATCTAACAAGCGTTTGTTTGCAGACGGAGAACGAATGGACGGACGCAAGCGGCAAATCGAGGATGTGGCGAGTACGCTCTTCAGCGAGCGCGGCTATAGCGCGACGAGTGTGCGGGACATCGCGCGCGCCCTTGACCTACAGGGCGGCAGCCTCTACGCACATATCTCCTCGAAAGAAGACGTGCTCTGGAACATCGTCAGCCGGGCGGCGGAGCGGTTTCATGTGGCGGTACGCCCGATTGCCAATGGCACGGACGCTGCTTCCACACGATTGCGTGGCATGGCGCGGGCGCATGTGCATGTCATCACGGACGATATCGAGCACGCGACCGTCTTCCTGCACGAATGGCGCTTCCTCGGCGTGGAGCGGCGTGCCGCGATTGGTCGTCAGCGCGATGCCTATGAAGCCTACTTCCGCGCCGTGATTGCCGAGGGGATGTCGAATGGCGAGTTCCGCCCCGCCGACCCGAAAATGGCCGGCCTGGGCATCCTTTCCGGCCTGAACGGCATTGCGCAGTGGTACCGGCCCAATGGACCGCTCGCGCCAGACGCCATCGCCGATTCCTTTGCCGATCTCTTTCTGCGCGGCCTCACCGCCCCACGAACCGATCCCGAAAGTGGCCCGAACTGCATCTGGAGGGAAGAAGCATGACTGAACAGGAACGATTGGACGCCTTCAACGCGCATGTCGCCAGTGGTGGCAAAGTCGAGCCGGGCGATTGGATGCCGGACGAGTATCGCAAGGCGGTGCTGAAGTTCGTCGAGATGCACGCGAACAGTGAATTGATGGGCGTCCTGCCGGAGCGCGAGTGGATCATGCGCGCTCCGTCCTTGAAGCGCAAACTCGCCCTCACCGCGAAGGTGCAGGACGAGGTCGGCCACGCGCAACTGCTCTACCGTGTCGCGGAAGACCTCGGCAAATCGCGTGAAGCGATGGTGGACGATCTCCTGGCGGGCAAGACGAAGTTCCATAATGTCTTCCATTACCCGACGAAGACCTGGGCCGATGTCGGGGTGATCGCCTGGCTCGTGGATGCCGCCGCGATTGTCGCGCAGCAGGCCTTACGGGAATCGTCCTACGCACCCTATGCCCGCACGATGAAGAAGATCTGCTGGGAAGAATCCGTCCATATCATTCACGGGCGCGATGTGCTCCTCTCTCTCCTCAACGGCACCGCAACGCAGCGCGCGATGGTGCAGGAGGCGCTGGATCGCTGGTGGGGCCCGCTGATGCAGATGCATGGCCCGCCGACCGACCCAACGAAGGACCGTGACCTTGCCTGGCGCATCAAGAACAAATCGAACGACAACCTGCGCCAGGAATTCCTCGGCATCTACGTCCCGCGTATCCGCGAACTTGGCCTCACCTTGCCTGATCCCGAACTGCGGTATGACGAGGCGTCCGGACGCTGGCTCTTCACCGAGCCGGACTGGAAGGAACTCTATGCCGTCGTCACCGGCCACGGCCCGATGTCTCAGCAACGCCTCGCCTTCCGCCAGATGAATTACGCCGCGACGCAGTGGGTGCGTGACGCTATGCTTGCCACCCCCCGCGTCGCGGCGTAAGGGAGTGGGAGGTGATGTGATGGATGTGTATGAAGTCTTTCGGCAGGAGCGGGAAGGGGAGCCGATGCGGCATGCGGGGAATGTCCTCGCGCCGGATCGAGAGTTGGCGACCCACTACGCGCGGGAGTTCTATAGCCGACGGCAGGAGAGCATCCGTCTCTGGGTCGTGCCACGCGCCGCGATCGAGCAGGTGGACGATCCTGATTTGCTCCAGCCGCCCCTCGACCGCTCCTTCAAGAAGCCCACGGGCTACGTCATCAAGGATAAACTCGACGCCGCCCGTGTCCGAGGGGGATTGCCATGATGAGTCCGGAGTTCGAGGTTCGCGGGGCGAGGATGAAGACGGGGACACCCCGAACCCCGAACCCCGAACCCCGAACCGCATTAGCGGAGTTGCTACTCACGCTCGCGGACGATGAGTTCGTGCTCGGCTTCTGGGACTCGGAGTGGACGGGCATCGCGCCGATGTTGGAGGAGGATGTCGCCTTCTCGTCGCTCGCCCAGGATGAGATCGGGCACGCGCGCGTCCTCTACGAAATCCTCGCCGAACTCACGCATGACACAGCGGATCACATTGCCTACGGTCGCCAGCCGGAGGAGTACCGGCACGCGCGCCTCCTGGATCATTCGCGCACGGACTGGGCGTTCAGCATTGCCCGTCGCTTCCTCTACGACACGGCAGACGCGACCCGCCTCACGGTGCTGGCGAATTCGTCGTATGCGCCCCTCGCGGGGATCGTGGGCAAGATCCGGCGCGAGGAGACGTACCATCGTATGCACATGGAGGCGTGGGTGAAGCGGCTCGCGGAGGCAGGCGGCGAGGCGCACCAACGGCTGTCCGTCGCGCTGGAAACGCTCTGGCCCGACGCGCTGACGATCTTCACGCCGTTCGATGGCGAAGAGGAGCTGCTGAACGCGGGCATTCTGCCCGAACCGCTGATGGCGATCCAGCAGCGATGGCTCGGTGAGATCGCGTCGTTCCTGCAACCGCTCGGCTTGCCCTTCCCATTCCGTGAGGCGGGTGGGGGCCGATACACGCCAACTTTCCCAATCACGATGGACAGCGGACGCATCCGGCACTCTGATGATTTCCGCTGGCTCTGGAACGAGTTCACGATGGTCTATCGCGCCGAGCCGGGCGCGGAATGGTAGGACTGAGGACTGAGGACTGAGAGGGGCAAACGGCAATGACGGCAGTGAAGGATTCACGTAGGCGGGCAAAAGAGGTCGAAGAACCGTGCGTGGACCGCCGAGGAGAATCTGAGGCGACATCCTCAGTCCTCAGTTCCTGCAGGGATACCCAGTCCTCAGTCCTGTCAGAGGTCTGGAACGCGCTGGCGGAGGTGCCGGACCCGGAAATCCCGATGATCTCCGTTGTGGACCTCGGCATCATTCGTCGCGTGGAGTGGGACGACACACATCTACGTGTTGAGGTGATGCCGACATTCGTTGCCTGCCCCGCTCTGGATATTATCCGCGAGACGATCCGCGAGCGGTTGGCGGGCTTCGCGCCGACGGTCGAGGTCGTGACGACCTTCGCGGAGCCGTGGACGACGGAGCGCATCACACCGGAAGGGCGCCGGAAATTGCGCGCCAGCGGCTTCGCGCCGCCGATCCCCGGCGAGGAAATGGTTTTGCCCGTCGCGCCCGCGTGCCCGTACTGCGGCTCGCACCATACCGCTTTGGAAAACCCCTTCGGCCCGACGCTCTGCCGCGCCATCTATTACTGCCATGATTGCCGTCAGCCATTCGAGCAGTTCAAGACGGTCTAAGCCAACCTTGCGCTCCCCGCTCCGGAGGGGTCGAGGTGAGGTAAGGAGGCTCTTCTCTGGCGTCGAACGTGCAGCGAGATTCGCAATGAAACGCCATGTCGCGCTATTCCTGCTGACTATTGCCCTGCTGGCGCCCGTATGCGGCGCGCGTGCGGCAACGCAGGGCAGCGCCTCATCGGCCGTGGACGCACCCACGCCGACTGAGCCGCCGACCAGCACATTCCAGGTGCTCAATCACTGGCCGCACGACCCGTCGGCATACATCGAAGGACTCGTCTACGCCGATGGCGCATTCTTCGAGAGCACGGGGCTGAACGGCGCGTCGAGCCTGCGGAAGGTGGACGCCGAGACGGGACAAGTGATCGCGAGCCTTCCTCTCGATCCAGAGTATTTTGGGGAAGGACTCACGCTCTTCAATGGCAAACTGATCCAACTCACCTGGCAGTCGCACGTCGGCTTCGTCTACGACCTCGCCTGCTTCTGTTTGCAACGTACATTCACATACGATGGCGAGGGATGGGGCCTGACGCAGGACGGCCAGTATCTCATCATGAGCGATGGCACGGAGCGCATCCGCTTCCTCGATCCCGTGACGTTCGCGGTCGTGAAGACGATCAACGTCTCTGACTACGGCCAACCGCTGACAAACCTCAACGAACTCGAATACATCAATGGGGAGATCTACGCGAATGTCTGGTTGACGAACCGCATCGTCCGCATTGATCCCATGTCGGGCGCAATTCTCGGCTGGATTGACCTGACCGGCCTGCTGCCCGACGCCGACCGCAGCCCCTCCGTCAACGAACTGAACGGCATCGCCTACGACGACGCGACGGACCGCCTCTTCGTCACCGGTAAGAACTGGCCCGAACTCTTCCAGATCGCCATCGTGCCGTCATAGCGACCGAAATGCCGCTAGAGACAGCCCACGGGAAAATGCATCATCCGTTCATGGACGATACATATCTCGCGCCGTTTACGGCTATTCCCTTGTTATCTCATCGCGCATGTATGACAATGTCATACAGAAGAAAGAGTAGGCGCTGGTCTGGTTTCGCGTCGTTATGGTGTCTCTTACGTCATCACCGCACGAGAGGCGACACGAGAAGAGCAACGCAGATATCGGCGTCGGTGAGGAGAAGATGATGGCAACAGATGCAAAGACCAAATCACGGATTCCCGACTTCGCATCCATCGAGGAAGAGGCAGAGTTTTGGGATACCCACGACACAACGGACTATGAGCATGTGTTCGAACCGGTTGAGTTGACGTTCGCGCGACCGCTCAAGCATACATGGATGCTCTCGATCCGGCTGGATAAAGAGACATTCGATGCACTCCGGGAGATCGCGAAGCCGAAGGGTCTGGGCGCTTCGACGCTGGCGCGGATGTGGATTCTGGAAGAGTTGGAGCGCGTGCGAAAGCATCAGGGAGACGCCCGGTGAAGATCACGAAGATCGAGACGATTCATGTCGAAGATTACCCGCATATCCTTTTCGTCGCGGTGCATACGGACGAAGGATTGGTCGGGTACGGCGACACCTTCTACATGACGGATGCGTTGCGCGGCTACGTCCATCAGTTCGCCGCGCCGATGCTGCTTGGGCACGACCCGCTCGCTATCGAATTGCACTGGCGCCGGCTCTACGAGGTAATCGCGCATATCGCAGGCAAGGGCGCGGAGATTCGCGGCCTCTCCGCAATTGATGTTGCCTTGTGGGACATCCTCGGGCAGGCGGCGGGGATGCCGGTCTGGCAAGTGCTTGGCGGCGCGGCGCGGGACCGGATCAAGACCTATAACACCTGCGGCGGCCCTAGTTATGGCCGCCCGACGCGCGGTGGCTCCGGCTACGGCGTGGATCATGCCGACGACGCGGGGAACTACGAAGACCTGATCGCCTTCATGACGCGCGCGGACGAACTTGCCCTCGACCTCCTCAGCGAGGGGATCACCGGCATGAAGATCTGGCCCTTCGACTACATCGCCCACACGCCCGGCAAGTACGACGACTGGCGCACCTTTCGCGGTTCGTTCGACCCCGGCCTGCGCACGCTTGGCGGGCAGCGGATTGACAACGCCGATCTCAATCGCGGCCTGGAACCCTTCCGCAAAATCCGCGCGGCGGTCGGTGACAAGATGGAGATCATGGTCGAGGGGCACGGCTTCTGGTCGCTCCCGGCGGCGAAGAAGATCGCGCACGCAGTGGAAGAATTTGAGCCCTACTGGCTCGAAGACCTGATGCGTGCGGACGACATCGGTGCGCTGGCCGAGTTGCAGCGCAGTACGACGATCCCCCTCCTCGTCAGCGAGTACCTGACGACGCGCTACGAGTACAAGCCGGTCCTGGAGCAGCGCGCGGCGGAGATCATCATGATTGACCCGACATGGGCGGGCGGCATCACCGAATCGAAGAAGATCGCGACGATGGCGGAGACGTACAAGCGCCCGGTGGCGATGCACGACTGCACCGGCCCCTTCACGCTCTTCGCCGGGGTGCATCTGGCGATCAATGCGACGAACGCGGTCTATCAGGAGTCGTTGCGTTCGTACCTGCGCGTCACCTACCCGAACCTCGTCACCGAGATCGTGCAGGTCGAGGACGGCCACATCCTCGCCCCCACCACCCCCGGCCTCGGCACAACCTTACTCCCCGAAGTCCGCGCCCGCCCGGATGTGACGGTGGTGGAATCGAGTCTGTAATATCTTTCCAGGATGCTGGCGCGAGTTGTGGGTAGGGGCGGTTCGCGAACCGCTCCTACGAAGTGACGGCGTATCCAGCAAATAGAGGCACTTACTGTCAACGAGGGTATACGTAGTGCTACATGCAAAGTAACCATCCAACGTCTTATCCACCCGATGCCTGTGACAGCACATCCCTGATCGTGTAATCGGGGCCGCGTTTCTCATTCATGGTTTCGCTTCCGCCGTGAAGCCGCCTTCCAGCCATGCCTGGAGGGTGATGAGGAAGGGAACGGCGTCGCTTTCGTCGCAGAGGCGGGCGTCGTAGGTGAGGCCGATAGTGGCGACGGAGCGGATCGCCAGCGCGCCATCCACAACGACCGGCATCTCGCGCACGCTGTCCACACTGAGGATCGCGGACTGGCCCGGCGGGATGATCGGCGCGGAGCGGACGGTGCCGAACGGGCCGGGGTTCGTGACGGTGATCGTGCCACCCTGAATGTCCGCGAGCGTCAGGTGATGCTCCCGCGCCACCGTGATGACGCGATGCAGCGCCCGTGCCAGCCCGACGAGCGACAAGTCCTCCGCGTGGTGGATGACCGGTACCTGTAAGCCATCATCGGTCGAGACCGCGACACCGAGGTTGAGCGCGGGCAGCAGTTCCGGCCCTTCCGCCGTCCAGCGGCCGTTCACGCGCGGACATCTCCGTGCCGCGATCACCATGCCGCGCAGGATGAAGGGCATGTACGTCAGCGGCACGCCATGTTCCGCCTCGAACGACGCGCGCATTGCCGTTCGTGTGGCGATCAGCGCCGTCCAGTCCACCGCCCTGTAGATGCGTTCCATCGGCACCTCGCGGACGGTGCGCGTCAGGTTCTCCGCTGTCATCCGGCGGATGCGCGAGAGCGGAATGAGATCGGAGGACTGAGCGCCGGAGGGCGGTTCGCGAACCGCCCCTACGACGCTGGCTGCTGCCACAATGTCATTGCGCGTCACGCGTCCATTCCGGCCAGTGCCTGTGACGGTCGCCGGATCAATGCCGAGTTGCGCGCTCACCGCCCGGACGGCGGGCGAATACCAAATACGCTCCCCCTGCATCGTCGCACTCATCGCATGGTCCTTTCGTTGTAATAGCGCAGAGGACGCAGAGAGCGCGGAGAGCACAGAGCAGTAAACGAAAGAGAATCCCCTTCTTCTTTTCTCTGCGTCCTCTATGTTCTCTGCGCTCTCCGCGCTCAATCTCCTCTCGTGCCGCTGTGCTTCTCGATGAAGGCGTCAATCAGTTTGCGGGCGATGCTGAGGCTTGGCGGGACGCGGGGCAGGGTGTCGTAGCGGAACCAGGCCGCTTCCGCGACCTCGTGCGGATCCACACAAATCTCACCGCTCGCGTAGGTCGCGGTGAACCCAACCATCAGTGAGTTTGGGAAGGGCCACGACTGACTGCCGAAGTAGCGGATGTCCTTGACTTCGATGCTGACTTCTTCCCGAAGTTCGCGGCGGACGGTCTCTTCGAGCGATTCGCCCGCCTCGACGAAGCCGGCGAGCACGCTGAAGAAGGCGGCGGGAAAGTTCGCGTTGCGCGCCAACAGCAGTTCATCGCCGCGCTCGACGGCGACGATCACTGCCGGGGCGATGCGCGGATAGTTGATCAGGCCGCAGTGCGGGCACTCGGTCGCGCGGTCCACCTGATGATAGACCGTGCGCGTGCCGCAGTGGCCGCAGAATTGATGCGTCCGGTCCCACGCGATAATCTGCACCGCTCGCCCGGCGAGGAAAAAGAGGTCGTCCGGCAGCCGCCCGTAGAGTGCCCGTAATCCCTCGAATCGCATCCCCTCCGGCGGTTCCGTTCCTTTATCCACCTCGGCGGCGAAGCAGTGATCGCCCCCTAATGTACCGAGATACTGCGTGCGTAACGGTGCAATCCCGAGGGCGGTAATGTCCTCACTATGTGGCAGTATCGCGCCGGTATCCATCTCCTGCACAAGCAGATTGCTCTCGCGAAAGATCCACCACCATGCCGCTCCGGATCGTGACTTCGGCGCCTTAATCCCCGCAACAAACGCGCGTTCCATGATCCCTCCAGCCGACAGTATTCAGCAGGCAGAACAATACTGCTGCTGCCTGCTGCCCGCTGCTTCGTATGCCTGATTCAGTTTAGCACCATTCCCCATCGCACTGTTTCAGTCGGCGGCGGCCCGGTCGTATGCGTCTGTGGAGAGCATCTTTTCCAGTTCGGTGATCGGATCGGCGACGGAGGAACGCTGGGAGAGGCGGACGATCAGGGCGAGGCCGACGACGACCTCCGCCGCCGCGATCGTGATGATGAAGAGGGCGACGATCTGCCCCTCGAGGTTGCCCCACCGCCGCGCGTAGGCGATCAGGGCGAGGTTTGCCGCGTTGAACATCAGTTCCACCGACATGAAGAGCGTCAGCGGCGTCCGGCGCGACAGAACGCCGAACAATCCCGTCGCAAACAGAAACGCACTCAGGAGGACATACCCATTCGTCGGCAACATCAGCGATTCCTCCCTAGCGTTCGTGGCGGCTGAGCATGACGGCGCCGACGGTGGCGGCGAGCAGCAGGGCGGAGACGACTTCGAGCGGGAAGAGGTAGCCGGAGAAGAGGGCCGTCCCGACTGCCTCGACACCCGCGGGGACCTTCGGGGCCGCTTTCGGCAACGTCGCTTGCACCACCGCCGCACCGATAATTAGCAGCGCGGCGATGCCGAGACCAATCGCCATGCCGCGTTCGCCGAGGAACTTCCCCCGGCTCTCCTCCAAATCCGGCCCGAGCAGCGTGAGGATGAAGAGGAAGAGCACCATGATGCCGCCCGCATAGAGCAGCAACTGCGCCACCGCGAGGAATTCCGCGCTCATTGAGAGATAGAGGAGGGCGAGACACGCCGTGTTAAGCACGAGCGTCAGCGCGACATGCACCGGGTTGCGGAGTGTGACCACCCCCACCGCGGTGATCGCGGCCAGCGCGGCAACAAGCCAGAAAACGCCCGTCATCCCTTCCGTATCCCCTCGCTATGCACTACTCGCCCGCGTCTACCTGCCTGCGCGGGTCCGGTTCATTCGGTTTCAGGAGCAACATCTCTTTGGTATAGATGAAGTCGCCACGATCACTGTCCGCCAGTTCGTACCACGGGCCGAGGACAACCGCCTCCACCGGGCAGGCTTCCTCGCAGTAGCCGCAGAAGATGCAGCGAATCATGTTAATCTCGTACCGCTCGGCATACCGCTGGCCATGCGAGACCGGGTTGTCCGGGTCATTCTCCGCCGCCTTGACGTAGATTGCCTGCGAGGGGCAGGCGGCGGCACAGAGCTCGCAGCCGATACACCGCTCCGTCTCATCCTCGTTGCGCAGGAGCAGATGCCGCCCGTGGAAGCGGGCCGCAACTTCCTTGCGCTGCTCCGGATACGAGATCGTCTCCGGCTTGCGTACGAAGTTGCGGAGCGTCGTGCCCATCCCCTTCGCCAACCCGGCGGCATCCTGTATCAGGCTCGGCCTCTTCTCATGTGCCATTTCCCCTCCTATCAAAAGTCGAAAGTAACGAGAAGAAATGCCGGATTGTCCTGTTACTCGCTACTCGTTACTCGTTACTCGTTACTTGAATACTCCTACAATCAGTGCCGTGACCATCAGATTGATGATCGCGAGGGGCAGGAGGACATCCCACCCGAGGCGCATCAGCCGATCATACCGGATGCGCGGTAAGGTTGCGCGCAACCAGATAAAGAGGAAGACGAAGAGCGCCATCTTGATCGCGAACCAGAGCGGCCCGGAGAGGAATGGCCCCTTCCAGCCGCCGAGGAAGCAGATCGTCGCGATCGCGCTCACCGTCAGCATGTTGACGTACTCGGCGAGGAAGTAGAGCGACCAGCGGAACCCCGCGTACTCTGTCAGATACCCCGCGACCAGTTCCGTCTCTGCCTCCGGCAGATCGAACGGCGCGCGGTTCACCTCCGCGACCGCGCTAATCAGGTAGATCAGGAAGGCGACGGGCAGGACGATGATATACGGGATCGGCGACTGCCCTTCCACGATGCCCGTTAGCCGCGTCGTCCCGGCGAGCAGCATGACGCTCGCCAGCGCGAGGCCGAGCGGCAGCTCGTACGAGATGATCTGCGCCGTCGAACGCAGGCTACCGAGGAGCGAGTACTTGCTGCCCGATCCCCAGCCGCCGAGCACGATCCCATAGACGCCGAGCGAACTGAAGGCGAGCAGGATCAGCAGCCCGACACCTACATTGGCGAGTACGAGCGGCACCTGATGCCCGCCGACAACGAAGAACGTGCCAATTGGGATGAGCGCGAAGCCGGACACAGCGAGCACAAGCGAGATGATCGGGGCGAGGCGATAGACGAGGCGGTCCGCGCCCATCGGCGTGTACTCACCCTTGAAGACGAGTTTCACGGCGTCCGCGAGCGGCTGCAAAAAGCCGAAGGGGCCGACACGGTTCGGGCCGAGGCGAACCTGGAAGCGCGCGAGCAGCCGCCGTTCGATCAGCGTCATGTACGCGGCGGCAGTCACCGCGACGAGCATGACGATCACCGCGCCGACGAGCGCCTGGAGGAAGCCCGTCACGTTCAATCCGCGACCTCCTGTTCGATCGTCTGCATCCGGGGCGGCGTCACGCCGTCCAGTTCGGCGTCGGTGACATCGGCGTACGCCGGGACATTCTGCTGGATCGCCTCCCAGACCTGCTCCGGCGCGGTGACGGGAATCGGCTGGCCGAGCGCGCCCGCCAACTCCTTCACGGCATACCATGCCGGTTCGACGCTGCCGGGGAGTGCGGGGCCGCGCCGTAGCCGCTGCACGCGCCCGGCGAAGTTCGTCAGTGTGCCCGCTTCTTCCGTCGCCACCGCGATGGGCAGCACGATGTCCGCCTGCCGCGCCGCCGCCGTCAGGTGATGCGCGAAGACGATCAGCGTCTCGGCGTGATCCACGGGCGGGTCGCCACCGAGAACGATCAGCCCGCGCACCCCGGCGGAGCCGTCGAGCATGTACGGAGCCGCCGTCGCGTCCGCGCCACCGGCGGGGAAGATGCCGAGGTCAATCGCGCCGCGCCCATTCGCCGTACTGACGACGGGGCCACCCGCCGCCGGCAGCAGCGCCGCCACTGCATCGGCGACTGACGGATCGGCGAGCAACGCTGGGTCAACGAGCAGCATCCGTTTCTCCGCTGCCTTCCACTGCGCGACGACCGGCGCGAGATCAACGGGGATGACCGTCTCGATCGCCGGTCTTTTCCCACCCTGCACCGCAGCCGCGAGCGCGCGGAGGATAGTCGCTTCGCCCCGCATGGCGGGCTGAATCCAGGTCGTCGCCTCCTGTGTCAGCCCGGTTGGGTTGGCATGGACGAGGACGAGGTTCGCGCCGCGCTCCGCCGCCTTGCGGAGCCGCAGATGGAGTACCGGCACCTCGGCGATCGCGTCCACACCGACGACGAGGATCATCTCAACGGTATCGAGATCGGCGATTGCGCCCCGAAAGCCGAGATCATCGCGCGCGGGGGCGGGCGGGCGTGGATAGTGATCCAGATTGCCGGTGCCGACGACATCACGCATCAGGCGGTTGAAGAGGAAGAGCGCTTCGTTTGGCATGGTCGGGCTGGCGATGCCGCCGATGGCGTCCGCGCCGTACGCCGTGCGGATCGCCGTGAGGCGGGTCGCCGCCTCGGTCAGCGCCTCTGCCCAGGTCACGGGGACGAGCGCGTTGCCGCGCCGCATCATCGGCGTCGTGACGCGGTTCTCGCGCGTCGCGCCGACCTGCCCGAAGCGGCCGTAGTCGCAGAGCCAGCCGTTGTCCACGTCGGGATTGTCACGGCTGCTGACGCGCAGCAATTCGCTATCCCGCACGGAGAGCGTGACATTGCACCCCATCGCGCAGCCGCCGCAGACGCTCGCCGTCAGGTCCAAGTCCCACGGGCGCGCCTGGAAGCGATACTGGCGGCTCGTCAAGGCGCCGACAGGGCAGAGTTCGATCGTATTGCCGGAGAAGATTGAGTCGAACTCCCGCCCCTCCGCGACGCCGATCTCGCTATGGTCCGCCCGCTCCAGGACGACGAGACTGGAGTCGCCGGCGATCTCCTCCTGAAAGCGCGTGCAGCGCAAGCACATGATGCATCGCTCGCGGTCGAGGACGATCCGCTCCGAGAGCGGGTATCGCTTGGCGAGATGCCGCTTCTCCTCGCGGAACCGGCTCGTGCCGAGGCCCCAGGCGAACGTGATATTTTGTAGCGGGCACTCGCCACCCTTGTCGCAAATCGGGCAGTCCAGCGGGTGATTCGCCAGCATGAACTCCAGCACGGACTCGCGCCCCGCCCGCGCGAGTTCGTTCTGCGTGTGAATGACCATCCCCGGCGCGACGGGCGTCGTGCAGGCCGCCTGCAAACGCGGTGTTGGCTCGATCTGCACGAGGCAGATGCGGCACGCGCCCACCGGCGTCAGTTTCGGGTGATAGCAGAAGACCGGAATATCTACCCCGGCCCGCTTCGCCGCCTCGACAATCAGCGTCCCCTTCGGCACCGCCACGGGCACGCCATCTATCGTCAACTCAACCAATTCCTCAGCCATCCAAACCCTCGCTTACCAATCATTGAACGCAGAGGACACAGAGTACGCAGAGATCGCAGAGAATCATAATGCAGGAGAAAGAGCGACTCGCTCGATGCCGCCGTCTTTCAATGTCCGGACATTGAAGTTCAGGATCAGCGTACCTCCATCGCCGTACCGATGATGGCGTATGTCAGCGCGCTATCTTCACTGTTCGGCCCCTTCGTACCCATTCTCTCTATCTTTCTCTGCGCGCTGCACGCTCCGCGTTCTCTGTATCCTCTGCGCTCCGTCTTCTTCTAGAAGGGGATGCAGCCGGATGGGCAGTGGCCGGTGGCGTTGTGGGTGTCGAAGTCGGTGCGGAAGTGCTCCATGGCGGACATGACGGGGGCCGCCGCTGAGTCGCCTAAGAGGCAGAGGGAGCGGCCGGGGATGTGGCTGGCGAGATCGTTGACGAGGAAGAGGTCATCGTCCGTGCCGCCCGTGCCCGTGACACGTTCGAGGATTTTCAGCATCCAGATGGTGCCCTCGCGGCAGGGCGTGCATTTTCCGCACGATTCGTGCTGGTAGAACTCGATGAACCGCGTCACGGCACAAGCCATGCAGACCGTCTCGTCGAGGACGATCACCGCGCCGGAGCCGAGCATCGAACCCGCCGCGCGGCAGGCGTCGAAGTCGAGCACGAGGTCCATCGCGTCTCGTCCATCCGAGAGGGTCGCGGGGAGGATCGCCGCCGAACTGCCGCCGGGGATGACTGCCTTCAATTTCCGTCCCTCGCGCATGCCGCCCCCATGCTCCACCAACTCGCGCAGCGTGATGCCGAGCGGCAGTTCATAGTTGCCGGGCCGGTTGACGGAGCCGGAGAGCGAGTAGATCTTCGGCCCGCAGTTCGGCGCGGCGCCGATCGCGGCGTACCACTCCGGCCCGTTCTTGAGGATAAACGGCACATTCGCCAACGTCTCGGCGTTGTTGATGACCGTCGGGCGGCCATAGAGACCGACGACCGCCGGGAAGGGTGGCCGGGAGCGCGGCATCGGGCGCTTCCCTTCGAGCGATTCCAGGAGCGCGGTTTCCTCACCGCAGATGTACGCGCCCGCACCCCGGAAGACCTCAATTTGCAGGTCTACGCCCTTGCCGAAGATGTCCGTGCCGAGGAAGCCCGCCTTCTCGGCGTCTCGGATTGCCTGGATGAGTCGCTCCGCAGCCAAGCCGAACTCGCCCCGACAGTAGATGAAGGAATGCGTCGCGCCAATCGCATAGGAGGCGATCATCACGCCCTCCACGACGATGTGCGGGTCCCACTCCATGATCGCGCGGTTATTGAAGGTGCCCGGCTCGCTCTCGTCCGCGTTGCAGCAGACGTATTTGGGGCCGGGGATGTTCGGGACGAACCCCCACTTCGTGCCGGTGGAGAAGCCCGCCCCGCCGCGCCCACGCAGGCCGGAGCGCTTCACCCAATCCGTCACCTCGGCGGGCGTCAGTTCGCTGACGGCGCGCCGCCAGCCCGTGTAGCCACCCCGGCTCAGATAATCTTCTATCTCCCACGCGCCCTCGCGCCCCACGGAGGCCGTCAAGAACGGCTCGAACGGCGCGGTGGTCGTCGCTGTTTCTTCGATCACGGAGGCCATTGGTCTACCTACCTCCTGACCCCCTCCCTCAAAGGAGGGGGAACCCATTCGCAGTGTCGTGCCGTTCCTTCAAACCCCAGATAGTGCGGCGAGTCACCTCTTCCCCGGCCGTAACTCCTTCACCAACGCGACGACCTTCTCCTCGGTCATCTTCTCGTAATACGTCGTGTTGACGCGGAGGGCGGGCGCGCCGCCGCAGGCAGCGAGGCATTCGATTGTGCGGAGGAGCGTGATGCTGCCATCCGGCGTCGTTTCGCCCACCGCGATGCCGAGTGCCTCCTCCAGCCGCGCGATAATCCTCCTGCTTCCCCACAGCGCGCAGGAGAGGTTGTCGCAGACCTCGACGATTGCCGTCCCCACTGGCTGGGTGAAGAACATCGTGTAAAAGGTCGCGAGGCTGTGGACATGGTGCGGCGAGACACCGAGCAGCGCGGCGACTTCCGCCGATGCCTCCGCCGGCACGTAGCCGATCTCATCCTGCGCCAGCCGGAGCGCGTCGAGGATCGCCGATTGTACCTTTGGGTATTTCCCCTTCAGCGCGACAATTGCCGCCCGCGTCGTGTCACTAAGAACGTATGCCTCTGTATTTCCTCCCCCTTCCCGTGTCGGGAAGGGGGTTGGGGGGTTAGGAATCATCGGTCTACTTCTCCCATCACCGGATCGAAACTGCCAATGATTGCGACGAGATCGGCGACCAATCCGCCCTCCGAGCAGGGGCCGAGCGCGTGCAGCGACGCGAACGACGGCGCGCGGAAGTGGCAGCGGTACGGCCTGCCTGTGCCGTCCGAGAGCAGGTAAACGCCGAACTCGCCGCGTGGCGACTCGATGCACTGATAGACTTCGCCAATGGGCGGCTTGTACCCCTCCGTCACCAGTTTGAAATGGTGGATCAGCGCTTCCATGCTCCGCTCGATCTCCTCGCGCGGTGGCAGGGCGATCTTGCGGTCGCTCGTCAGGATCGGGCCATCCGGCAGGCGGTCGAAGGCTTGCCGGGCGATCTTGACGCTCTCGCGCATCTCCGCGACGCGCACGAGGTAGCGGGCGTAGACATCGCCCTCCGTCCGTACCGGAACGTTGAACTGGTACAGGTGATAATCCGCGTAGGGGTCGTCGCGCCGGAGGTCCCAATCAATGCCGCTCGCCCGCGCGTTCGCCCCGGTCACGCCGAGCGCGATGGCATCCTCGGCGCTCAGGACGCCGACGCCGACCGTCCGCTCGCGGAAGAGTTCGTTCTTCGTCAGGAGCGATTCATACTCGTCAACGTGCGCGGGCATGCCCGTGAGGAAGGCGTCGCATTTGCGCAGGAACTTCTTCGTCAGGTCGTTTTGCAACCCGCCGGGGCGGATGAAACTGGTCATCATCCGCGCGCCGGAGATCTCCTCGAAGAGATCGAGCAGCACTTCCCGCTCGCGGAAGCAGTAGAACAAGGCGCTCAAAGCGCCGAGGTCAACTGCCTGGGTGCCGAGCCAGACGAGATGGCTGGCGAGGCGGCCCAACTCACTGAGCAGGATGCGGATTACCCGCGCCCGCTCGGGAATCTCGACCTCCATCAGCCGCTCAACGGCGAGCGAGTAGGCGAGGTTCATGCTGAGGGGCGAGAGGTAGTCAATCCGGTCGGTCAGCGTCACCGCCTGCCAGTAGGTCTTGTCTTCGACCGTCTTCTCGATGCCGGTGTGGAGGTAGCCGATCTCCGGCTGGCAACTGATCACGGTCTCGCCGTCCAGTTCCAGTACGAGCCGCAGGACGCCGTGCGTGCTCGGATGCTGCGGCCCCATATTGACCTTCATCCGATCGGGAGGAGTCGGTAGTCGGTAATCCGCGGTCGTCAGTTGATCCGACGCCAGCAACGCCACGGAGTCGCCTTGCCGACTACCGACCGCCGACCGCCGACTACCCCGGTTACGCATCCGCTTTCCTCCGGTTTCGAGTGATCTCCGCGATAGTGTGCGTGAACTCGACCGGCTCGCCGCCGATGCTCATATCCTTGCGAAGCGGATGGCCGACCCATTCTTCCGCGAGCATGATACGGCGGAGGTCCGGGTGGCCGCTGAAGGTAATTCCCATCAGGTCGTAGATTTCCCGCTCAAAGAAGTTCGCGCCGGGCCAGAGGGGCACAAGGGACGGCACGACCGCGTCGCTTTCCGGTACGAAGACGCGCAACCGTAGCCGCACCGCGCCCGGCGGCCGCGCGGCGAGGTGGTAGATGACACCGAAGCGGGGCGTGCCGCGTGCGATCTGCCCCGGCATCGCCACCGGGTAGCGGAGCGTGTCAATCGCGGTAATGTCGGAGAGGCGGGCGAAGCCCTGCGACTCCTTCAGCCACGCGGCGGTTTCAGGGAGCGCGTCGGGCGCGACCGTGGCGGACGCTTCGCCCTGTTCTTCGTCCCAAGCAAGGAGCGCATCGCCGCGCGCCGTGAGAGCGTCGTGCAGCGCCGGATCGGGCAGTGTCATGCGGCCCCCGCCTTGATGCGCGCCTGCAATTTGATGATCGAGTCCATCAGCGCCTCGGGGCGCGGTGGGCAACCGGGAACATACATATCCACAGGCACGATCTGGTCCACACCCTGCACGACCGCGTAGTTATTGAAGATGCCGCCGCATGAGGCGCAGTCGCCCATCGCGATCACCCATTTCGGCTCCGGCATCTGGTCGTAGAGTTGCCGGAGCACCGGGGCCATCTTCGTCGAGACGCGCCCGGCGACGATCATCAGGTCCGCCTGCCGCGGCGAGGCCCGGAAGACCTCCGCGCCGAACCGTGAGACATCGTGCGTCGAGCCGGTGGTCGTGATCATCTCGATCGCGCAGCAGGCAAGGCCGAAGGTGAGAGGCCAGAGCGAGTTGGCCCGCCCCCAATCGGCAAGGCGGGTGAGCATGACGCCCGGCGCGCCATCTTTGCTGTGTGCTGCCGCTACTCCCATTCCAGCCCCCCGCGCCTGCGCGCATACCAATACCCGAAGAGCAAAATGCCGAGGAAGACGAACATCTCCCCGAGCGCGTAGGTGCCGAGATTGCGGTACGTCACCGCCCACGGATAAACGAACACCGCCTCGACATCGAAGACGAGGAAGAGGAGCGCCACGCGGTAGTAGCGCACCGGCAGCCGCTGCCGCCCCGGAGCCGAAATCGGTTCCGCGACACCGCTCTCATAGGGCAGACTCGTCCCGCGCCGTTTCGGCCCGAGCAGTGTCGAGAGCAGCAGAACGACGATCGCGAAGAGGAAGGCGATTCCCGCGAGGATGAGAAGGCCGAGATAACTTGCTGGCACTGGTTTCCCCCCGGCCTGGCGTGGCGTCCGAAGCGGCTGCCAAAACCCGCACAATGCTCGTTTGTATGATACTGCACAACCGATTGTTTGAAAATGCACAAGCCCAATTCCTGGATGGCGTATGTGTGCCCGCAATTCAGCCCCTCCCCGATGCGGGGAGGGGCTTGGGGAATCGGTCGGTTGCTCTCTTCTCGCCCCGGACGGTGCGCTACGCGCCCTGCTTGGCGGCGATGGTCATCTGGAGATTGATCTTGTCCGTCACTGTCACGATATTCGCCTTATTGGACGGCGTCATGCCGAAATCCTCGAAGGTGAAGGCGGTCGTGGCCGTACTGGTGAGCGTGCCGTCGTTCATCGTCGCGGTTGTATCAAAGGAGACTGGCTTCGTCACGCCATGGATCGTCATGGTACCGAGGAGTTTGAAGGCCGCTTGTTGCCCGTTCTGCAAGGGAGCGTTCAGACCGTCCGTGCCGGTGATCACGAACTCGGCGATTGGGAAGGTATCCGATTGCAGGGTCGTCTGGTGAATGTAGTTGTCGCGCATTGTTTGGTCGCTCTTCAGCGTGCGTACATCCACCTGAATCTTCGAGCCGTCGGTGGGCTTGCCATCCGCACTGAGGACGATCTGCCCTTGTATGACATTCGTGGTAAGCACTGCGTCGCTGTTTGAGGGCAGGAAGGCGAGTTTCTCATTGACGGTCACCTTCGCCTGCGACTGATCCCCGACGATCGTGTAGGCGCTCGCGCCGGACAGTACCGTCGTCGTGGTTGCCGATGGTGTCGCGGCGGTGACGGGAGCGGCGTCGGATGCGGTTGTGAGGGTGACGGTTGCGACGGTCGTTCCTAAAGGCGCGGTAGGATTCACGTTCGCAAAGGGCGTGACGGGAATCGCCGTGGGATGTGCCTGCCCTGGCAACTTCCCCTGGGCCGCGAGGGGAAAGAGGACGAATGCGACGCCAATGACGAGGGCGACGGCCGCGACGAGCGCGCCGACAATACGTGCGACGAATGTTTTCCGTTTCATGTGAGGCTCCTTAAATGTCCGCTATCGCTCATGGCTACCGCTCCGATAGGCAGCAGCCAACGTGCCCGACGCGCGTGCGCGCTCCGGCGTTCATTACGGCGAGCGGAATCTCAGATCAGGAAGACCTGCAGGAGCGCCCTGCGCGGGCCAGGCGGCCACCACCAGTCGCGTTGACGCGCGGGCGTGTGATGCTGCCACCGTACGGCAAGAACCAGCACAGCGAGTGCGAGCAACAGGAGTGGCGGGGAGGGAAGGCGCGGGAGCGCCTGCTCAATCGTAGCGTCCACACAGCGATTAAGGGGCGGGCAGGTCTCATGAACGCCCACCTGCATCAGCGCGAGCCGGGTATCTGCGGTTGACGCGCTCCCCTGTTCGTGGCGCGGGAAGACCATCATCGCGGGAGCGAATACGAAGAAGAGCGTGAGAACCGGCACCGCGATGCGCCCGGTACGCCAACGGGATGGGCGATCTTTGACTGGCGAGAGGGTTGCCATCGCGTCGGTCCGATCTACTCGAAAATCAGTATCACGCTGATGCACGGCGGTCATTGGCGCCGATGTGTGGCAGGTGGGTGCGGCTTCCTGTGTATCCGTTCGACCGTCACCGCCGACCGCTCCGATCCGTCGTTGAGCAGTATGGCGACCCAACCTTAATGCGTACTGAAGGAGAGGTAAAAATGATGTAAACCGGCGGCAAAGCCAGACGACCAGGCGCCCTGCATCCTGGCCACTCCGCGCCACTGCGCCCGTGAGGAACTGGCGTGCCGCCCGCCGAACGGATCGGGGTCCGACGCTTTCTTGAGTACGATACTGATGAGTCGTACGATTGTTTGAAAATGCACGAACGTATGCTATGCTCCGGCCCCGTGGTGAGACGCGATGGGTAGCGAACGCGCATTGCGGGGTATAAAGCGGTGGTGAACCTCCTCTGGGTCGCGGTAGCGGCGCCGATCGTCAGTTGCCTCATCCTCACGGTGGCCGGGGCGCGGCTCGGCGAACGGGTGATTGGCCTACTCGCATGCATCAGCGTCTTCATCAGTTTCGCGCTCATTCTGCTCTCCTTCAGCGATCTCATCGGCCTCGCGTCGGCGAACCGCGTGCGCGTCTCCAGCGGGTGGACGTGGCTCGCACTCGGCGATTTCAACCTCCAGGCGCGGCTGCTTTTTGATCCGCTCGCTGCCCTGCTCGCGCTGATCGTCACGGGTGTCGGTGGGCTGATCCATGTATACGCAGTCGGCTACATGGCGGACGATCCCGGGTATGCCCGCTTCTTCGCCGAACTGAACGGTTTCATCGCGGCGATGTTGCTCCTCACGTTTGCCGATTCGGTGCCGCTTCTCGCGGTCGGCTGGATCGGCGTCGGCATCGCCTCCGCCCTCCTGATTGCCTTCTGGTACGACCGCGCGGGGACGGTCGCCGCCGGGCGCAAGGCGTTCCTCTTCAACATGGTCGGCGACATCGGCCTGATCGTCGCGATGGCTGTCTTCATCCACAAACTCGGTACATTAGATATGGCGGCAATCAACGCGCAGGTCGGCAATCTGCCGACCTCATGGGCGATTGTCGCGGTGCTCGGGTTGTTGCTGGCGGCTGGCGCGAAATCGGCGCAGTTGCCGCTCTCCGGCTGGTTGCCGGACGCGATGGCCGGCCCGACCCCGGTCTCCGCCCTGATCCACGCGGCGACGATGGTTGCGGCGGGCATCTATTTGCTCATCCGCCTCTTTCCGGTGATTGACCGGAGCGATCTGAACGGACTGGTCGCCACGATCGGCGCATTAACCGCGCTCTATGGTGGCTTGTGCGCCCTCGTCCAGCCGAACCTCAAACGCGTCCTCGCCTACTCGACGGTCTCGCAACTCGGCCTGATGGTCTTCGCGATTGGCATGAACGCGACGGCGGTCGCCGCCTTCCATCTGGCGACGCACGCGGCATTCAAGGCGGTACTCTTCCTCGCTGCCGGTTCGGTGATCCACGCGCTGGATGGCGAGGAACTGCTGGACGGCATGGGCGGGCTGGCGCGACGCCTCCCGCAGACGACGATTGCCTTCGCCCTCGCCGCGCTTGCCCTCGCCGGGACGCCGGGGCTTTCCGGCTTCTTCTCCAAGGACGCGATCGTGGATGTCGCGCGCGCGCATGGCATCGTGCCGTACCTCGCGGCGCTCGCCATCTCCGCGCTGACGGCGGCCTACGCGACACGCGCCTTCATCCGCACCTTCCTCGGCCCGGCGAACACGGCCCATCTCCATCCGCCCGGCCCGGTGATGACCGTGCCGCAGTGGCTGCTGACGATCCTTGCAGTGATCGCCGGGTATCTGCCCGTACAGCGCTTCCTCGTGCCGCGCCTCGGCGGGGAAGTCGTGAACCTCAAGGTGCAGAGCGCGGTCGTCAGTACGCTCGTTTCCGTCTTCGCGGCGGCAATCACCTGGGCGCTCGTCGCGAATCCGGAGCGGCGACGCAAGTTGCTCGAAGGGGGTGTCGGCGTTCAGCGATGGCTGCTCGGCGGCATGGGGCTGGATAGCGTCGTGAACGCGATCGTTGTCCGCCCAATTGTGGCGCTCGCGGATTACGCGCAGGGCAGCCCGAACCTCCCGCCTGCCCCTGCTGCCCAGAGGGCGCCCGCACCCGCGTCCGCACCCGGCTTCCCCATACTGCCCAAAGGGCACCCGGAAGGGGGCGCCAGAGGCGGGAGTATCCCGTTCCTCGTCCCGCTCAGGCATGCGAATCTGCATCGCTACGTCGGCGGGCTGGCGGCGGGTGCGTTCGTTCTCGCCATCTATCTGCTGGTGCGGGGAGCGTGAGGGAAGCAATACGCAATGAGCAATGAGCAACGAGCAATGAGTGTCGAGCAGAGAGCGGGCAGCAGAGAGCGGGCAGCAGAGCAAGGGAGCATGATGCATCCATCGTGCAGGATGCATTCCCTCGTACCACTCATTGCTCCCCGGAGGGGCCGATGACCGTTCCGTACATGATGCTCGCGCCGCTCATCGCGCTGGCGGTGACGGCGGTTCTGCTGCTGACGCTCTCGGCGCTCGCGCCCCGGCAACGGATCGTCGCGGCGGCGCTGACGACGATCGGGCTGCTCGCCGCGTGCGGGCTGATCCTCTGGGGCTGGCGGGAGGCGCGGACGGTCTTCGGCGGCACCGTGGTGGTGGACGCGCTCGCCGTCGCCTTCGGGCTGCTCGGCATGGCGACGGTGATCGTCACGGTGCTGCTCTCGTTGCCGTACGGAACGACAGAGCGGTGGGAGAGCGGCGACTATGAGGCGCTGCTCCTCTTCGCGGCGGGCGGGATGCTCGTGCTCGCGGTGGCGTCCGATCTCTTAGTGCTGCTGATCGGCATCGAACTGCTCGCGCTGCCCCTGTATCTGCTCGCCGGCTTCCCCCGCGGGCGGGAGACGGCGCTGCGCTACTTCCTGCTCGGCGTCGTCGCGCTGGCGATTCAGGCATATGGCACGGCGCTCATCTATGGCGCGGTCGGCTCGACGAAATTTAGCGCGGTCGCGGCGGTCGCGGTACAAAAAGGCGGCGACACGCTGCCGTTGCTGCTGGTCGGGCTGGCGCTCGTGCTGACGGGCCTCGGCTTCAAACTGGCGCTCGTCCCCTTCCATCAGTGGGCGCCGGACGCCTATTCCGGCGCGCCGACGCCGGTGCTCGTCATCCTCGCGGTCGGCACAAAGGTCGCGGTGATTGCGGCGTTCGTCCGGCTCTTGTACGGCGCGGTGCCGGGTCTGCAATCGTACTGGGGGCCGCTCGTTACGGCGGTCGCGCTGATCACCGTGCTCGTCGGCAGTGTCGGCGTGCTCTTACAGCGAGAGATGGGGCGACTGATCGCCTACTCGGGCATCGCGCAGATCGGCCTCGTCACGCTCGCGTTGGCGACGGGGAGCGGCGCGGGGGCGCGGGCCGCCTTCCTCGGCCTCGTCGCATATGCGGCGGCGACCGGTGCACTCGTCACAGTGCTCGGTATAGTGCATCACCCCGGCGGCGACAGCCGGACGCTCCCCGCGCTCGGCGGGCTGATGACCCGGCATCGCGGTATCGCCTTCGCGCTGATTCTCGCGCTCCTCTCGCTCGGCGGCATCCCGCCGACCGCCGGGTTCGCCGGAAAACTCGCCCTGCTTACCGCCGCGCTCAACGGCGTCAACGCCTGGGTCGTCTTCGTCGCCGCGCTCGCCAGCGTCGCCACCGTTGCCGCGTATGTGCGCGTCTTCCTCTCGACCCTCCAGACACGTCCCGATCCGTCCACAGCAATGGTCCAAGCCTCCCCGCTGCTCCTCGTCACCCTACTCGCCGTCACGCTCGTGACGATCATCGCGGGTGTCGCCCCGTGGGTGATTGGCTGGTCCGGTAAACTGCTCGGCGGTGGCGGTTTCTAGACAGGTCGAAGGTATGCGATGAGGTGGGAGCAGGCGGTCTTCGCGCAAGGGGAAGCAGGTGCGCCGCCACCCGCCTGGTGGGCAACACGCCGTTGCGTTGACGCGGCTCTCCTGCTGACCGTCCGCTACCGCAGGATACATGCCGCCCCAACGAAACCGCTTGAATCGCTTTCTCCCCGCTACCCGTAACATCATCAGTGGTTTATACGTTGACTATAGTGTAATGTATGACGCTGGGCGATTACAGTGTTGTCAGGAGCGACGCCAGAGGGGCGGCAACAATGATGTTGGATAAAGATCAGTTCCGAGTTGGGGCGCATCCGATCGCCGACGCGCTCTTCCTGCTCGAACCGGATGGCGCGACCTTCCGTTGCGCGCATGTGGATGCCGCATACACCAAACTGACCGGCTTCACTGCGGCACGGGTGACTGGAAAGCGGCTCGATGACTGCCTGCCCGCCGCGCAGGGCGCCTTGCTGATCCTCAAATGCCGGGAGGCCATCGCGGCGCGCACATCGGTCAGTTATGAGGAGCGGGTGATCGCCCACGACCGTGAAGTGACGGTTATCACGCGGCTGATTCCACAGTTCGATGATGCGGGCATATGCGTGCGGTTGATCAGCACGATGACGGACATTACCGAGCGCCGCAACGCCGCGAGCGCCGTGCAGGAAGCGGCGGAACAATACCGGCTCCTCTTCGAGGGCAACCCGAACCCGATGTGGGTCTACGACCGCGAGACGCTCGCCTTCCTCGCCGTCAATGACGCGGCGGTGGCCCATTACGGCTACAGTCGCGGTGAGTTCCTGAACATGACGCTCGCGGACATCCGCGTGCCAGACGATTTCACGCGCCTCCTCCAGCAGTTGCCGACGCGTACGGACAACCGTGCAGTGAGCGAGTGGCAGCATCGCAAGAAAGACGGGACGATCATCGAGGTGGAGACGGTCTCCAATAGTCTCCAGTTTCAGGGTCGGTCGGCGCGCCTCGTCCTCGCCAATGACGTGACGGAGCGAAACCGGACTGAGGAAGCGTTACGCGCCTCCGAGGCAAGTTACCGGGCGCTCTTCGAGAGCGCGAACGATGCCATTCTCATTTTCGACGTGGAGACGAAAGCGGTGCTCGCCGTCAATCGGAAGGCGTGCGAGACGTACGGGTATCCGCGCGAGGAGTTTCTTGGCATGAGCACCTTCGCGCTCGCGGCGGATCGCGCTGAAGGAGATACGCGGATGCGGCGGGTGCTCACGGACCCAGCCTTCCGTAGCTTCGAAGCCGTACATCGCCGCAAGGACGAGACTGAAGTCAACGTCTTCGTCAGTACCTCCATCATCGAGTACGACGGGCGGACGACCGTGCTCAATATCATCCGCGACATCACGGAGGAGAAACGCGCCGAGGCCGAACTACGCGCTGCGAAGGAAGCGGCGGACGCCGCCAACCGCGCCAAGAGCCAGTTCCTCGCCAACATGAGCCACGAAATTCGCACGCCGATGAATGGTGTGATTGGCATGACCGGCCTGTTGCTCGATACGCCACTGACGCCTGAGCAGCAGGAGTATGCCGAGACGATCCGCACCAGCGGCGATGCCCTCCTGACGATCATCAACGACATTCTCGACTTCTCGAAGATCGAATCGGGCAGCCTCGATCTGGAGGAGCAGCCCTTCGATCTCCGTGACTGCGTGGAGGATGCGCTCGACCTGCTCGCCACCCGCGCCACCGAGAAGAACCTCGACCTTGCCTACCTGATTGACGATGGCGTGCCGGGAACGCTCGTTGGCGACGTGACGCGGCTCCGGCAAGTGCTCGTCAACCTGATCGGCAACGCGATCAAGTTCACCGCGACGGGCGAGGTCGTCGTCTCGGTCTCCTCCCAAGCGGCGGACCGGCGGCATGAGGTGCGCTTCGCCGTGCGGGACACCGGCATCGGCATCCCGGCGGAGCGGATGGACCGGCTCTTCAAGTCCTTCAGCCAGGTGGATTCTTCGACCACGCGCATGTATGGCGGCACCGGCCTCGGCCTGGCGATCTCGAAGCGGCTCGCGGAGTTGATGGATGGCAGGATGTGGGTGGAGAGTACGCCAGGCGAAGGCTCGACCTTCTTCTTCACGATCACCGCCGCCGTGCCGACCCAGGCGCGCGTCTGGCAGCGCAGCGTGCAGCCGTCGCTCGCCGGCCGACGCATCCTGATCGTGGATGATAATGAGACGAACCGTCGCATCCTCACCTTGCAGGCGCAGAACTGGGGCATGCGGGCCCGCGCCGCCGCCGATGGCGCGGAGGCGCTGGAGTGGGTCCGGCGTGGCGACCCCTTCGACGTCGTGATCCTCGATATGCAGATGCCCGACATGGACGGCATTGCCCTCGCGGCGGCAATCCGCGCGGATCGGGACGCGGCGACGCTCCCGCTCGTGATGCTCACCTCGATGGGGCGCCGTGAGCAGGGCGATCAGACACAGTTCGCCGCCTTCCTTGCCAAGCCGATCAAGCAATCGCAGTTGCACGATGTGCTGATGAGCATCTTCGATGCCATGCCGCGCAAGGCGACGCCGATCGTCGCCGCGCGACATCTCGACCCAGATCTGGCGGCACGGATGCCACTGCGCATCCTGCTCGCCGAGGACAATATGGTTAATCAGAAACTCGCCGTCCAGTTGCTCACCAAGATGGGGTACCGCCCCGATGTCGCGGGGAATGGTCTGGAGGCGATTCAGGCACTCGATCGGCAGCCGTACGATGTCGTCCTGATGGATGTGCAGATGCCGGAGATGGACGGTTTGGAGGCGACGCGCCGCATTTGTCAACGCTGGCCGCGCGCCGCGCGCCCCTTCATCATCGCGATGACTGCCGACGCGATGCAGGGCGACCGCGAGAAGTGCCTGAACGCGGGGATGGACGATTACGTGACCAAGCCGGTCCAGGTCGTCGCGCTGGTGGAGGCGCTGAAGCGGGCGCGTCCCCTTGCTGCGACCAACGGCGCCGGTGCGTCGCTGCCGGATGCGGCGGATGGCGACTCCCTCGACGCGCTCCTCGATGCCGCGACGCTTGCTGACATCCGCGCGATAGTCGGCGACGATGGAGAGGACGGCCTGGCCGGTCTGATTAATTGCTTCCTCGACGACGCGCCCCGCCTCCTGAACGCGATGCGCGACGCCCTCGACACGAACGACGCGGGCGCGCTCCAAGCCGCCGCGCATACGATGAAATCCACGACATCTCTCTTCGGTGCGACTGCCCTCGCCGCCTTGTGCGAAGCGCTCGAACAGCGGAGCGCGGCGAGCCTGATGGATGGCGCGCGGGCGCGCGTTGATGATATCCACGAGGCTTACGCGGATGTCGAGCGCGCCATGCACCGCCTGCTCGCCTCTACCGACGTGCGGGCGACCGTGTAGGGTAGCCTCACCCCGGCCCCTCTCCGCCGCGTGGGCAGCATCGGCAGGTGAGAGGGGGCAGGGGTGAGGTTAATCCCCCGCCTGCTCGACGAGCCGTTTGACGGGCCACGGGAAGGGGAAGTCGTGCCCGGCACGCAGTTCGAGCAGCACTGGGCCGTCGGCGGCGAGTGCCGCGTCCCATGCGGCGCCAACCTCGGACGGCTCAGTGACGCGGATACCGCGCGCGCCGAATGCCTCGGCGTACCGCACGAAGTCCACATGGCCGATCTCCGTTGCGTGGGTGCGCCCAAAAGTCGTCCGCAGCGCGTGGTGGATCATGCCGATCTGCTCATCCGCGTGGACAGCGATCACGACGGGCAAGCCGAGGTTGCAGATCGTGCCGAAATCGCTGCACGCCATCTGGAACGAGGCGTCGCCCGTCACGCCGACGACCTTTTTGCCGGGCCGCAGCAGCCCGGCAGCGAGCACGCCCGGCACCGCGTAGCCCATCGCGCCCCACGAACCGGGCTGGAGGTGCGATTCCGGGTTGAAGGTGGGTACCTGAATCGGTGTCCAGAGTTTCACCTGGCTGACATCGCTGACGACGAGGATATCCGGCGTCATCCGCTTCGCCAACGCATCGAGCGCGACGCCGATGTGCCACGGGCGGCGATCCCGGTAGCGCGCGAGCTCGATGTCAATCCCCCGCTGCTGCAACTCCCGCGCGCGGGCGCAGAGGGCGAGCATTGCCGCGTCTTCCCGGTGCGGGCGGCATTCCTCCGCCAGCGCGCCGACCGCTTCAGCGAGTGCGGTGACCGAGGGGGCGGCGACGGCCAGCGCGCCGTCCGGTTCGTCGGCGGCATCAATGAGCAGCAGACGCTCCCCGACCTGTTCGACGAGTTGCGCGGCGGTCTCGGTGCCGGAGCGCACGCCGACGCCCAGGACGAGATCGGCGTGCGCGATCGCCTGATATGCCGCCGGATGGCTGCCCCCCGCGCCCCGGTAGACGCCGATGGAGAGCGGATGGACGGTCGGCATCGCCGCGTGGCCGTCCCAACTGTGAGCGACGGGCGCGCAGAGCCGCTCCGCGAGCCGGACGACCTGACCGCTCACGGCAGGCCACCACGCATTCTTGCCGACGACGATTGCGACCGTCTTCGCGGCGTCAATCCGCTCAATCGCGCGATCAATGCCTCTCGCGGACGCGGGATCGTGCGGTTTCGGTGAGAGTGCGTCGGCGAATACCTCAATCGCGTCGGCTTGCAGTGTGCTGAGCGGGATTTCGATATGCACCGGCCCCGGCCGCCCCGCCGTGGCGAGCGCGAAGGCGCGGGTGAGCACAGCGGGAATCTCCGCCGCGTCCTCGACACGCACGGACCACTTCGTCACCGGCGTGAAGGCGGCTTGCAGGAAGTCCGTCCGATCTACGCCGTGGAACGCCTCCCTGGACGCGCCCTCCGGCACGCCACCGGAGATGTGGACCAGCGGCGCCCCTGCCGCATACGCCCCCGCGACGCCGGAGAGCGAGTTCGTCGCCCCCGGCCCCGCTGTGGTCACAACGACGCCCGGCCTGCCGGTCAGGCGGCCATAGACCTCGGCGGCGATGGCGGCGTTGTTCTCGTGCTTGACGGTGATCGGCGTGATCTCCGGCGCGTCCGCCAGCGCGTCGAAGAGGTAGATGACGTGATCGCCGTCCAGCCCGAAGACCGTATCCACCCCCTGCGCTCTCAGCCCCGCGACGACCGCCTGACTCGGACTCATCTCTGCCATCGTCTCTACTCCTCCCCGCTGAATCTATCTGCAACGTGCGCCGTCACTATACCGTATGATCGGCGAGCGCTATGGAAGGCGATACGGCGCGCCATGCACATACGGGGTAACCCTACTCGCGGTGCATCGCAGGCTGAGCAGATCAAGCCCAAAAAGCCAAACACTGACCGCGCACAAAGAATGGTTCGCATAACCGACGAGATTTCTCATCATCTGATCCGATCGCGTTACCGCGCTTGAAACCAAAAGGGGCAAGGGATTTCCCTTGCCCCCGGTGATTGGTTCCCGCCCGCCGATCATCGTACTAATAGGTGATAACGCGCTCGGCTGCGGCTATCCGCTGCGCGCCGATGCGCGGGTTGACGAACTTCGCGTTCTTGCCTTGGAGGTCTGCTTCGGTCACCGCACGGGCGACGGAGCAACCCCCTCAGACATAGACTGGCACCTGATGCTCGATCAGTTTGCCGAAGACCTCGGCAACCGATGGCCAGCCAACGCCAGTCGTATTCTTCGCCACCGCCTCCTTCATCAGGACAACGGCATCGCCCATGAGGAGCAGTTCAACCTCGTGTCCCTCATCAATGGCACCCTGCGCGGAGAGGAAGGGGAGGAGTGCATGGGTGGGACTTTCCGAGCCATGAGTACCAACAAACAACATCTTCATCTGGGCATCCCTCCTTTGGCATCGCCGGGCGGGGCGACCGGTACACCCGCGATAGGCTGCCACCTCGTTCTCGTGTAGGAACGGGTGGGAGGACAAGGATCAGCACAGTGCCTCGCTCACGTCGCGCAGGTGAGGTTGGCCAATGCGTCCTGCCATTCGGCCTCATTTGTCGCCTTGCGCGCGCGGAAGGTGATGCCGAGCGTGCCGAACTCCGCGGCACTGCTCGACTGCGGCGCACCGCTGAAGGCATCCGCTTTCCAAGTGATCTCAAATCCGACGAATCCGGCGGCCACGACCGTGGCCTCAAGCTCTGCATCCAGCAGAGCGCCGGCAATTCAGCCAGTCCAGAGGGAGATATCCGCCTTGGCATCCTGCGGCACGGGGAGTTGCACCATGATGTCCGCGATCTGGAGCCGCCCGCCCGGTTTGAGGACGCGCGCCATCTCTGTGAGCGCGACCAACTTATCCGGCATGAGATTCAAAACGCCGTTGGAGATCACGACGTCCGACCAGCCATCGGGCACCGGGAGTGCTTCGCCGTATCCCGCACGGAACTCGACGTGGGTGATTCCGGCCTCGGTCGCGTTGTGTCGCGCCTTGGCGAGCATCGCCGGGGTCATGTCCACGCCGATCACGCTCCCACCATCACCGACCATGCGTGCCGCGATAAGACTGTCGATCCCCGCCCCGCAACCAATATCCACCACCTGCTCGCCGGGGCGAAGCTCGCCCAAGCTGAACGGGTTGCCGGTGCCCGCGAAGGACTCGATGGCACCCTCCGGGATGCCGGTCAGCCACGCATCGGCATAGCCGAGCATGCGTGCGAGAGGTCGTCCCGTGTGGAAATGAAAGCCCTTGTCCGGGTGCGTTGCGACCTCGGCGTATTCCTCCTGAATCGCGACACGCAGACCGTCGCGATCCAAGCCGGCAATCGGCTCCGGGAGCGGAACCCTTTGCAAACGTGCGTCGGTGCTGCTCATTCACACGCTCCTTTCCATCCGCGACGGTGATCGTCGCCCTGTTCATGGCCTGATACGAACGACAACGCGCAACCTGCCCGTGGTCTCTATTGAGAGAGACGCATGGCGCATCTAAACGGATGGCTCAATCGTCCGCTCGCGCGATCGCTCCCGGGCCGCAGGCGCGCGGCGGCTGTAGAGCAGCGAAGGCAGACAGAGGTCAGTCGTCGTTACCATGATCGGCCCGACCAGCGTCATACCACCAAGCACATAGCCAAGGATCGTTGCCCCTGCAACAAACGCAGATGTGGTAGCGGTGAGGCAGACGGCGCAAATCCCCATCGCAAGTCGTCGGGGAGCGCGATTGTGAGGCAAGGCGCGGGTCTTGGTAACGAATCGGACGCCGTAGTTATACAGGATGTCAAACGGATGCCACGGCAAGAGCGCACCGAGTGTTGCGAGAATTGTCATCGCAAGAAGCATGGGGACGGACGCGTACACCGTACCAATGGCAATGCCCAGACCGCAGAGAGCGGGCGTGAAGCGGAGCCACGGAGCAAGTTCCGCGAGTGTCGCATCATCAAGCCCGACGACTCCCTGCTGCGCGAGTCGTTTGCATCGGACGGCTGAGAGTGGCCGTTGCTGCATAGCCGCATCCCTCCCTCTATACATCGCTATTTTGTCGATCTGCGTCATCCTCATTATAGCAACGCGCGAATAGGCGTGATTGGATCTGTCCGTGAGTCACTGCGGGATGTATCCCATCGAGATATTGTTGGCGAAATCGCCGGAGCGATGTACGAACGTCGTACATGGGCACGACGCATGCCGAATCTCGCCTGCATCGTGCGGCGCGATTACTACACGAACCGATGCGGCGGAATTGGGGTAGGATAATGCATCGGTCGGCGATTGCTCGTCGTCGCGTTGTTCGGGTCGGGATGGATGCCACAGGGGGTGGAGCATGAGCGAGCAGTACCTCGTCAATACGGTGCGCTCTTACAGCAGCGGCACCGTCGGCCGCAGCATGAACACGGTGCGCACGCACCACTTCATCATTGACAGCCCGACAATTGGTGAGGAGATCACCTCGGGCGACGCCTTCCTCGCCGGGGTCTCCTCGTGTGGCGTCACGCTGGTCGAGCGGGCGGCGCGGGACGCGAATATCCCGCTCGCGCGGATGGAAGTGACGATCGAGGGGCTGCGCGACCGGCAGGCGCCGACGTCATTCGCGCGGATTGACCTGCGCTTCCGGCTCGTCGGTGTGAGCGAGGAACAGGCCGAGTGGCTGGTTGGGCGCTACAAGGACGGCTGACCGCTCTATCGCACGGTCGCCGTGGCGACCGACGTTCGGGTTGATGTCGTGGCCGAGTCCGCGCCGGGCGCGTGATGCCAACAGCCGTGCGCCGGGAATACGAGAAATCCGTTGCCGAGAATGCTCGCACTTGGGGGCAACAATACGCGACGGTACGCTACTGACTCTCAGCCAATGTCATGAGGTGCGTAACCGGGCAGGTGGCACACATCCTCGCCTTGCAGCGGTCGTTGTAGAGGGCGATCAGCCCCTGCTGGAGCCGCCCGGTGCGGACGCGGAGGCCGCCGGGGCCGCCCAGTTGATCGGTCATCGCGCGGGTGATGCTGTTTCCGCGCGTGGCGGGGTAGGCGTCCCACGCGCGTTCCGCCGCGCTGACGAGCGGTTCGTTCTCCGTCTGGAGGCCGTAGACGAGGGCGAAGGGCAACACCACATTGACGGCGATGTCGCCCGCACGATCCGCGCCGATTGGGCTTATCTCGCCCGCGAGCAGGTGGGAGGGCGGGCGCAAGGTCTGCCGCAGGGCGCGGACGATCAAGCGCGGTTCGTCGGGGAAGGTGAGGAGGGGCGCGAGACAGATGGCGATCAATCCCTCCGCCGCGCCGCCGTTGGCGAGAAGCGCCGCCAGCGCGAGCAACCGCCGCGCCGGATGATTCGCCGGACGGACGCGCGCCGTCTCCCAACCAGCGGGTGACAATGCCGCTCGCCGCCCCATCGCGCCCCACATATCCCGTAAGCCTTCCCCGTGCCGCACAAATCCCGGCGGCGAATCGAGGAAACCGCCGGTGCCAAGTAGGAGGGCGGCGGCGATCTGCTCGCGCTGTTCGGCGGAGGATTGAAGGACGGTCTGTTCCAAGTCACGCAGGGGGAGCGTGGCAGCGAGGGTGGCCATCGGGGCGCGGTTCGCGCTGTAGCCGAGCGCGTCGAGGAGTGCGGCGTAGAACACATCGCCGGGCGGTGTGGCGGCGAAGCGCGCCTCCATCGCCGCCGCTTTGAGGGCGCGCCTTTCATCGCCCGCCCGGCCGAGGACGCGTAAGAGACCCGCCGCGCCAGTCGTCAGAAAGTCGCGGGCGCAGGGCG
>CALBSO010000024.1 GCA_937968015.1 uncultured Thermomicrobia bacterium
ACCTCCGATCTGGAGGATAATCCCCTCACCGTGAATTTACCAGCACGTACTTAGAGCAGCTCCCTTGGGAAACGGCTCGCACGACCTCACATGTTTTGCTTGCTATCGCTGCCTTTACCGATTCATGTCCGGCCGTCAACCACCGCTGGCAGCGTATTGCATCCGCACATGGTATGTTGCGCTGTTTCAGCGCATTTCACCTTGACGCTACCGATCATCGGTGATTTACTTGCGCTGATCATTCTGTCCATCTGCACAAACTCAGACAACGAAGGAGGCTTACATGGCTAGCTCATCGTGGGAAGCAATGTCCGCGGCGGTTCCTTCCTCCCTCGACGATCGACTGAGCCGTCGGAGGTTCCTTCGCACTGCTGCTGCGGTAGGTGCTGCGGGCGTCCTCGGGGCACTCCTCGATGCCTGTGGTTCGTCATCGAGCACGACCGCACCGGCGACGAGCGCGGCAACCAAGGCACCTGCCGCAGCAAGTACCGCTCCGGCGACCGGCGCGGCGAGCGCGGCGGCACCGAGTACGGTGGCAAGCAATGCGGCCGCCCCCTCCGGGACGGTGACGATCCCGCTCATCAGTAACCCGACGCCGAACCCGATTGTCCTCCCCGGCGGTCTTTCGTCGATCCTTCTCGACAAGAACCTCTTCGGGCAGCTCGTGCGGCCTGACGCGGGTGGCGGTACTCCTGTACCCGATCTCGCCACGAAGTGGGATATCTCCCCGGACGGCAAGACCTATACGTTCTCCCTGCGACCGGGCGTGAAGTGGCACAACGGCGACCCCTTCACTGCCGACGATGTCAAGTTCACCTTCGACTTGATGCTGGACAAGAAATCGAACGCGGCCTTCATCAACAACCTCGGCCCGTTCACGAGCGCGGACGTCGTCGACCCGATGACCGTCAAGCTCAACCTGTCGGCGCCGTACGCGCCGATGCTCACCATGCTCGCTTACAACGTGATGATGTTGCCGAAGAAGGTCTTGCAGGGGGAGGATATCAATAAGCCGGTGAACTTCATCCAGAATCCGATCGGCACCGGTCCCTACAAATGGAAGGAGTTCGTTTCCGGCGATCATGTGACGCTGGTCGCGAACATGGATTATTGGGACGGTCCGCCGAAGATCGGCACGGTCGTCTACAAGATCCTGCCGGATCTGAACACGCAGGTCGCGCAACTCCGCGCGGGGCAGGTGGACATCGTCATGCTCGAGCCGTCGCAGGTTGATGCCTTGCAGAACGTCCCGAATGTCGTCATCAACGCGGCCAGTCAGACGAACTACCAGTATCTCGCGATGAACAACAGCAACCCGCTCTTCGCGGACAAGCTCGTCCGGCAGGCGCTGGCCTACGCGCTCGACCGTCCGACGATGGTCAAGTCCATCCTGCGCGGCAAGGGCACGATCGCGAATGGGCCGATTTCGCCGCCGATGGGCTGGGCCTACCCGCAGGATCAACAACCCTTCCCGTACGATACGAAGAAGGCACAGGACCTGCTCACTCAGGCGGGCTGGCAGCTACAGGGCGGCAAGTTGATGAAAGGCGGGCAGCCCTTCAAGTTCGCTATCCTGCTCGATGTGGGTAACCCGACCCGCAAGGACTTCGCGCTCGTCGCCCAGCAGACCTACCAGAAACTCGGCATGGACGTCTCGATTGACTCGCAAGAGTTCAATATCTGGTACGACCGGACCGGCAAGAGCGATTACGACATGTTTGTCTCCTACTGGATCACGCCGCCGGACCCGAACGCCCTCGTCAACGGCTATTCCGCCAGCAACTCCGATAAATACAAGAGCCAGACGGTGGACGATCTCTTTGCACAGGGGAAAGTCTCCACCTCGCAGGCTGACCGCAAAGCGATCTACGCCAAGTTGCAGCAGGCGATCTACGACGATCAGCCCGATGTCTTCATGACCTATCCGCCGGAATACCGGGCGTTCAGCAAGCGGCTCCAGGGGTACGCGAGCATCGGCATCCGCGACGCGCTGTACTACACCTACAAGTGGACACTGAGCGCTTCGTAAATCGGGTGGATAGGGGGAGTAGAGCGCCGCGTGGGTAGATATATTGCCAGCCGCCTGATTCAGGCGGCTGTCGTCCTTATCCTCGTCACCGTCATTACCTTCGCGCTGATCCACCTGGCGCCAGGCGGTCCTTCGGCGGTCTTGACTGACGCGAGGTTACCGCCCGAGCTGATCGCGCGACAGCGCGCGAATCTCGGCTTGGATAAGCCAGTCTACGTGCAGTACTTCAAGTGGGCCGGTGGCCTCGTGCGCGGTGATTTCGGCATCTCATACACGGACCAGCGCACCGTCCTCAGCGAGATCCGCCAGCGTCTGCCGAACACGCTGATTCTGGCGGGGACCGCCTTCCTGCTCGCGCTGATCGTCTCGATCCCCGTTGGCATCTTCACCGCGCAGCGGGCGCGATCCGTGCCGGACCACATCGTCAGCGGGATCAGTTTCATCGGCCTATCCACGCCGGTCTTCTGGTTCGGTATCGTCCTGATCATCGTCTTTTCCGTCCAGTTGCATTGGCTGCCGGCGTCCGGGATGCGGACGATCAATGAGCCGAACTCATTGGCTGACCTCTTGAAGCATCTCATCATGCCCGCGCTCGTCCTGGCGATGCCGACGATGGCCCAGTTCAGCCGCTTCGTGCGGGCGAGCGTGCTGGAGACACTTAATCAGGATTACGTGCGGACAGCACGGGCGAAGGGGTTGGCGGCCCGCATCGTGACGTACCGCCATGTCCTCCGCAATGCGCTGATGCCGGTCGTGACGATCATCGGCTTGACCCTGCCAGTGGTCGTTACGGGCGCGGCGATCACCGAGAGCGTCTTCGGCTGGCCCGGCATGGGCAGGCTCGCGGTGGATGCGGCCTTCACCCGCGATTATCCGGTGATCATGGGCGTGACCGTCCTCGTTGCCGCGGCGGTCATCCTCATTAACTTGCTCACAGACCTCTTGTATATGGCGATCGATCCGCGCGTGAGGTTACGATGACGACGTCCACGACTCCGACCGAGACCGCACTTTCCGGGGTGGCATACACCGGCGCACAGCGCGGTTCAGGGCGGTACTTCCTTCGGCGCATGGTCTCCTATCGTCCCGGCTTCATCTCCTTTCTCGTCATCCTCCTCCTCTATCTCCTAGCCTTCGTCGGACCGATCATCTACCGAACGTCGCCAAACGAGATCGATCTGCTCAATCTCCTCGGTCGCCCGAGCGCCGATCATCTGCTTGGCACGGACGAGAATGGCCGCGACATCCTCGCCCGACTGCTCGATGGCGGGCACGTCTCGCTGATCGTTGGCCTGATCGCAGTGATTCTCGCCGATACCGTTGGTGTCCTCTTCGGCGCGTTCGCGGGCTACTTCGGCAAGGCAATCGATTCGATCCTTATGCGTATCACGGACGCACTCCTGGCGATCCCGAGTTTCTTCCTCCTGCTCGTCGTCCTCTCGCTTTTCGGGCCGAGCCTGACCAAGCTGGAGGTCGCTATCGGCCTGACGAGCTGGATGTCAATCGCCCGTCTCGTGCGTAGCGAGTTCCTGCGCTACAAGGAGACGGATTTCGTGCAAGCGGCAAAGGCGATGGGTGCATCGGACTTGCGCATCATTTTCCGCCATATCCTGCCGCAGGCAGTTTCGCCGGTGATCGTCGCCAGCAGCGTGCTCGTCGGCGGCGCGATCATCGCCGAGTCCGCGCTCAGTTATCTCGGGCTCGGCGTGCAGCCGCCGCAGGCGAGTTGGGGCAACATGCTCACTGGCGCGCAGAACTTCGTCTTCACGGAGCCAGCGCTCGCCATCTATCCCGGCCTCCTGATCGTCATTACCGTCGCCTCCTTCAACTACTTCGGTGAGGGATTGCGCACCGCCTTCAATGTGTCGGAATGATCGCGCGACGCCCGTGCCACCCTTTGGGCTGAATCAAGGTAGGATAGAAACTGATCATCAGAGAAAGTCCGCTATCACCACGAAAAGCGCAGCCAGCTGCGTACGTCCCAGGAGGATACGGAGGGAATGCCATGAGCGGTGAGAATACGCGCGAGCGGGCATTGCGAGATGCGGTGTTGCTGGAGAACCTGAAGCGAGATAACGCCGAGATCGCCAAGGGCGTGCGCCTCTCCGGCAGCCTCGCCGAGGCGGAAGCATTCGCCTATATCGCCGACCGCTGCCGCTCCTTCGGCATGGAAGTGAACGAGTACGCCATCGATGCCTATGTCAGTCTGCCGGGTGCGGCCACCCTCGCGGTTGTCTCGCCCGACGCACGCGAGATCGCCTGCATCACCCACTCCTTCTCGGTGGCGACGGGGCCGGGAGGGCTCACCGCGCCCCTCATCTCCGTCGGCCGGGGGGTCGCGGTGGCTGACTACGCCGGGAAGGAGGTGCGCGGCGCGATCGTGCTCGCGGATGGCCTGGCGAGCCCCGGTGCCGCGCTCGCGGCCGACCGGGCGGGCGCGGCGGGGATGATCTGTGTCAACCCGGCGGGGCTCCACGAGATGATCATCTCCCCCGTCTGGGGCACGCCGACACCGGACACGGCGCCCTACCTGCCGAAGGTAGCCGCAGTCTCCATCCGCAAGGAGGAGGGCGACGGCCTCAAGACACGACTGGAACGTGGGCCGGTCACCGTGCGCGTGCATACAGACGTCGAGACGGGGTGGCGACCGATCCCCGCGCTGACCGCCGACATCCCGGGCGCCGCCGAGGATCGCTACGTTATGCTCAGCGGGCACGTGGACTCGTGGCACTTTGGGGCCATGGACAATGCCAGCGCCGATGCCACGATGCTCGAAGTCGGGCGTATCCTCAGTGCGCAAAAGGGCGAATTGGGGCGTGGATTGCGACTGGCCTTCTGGTCCGGGCACTCGCACGCGCGGTACGGGGCATCGGCGTGGTATGCGGACACCTTCTTCGCGGACCTCCACGAGCGCTGTGTCTGCCATGTCAACGCGGAGTCCACGGGCGGGCAAGGAGCGTCGAACGTCTCTACGCCAGGCAACATGGCCGAGACGTGGCAGATTGCGGCCAGTGTCGTGCGCGATCTGCTCGGCGAGCCGCTGACCTATCACCGGCAGGGCCGCAGCCACGACCAGTCCTTCACCGGGTGCGGGGTCCCGTCCGTTCTTTGCGGCTTCTCAGGCCCCGGCGAAGGTGAGGCGGCCTGGTGGTGGCACACACCGGACGATACGCTGGACAAGATCGATGACGCGAACCTCGTGCGGGACACGCAGGTCTATTTGCTCACGTGCTGGCGGCTCTGCACCGCGCCCGTCCTGCCTTTCGATTTCACCGAGACGGCGAATGAGTTGCGCGACCGACTGCACACGCTGCACGAGACCGCCGGTGGCCGCTTCGATCTCGCGCCCCTGATCGCCGAAGCGGCCTCGCTCCATGACGCCGCCGGGCGCCTTAACGCGGCCACCGCAGCAACGGACGGCGATACCGCGCGCGCGGAAAGGATCAACGCGGCAATGATGGCGGTGGCGCACGCCCTCATCCCGGTCAACTATACGAAGGCGGGGCCGTATGAGGTAGACCTCGCTCTCGGCAGCCCCGTACTGCCGGGCCTCGCGCCCGTGGCAGATCTGGGAGAAATGGATCAGGCGAGCGACGATGCCCGTTTCCTGCACACGCGTCTCGTGCGGGAGCGGAACCGCGTTTGGCACGCGATCAATACGGCCCGGCAGGCGATCGCCCGGGCATTATAGGCTCCGCCGAGACACGGCGATGCTCACCGGGTGAAGCAGGTGTGGGCATCTCCCAGGCTGCGGTGAACACCTTCGAGGATACGGCTGGCAAAATCGTTAAGAGGGCGTACGGACTCAGGAAACGTGCGGGGATATCGGGAGAATTTGAGCGTGGGAGCCGCTGTTTCTGATATTGAGTCGACTGACGAAACAGACAAAATCGCACGTGTACTCGAGACATCCACACCGGTTGAGTTTCGTGTTACAAAGGATCCGAGAGACGAGAACCGTAGGGCCACGCGTATGCACGTCGGCTATGCCAGAGTTTCAACGACGGACCAGAACCCCGATCTCCAGACCGATGCGCTCCACGCCCCCGTTTCAGCCCCGTGAAACATGCCGTTCTCCGGATCGTCATCCTTCTCACTTCGTTGGCCAAGGACAGTTATGGAGGGAGTTGACATGGCGGCGATTATTGACAACGTCTCGATCGAACGGTTGACGGCGCACAATCAAGCCATCGCGCGGTGGGCCCGCCTTTCGGGAACGCCGGAAGAGGCGAAAGCATTCGATTACATCGCTGAGACGCTTGAATCATTTGGCTACACAGTGCACCGCCATCATCATCCCGCGCTCGTCGGCTATCCACGCACTTCGCGACTCGAGGTGCGTGCATCGGTCCCCTTGAGCATCCCCTGCAATGGCTACTCACTCAGTCCGGCCACGCCCGCTGATGGTGTGGAGGGGGAGCTCGTCTTCGTTGGGAGCGGGCAGGAAACTGACTACCCATCCACACCGGTGACCGGGAAGATCGTCGTGAGTGAGGGGCTCGCGATGCCGGGCAAGGCGCTCGCGGCCGATCATCATGGTGTACTGGCACAGATTCACATAAATGACGAGCATATCCACGAGATGTGTATCTCGCCGGTCTGGGGCACGCCCGTCCCGGAAACCGCGGCGTTGCTGCCCAGGACGCCGTCGGTGGCGGTTACGCGTGAGCACGGCGATCAACTCCTGGCGCTGCTCAAGGAAGGCCCGGTGCATGTCCGCGTGAACACCCAGCCCTTCCTCGCCTGGGTCGACCTGCCGATCGTGACGGGCGACCTTCCGGGCACCCGCGACGATCGGTTTGTCCTCTTCAGCGGGCACGTCGATTCGTGGCACTACGGCGCGATGGATAACGGGAGCGCCAATGCAACACAGCTCGAGGTGGCGCGCCTCCTCGCGGAGCGGCACGATGCGTTACGGCGCGGTGTGCGGATCGCGTTCTGGTCGGGGCACTCGCATGGGCGCTACGCCAGTTCGTGCTGGTACGCCGATCACTTCTGGCACGATCTGCACGAGCGCTGCGTCTGCCACGTCAACATCGACTCGGTCGGTGCGATCGGGGCGACCGTCCTCGAAGAGGCGCCAACAATGGCGGAAACCTATGGTTTCGGTCGGCAACTCCTCCATGAACTGGTGGGGGTCGATCTCGAATACAAGCGGATCAGCCGGTCCAGCGACCAATCGTTCTGGGGACACGGCATTCCAACGCTCTTCGCTACCCTCTCCGAGCAGGCGTCCGACGGTTCTGCCACCGCGACGGCGCTGGCCCAGTTGCTCGGCGCAGGTTCGCGCGGGGGCGGTCTGGGATGGTGGTGGCACACGACCGAAGATACCCTCGATAAGATCGATCCGGACAAGTTGCTGCGCGACGCGCGCGTGTACGCGCACACGCTCTGGCGGTTATGCACGGATGAGCGGTTGCCGTTCGACTACGGCGCCACTGCGGACGAAATTGACGCGGCGCTTGGTCGGTATCATGACGCGGCGCGCGGCGCACTCGATCTATCCGGCATACAGACGCTCGCGCGTGAACTCGGCGAGCGGATCCGCGGAGCTGAACTCGACCGGTGTGATGCCGCGGTGGCGAACGCGCTTGCGATGGCACTCGGCCGAGCGCTGATCCCGATTAACTACACGCGCTCTGGCCCGTTTGAGCACGATCTCGCGCTCGGCGTTACCGCGCTCCCCGGTTTGTCGGATGCCAGCCGCCTCGGGCAGACCGACCGAGCGAGCGATGACTTCCGTTTCCTGCAAGCAAAGTTGGTCCGAGAGCGCAACCGGGTTGAGCACGCGCTGCGGACAGCGCTCCGACTGGTTGACGCCCTCCACAAGACTGACAGGAAAGAGGCACAGTCCGACACAAGAGAGGGGGGAACGCGCGATGCCCTTTGAACGACCGACCTGGCCGGGCGGTGCACGATGCGCCGTTGCATTGACCTTCGACAACTTCGGCGAATCCTTCGATCTCCTGCGCTATGGGCACGCTGGCGGCGCGAGCGCGGATGGGGTCTATGCCCCGCGACGCGGCGTCGACCGGATCCTCGATCTGCTCGAACGCTACCAGATACCCGCGACTTTCTTCCTGGAGGGATGGAATGTCCGCAAGTATGCCACGCTCGCCCGCGAGATTGCGGAGCGCGGGCACGAGGTCGCTGCACACGGCTGGATGCACGAGCCTTGGAGCGAACTGGCGCAGGAGGTCGAGCGGGATCTCATCAGGCGGACAACTGTGACGCTCGCCGAGGTGACCGGACGCCCCCCGCGCGGCTGGCGTTCACCTTCCGGGCTGACGACGGTCGGGACTTTGGCACTCATCCATGACGCCGGGTATGTCTACGACAGCTCGTTCGGCGACGATGATGTGCCTTACTGGTTAGGCATCGGCATTGGCCGCGCCGAGGAGATTCTTGAGCTGCCCTGGTCGTGGTCCCTCGATGATGCCCCCTTCTACGCCTATCCAGGTACCATCCGTCGGCCGAGCGAGGTTCTGCAACTCTGGACGGAGGAGTTCGATGCGGCCCTCGCCCTCACTGGCTGCTTCATGCTGGTATGTCACCCGCGTTTTAGTGGTCGCCCTAGCCGGTTGCTGGCGCTCGAACGGCTCATCGAGCATATGCAGAGCCAGGACGGCATCTGGTTCGCTCGCTGCGAAGAGATTGCTGAGTACGCGCGCGGCAGCCGCACGACGCCGCACTACCCAGCACCCGAGATGATGCACGGGGCGGAAGGATAGCTGCTGCATCGGGCAGGTAACGATTTCGATTTCCAGAGGCTGAAGGGAGCCCTTTGCGCTCGGACCCGGTGCCGGGTGCGGGCGTCGTCGCGCTCGTTTCGTCTCCCGATCACACCGTACCGGCGTGTGGCACACTTTACACCGTGGTGAGCATGCTGGACTACGAGAGAGGCTGCCATACCGCCCCCGGCGACGGGCGACGGCGATCGCGGCGTGCAACCGCTCCACCGGCCGTCCGTTCCTCCTATAGTCGGTCGATGCGGCACAAGACACATGGGGCACGATGAATAACAAGCTACACCGCCAACGAGAGTCGCAACATCTCGCCTTGTTTGGCGTCCTCCCCCGCTTCGTCATCGCCACCCTCACCAGGTCTGTCTACCTCTTCGCCCGCGCGGCAATCGGCGCATCGGTCACCTTCCCCGTGTGACAATCTATCGGGAGAACGGATCGGCCTGCGTCAGCGAATGGAGGAGAGGGACATGGCGATTGAGAATCTCGCACTCGACCGCGCGCTCCAGCGACGCTTCACCTTCTTTGACCGCCTCGGCTGGCTCGATCGGCGCGGTATGCATTTCGTCGATCCGTGGCCGGTCGGGGCATCGCTCGGGATGACGCGCGACGAGACCGAATACGTCCTCGCCACCCTGGCGGGCATCGGCTGGATCGCCCGGTGCGCGCGGGACGACGGGGAGCGCATCGCCCTGACGGTGCAAGGGCTGGCGCGCCGCTAACCCGAAGTGGGCTGATCTTCCATGTCGTCGGGGCGCTCGCCGAGTTCGAGCGGGACGTCATCCGCGAGCGCACCCAGGCGGGGCTGGCGGCGGCGCGGGCGCGGGGGCGGATGGGGGGCAGGCCGAAGAACGAGAGCACTAAAAGCGCGATGTCCCGGAGGGACAACCACGACAATGAAAATCGGG
>CALBSO010000025.1 GCA_937968015.1 uncultured Thermomicrobia bacterium
AGTTAACGCCCGGCGTCGCGCTGATGCGTGACCTGACGCCGGACGCAACACTGACGCTCGCGCGCTACTGGTTTCGCCGCTACCTCGAACAGTCCGGCCACCCGAAGAACACCGTCGAATCGTACTCATACGACCTCGCACTCTTCGAGGAACGGATCGGCCCGAAGCCGGCGCCGCAGATCAGCGCGCGGGACATCGCCGCCTTCCTCGGCGACAGCAGCACGCGCAGCACGCGAAAGCGTCGGCTTACGTCGCTCAACACCTTCTTCAAGTTCCTCATTGTGCAGTGCAAACTGATCACCGAGAAAGAGAACCCGGCGGCCGGTTTTTATCCCGAACACATTCCCCTCAAGACGCCGCAGCCGCTTTTCGCCGACGAGCAGGAGCGTTTCCTCGCCGCAGCCGCCGACGAGAACGAGCGTTCTGCGCTCATCGCTCACCTCTTGTTGCGGCTCGGATTCTCGCGCGGCGAGTTGCTGACGATCCGCAAAGAGCATGTGGACATGTCCGACCCGGAACATCCAGTCGTCTACATCTATTACGATTCGGCCCGCTACCGGAACAAGGAGCGGAAACTGGCGGCGGACGCCACCTTTGCGGACATCTTCACCGCCTACGTCACGGCGTATGATCCGCAAGAACGGCTGATCGCGCTCCCACCCCAGTCCATCAACAAGATCGTCGAACGGATCGCCGCGAACGCGGATATTACGAAGAAAGTGACGCCACAATCGCTCCGTGATACGTGGGCAGTCGAGCGGGCGCGCGAAGGAAATGACGCTGGGAAGCTGATCGGTCTTCTCGGCCTCGCGGACGACTCGCGCAACAAAATGAGCGTCGAACGCTACATTAAACTCGCCTCCCCGGCCCTCTCATAGTGAAGTGGAAGAGACTGGGAGCTGAGGGCTGAGGTTGAGTATTTTCCCCCTTCCTCGCGGGAAGGGGGTCGGGGCGTTACAGCGTTTTGCAGAAGCATTGAGCCGGTGGTGGCGGGCTTTAGCCTGCCGTTCCTTGCTCTGGCAGGCTAAAGCCCGCCACCAATACGATATTTGCTCTAGGAAGACTTCTCCGAAATCGGCTCGCACCAGCGCGCTTCTTCGTCGGGCAAGGCGAGCCAGGGTTGCACGCGGCGCATAAATTCGTCCGCGCACTCGTCATGCGGAATCGCGCCGCAGCGATCGAGGATCTCCAGACGGGCACGTTGATTGGTATGGCGGAACGTTTGCGCGTACTTGAGCGGCGCGATCACCGAGTTCGCTCCCCAAATGACCATCACCGGCTGCGTGAGGTTCGCGAAGGCGTGCCGCACAGGCCAGTTCAGTTGCTGGCCAACGAACGCGGCGGGCGCGAAGCGCGCATTCTTCTGATGCGACGCCGCGTGATAATACGCAATCATCTCGTCCGTCACCGTCGTCTTATCGTAATACCCTTGCTGCTCCAGGAAGTAGCGCAGACTCGGTTTCGAGACGAGCGCATTGAAGAGCGCCGCGCCGACAACCGGAACGGTGAACAGGGCGGCACTCGCAGTTCGCCCCCGACTTGGCGAGCGGTCGGCCAACTGCTCAAGTCCGGTTGGCGATGAAAGGATGAGGCGGCGGAAGAGGCCCGGATGATCGAATGCGAGTTGCGTGACGTAGGCGGCGGTCAGGCTGCTCGCGATGACGATGCACGACCGGCCGATCACATCCTGCACGAAATCACGGATCATCTGCATAAAGACAACGGGCGTGTACTCCATCACGGGCCGATCGGAGAGACCGAAGCCAATGAGGTCCGGGCAATAGACGCGGTATCTCTCCGCGAACGGTGCGAAGACGCGTCGCATCTCATAGCCGCAGGCGGTCGCGGAGATACCGTGCAGGAGAAGGAGCGGCGTGCCCGCTCCGCGCACGGCATAACTGATTTCGCCATCGCGCCACGAATACCGTTTCGACTCACCGGACAGGACGGGCCAGAGTGGTGGCGCGGTGGTGGCGAGCGCGGCATTTGCCCCGCCAAGCATTGCCGCGCCGCCCAACAACGCGCCCGCGCCGATCACCAAGCCCTTGCGTCGTGTCATCGGTGTTGATCCTTTCGGATGTACTCCCCGCGGCGCACATGCAAGGCCGGACTGCAAGGGGATTGCCACGGTCAGGACGCGTGGCGCGCCCGCCAATGTTCGGCGACTTCCGCGCCCGTTGCAAACCAGACCGGCTCCGGCATCGCCTGAACATAGGCAATGAACTGCTCCAGCATCCGCACGCGCCCCGGTCGGCCGGAGAGTTGCGGGTGCATCGTCAGCATGCACAAGCCGCCATAGGTGTAGATACCTGCGAATTCTTCCTGCCATGCCTGCAAGGCGTTGGCTGCGGGCTGGATCGGTCGCGTCGCGCCACTCGGCCGGAAGAGGAAAAAGGGCGCGTCATCGAGAATCCACTGTACCGGCAATTCCATCACCTCCGTATCCGGGTGCCGATAGGGCAGGAAGGTATCCATCAGATTGCTGCTGTACTGAAAACCGTACGCGGATAGCAGATCGAGCGTATTGGTACTGAATTCCCACGATGGCGAGCGGTATCCTACCGGGTGAACGCCTGCTATCTGCTCGATTGCGCGCAGGCCACGTTCCAGGACATCTCGTTCTTCATCTTTGGTCAGCGAGGTCGGCGTCTCGTGAATCCAGCCATGATGACCGATTTCGTGCCCTGCCGCGACGATCTCGCGCATCATCTCCGGATAATGCTCCACGGTCCAGCCCGGCACGAAAAACGAGGCGCGCAGGTCGTGGCGGGCAAGCAGGTCGAGGATGAGCGGCACGCCGACGGTCGGTCCATAGTGGCCCATCGAGAGCAGGCCGGGTTTGTGCGCGTTCGCCGGGTCCGCGATCAACCAGAGTGTTTCCGCGTCTACATCGAATGAGAGTACGACGGCGCATCGCGCGCCATTCGGCCACCGCCCCGGTTCCGCGTTGATCATCCTCTGCCTCCTTCATACGTGTTCACGCATGCCATCATACCGCGCCACAGCAATGCGCCAATAGCGGCGACCATCATCGTCGCCGAAGGGATACGTACCGAGGCAAATGGGCATAGTGACACTCGTCAGCATCTTTACATCAGCGGGAAAATGGCTTACTCTCCATACTATGAGACGTGTTCAACGCACTTCGGCACCGCTCATTATTGCCCACCGTGGCGCGTCGGCGGATGCCCCGGAAAATACGCTCGCCGCCTTCCGTCTCGCCATCGCGCAGGGCGCGGATGGGCTTGAGTGCGACCTGCGCATGAGTGCGGATGGCGTGATCGTCATCAGCCACGATGACTCGCTCAGACGGACCCACGAGCATCCTGTGTGCATCGCGGAGGCGACCACCGCCGAACTCGCAGGGTATGGTGTTCCCACACTCGCCGAGACGCTGGCGACCGTCCGTGGCAAATTACCGCTGATCAACCTCGAACTCAAAGAGCCGATTCCACCCGATACGCTTGCCGCCACCATCGGCGCGGACGTGGACGGCATCATCCTCAGTTCCTTCGACATCGAGATCATCAGGGCGACGCGCGACGCGCTGCCACAGTTGCCGTTCTGGCTTCTCACGCGGCACGGCACGAACGTCGCCATCGCGCAGGCACAGGAACTGGGCTGCATCGGCATCCATGTCTGGCACCGCGCCGCGACCCCACGATTCATCGCGCACTCCGGGCGGGCGGGCTTTCCCGTCTACGTCTGGACGCTCGATGATCTACGCCGGGCCGATATCCTTGCGGGGCGCGGTGTTGCCGGTATCACCACAAACACACCGGGCCAATTGCGTATGCTCTTTACGGCCATACTGCGCGAGTCCCGCAACGATCGGGGATAGTGGGTAATCTTACTTTCCATACCTATAGGTGCTGATTACCGCCCCAGACGCGTCCCGCAAGGTCGCGGTGTCGCCGGTGTCCTTCCAGATGCCCTTCTTCTTCCCGAAGTAGAGGTCGGTCGCGGTCGGGCTGCCCTGGCCCGAATGGATGACGACCATTCCCCCCGGCGGCAGGAAAAGCGACGGAAAGACGAGCACATTGATCCCGCTCACGTCCGTAAGGGCCCAATGCGTGAGATCAACGGTTGCGAGACCGTCATTGCGGATCGTTACGGTCTCACCGTTGACATCCGCCGCGCCATCCGGCGGGCGAGCGACGAGGTCCACGATGCGGACTGGCCCATCGCCGGTGATCGAGGGCACAGTCGTCGAGTGGCGGGCAGTCGTCGGCCTCGGCGCTTTCCCCGATGCAGAGGCGACGGGTGCAACGGTAACCGGGATCAGCGGAGCATCGGCGCTGAGATACCGATACTGGTAATAATGCTGGCCGATGTTGCCCATCTCGACGTGAAAACCGGGCGGGTTCGCCGGTGTGTACGTGAGTACGCGGCGTTCGTAGAGTTGGAGCATCACCGCTGTCGGCATCCCACCGACGCGGGCCGTCACCCAATAGGCGGGCGAGATCGGCAGACCGACGACCGAGAGCCAATCGAAAAGCGGCGTGTGGTCCACGAGCTGTCTCTTATACACATCTGACGCTGCCGACGATCTTACGCGTG
>CALBSO010000026.1 GCA_937968015.1 uncultured Thermomicrobia bacterium
ACACCTTGATCTATACGTATATCAGTATGTATGATGTATGCGGATGTGTCAATGGCGAGGTCGCGCGTCGCGGTTGGATGCGATGTCTGGGCCACTGACGCAATGAAAGGAGATGGTCATGCCACAGGAAGCAGATCGGCATTTGGTCCAGCAACTCATTGCAGACGGCGCGCAACTGGTCGAAGTGCTCCCCGCTCACGAGTATCGCGACGAGCACCTTGCGAGTGCCATCAGCATCCCGCTCAAGACACTCACCGGCGAAACGACGAAGCAGTTGGATCGCAACCGCCCGGTGATCGTCTATTGCTGGGACTACCAGTGAGACATGAGCCCACGAGCCGCGTGGCGGCTTGAAACCTTGGGGTTCACGACGGTCTATGACTACGTTGCGGGCAAGGCGGATTGGCTTGCGAACGGCTTGCCGAGCGATGGGACAGCAGCCACCCAATCGCGAGCGGGAACCATCGCTCGACGTGACGTGCCGACGTGCCATCTCACGGACACGGTTGGTACTGCTCGTAAACAGATCGCGGGGTCCGATTGGCAGGTATGCGTCGTGGTGAATGACGAGCGGATTGTTCTCGGATTGCTTGCACAGAAATCGTCCTCTGCCGATCCGCACACGCCTATCGAGGGTGTGATGGAATCCGGCCCCTCGACGTGGCGGCTGGACGGATCGCTTGCAGATATCGAGAAGTACATGGAACGCCACCACGTCACTGCGGTTATCATCTCTGGATCGGATGGACGCCTGTATGGGGCGGTGCGCCGTGAGGATATCCCACACCCGTAGCCGCTCGATTCGAGAAGATGTGGCGGGAACACCACGAAATCCCGCCAGTCTCTTCCTCTTTGACACCGCTCTTGGTCACGTTCGACGCGCTCTTTGCCGCTCATTTGCATGTGCGCTGTGCTATAGTCCCCGCAGCCGCATGAAGCGGCGCAATCGAATAGGCACCTGGTACGCTGGGGGAGCGAGTAGCTGAGAGGCGGGATCAAGCCCACCAACCCCTCGAACCTGATCTCGGGAAGCTGCACGGCAGACGACTGTTGGAGCGGAAGACGAGCGTAGGGAATGCGGCCGAACGACCGTGACCATCGGGTCGCGCTTCGGGCGCTCCGTGGTCCTTTTTTGTGGGCCGGGGCGGACGAGACGAAGATCAGCACGGATCGTTACCAGACCGTGGGATGGGGAGCATGCCCCCGTTTCTCGGTGCTTTCCGCAACCCCCGCCTACCGGTGTCGCCGGTGTCGCGCCAGCGTTGGCGCGGCGTGTATGCGCGGAGGTGCATCGTGTCCCAGTCTCCCGGTCAACCGTTCCCCGCCAGTCAGAAGGTCTATCTCCCCGGCACGCGCCCCGACATCCGGGTCCCCGTCCGCGCGATCGCCCTTTCCCCCACGTCAGGACGCTTCGGCGAGGAGGCGAACCCGCCCCTGCATGTCTACGATACGAGCGGCCCCTACACCGACGCAGCGCTCGCCACCGATATCCGGCAGGGCATCCCGCCGCTGCGCCGCCCGTGGATCGTCGAGCGCGGCGACGTGGAGGAGTACGACGGGCGATCCGTGCAGCCGGTCGACAACGGCTTCCGGCCCGACGATCCGCGCGCGAATATGGCGGTCTTTCCCGCCCTGAGTCGCAAGCCCCTGCGCGCGAAGGCTGGCAGGAATGTCACGCAGATGCACTACGCGCGGCGCGGCATCGTCACGCCGGAGATGGAGTTCATCGCCATCCGCGAGGGGATGGATCCCGAGTTCGTCCGCAGCGAGGTGGCGCGGGGCCGGGCGATCATCCCCGCCAATATCAACCACCCCGAGACGGAGCCGATGATCATCGGGCGCCACTTCCTCGTCAAGATCAACGCGAACATCGGCAACTCGGCGGTCTCCTCCTCGATCGAGGAGGAAGTAGACAAGATGACCTGGGCGACCCGCTGGGGCGCGGATACCGTGATGGACCTCTCCACCGGCAAGAACATCCACACGACACGGGAGTGGATCGTCCGCAACGCGCCGGTGCCGATCGGGACGGTGCCGATCTACCAGGCGCTGGAGAAGGTCGGCGGCGAGGCGGCGGACCTGACGTGGGAGATCTACCGGGACACGCTGATCGAGCAGGCGGAGCAGGGGGTGGACTACTTCACGATCCACGCCGGCGTGCTGCTGCGCTACATCCACCTGACGGCGAAGCGCGTCACGGGCATCGTCTCGCGCGGCGGCTCGATCCTCGCGGCGTGGTGCCTCGCCCACCACCAGGAGAACTTCCTCTACACCCACTTCGCCGACATTTGTGAGATCATGGCCGCCTACGACATCTCCTTCTCGCTCGGGGACGGTCTGCGTCCCGGCTCGATTGCCGATGCCAACGACGAGGCGCAGTTCGCGGAGTTGGACACGCTCGGCGAGCTGACGAAGATCGCCTGGGAGCACGATGTGCAGGTGATGATCGAGGGGCCGGGGCACGTGCCGATGCACCTCGTCAAGGAGAACGTGGACCGGCAGATGGCGGTCTGCCAGGAGGCGCCCTTCTACACGCTCGGCCCGCTGACCACCGACATCGCACCGGGATACGACCACATCACCTCGGCGATCGGCGCGGCGATGATCGGCTGGTACGGGACGGCGATGCTTTGCTACGTGACGCCGAAGGAGCATCTCGGCCTGCCGAACAAACAGGACGTCAAGGACGGCGTGATCGCCTACAAGATCGCCGCCCACGCCGCCGACCTCGCGAAGGGACATCCGGGCGCGCAGGACCGCGACGACGCGATCTCCAAGGCGCGCTTCGAGTTCCGCTGGCGCGACCAGTTCCACCTCTCGCTCGACCCGGAGACGGCACTCAAGTACCACGACGAGACGCTGCCGGCCGAAGGGGCGAAGGTGGCGCACTTCTGCTCGATGTGCGGGCCGAAGTTCTGCAGTATGAAGATCACCCAGGATGTGCGGGAGTACGCGCGCACCATGGGGCTGGAGGAGATTGAGGTAATCTCGGTCGGCCTGGCGGAGAAGGCGGAGGAGTTCCGAGACGGAGGGAACCGCATCTACCAGAAGGCATAACGGCTGACGAGCGCGGTGCGCTAATCACCGATGCCGCTGCCGAAGTGATCGCCGCGCAGGATCGCCTGAAACTCGGCGCGGGTCATCGGGTTGGTCTTGAAGAGGCCGCGCACCGCGCTCGTCACCATCGTTGCGCCCGGTTTCTTGATGCCCCGCATCGTCAGGCAGGTGTGCTCCGCCCGGATGACGACGCCGACGCCCTGCGGCTCCAGGCCCTCCATGATCGCATCCGCGATCTGCGCGGTCAGCCGCTCCTGCACCTGCGGGCGGCGGGCATACGCCTCGACGACGCGGGCGAGTTTGGAGAGGCCGACGACGCGGCCACTCGGGATGTATGCGACGTGCGCGACACCGTGGAAGGGGGCGAAATGGTGCTCGCACAGCGAGTAGAAGGGGATGTCCTTGAGGACGACCATCTCCGCGTATGCCTCATCGAACGTAACCTTAAGGAACTCGAACGGGTCCGTCCGCAGCCCCGCGAAGATTTCCACGTACATGTCGGCGATGCGGCGCGGGGTCTCCCGCAGCCCCTCGCGCTCCGGGTCCTCGCCGACGGCGGCGATGATCTCCCGCACGGCCGCCTTGATACGCTCCGTATCGATGGGGTCGGTGAGGACGGGCGGGCGCGTGTGCGCAAGAATCCCGTGCGTTGACGATGTCATGGAAACTCCTCCTCTGATCCATTGCCGGTCGGAAACCGGGCGTGTGCCGAAGGCGCGATGCCGGCTGCGTTTTGTGCGGAGCTACAGGCCGCTGCGGGCGCGAGCGCGATAAATCTCGACACCGACGCCACCGGTCGGGGTGAAGATACTGCCCTTGATCGGCACGTCGGGCTTGCGCACGCGCACGGAGACAGTCTCCACCGCGGGGTGGGCGTCCAGCACCCCTGCGGCAATCTTCTCCGCCACCGTCTCGATGAGTTGATAGGGCCCGGATTCCACAATCGCGCGCACTTGCTTATAGACGGCGCTGTAGGAGGTTGTCCGGGCGAGGTCGTCGCTCGCACCGGCGGCCCGCAAGTCGCGGGTCAGGGAGACGTCGACGATGAAACGCTGGCCGAGCGTGTTCTCTTCCGCATTCATCCCATGATAGGCATAGAAAATCAAGCCTTCGAGGAAAACACGATCGCTGCACGCCATCTCGGGGTTCCTCCTTCGTTCGCTCCCGCTCGGTGTATCTGCAGGAAAGCAAGCACGCGCAGAAAGGTGGATTCCGGTCCATACGGCCCGTGCCAAAGGCTTCGCATGCGCGATCTCCCTGTTCGTCAGTTGATGCCATTGATGTGTGCGACGGCATTGAACCCGCGCAGGATGCCCGAAATGCGTCCATCCTCTGCGCGTCGCCAGTCGATGATCGAGATACTTGCTGGATCCAGCCACATACGATGAGCGGCCATGGGCGGGAGACCGAGGGCCGTGCAGGCGAGCGCCTTGATCGGGCCCACATGGCTCACCACCACGATGGCCTGACCGGGGTGGTGCGCGGTCAGCGCATCTGCGCAGGCCACGACGCGCACCTGCACGTCGGCCAGTCGCTCCCCGTCGGGCGGTGCGACATCTTCCCCGGCCTCCCATGCGGCTAACCGCGTCGCGTCCCGGGCTTGTACCTCCGCGCGCGTCAACTGCTCCCACGCGCCGTAATCGCTCTCGCGCAGGTCGACGCAGACCACCACGTCGAGCCCGATCTCAACGGCGACTGCAGCGGCGGTGTCCCGGGCGCGCACGAGCGGGCTGCTATAGATAGCCCGAAGCGGCAACGCCCGGAGCGCCTGGGCCAGCAAGAATGCCTGCTGGCGGCCCTGCGCCGTGAGAGCAACATCACTCGCGCCAAGGTAGCGCAACTCCCGGTTTCCCTCCGCCTCGCCGTGGCGCACGAGGATGAAACGCGTTCCGTCCTGTGGGCCAACGCCGCTCGCCGATGATGGAAAGATCCCCGTCGACATCCCCATGCCTCCCGCATCGCTCTATTGCCCTATGTTACACCCGTTGCTCTCCATGCCGACAGCGCACGGCGGGCGGCGACGCGGGTTCCGATTGCCGGATGCGAGGAGAACCTGGGGTCAATCAACCTCGTGCAGGCGCCCGGTCCGGACGTCATAGACGAAGCCGCGCACCGGGAGCCCCTTCAGCAGAAGGGGTGACGCGCTGATCGCCGCGACATCGTCCCGCACGCTCTGCGCCACGTCGGTGAACGAGAGGGACGGGAAGTCCGCGTGCGCGTGCAATTCATCATGCATCTTCTGATGCAGCTGTTCGTCGGTAAACGTGAGCATGCCGCAGTTCGTATGATGGATGACGACGATCTCCCGCGTGCCCAGCAGTTGCTGCGAGATGATCAGCGAGCGGATCGCGTCGGCGGCGCGTCCCCGGCATTCCGGATGACGTGAGCGTCGATCTCCTGCAAACCGAGGAACTTGGCGGGATCGAGGCGCGCGTCCATGCATGTGACCACGGCGACCTTCCGTCCGAGCGGCATCGGCAGATCACTCTTGTCGAAGGTCGCGGCGTACTGCTCATCAGCTCTTAAGAACTCGTCTGCTACTGACATGATCGTTCCCCTTTCTCATTCGTTGCCACACCCGTGAGCGCTGAACCTCTTTCTTGACTTAACAGTGTACACTTCTCAAGAATACGACGACACTCGGCCGCGCGTGGCGAACCGCGACGGTGGGTGAGTACCGCTTTGGAAGCGACAGAAAGAAGCAGTGGGATGATGCGGCCGCGTCGAGCGACGGGTTGTGCAGGCGCGAGCAGCGCGGACGGCCGATCGCTGCCGAGGTCGACGCGATCATCCCAATCCGCGCCGATGCCATCGCGACGGTGCCAGACACTGGCCGATGACAGTTCTATGCTCTCTGCGTATACTCCGCTACGGGCCGATGACCATGTACGCTCGAACGAAGCCACGACAGACGACCGTTGTGAAAGGAACGCGACATGGGGGGAATGGTGGCGTGCCGAGTCGCCGGGATGGCCGATGCGTTGGATGCGGCGGCGGCGGGAGAGGGGCTGCCCCGGGAGATTGCGCGTCGGCTGATCCGCGCGGAGGATGATGCGTTGCAGGCAATGCTGGCAGCCGCCGGTGCGCTGCGCGACCGCCGGACCGGCCGGATCGTGACGTATTCTCGCAAGGTCTTCATCCCGCTGACCAACCTCTGCCGGGACAACTGCGGCTACTGCACCTTTGTGCGCCGCCCCGGCGATCCGCGCATGCACACGATGACGCCGGAGGAGGTGCTGGCGGTGGCGGAGGCCGGTCGGAAGGCCGGGTGCAAGGAGGCGCTCTTCAGTCTGGGTGACAAGCCGGAGCTGAAGTACCCGGCGTATCGTGATTGGCTGGCGGAGCGTGGCTATGCCAGCACGATCGCCTATCTCCGTGACATGTGCGCCCTGGTGCTGGCGGAGACCGGGCTGCTGCCGCACGCCAACCCGGGGGTGATGACCCGCGAGGACATCGCAGTGCTGCGCGACGTGAACATCAGCATGGGCATGATGCTCGAGGGGATCAGCCCGGCGCTGTTGGCGAAGGGCGGGGCGCATCGCGGCTCGCGGGACAAGACGCCGGCGGCGCGGCTCGCGACAATCGCGGCGGCCGGCGAGCTCGCCGTCCCATTCACGACGGGCATCCTGATCGGCATCGGGGAGACGCCGGAGGAGCGGGTCGACGCCCTCTCCGCGATCAAGGATCTTCATGACCGCTATGGCCATGTACAGGAGGTGATCATCCAGAACTTCCGGGCGAAGCCGGACATCCGGATGCGGGACTGGCCGGAGCCGGGACCGTTGGAGATGGTGCGGACGATCGCTGTCGCCCGGCTGATCTTCGGCGACGCGATCAACGTGCAAGCGCCGCCCAACCTGGCGCTCGCCGAGTACGGGGCGTACCTGGAGGCGGGGCTGAACGACTGGGGGGGGATCTCCCCGGTGACCCGGGACCACATCAATCCGGAGCGCGCCTGGCCGGCCCTGGACCGGTTGCGGGCCGCGATGGCGGACGCCGGGTTCGAACTGCGCGAGCGGCTCGGGATCTATCCCGAGTATGCGCGGCAGGCCGAGCGGTTTCTCGACCCGGCGCTCCGGGGGCGCGTGTGTGCTTTAACCGATGATGCCGGCCTTGTCCGGCGCGAGGAGGAGCAGTGGACGTGAATGTAGACGCAACCTATCCCGATCTGGTGACCACCGTGGACCGACTGCTCGGTGCCCTCGATCCGCCGATTGCCCGCGCCCTCGACGGGGCGCTGGCGGGCCGGGAGGTGACGGTCGATGAGGGCGAGACCCTGTTCGGGGCGCACGGCACCGCTCTCTTCGCGCTGACCCTGGTCGCCGACGAGCTGCGTCGTCGCGCGGTCGGGGATGTCGTTACCTACGTCGTCAACCGGAACATCAACTTCACCAACGTCTGCGTCAAGCGCTGCGGCTTCTGCGCGTTCAGCCGGACACACAAGGATACCGAGGGCTATTTCCTCCCAATGGAGGAGCTGCTGCGCCGCGCGCGCGAGGCCTGGGAACTGGGGGCGACCGAGGTGTGCATCCAGGCGGGGTTGCCGCCGAAGATGGACGGCAATCTGTACCTCGAGATCTGCCGGGCGATCAAGGAGGAACTGCCCGACATGCACATCCACGGCTTCTCACCGGAGGAGGTGCTCTACGGCTCGATCCGCTCGAACTGCGCGATTGAGGAATATCTGGCGCGCCTCAAGGACGCCGGCGTCGGCTCGCTGCCGGGGACCTCGGCCGAGATCCTCGACGATGAGGTGCGCAATCGCATCTCGCCCGGTCGGATCTCGACAGCGGATTGGATCCGGGTGATCACCGGCGCCCACCGGTTGGGGATCCCGACCACCTCAACGATCATGTACGGGCATGTCGAGACGGCCCGCCACCGGGCGGCGCACCTGGCGACGATCCGGGAGATCCAGAAGGAGACGGGTGGCATCACCGAGTTCGTGCCCCTCAGCCTCATCCACGAGGAGGCGCCGATGTACCATGATCGGACGGTGCCCGGGGTGCGGGCGGGGGCGACCGGTGAGGAGGTGATCAAGATGCATGCGATCTCCCGATTGATGCTCTATCCGCACATCCGCAACATCCAGGTGTCCTGGGTCAAGGAGGGGCTGAAGCTTTCTCAGGGATGCCTGAGCGCCGGCGCGAACGACATGGGCGGCACGCTGATCAACGAGAGCATCTCCACCGCGGCCGGTGCGTCCCAAGGGCAGTTGGTGCCGCCGGGCGAACTGCGGCGCTGGATCCGCGACATGGGGCGGGTGCCGGCGGAGCGCACAACGGGATACGCGATCCGGCGGCGCTTCGACGGGCCGGACGACGGCGAGATCGAGCCCCTAGACCGGGCGGCGGAGGACCCGAACCGCTTCGGCTCGTACTTCCAACTCGTCGCCGACGATCGCTTCCGCTATCTCGACCATTACCGCGCGGCGGCGCGGCCCACGGCATAAGTGGCAGCGCGTTGACAGCGCGTGACGCGGTGGTACACTCTCGGCAGTCGAATACACCTTCGGGGCAGGGTGAGGCGTGTCCAACGCCAATTCCCGATCGGCGGTAGAGCCCGCGAGCCGCTACGGTGGCATGATCCGGTGAAACTCCGGGGCCGACGGTAGAGTCCGGATGAAAGAAGGAGTCGCAGCGATGGCTGCATGCCCAGCCCGGGGGAGTTGTGACGCTCCCCCGGGTTTGTCGTCTTCGGACGGCGATTTCCCCATACCATGGATGCGGCGGGCGCTTACCGAGGCGCGGCGTGCCCGAGGGCGCACCAGCCCCAACCCTCCCGTCGGCGCGGTCGTTGTGCGCGATGGCGTTTGTGTCGGTGTCGGTCATACCCAATCGCCGGGCCAGGCCCATGCGGAAATTGTCGCGCTCGCGCAGGCCGGCGAACGTGCCCGTGGCGCGACGCTCTACGTCACTCTGGAACCCTGCGCCCACCACGGACGCACCCCTCCCTGCACGGAGGCGATCATCGCGGCGGGCGTTCAGTCCGTCGTCGTCGCCGTGCGCGATCCGTTCCCGCTCGTGGACGGTGCGGGGATCACCCGGCTGCGGGCGGCGGGAATCGCGGTGCAGGTCGACGTCTGTGCGGCCGAGGCGTGGGAGATCATTGCCGGGTTTGTCAAGCGCGTGCGGACGGGCCTGCCGCTCGTCACCGCCAAATATGCAATGACGCTGGACGGGCGGATCGCCACGCACACGGGCGATTCGCGCTGGATCACGGGAGAAACAGCCCGACGTACGGTGCATCAGCTGCGGGACACCCACGACGCGATCCTTGTCGGGGCGGGGACGGTGCGCGCCGATGACCCGCAACTCACCACCCGGTTGCCAGCGGAGGAAGCGGGCGCGGGGGGACCGCATCATCCGCTGCGGGTCGTCGTCGCCGGGGACTTCCGGTTGCCGGCGCAAACGAAGCTCTTCAGTCCGACGCTCCCCGGGGCGACGCTGGTCACCTGTGCCCGCATCGCCCCCGTCGAACGTGACTGGCTCGTCGCGTCCGGGATCGCGGTTGCGGTGCTGCCGACGGTCGCGGGCGGCGGCGTGGACCTCCACGCCTTGCTCGCGCTCCTGGCGGCGCGTGGGGTAGCAACCGTGCTCGTGGAGGGCGGTGGCGCAATGCTCGGGTCATTTCTCGACGCCGGACTGGTTGACCGCGTCGTGGTGTACATCGCACCCGTCATCGTCGGCGGCAGGGAAGCGCTGGGACCCGTGTGGGGCCATGGCGTCCCACGGATGGCAGAGGCGTGGCGGCTCGACGACCCTGTCGTGACGCACCATGGCGATGATCTCTGCGTCTGTGGCTACCTGCCACAGGCACGAGCGTGGCGCGCCTTGCCGGAAATGGAAGCGTGATGTTCACCGGGATTATCGAAGAGGTCGGGACGGTACGCGCGGTGCGCCCCGGAAGCGCCACGGCGGGGCTTGAGATCGCCGCCACGGTCGTCACCGAGGGGACGCGCATCGGGGACAGCATCGCGGTGAACGGCGTCTGTTTGACCGTGACTGCGGTCGCCCGCACAGGGTTTACTGCTGGTGTAATGCCCGAGACACTGCGGCGCTCGAACCTTGGGGCCTGCACCCACGGCACCCGCGTCAATCTCGAACGCTCCGTCGTCTATGGCGGGCGGGTCGGCGGTCACCAGGTGCAGGGGCATGTGGACGGAACCGGGAAAGTGCTCTCCCGACGGGGTGAGGGACAGGCACTCGTCGTGGAGATCGGCGCGCAGCCCGCCGTGCTGCGCTATGTGGTGGCGAAGGGGTGTATCGCGGTGGACGGCGCCAGCCTCACCGTGGTCGGCGTGGACGACCGCGGATTTACCGTCTCTCTGGTCCACCACACGCAAGCGCACAGCACGCTCGCCACGTTGCCCGAGGGGGCGACGGTCAACCTCGAGGCGGACATGATCGCCAAGTACGTCGAGCGATTCACACAGACCGATCCAACGGAGATGACGCAAGAGTGGCTCGCGCGCGTGGGTCTCACTGCGGGAGGAGAACACAGATGAGCCGGTTGACGGTCGAGGAGGCGGTCGCGGTGGTCGCGGCGGGGAGGATGGTGATCCTCGTGGACGACGCGGACCGCGAAGATGAAGGCGACCTGATGCTCGCGGCGGCGCACGCGACGCCAGAGGCGATCAATCTCTTAGCCCGCGAAGCGCGGGGACTGATCTGCGCGCCGATGGACCGGGCGACCGCAGACCGGCTGGGGCTGCCACTGATGGTCCCACCGGAGCGCAACACGGCGCGGCATGGTACGGCATTCACGCTCTCCGTCGAGGCGCGGACGGGCGTGACGACGGGCATCTCCGCCGCCGATCGCGCGCGCACGCTGCGCGTCCTGGCGGACCCCGCCACCACGGCGGGCGACCTCGCTCGACCTGGCCACATCTTTCCGCTGCGGGCGCACCCGGAGGGGGTACTGGGGCGTCCCGGGCATACGGAAGCCGCGATCGAGCTCTGCCGCCTCGCGGGACTCCCGCCCGTGGGCGTGATCTGCGAGGTGCTCGCGCTGGATGGTGCAATGGCTCGCCTGCCCGACCTCGACCGGCTCGCGGCCCGGCTCGCGGTCGGCATCCTCGCGGTCGCCGACCTGGTCGCCTTCCGGCAGCGGCACGACTGCGCGGTCGAGCGCGCGGCGACGGCGCGGCTGCCTACTCCCTACGGGGAGGCAATTGTCGGCGCGTACCTGGCGACGGACACCACCGAGCCGCATCTCGCGCTCGTCTTCGGCGACGTCGCCAGTCCGGAGCCGGTGCTCGTCCGGCTCCACTCCGAATGCCTGACCGGGGACGTGTTCGGCTCGGAGCGATGCGACTGCGGGGAGCAGCTGCACGCGGCGATGGGCGCGATCTCAGGCGTGGAGCGAGGCGTGCTGATCTATCTCCGGCAGGAGGGGCGGGGGATCGGCCTCGTCGATAAGTTGCGCGCTTACGCGCTGCAAGAAGGGGGATTAGACACGGTCGAGGCCAATGTCCATCTCGGGCTGCCGGTCGATGCGCGGACGTACGGAAGCGCCGCGGCGATGCTGCGGGACCTGGGTGTCGCGCGGGTGCGGCTGCTCACGAACAACCCCGACAAAGTGTCCGGACTCACCCGGGCGGGCATCGCGGTGGTGGAGCGCATCCCGCTCTCCATCCCACCACGGCCAACGAACGCGGGGTATCTCGCGACGAAGCGGGTGAAGCTGGGGCATTGGCTTCCCCCGTCACGAATGGAAACGGAGAGCACACTCCGTGTCGGAGGCACACATGCAACAATTTGAGGGGATGCTGGTCGGGACGGGCCTGCGCATCGGGCTTGTGGCGACCCGCTGGAACGACTTCATCGTCGGCAATCTCGTCAGCGGGGCGAAGGACGCCCTCGTGCGGCACGGCGTGGCGGAGGAGGATATCGGCCTTGCACTGGTGCCGGGCGCGTTCGAGATCCCGTTGGTCGCGAAGCGGCTGGCGACGAGTGGAAAGTACGACGCGATCGTCTGCCTGGGAGCGGTGATCCGCGGGGCGACACCCCACTTCGAGTACGTGGCGGGCGAGGTTGCGAAGGGGATCGCGAGCGTGATGCTCGAGACAGGGATGCCCGTCACCTTCGGCGTGCTGACGACGGAGACGCTCGAGCAGGCGATTGAGCGGGCGGGGACGAAGGCGGGGAACAAGGGGGCGGAGGCGGCCCTCGCCGCGCTCGAGATGGCGAACCTGCTCCGGACGCTCGGCGATTGAAGCGGATAGCGATATACCCCGGTATCCCATCTGGCGGAACGCGCTCACGAGAGACGAACGGACGAAGCGCTATCTGAGATGAGCCGATCGCGCGATACGGCGTATTGCGACGTGCGCCAGCCGTCTGTTGCCTGCCACCACACGGTGGATGAGCTGGCTACCGTGCGTTACCCCCATCATCTTGTCCCTCTCCTTCGGGTTGCCAACATAGTGCCGACTGTAAGGCAACAACCTGCCCGATGACAATCGTCATCGGTGCACCAAGACCTTCCTGTTCGACGCGTTCCGGCAACTCAGCGAGCGTAGACCTGACGATGTGTTGTGCGGCCCATGTCCCCCACATAATCGTGGCGACTGGTGTGTCTGGGGGGCAGCCTGCCGCCAAAAGCTGAGAAACGATCTGTGGCAGTGCCTGCGCTCCCATCAGGAAGACGAGCGTGCCACTCCGCGCGAGCGCGGCCCAATCGCGCGCCCGGGTTCCCGCGTCGTGTCCGGTTGTGATGACGACCGATTCGCTCACCCCCCGATGGGTCACTGGGATGCCAGCAGCGGCAGGTACCGCGATCGCACTCGACAGACCGGGCACGATCTCGAACGGGACTCCGGCGGTGGCAAGGGCAATTGCTTCCTCACCTCCTCGTCCGAAGACGAACGGATCACCTCCCTTGAGGCGCACGACCACGCGCCCTGCCCGTCCATGCTCGATCAGCAACCGGTTGATGTGCTCCTGCGTACCGCCATCCCCCTGCGCGCGTTTCCCGACATTGATTCGCGTCGCGCTCGGTGGGGTGAGATCGAGGAGGCGCGGATCGACCAGCCGGTCGTAGATGACGACATCCGCACGCTGGAGGCGTTCACGGCCGCGCACGGTCAGTAGTCCCGGATCGCCCGGTCCGGCGCCGACGAGCGAGACGCGGGGCTTAGGGAGTGGCCCGTCCACGTCGCTCAACTGGGCGCGCAACAACTGCTCCGCGCCGTCCACGTCGCCCGCCGCCGCGCGTGCGAATACGTCGGAGGTGAAAGCGGCACGCCATTCGGCTGGATCGTACCGGCGTTCGGCACGGAGAGCGGCGACGCGGTCGAGAAGTGCGAGGTGACCGTCCGTGAGCATTCCCGCGATGAAATCGCGCACGCGCGCCGCAAGGGTCGGGCTGCGCCCGTGCGTCGAGACACCGATCGTCAGTGATCCACGGTGCGCCACCGCAGGAACCGTGAAATCGCCCGTGTCCGGCGCGTCCACCACGTTGAGGAGCACGCCCGTCCTCCGGGCATCCGCGACAATCCGTCTGTTCGTCACGGGATCGTCGGTCGCGGCCACCGCAATGAACGCACCGCTGAGATCGCCCGCCGCATACGGTCGCCGGATCAGGGTGATTTCCCCATGATCCGCATGTTGTTGCAGCACATCCGTCATTGTCGGTGCGATCACGGTGACTGCGGCACCGGCGTCCAGCAGCCCCGCTACCTTTCGCTCCGCGACGGCACCACCGCCAACGACAATGCAGCGCCGCCTGACCAGATCGAGCGCCACCATGTACGGAGTCGTCATTCGTCTGTCCTCGTCTGATAACCGCGGGGGGTGTAGAGCATGCCGCCGAGGTCGACGGTCGTGCGATTGCCAACGATGACCGTCGTCAGCATATCGACCTCGCTCGGATCGAAGGCCGCGAGGGTCGTCGTGCGCACGGCTTGATCGTTGCGCCCGGCATTCCGCACGGTGCCGACCGGCGTGCCCGGTCCGCGCGCTGCGCGCAAGATGTCCCGCGCTTCGCCCAGTTGCCAGTTCCTCGCGTTACTGCGCGGGTTATAGAGGCAGACGACAAAGTCCGCTACCGCGACCGCTTCCAGTCGCGTGCGAATGACCGACCACGGCGTGAGCAGGTCGCTGAGCGAGATACACGCCCAATCATGCATGAGAGGCGCGCCGAGGAGCGCCGCCGCCGCCGTTGCCGCCGTGATCCCCGGGACGACCTCGACGTGCGGTGGGTCGCCGGGACGCCAACCATCCGCCGCAAGCAGTTCGAGAGCAAGCCCTGCCATCCCGTACACGCCTGCGTCGCCACTCGAAACGAGCGCGACAGTGCGGCCCGCACGCGCCTGCGCGATCGCCCGCTGTGCCCGCTCGGTCTCCTCCCGCAACCCTGCCGTGACGATCTCCTTGCCGTCGAGAAGATCACCAAGCAAATCAAGGTAGAGATGGTACCCGACGATGACGGCGCTTTGTGTAATCGCCGCACATGCGGCCGGGGTCAGATGCGCGCGGTCACCGGGGCCGGTGCCGACGAGATAGAGTGTCCCCTCAATCATCGTGCCGGACCTCCAACGCGACCGCGACGGTCACGCGGCCCTGTACGTGTTTCTCGACGAGGAGTCTCCGCGCCCCTGCCGCGAGGAGCGCGGCGGGTTCCGCAACCCCCTGCGCTCCCACCGCCCGCATCGCGGCGGCGGATGAGTTCGGCACCGCCGGGCGATTGAGGTCATCGGCGGGGAAGAAGCGGAGCGGGTGGTTCATCGTCGCCGCGTACGCTATCAGACCGGCTTCATCCCGCTTCACCTCGATCGTCGCATAGTCCCGAATTGCTTCCGGCGCGAGTCCATGTGCCGCACATGTGGCGGTCACCGCCGCCGCCACTTCGGCCTCCGCGACGCTGCGCTCGCAGCCGATGCCAACGCTCAAACAGGGCGGGTGATAGAAGATCGCCTTTGCGCGCACCGCTTCGGGGAGCGCAGTGTCGCGGTGATACGTGATGACGAGCGCGGCGGCATAGGTGGCATCTGCAAGTGTCGCCACATCAGGGACGAAGTGGAGGGCCGCAGCCTCCGGTTCCGAGAGCCACGCGCGCGATCCCGCCTCCTGAAAGACGCCGACGGGTTCGCCATTGACGAGGGCGGCGGAGGCACGGGTGAGCGCGCCGGGATTCGCGATGCGCCAACCGGACGCACTTCCGAGAAGATCGAGCGCCGGGACGCCTTGCACGTCGGACGCTGTCGTGATCACCGCCTGCCCACCGGCCAGGACAGCCGCCGCGCGTGCGAGCGCATTCGCCCCGCCGAGATGCCCGCTCGCGATGCTGACCGCGAACTGTCCCGCCTCATCCATGGCGACGACACCGGGGTCCGACCGTTTGTCCGCAAGCAGGGGGGCGAGCGACCGCACCGCGACACCAACTGGCATGATCAGGAGCATACGGGTCTGGGTATGCCAGAGCGAGCGAATCGTTTCCGCGACGGGGCGATGACAGGGCGTGCTCCCGTCCGGTGCAAAGCGCGCGGGCGCGTAGAGCGTGCCGCGTAGTTCCCGCGCGAGGCGGTGACCGAGGGCGGTACCATTGCGCGTCAGCGAGACCACCACGAGATCGCCGGATTGCGCCATACTCGCTGGCGCAGCAGGTGGGAGCGGAGCCATCGGACCGGGATTGGACGGCGTGCGCGCGGCGCGGCGAAATCGGTGCGTGTAGGTGGGATCGTAGAGGTGCGAGCGATGCGTGCCATCCTGATTCGCGGGGTCAATAGCATCGCCGACGATGAGCACCGCTTGTCGTGTCCATCCCGTCGCCCGCACACGTTCCGCGATGTCCGCGAGCGTGCCCCGCACGATACCCTCGTCCGGCCAACTGACGCGGTAGAGCGCCGCTACGGCCGTCTGGGGCGGATACCCGCCCGCGATCAATTCTTCGACCAGGTGGCGCACGCGCGTGATGCCGAGCAGGATCGCCAGCGACGTGCGATGTGCGGCGAGCGCACGCACGGTCTCCCCTTCCGGCATCCCCGTCCGTCCCGCAGCGCGAGTTATGATGATCGTCTGTGCCACGTCCGGTACCGTCAACTCGACACCGAGCGCCGCCGCCGCCGCGAAGACGCTGCTCACGCCCGGGATGATCCGGTAGGGCACCGCGGCGGCACGCAGTGCGGCAATCTGTTCCGTGATCGCGCCATAGAGCGCGGGATCGCCACTGTGGACGCGCGCAACCTGTCTTTCGCTTCGTGCGGTAGCGATCATCTGCTCGACGATGTCGTCCAGATGCCGGTCTTTCGTCCCCTCAAATGGGACACCGGGGCGCACGAACTGTGCAATCTCCGGGCTGACCAGCGAATCCGCATACAGCACGAGGTCCGCAGCCCGCAACGCCGCGACCGCATCCAGTGTCAACAGCCCCGGCGCACCCGGCCCGGCGCCGACGAAGACGACCGTTCCCGTCATCTCGGTTCCCCCCTCCCCGTTCGCTGTACGATAAGTAGCGAGAGGTAGGGGAGATCCCGCCCCCGCAGGGCGCGCACGTCCGACACAAACTCCTCCTCCATCATCCCGATGTGCGCGGCATAGTACGCGCCGCCCGTGATCCCGAGCGTATCGAGCAGGGCGATCACCGCGTCCACACAGCGATACACCTTCAGCAGCACCACCGTCTCGAACGCGCATAGCGTCTCCCGCAGCATGGCGAGGTCCCGATCATAGATTGCGGGGAGGATCGCGAGCCGTTCGTCGCCGCTGACCAACGGCCGACCGATCCCCGCCGCCGCCGCCGCGAATGCCGTCACGCCGGGGACAATCTCGACGGGCACCGCAGGAAGGCGCACGCGCACTCGTGTCAGCAGATAGCCGAACGAGCCGTAGGTCAGGGGATCGCCAATCAGCGGAAACGCGACCGCCTTGCCTGCGGCGAGTTCCACCGCCACTGCGGCGTAGATCGCCTCGCGCGATTGTTCAGCGGCCGATTGGTCACCCGATGTCGCGAACGAGAGCGGCAGTACCTGTTGCCGCGTGGCATCCACCACGCCCGCGACGATCGCGGCGACACGGCTCTCCACACTCCGCTCCCCGTGCGGCAGGACGACGACGTCCGCCGCGCGCAGCACCGCGACCGCGCGCAATGTCATCCACTGCGGATCGCCGGGGCCGACGCCGACACCGTACAGGCCGGGGCGGGAGATCGCGTGCGATTGCGTCACCCGGATCTCCGTTCCGCAGAGATGATGAACACCGGATTGAGGGCCTGCAAGCGCGTGTTTGCGCCAATTGCCTTCCCACGCGCGATGGAAATCTGCGTCACCTCCGACGTTTCACCGTGCGCCTGGATCGCGGCAAACGCCTCGTGGAGACCCTCCAAGGTCGCAAGGTTGATGACCAGCCGCCCACCGACGTGGAACCGAGCCATCGCCGTCGCGATGATCGCCGCGAGCGCGCCGCCGCTGCCACCGATGAACACTGCGTCCGGGTCCGGCAGATCGGCACACGCCTCGGGGGCATTTCCCGCGATGATGCTGACATTCGCCGTGCCGAAGCGACGGCAATTCTCCGCGATCAGTGCCAGACTGACAGGATCGCGCTCGATCGCGTACACGCGCGCGCTCGGGACGTGGCGTGCCGCCTCGATCGCCACGGACCCGCTTCCCGCGCCGATATCCCACAGAACATCCTCGGCCCGCAGTCCGAGGGCGGCGAGACTGAGCACCCGCACCTCACGCTTGGTGATCAGGCCGCGCTCCGGCGCCCGCTGCGCGAAGGCATCGTCCGGCGCGCCGGGCAGCCAGCCACGCGGCGCGTTGGCAGGTATCGCGCCTTCGTTCGCCGGGAGAAGGAGCAACACATTGAGGGGATCGAAGGTCTGCTCCGGCAACGCGGCGAGGGTGGTGCGCGTCACCCGCTCCTCCGGCCCACCAAGCCGCTCGCAGACTGCTGCCGGGCGGTCCGGGAGACCGGCAGCCAAAAGTGCCGTCGCGATCGCTGCCGGCGTGTGGTCGCCATCGGTCAGCACGGCGAGGCGCATGTGCTGTCGTGCAGCCCCAATCATCGGAGCGAGCATCCGACCATGCACACTGACGATCCCGGCATCGTGCCACGGCTCGACGACCCGGGCCCATGCCAGCTGCACCGCACTGACGTTCGGGTAGATGTGCAACGCATCGGCGGGGAAGAATCGCCGGAGTGTGCTGCCGATCCCGTACAGTAGCGGGTCACCCGATGCGAGCACAACGATCCGTCGCCCCGCGGCCTGTTCTGCGCGCAGCGTCTCCACCAATGTGGCCATGTCCGATCGGATCGCGATTCGCCGTGCCGGATGGTCCGGGAAGAAGGCGAGATGCCGCGCGCCACCAACGAGAATCTCCGCGCGCCCGACGATGTCCGCAATTGCGGGCGTGAGGCTTGCGGCGCCAGCATCGGTGATCCCGACGACCGCCATCGCGGGCGGGGATGATGTCATGCCGCCCCCCGATCAGTGCTTGCAGGGGTACGGGCGAGCACACCGCCCTCGAACGCGAACAATGTGGCCTCGACGGGTATTGCGTGCTTGATCACTGCGGCGCACTGCTCCTGCGTCAGTTTCGCGAGGCGGTCATAGAAGGCAGTTGCGATGCCCGCCGTCTCGACGAGTTCGCCGACGTGCCGCGCAGTGTTCGCGGCCACGACACGCGCGATCAGGGCCGTGTCCGCCCCACAGTTCGCCACGATCCGGGCGAGAAATTCGGTGTCTACTTGATTACCGGCGACATGCGTCTGCATGTGTCCCTGTGCGAGCTTCGCGAACTTGCCGACCATTCCGCAGACGGCAACCCATTGCGCTCCCCCCTTGACGCACGCATGGAGGGCGGTGCCGGTGAAGATGCCCATCTCGACGAACGCGAGTTCGGGAAGATCGTGATAGACCGTCATCGCATAGCGCTCGGAGCGACTGCCCGTACAGAGGACGATCGCGGTCTGCCCATTCGCCGCCGCGACCTGAATCGCCTGCACGACGCTCGCACGCCATGACGCGGTGGAGTATGGCTTGACGATCCCCCACGTACCGAGGATCGAGATCCCGCCGATGATCCCAAGTCGGGCATTGAGCGTCTTTCGGGCGATCTCCTCGCCGTTCGGCACCGATATGGTCACCCGCACGCCGCGTTCATCGAGGATATCTCCTGCAGCCGCCCGCACTTCCTCGGCAATCATTGCTCGGGGGACCGGGTTGATCGCCGGGCCACCGACCTCCAAGCCGAGCCCGGGGAGGGTTACGACCCCGACTCCCTCACCGCCCGCAAGCATGATTCCCGGCGCATCCCGCCATTCCACGCGCGCGCAGATCGCGGCACCGTGCGTCGCATCGGGGTCATCGCCCGCGTCCTTGATAACGGCGCAGTGTGCCCAACCCTCGCCAAGTGACCGACGGACCGGTGTAAATGTCGCCGTGCCGCCGATGGGCAGAGCAATCGTCACGGAATCCGGGATCGTGCCAGTGATCAGCGCGCTCATCGCCGCCTTCGCCGCCGCCGCGGCGCACGATCCGGTCGTGAAACCAGTGCGCAGACCACCTTTCCTTCGTGGGGGCGGGGCGATCTCGTCTTCCATCATGGAGCTTCCGTCGCGCGCGCGATGAGCGCATTGACGATGGCGGCGGCGACCGCGCTGCCGCCCTTCTGCCCGATATTGCTGATCCACGGCGCGGCGTCAGACACCATCAGCGCCGTCTTCGACTCGACGGTGGAAACGAAGCCGACGGGCACGCCAATAATCACTGCGGGCGTCAGTTCTCCCGCCGCGCAGAGCCGAAGCACCTCGAAAAGCGCCGTTGGTGCGTTGCCGATGACGTAGATCGCGCACGGGAAGCGTATCGCGAGCAGGCGCATCGCCGCCATGGATCGCGTAATCCCCGTATCGCGCGCCAATTGGGCGGCATCGTCGCAATCAATTGCACAATGCACCGCTCCGCCGAGCGCGGTCAGCGGTCGTGCTTGGATACCTGCTGCCACCATCCGCACATCGGTCACGACCGGCATACCGCAGCGCAGGGCGGTCGATCCTGCCGCGAGTGCGGCGGGGTGAACGCGAAGGGAAGAGACCCACTCGAGGTCCGCCGTCGTGTGGACGACACGCCGAATGATCGGGGCGATGTCGGGCGCGAGATGATACGGAGCGAGGAGCGCGTCAATGCGCCGGAAACTCTCGGCAGTAATCGCAGCGGGATCGGTGAGTATCGTGTCCATGGCCATCACCGACGCACCGGAGGACGCAGATGCTCCTCCCAGTAGTGCGTCGTCTTCGCGACCACGGTAATGACATTCTTGATCTCCTTCTCGATCCGGAAACTCTCCCCGACTGGGACGAAGAGGATGAATCCCTCCGCGCGTGCCGCGACGTTCTCCTGCACAATGGCCGCACACAGCCACGCAGCCATCGAGGCGGACGGGCAATGCACGGCGATCCAGCCCGTTGTCGAGGGGACGGCGGTGAGCCTGCTCACGGCGGCAATGCCGCGGATGATCTCCGACACCGCCGCGCGGTAGTCGGCGTGTTCCGGATCGCTCTCAATCTCGGCATCGAGCACCGTACCCCGCTGCGGTGGCCCCCCATCCCGCGCGAGCGCGCAGTAGGAGTCCCACATCGTGCCCCAGTCCACCGCACCATCCGCTGCATAGCGCATTGGCGCGGACGACATGGGTTGTGTGCTGGGAACGCCTGCGGGGACGACAGGAATCGCGAGCGGCGGGGGAAGGCCATAGATATGCATGTGAGGAAGGCTGTCGAATACATCATCCAGCCCGCGCAAACCGTGGCTCGCGTCCGAGTAGTGGGGCAATCCGGCGCGGTCCTCGAAGCCGAGACTCGGGGCACGATAGACGCAGGTGTCGCAGTTCATGCGGACCGTGCCCGCGTCCGCTTCGCTCACGCGGTCCGCAAAGAGGTCGGCGAGGAGCGGATCGCCACCGAGATGTTTCGTCACGGTGCATATAACGTCCGGGTAGCGCGCTGCTTCCGTCTGCACCTGCGTCTGGATGCGCTGGATAAGAACACCGGTGAAGAGAAAGAGGGGCACAACGATAATTTGGTGCGCGCCGAGCGCGACAGATCGTGCGATCCCCTCGTGAATCGTCGGCTGGGTCAGGCTCGCGAACGCGATTTCCACTCCCTTTCCCGCGCATCCTTCCCAGAGGAGTCGCCCGAGTTTGTACACATCGGCATTCGCGTCCGGGTCGCTCGTCCCCCGACCAACAAGGAGAATGATCGTATCGTCCGGCGGTACGGTCGTCGTCAGTGCGCGGATTCGGGCGTGCAGAACACGCACAAGCCGTGGCTCCACGCCGAGCGGTGCGGCATACCGAAAAGTCACCCCGGGGTGCCGGAGGCGGGCGGCATCGAGCGCGGCTGGCACGTCATTCTTGATGTGCCCCGCTGCGAGCAGGAATGCCGGCGCGACGGTAACGTCCGTCACGCCGTCCGCGACGAGCGCGTCCAATGTCGGGATCAGCGGTGGGTCGGTCAGTTCGAGGAAGCAGGGGCGGACGATCCGCTCCGACCAGCGCGGCGCGAGCGAGGCAACGAACCGCAAGAATTCCTCGGTGCCCGCACGCTCGCGCGTCCCGTGCCCGAGCACCAGCAATGCGCGCGTCATCGCGTATCACCGCAACGGGCGCAGGGGGCTTCCATCACGGTGCAACGGGAGAAGAAGGTAAACAGCATGGCCCGTGACCCTTTCACGCGAAGGATGCCGGAGGCGAGGGAAACGGCGGGTCATCTGGCTCCGCAGGAGGCCTGCGCTACAGTTGCGGGACAGCGCCGGACTTCGACCGGCTTCCCCCTGTTGCTCCGCACATCCACGTGTGGAGCACCGTTCCCGATGCGTATTGCGTTCGTGAGAGCGTATCCCATGCCATCGTCTGTCGTCAACGCGGTTGTTCAACCCGAGGGCTGTGCTATGCTCCGGTGCTGGCGCGCGTGCCACGAAGGGAGAGCAATGTGTCCCCACGGCTCGTGATTGCGGGCGTTGCATCGAACGTTGGAAAGACGACGCTGACGGTCGGTTTGCTCGCGGCGCTTCGGCGGCGGGGCCTGGACGTGCGCCCGTTTAAGGCTGGGCCCGACTACATCGACCCGACGTATCACACGTACGCGGCAGAGGCTCCGAGTCGTAACCTCGACACCTGGCTCCTCCCTGTCGACGCCCTGCGTACCTCGTTTGCACGCGCCACTACCGGGTCCGATCTCGCGCTGATCGAGGGAGTGATGGGGCTGTACGATGGTGCGGAGTACTTGAGTGATGCGGGGAGCACTGCGGAACTCGCGAAGATCCTCGATGCGCCAGTCGTCCTCGTCCTCGATGTTCGCGCACAAGCACGCAGCGCGGCCGCAGTGGCCCTCGGCTTCCAGCGACACGATCCCGACCTCCGGCTCGCCGGTTTCCTGCTCAATCGCGTCGGCAGCGCGGGGCATGCAGCGGGCGTGAAGGCTGCGGTCGAGGCGGTGACGGGATTGCCGGTCTTCGGAGCGGTGCCACATGCGGAAGGTCTCGCGATCCCCGAGCGACACCTCGGTCTCCTGCCCGCCACTGAGCGGCCAGAGACCGACGGCCTTCGAGAACTCGTGAACGGGCTCGCGGACCGCGTCGCAGCCTCCTGTGACCTCGATGCGCTCCTCGCCATCGCGCGCGCCGCGTCGCCTCTCGCGGCCGCGCCCTCTGATGCCCCACCTCCGCACGCCGGAACGGCACCGGTCATCGCCGTCGCGCGCGACCGGGCCTTCTCGTTCTACTACGAAGACAATCTCGATCTGCTTCGCGCCGCTGGCGCGGACATCGCATTCTTCAGTCCGCTCGTCGATACCGACCTTCCGCCGAAGACTGCTGCGGTCTATCTCGGTGGCGGATTCCCGGAGGTATACGCGGCGGAGTTGGTGGCAAACGCGCGGATGCGCGATCTGCTCCGCGCCGCGCTCGCCGACGGAATGCCCTGCTACGCCGAGTGCGGTGGATTGATGTATCTGACCGAAGCGCTGGTGGATCGGGACCAGATCCACCACCCGATGGTGGGCGCAGTGCCCGGCCATGCCGTGATGCACCCGCGCCGTACCCGTCTCGGCTATGCGACCGTGCGCGCCACACGCGACACGATCCTGCTGAAAGCGGGGGAGTGCATACGCGGGCATGAATTTCATTACAGCTCATGGGAGGGGATTCCGAGGGAACTCGCACATCCTTATGCCGTGCTCCCGAGGCGGGAGCATGACGCGATCCGCCCGGAGGGATTCGCACGGGATAACGTCCTCGCTTCATATGTACATCTGCATTTCGGTGCGATGCCATCGCTAGCAGACCGCCTCGTTGAAGCAGCCTGTCACTATCAAGAGGCTTGGACGAATGGGGTGGACTTAACCGTATGAGGGACCTGGTACCCTTGCACTGATGCGGCCCTCCCCACCCCAGTCGGTGAACCAGCCCCACGACAGATGGTATCGCATCACCACACTGCAGGGAGATCCCGTACCTGCTAGGCATGTGTAAACCATCCTCTGTCTGAGTCTGACTGGTGCGCCAATCGGAAGGCATCGGCTACACCGTCAGTCCCGCCCCGCGCGCAGCGTGGGAGGGCCTTTTTGAACTACGCGCGTCCCTTTTGAGATCCATTACGCACGCTGCCGGACGAGCAGGGTAAGGGAGCGATTCGCGGAACGTCAATTTACAGTACGCTAAACCCGCGACATTGTCGGATCCGCGTGCGGACGGCACGCTGGAGGGATGCACGTTCTTCCTCTGGCCCATCGCATTGCCAAACCGAATCCAGGCGCACGGATCGCCGTATACTACGCCAGATTGATAACACTCGATATATCGCGAGGAGGACCGATTTTCCGGGTGGCAGTCAGGAGGACTGTTACATTCCGACCCCAGAAAGGAGTGTGCGGAGCACCTTGCGCGCATCGAGGTGCTCGGCGGCGACTTCGCGCGCCCAGCGGGCGTGCCTTGCATAGTCACTACTGACGGCGGCGATCGCGTCCGCCGCCTCCTCGAGCGTGCGGACGGCAAGCAACCCCCGACCGCACGGGAGGTGATCGCTGAATCCCGTCTCCTGCAGGATCACCGGCCTGCCGCTCGCGAGATATGCGGCACTCCGGTCACTGAAGAAGCCGCTATTCGTCTCCACGTATCCATGCTTGCAGACGCTGAATTCTCCGGCGGATGCGCGCACGTACGCCAGGAACGAATCATAGGATGCGGTGACGTGATGGGCGTTGCGGAGTCGCCACCCGGCACCGGTCAACCGGCGCACAGGGATGTCTTTGCCGGCGATCGCCACCTCGAGCGGCGTGGATACCATGTGGGGAAGATCCATGAATCGCTCGAACTCGACATCCTTCATGCCGAAGATGATCCCGTTGTACTCCACTACATCGTACGATTGCCAATTCATGACGGTCGTGAACGGTGCCGCCGGGTCAATGGGGGAAGCGGCAAAAAGGTCCAGCACGACCGGATCGAAGAACGCGCGCCACCGCTTCCCCGCAGCCGGGACCGAACTCTGCCCGGTCGGGAGATTCTGGCCGACGGTATAATATTCGTCGTACTGTGGCAGCGTGTCACCCGCCGCCATGCGTTGTTCCATCTTGATCTGGGTGAACGCCGGATCACCGTCCGCCAGGGCACGCAGGCCGCACCGCGACGCCTCCTCCGACCACGCGCCGTGCCCCCCCATGTCCCAGAAGAGGTCCGCAGTGTCGAAGACCTCCTCGACACGGGTGCGCGTTAGACCGTAATAGTGTCCCTCGGCGTCGACGTAGCACCATTTGTCCCCGAGGCCGAACCGGCTTAAAAGGTCATGAACGGCGCGGACGCCATACGAGCAATCGTCGCTCATGACGTTCCGTGTTGGGTCGAAGCACGAGTTCGGGTAGCCGCTCTTCTCGACGAAATAGACGTCGTGACCCAGTTGCTGAAACCCCACGAGGTGCTGGAGGTTCCACGACATCACCGCGCCGAGCGGATAGCGTACGAGCCAGGAACCGACGATGATGCGTGCCATGCGATGAACCTCTCGAGCGCCACGATAGCGAAAAGACGCCGGGAACAATTGATGGATTCACGGGCGCGTCACGTCTCGGAAGGTGCTCAGCTCGATCCCTGCGGCGGCAATCGCCGCGCGGATCTGAGGATCGCAGAGCGCGGCGACTTCCATGGACCGCTCGGCGTTGTACATCGTCTCGACATCTTCCGCGAATCCGGGATGGCAGCACAGTTCGGTGCAACCGCCGGGTAACGTCCGGAGGATCCCGATCAGTCGCGCCGTGCTGATCCCTTCGGGAAAGGGAAATCCCTCCGTTGTCTGCCCGTAGAAGTCGCCGCAATAGCGAATCCGCCCGCTGAAGTGGCGGAGTGGCACACCGAGTCGACCGGCGGCTTCGATCATGACCGACCGGGTCGGCTCCCGGCGGTGCACATGCTGGTGCGCGTCGAGGTGCGTCGGGTCCGAGGCGGTCAGGCTTCGGAAAGCGGCGACCTGATTCGTGACCTCGTCCGCGACGGCCGAAAGATCATCGAGCGCGACGACTTCGTACAGGGGGAGCCATCCCGCGTCTCGATACGTCCATTCGCCCAGATCGATATGCAACCCGAGATCGAGCGCCGGGTGAGCGAGAGCATACGCAGCCGCCTCGGCTGCGGCGGGCCAACGCACCATCAAGCTGGCGCTTGTCACGATGCCCCACTCATGAGCGGCGACGATCCCGCGATTGATGCCACCGCTCAACCCGAAATCGTCGGCATTGACGATGAGTATCGAGGTGCCTTTCATTGCTCAAAGCCCCAGGTCTTCGAGCAGGCGGGCGAGGACCGTCTCCGCGCGAAAATAGTCTTCGGCGATCTCGCGTGCCGCCCGGCTGTGGAGTGCGTAGTCGGTGTTGACCGCCTCGAAGGCGGCGAGAATATCCTCGATCGTGCGGAAGGCGAACAGTCCTTCGCCGGTCGGGAGGATGCTGCCGAACCCGGTGTCCTGGGTCACGACGGGTCGGCCCGCGGCGAGGTAACACGCGCTGCGTTCGCTGAACCAGCCGCTGCGCAGGCGGACGTTGAGGTCTCGGGCGACGGTGAACTCGCCCCGCGAGGCGAGAATGTAATCCCGATAGGTCCACGGATCGGTCGTGAACGCGCGGGCGTCGGTGAGGCGCCAGCCGTAGCCCTCAAGCAATGTGCGTGCATCGGAAGCCAACCCGAACGCCGGGACTTCTTCATGCGGCCCGTGGGTGATCGTCTGGGGATCGGCCAGGTTCATCGCCAGTTCGATCGGCTGCTCCGTCCGGCGGGGAAGATCAATGAATTTGAGGAATTCGTAGTGTTTGCTCCAGCGGTACACCTCGCCGCCGAACTCGACGTCGCGCCCGGCCTGTTCCCAGTTGCCAACCGTCGTGAATATCCCGTTTTGGGGTCGTCCTGCATCCCAGAGATCGAGCAGTACCGGTTGCCGCGTCCTCGCGCGCAAGCGCGGGAGCGGCGACAGCGGACAGTCCGGGGTGCCGATATTCTCGCCATAGGTGACGACGTCATCGTGCTCGTCAATAATCGCGCGGGTTCGCGGGTCGCCTTTCGCATAGTCGATCTCGTGGAACACGGGGTCCGTCCCGAGATAAACGAGGCGACCGGCGCGCAGGCCATCTTCGGCGAGGCGGGTCGCGCCCGCGACATTCAGTACCGCATCGGCGCCCGCGAGCATCGCTTCAGCCTTGTGCCCTTCGCGTCCGAACCAAGCATGATCCGAATAGCTGCGTCGGTATACCCAGCGATCTCCGAGACCGAATCCGTCCGCGACGCGCGCGAGATACGGGAGTGCGTACGCGGAGTCGCAGACACGTGATGCACGGACTGGATCGTAGGGCCATGTTGATGTCGTCTCGAAGTAATACACGTCGTGCCCCAGTCGTCGCAACCCTGCGACGATCTGCATGTGCATCCAGGCCATCCCTGCGTACGGATCGGACGCGAGCGTACCGAGAACAACGATACGTAACGGTCGTTTTGCCACTGGTACATCCCCATCCGCGCACGATTCTTCTACAACAGGCCCAATTCCTCGCCCGCACTTCGTAGTTGCTCGAAGTAACTGTATGCCGATTTTCGGATGGTACGACTTGGCTCATATGCGAGCCAGTGGAAAGCCGAAATGAGCCGCGCCGTCGCGAGCCTCTGTTGGAAATCGGCCGGCACGCCACTTGGCCACCGCGTCTGTCGGTATTCCGCGATGCACATATCCGCGATCCCGGCTTCCCATCCTTCTACCTGGCTAACAAGATCGATCTCGCCGCCAGCGACCGCAGCCGACTCCCAGTCGATTGGGTACACGGTCCCGTCACCGTACAGTACATTCGCGCCGTAATACTCTCCGTGGATAACAACCCATGGTGGCGCAGCAAATTGCGTTATGACCTCCTCAACCTGCTCGGAGAGGGGCAGGAACCAAGGAAGCAGATCATAGATCGACGCAGCATAGCGCAAGGTCCGCCGAACCCATGTAAGATATCGATAGGCATCGTAGCGTTGTATAAAGGACAATGTGTCTGGAATAACAGATAATTGTGTTGAACGATGAAAGTGACCGAGCCATTGTGCCCCCTGAATCATCGCCTCTGGCTGTGGCGCCTTATTGATGCGCCGGGCTGCATCCAGGTACTCGAGGATAAGCCAGGTTCCATGCGTCACAGTGTCGGTGTATGTCCCATAGTATTTGACGGAAGAAAGGTGCATATGCCGCAGTACGTGCTCATAAACTGCCGCTTCGTACCCTACGCCGCCCCAGTGTCCGTATCCGCTATGGTCGTGTCCACTCGCGGAATACTTACACAGGAGTCGGATCACGCGCCCATCCTGCAAACGACAGGTGACAATTTCGCTCGGATACGAACTTGTAAAGACGTTCGCCTCGCGATGGAGCACTGTCACCGCACCGCTCGCATCATCACTGCTCGACAGGACGGTCGTCAGGCCATGCGCGAGGGTAGGCAGATCGGGATGCAACGACAGCGTGGTTGACATGGATCGTCCCTCTAGCGCGCCGGGCTGCTCGCCATTTCCGCGTGAGATCGATAGGTCGTTGCGACAAGACGCCCCTGTTCGATCTGGAGAAGCACGTCGCAATTCGCGAGCGTACTGAGACGGTGCGCAATCATGAAGGTGGTACGGTTACGCATCAGGCGCTCCATCGCCTCCATGATTGTCGCTTCCGTCTTCACGTCAACGGAACTTGTCGGTTCGTCAAGGATCAGGATCGGCGCGTCCTTGAGGAAGGCGCGGGCAAGCGAGATGCGCTGCCGCTCGCCGCCGGAGAGCCGCATGCCGCGCTCACCGACCACCGTATCGTACCCCTCCGGCAAACGGCTGATCACGTCATGGATATTCGCGGCCCGCGCTGCGGCAATGATATCCTCTGTACTCGCATCCGGGCGAGCATACGCGATGTTCTCCGCAATGCTCGTCGAGAAGAGTACCGGTTCCTGCAGAACGATGGCGAACTGGTTGCGCAGATCGGCCAGATTGTAGTCGCGCAGATCAACACCGTCGAGCAGAATGTGCCCAGCGTCGGGATCGCTGAAACGGGTCAAGAGGCTCATGAGTGTGCTCTTTCCCGCGCCCGTCGTACCCACGATGCCAACCCGTGTCCCGGGCTTTACATCGAACGTGATCTCCTGTACGACCGGCCGGTTGCCGGCGTAGGCGAACCTGACTTCACAAAACGAGATCGCGCCCGTCGCGCGTGCAAGCGGGAGCGCATCGAGCTGTTCGGCTACGTCCGGTGCTTCATCAAGTAATGCATAGGCGCGTTCCGCACTCGCAAAATGTCCCTGCAAGCTAGTTACCTGTTGCCCAATCGTTTCGAGTGGTGCGTACAGTTGCGAGAGGTAGCCAACCACGAGAAGCAAGTTCCCTAGGCTCAGCGTACCGGATTGCACATGCCGCACGCCCGTGAAGAGAACGGCGGCCGTGCCGAGCGCGATGATGAGACCCGTGAGGAGGTCAAAGACCCCTTGGTAGAGGAAGAACCGCAGCCGTGCCGACACCCCCGCGCGCGACTGATGGACGAAGCGTCGCTGCTCCCGCTCCTCCTGCCCGAATGCCTTGACCACCCGGACGGCACCGAGCACCTCCTGCACAACGGAGAGGGCAGAACTCTCCAGTTTCTTGACTTCTCGCCAGCGTTCGCGGATCGTCCTCCGGCTCACCTGAGTGAGCAGCATGAGTGCGGGTGCAATTGTCAGTGCAATGACCGCCAATTGCCAATCGATCTGGACAGTCACGTACATCATCCCGGCGAGCGTGAGTATCGCTGTGATAAAAGGGATAATGCCATCAATCGCGATGTGTTGAATGGCGATGGCATCGTTTTGGATGCGATAGATCGAATCTGCGGTGCCCTTGGTGTCATGGTAGCCGAGCGAGAGTCGCTGCACATGGCGGAAGAGTCGGGCGCGGAAGGCAAGGACAAGTTTCTCGCCGGTATACATCGTCAAGAGCGTGTTTGCGAGGTCACATAGTTGCTTGAGCGCGGCGATCAGGATGAGCAGGCCGACGGCGATGGCGAGGATCATCGTGCGGGAATGCGGCCGCCCTCCGGGCACGATAACACGCAAAAAACCGGGCAGGTCGGCGGATCCGAGGACGCTGTCGACAGCAATTTTCAATGGCAATGGGGTAAGGAGGGCAAGCGGGCTCACGCACAGGCTGAGGAGAAAGACGCCTACGATATGCCCCCAGTAGGGCCGTGCTTGTGCCAATGATCGTCGGAAAAGGATGATATCATTATAGGTTCTCATCGTCACCGACCTTTCCTGGCCCCCTGTACTCGAGCGCACATAACACCGTCCCAGTGGCCATCGCACACTCAAGTACCGCCCGCGAGGCGAGTAGCAGGACTCCCCCACCGAGTATCGCACACACAACATAAGCGTGAGCATGTGCGGCGGCGAGGGCAAGGAAGGTGAGCAGTGCCGTGAGCGTGGCGCCTCCCGCAGAGTAGCGCGGCCAGACGCGGAACCGCGCCAGCTGTTTGCCGCCGCCATGCTCCTCGATCGCCATCCGCAGCCGAACCGCTCCGAGGAGGCCGCCATGGATCTCAAGGTCCCAGTCGTCGTAGTCACCCCCGCGCGAAACGTGCGTGCTCTGGCCCTCCAGCAATTCGAGCCAGCTGTTCGGATCGCGCCACGACTCGCGCCAGATCGTCACAATGCGCGGCATGGGTAGGGCGATGCCATGCACCGCCCGACGCCGCCACGGTGTCAAATCGTGCCGCATGCGGCCGCCGAGGCGTGCGAGCGGTTGCATCATGTACAGACAGCAAACGAGCAGACGCTTCCGGAAGCGCCGCCGATCGGTCGCGAACGATGCTCGCATTGCTCCCAGGATTGCCTGCCCAACAAGCGCACCCACCGCGATGCAAAAGAGGGGCACGGAGAGGACGAGCAAGGGCGTCCAGAAAAGTCCGCAGAGAACGAGCGTCATGAGCACGCCGATGACGAGATACCACTCGGGCATCAGCGGGAGCGACCAGACGCCATTTCCCACCGGCTCGTAGATCGATTGGAAGAGCGCGCTGCCCCATGTGCCATGATAAATACGCTGTCGCCCCCAGCCGAGGACCTGCACGAGTCCCTTCCCGTAGATTCGGCCGGACCAGGGGACGTGCCCAATCTTGTTGTATTTCTGCGGCCACTTGCGTTCCAGGAGGGCCTCGGCTTTGCCGTATCCCCGCTGCTGCTTCCAGTAGGCGCGGACGGTCTCTCGGCGATGGTGCCAGACCATCGCGGCAGGACAATAACCGATCGTGTAGCCGTGTTCCCGCATCCGCCAGCAGACGTCCACATCGTCGCCCGCGACGCGCAGTGTCGCGTCGAAACCACCGATCGCTTCGAGCGCCGCCTTCCGGAATGCCATGTTGCAACCGGGGATGTGCTCCGCTTCGCGGTCCGAAATGAGGACATGGACCGGGTTGCCGGGGGCGTTGTCGATGCACTCAGCCACCAGGCCATCGCCGGGCGGCGCGATATTCGGCCCGCCAGCGCCGGCGTACTCGGTCGTCGTTAAGGTTATAGCAAGGTACTTCAGCCAGTGCGGATCGGGGATGGCGTCGTCGTCGAGGTACGCGACGATCTCCCCGGTCGCCATGTGCATCCCCATGTTGCGGGCATTGCTCAGCCCGTTGTTTTCCGTAGTTATGACACGGACGAAGTATTCGCGCGCGATCGCTGCCGTCGTGTCGCTCGAGCCGTCATCGATGATGATGACTTCGTAGTCGGGGTAGTCGAGCCGCGCCAGCCCTTCACAACATTCGCGGATCGTGCGCGCGCCATTGTAACTACAGACGACGACGGAGATGCGTGGCCAGGCTGCGGATGGCGGGAAGGGCACCTCCGCGAACGCACGACTGACGGTGGCGAGTGCCAGCTTCGGGTTGCGCTCCCGATCCGTCAAGCCGAAATCCCAGTCCTCAATCTCGAAACCGCCGCGGTACCACTCGTCCGTCCACGCGAAGAGGAAAGCGCCGGCACAGCCCGCCGTGAAGACGGTGCGCACTTGCCAGTCGAGCGTCTCTGCTTGCGCCGTTTCGCCATTGCTGCGGCTGTCCAGACCGATCTCCGCCATCATGAGCGGGCGGTCCCCGGCGAGGTTCTGCAGCCGCGCGAGGTAGGCCTCCAACCGATCCTGCCTCTCCAGGTAGACGTTGAAGGAGACAAAATCAAGGAACGGCAGGTGCAAATACTCCGTCGGGGGGAAGTTGACATACGTGACGAGACTCGATGGGTCTTCCGCTTTCACCGCATTGTACAGCCGCTCCAGAAAGCGTTCCACGCGGCGCTTTCCGTGCCAGCGGACGATCGTCGAAGGGGTTTCGTTGCCGATCGTATAGCAGAGCACCGCCGGATGACCAGCGCACGCGCGGACGCCCGTCCGTACCCGCGATTCGATGGCGACGGCGGTCTTCGGGTCATCCAGGAAGGCGATATGCTGCTCCCACGGCAGACCGACCATCACGTACAGGTGATGCGCCTGCGCGGTATCGAGCAACCAGCGGGGCGGGGCCGTGTACGTCCGCACCGCGTTGATGCCGCTCGCCGCCATCTGCGCGAAATCGCGATCGACCACTGCAGGCGGCGGATACTGACTGCCGGATTGATCGGGGCGAAACGTCCCGTACGTCACACCGCGTACACAGAACTTCTCACTGCCGACGTAGAGAAACTTGCCGCACACGCATGGCCGGAGCGCGGATAGAGGCGGTGTGGATGACAGGCCCGATTCCTCGCTCGCTCGCTCGGACATGTGCTGAACCATACTTTTATCCTGTTCTCGGACGAAGGATCGCGATCTCTCCGGCCCAAGAGTTAGCGATTCCCACAGTATGCGTGTCGTTGCGGACCCTCTAAGATTGCCGTGCGCTGTGATCGAGAAAGGCGCGAGATCAGAATACTATAACATCGCCATCATGACACGCAGACAATTTGTTGACGTTTACATCGTTGAATTGTATTGTCTGGAAATATCTTCCCTTAGGTAGAATGATGCGATTAGAGTCGGGTCACCATGCCCACAACGGGCAGTGGGTGGACAGGAGATCAAGCCCGAGATACCGCAGGTCGTCCATGTACGTTTCGTCGGGAGATGTCAGTTTGTGGTATGCCCCAGAGTGACGCTCTATCGCGCTCAATCTAGTGCGTTTCTCGGCGCTGCAGCCTTGGCGTAGTCGGGTAGGAAGGACACATCGCTGTGCCCCTCCCCCCTCAGAACCGGACGTGCGTCTTTCAACGCATCCGGCTCAAGCAAGTCTTCAGGCTGTGTGTCGGGCTTCGCTCTTTCCTTTGGGACTGTGCGCCTGCTGGTGGCAGTACAGATGGACGAGAATCACGTCGTCATCCTTCCGTCCGTTGATGTGGTGCGCGTGGATTTCCTCTCCGTTATGGATGCTTTCTCCACAGAGCGGGCAGACATGATTCTGGATGCGGGCAATCCGCTGTTTATGGGGTGAGAGGTCATGGGATTTCGCCGCCGACCTTTTCGCCCAATACTCCCGCAGCTGTGCGTCGTCGGGAGAGGAAGTGCCCTTGACCATCACATGCCGTCGGATTTTGAACCACCGGAACCTCAGGAGATAGTGACCGGAGGGTCTATCGCCAAACACCCAGTGGTCTTTCCGGCGTGCGTTCAGGTTTCCCCAGTATCGTTGTTTCCGCCAATACCAAGGCTTCGACGGATGGGAAGCACGCACGAAGTTCATCTCTTTGCGGAACATCCAGTAGTCGAGGTCTTTGAAGGCCTGACTGGCCACTGCGGAGCGGTGATACAGCGCCCACCCCCGGACGATGGGGGTCAGCGCTTTGATGACTGCCCCGGCGTTGCTGCCGTCCAGTCGCCGCCATGCCGCTCGTAGTGTGGCCTTGATCTTCCGTACCGACACATTGCTCGGTGTGATCAGCAGTTTGTATCCCGTGCGGGTTGTTTTGACCGGGTAGTGTCGGACGTTCCAGCCAAGGAAGTCAAAGCCT
>CALBSO010000027.1 GCA_937968015.1 uncultured Thermomicrobia bacterium
CCCTCCCCCCGTCCGGTTCCCCCACCGGCGGGGGTTTCCATTTCACGATCCGCGCGAACCCATCCCGGCGGTTTCGAGCACGGGAAGGGCCTGCGCCGCTGCTGCTTCGACTTCCGTCAGGGTCGTGTTCAACGCGACGCGCCAGTCCGGTAAGTGGCGGGCGTTGAGGCGGACGGTGTTGGGGGTGAAGCGGATTTCGCGGCCGAACTGGCGGAGCAAGCGTGCCTGATTGAGCCGCACGGTTGGGACAGGGCGCAAAACGATTTCGTGCTCGATCTGGTTGATCACCTCGATCCCGACGCCGCGCGCCCGGATTTTCCAGCGGACGAGGTCGAGGAGGCCGGCGACGGGTGGTGGCACCGGGCCGAAGCGGTCCGTCAGTTCTCGTGCCATCTCGTCCACCCCAACGAGCGTATCGAGATCGGCGATGCGGCGATAGAGCGTGATGCGGAGCGGATCGTCGGGCACATACGAGGGCGGCAGGAAGGCGGTCACGGGCAGATCGAGTGAGACGGGGCGCTCCTCCGGCGTCGCCTCGCCGGTGCGCGCCTCCTCGACTGCCGCGTGCAGCAGGCGCGTGTAGAGATCGAAGCCGACCGCCGCGATGTGGCCGCTCTGCTCGGCGCCGAGGATGTTCCCCGCACCGCGGATCTCCAGGTCGCGCATCGCCAGTTGGAAGCCCGCACCGAGGTCGCTCGCCTCCTGAATCGCTTCGAGCCGCTGCTGCGCCTCGGCGGTCATCGGCTTCGTCGGGTCGTAGAGGAAATATGCATATGCGCGGTTGGATGAACGCCCGACCCGGCCCCGCAGTTGATAGAGTTGGGTCAGCCCATAGTTCGTCGCGTCATCCACGATCAGCGTATTCGCGTTCGGGATGTCGAGGCCCGATTCGATGATCGTCGTGCAGAGCAGCACATCGAATTCGCGCTGGACGAACTTCAGCATGACCTCTTCGAGTTTGCCGTCCTCCATCTGGCCGTGGCCGATGCCGATGCGCGCCTCGGGGATGAGATCAGTGAGCATCTTGTAGTAGTGCGGGATACTCTGCACGCGGTTATGCACGAAAAAGACCTGCCCGTCGCGATCTAACTCCCGCAGCGTCACTTCGCGTACGATGTTTTCGGTGTACGGGGTGACGAAGGTGCGGACGGGCAGCCGCTCCTCCGGCGGTGTCTGAATCAGCGAGAGATCGCGGACGCCGATCAGCGAGAGATGGAGCGTGCGCGGGATCGGGGTCGCGCTGAGGGTAAGGACATCTATCTCCGCGCGCATTTGCTTGAACCGCTCCTTGTGCCGCACGCCGAACCGCTGCTCCTCATCCACGACGATCAGGCCAAGCCGCTTGAAGCGAATGTCCTTCTGCAACAGGCGGTGCGTGCCGATCACAATATCAATTTGTCCGTCCGCGAGCGCCTTCGCGGTCGTCTCATTTTCGCGCGCCGAGCGCAAGCGGGAGAGCATTTCGATGCGTACCGGGAACGCGGCCAGCCGCTCCCGGAATGTCCGGAAATGCTGCAACGCGAGCACCGTCGTCGGCACGAGCACCGCGACCTGCTGACCGGCGTTGACGACCTTGAAGGCGGCCCTGAGCGCGACTTCCGTCTTGCCGAAGCCGACATCGCCGCAGAGGAGTCGGTCCATTGGCTCCGACCCTTCGAGGTCGCGCTGCACCTCCGTTATTGCGCGCTGCTGATCGGCGGTCTCTTCGTACGGAAACGAATCGGCGAGCGCGTTGTCCCACGGCGTATCTTCGCCGTAACCGGGCCGCACGGCGGTCTCACGGGCCGCATACAGCCGTATCAAGTCATCCGCGAGGTCAAGCACCGCCTTCTTGACGCGGCTCTTCACCCGCGACCATTCGCTGCCGCCGAGTTTGTGTACTGTCGGTTCCGTGCCTCCTGCCTGATACGGGGCGACGCGGTCCGTTTGGTCTACCGGCACATAGAGGCGATCCGCGCCCGCATATTCGATCAACAGATATTCGCGCGCCGCGCCGCTGGTTGTGAGTGTGACGAGGCCACGATAGACGCCGACACCGTGCTCGATGTGGACGACGTACTGCCCTTCCGTCAACCCCTCGATAAAGGCACGAGCGGCGGTCTGCGAGCGGCGGGCAGGCCGTCGTATGACGGTCTGCACGCCAAATAGTTCGCGATCCGACAGGATGAGCGCGCCAAGTGATGGGCTGCGCCACCCCACCGGCAGTACGGCATGCACGAGTTCGATGCCACCGATCGGCGGCGGAGTGAGATGGGCGAGCGACGCATCGCCGACGGTGCGAGGGCGGTTCGTACGCGTCATTGGATAGAGATCGGCCTCGAGCAGCAATTCGCGCATGCGTTGATCTTGATTGGTCGCGATCACGACGCGATCGCCGGCGACCGATGCGGCCCGGATCGTCTCAATCGCCTGATCGAGCCTGCCGCCGAACGCCGGTGCGGGGTCGAATCCGCGTGTGCCACGCGCCAACTGCTCGTCTTCGGCCCCCGGCGTATCCTCCCATGAACCGATGTCGAGATGCGTCCGCGCGCGGATGCGCTCCTGGACGGCATCCCATGTGAGATACGGCGTGCGGATGTTCCCCGGCAGTTCCCCGCCCTGCACGAACTGCGCGCGCAACTCCTCCGCCTGCGCGGCGAGTTGCGTCCCGGCGAGGCGCACCGCGCCCGGCTCGTCCACGATCACCAGTGTGTCGTCGGGGAGCGCGTCCAGGAGCGTTGCCATTTCCGGCAGAACGTATGGCGCCAGTGGGCCGTCACCGAGTGGCGGCACATCGCCCCGTGCCAATGCTGCGCGGTGCCGCTCCCACTCCGCGATAATTTCCGGTCTCAAGGCGTCGAGGTCAATCTCACCGAGCGCGGCGGCAGCGGCGGATGCCCGCCATGGCGGCAGTTCAACCGGCGGGATGATCGCCACGCGGTCAACACGACCGGACGACCGCTGCGTTGCCGGATCGAACTGGCGAATGCTTTCGATCTCGTCGCCGAACAATTCGATGCGTACCGGGCTGTCCATCGTCGGCGGGAAAATATCAATGATGCCGCCGCGCCGCGAGAGTTGGCCGGGTTGCTCGACGAGTGGCTCACTCGTGTAGCCCCACGCGAGCCACTCAGCGAGCCGCTCGCGTTCATTGAACCGGATGCCGACGCGCAAGAGCGTCGTATGGCTCCGCAATTCCTCAACCGGCATGACGGGGCGCATCAGACCGCCCGCTGCCGTGATGACAACCGGGCATGCGCCGTCTTCGTGCGCCGTCGCGAGACGGTGGAGGATATTCAGGCGTGGCGCGGCGGTAGCGGGGTCGCGGGGCAGCACCTCATACGGTAACGCGTCGGGGGTCTGCCATTGATAGAGGGAAACCCTATCCGGTGGCACGTATGCGCCAATTGCCTCCGCGATATCCTGCGCGCGGTCGGGCCGTGATGTGACGATGAGTACGGGGCGACCGAGGTAAGCCGCGATCGCCGCCTCGACATACGGACGCGCGGCGACCGTCAAGCCCGGCAAGGAAATCCCACGACCGTCACGCCGTTCGATCGCCGCCACTATCTCGATGAACCACGATTGATCACGCAGCAGGGGCAGCAGGTCGGCAAGTGCCATACAGGGGCGTTCCTTCCACGACGACGGCCCAGTACACTGGCGAAGCAGCAACAAAGAGCCTCCGATGAGCGTTTGCACGCCAACCGGATTACCACGGCTGAGTATAGCACGGTTGTTCGGCCCGTCGCCGTGGCGTCTCCTGCCCCGCACGTCGAGTGCCGCGGCAAAAATGGTGAGAATCTACGGCGTCTCTCGCTCCACCTCGACATGCACAGTTTCTTTCCGGACGGTCTCGGTCATTGTGACTTCGCCGCCTTGCCGGACGCGGCGCACGAGCACATCTTTGACGACGTTGGGCAGGACGGTGATCACCACCTCTTGCTCGCGTAACGCGATGTTCAATTCCCGAACGGGCATGACCGTCCGTGTTGTCGGCAACGGGAGCGTGCCGCCATGCATCGCCTGGAGCGACTGCGGATCGCTCGCGGGCGCGTTCCCGAACATCGCCCGCACTGCGTCGGACATGACGGTGAGATGGACGACATTCGCGGCGGCGTCAAAGGCGCCGATCGTTTGCAGCGGCAAATAGACGTCCCCATCCGCCATCATCGAGGCGCCGGCGTGGAGATAGGTCGTGCCAACCGCGAGGACCGTTCCGACGGGCACACCGTCGCTCGCGACGAGCGCCGCACCCGCCGGAATTTGCCACCATTGCTCACCGCTCGGTCCATATTGCACCAATGGATTCTCCTGTGCTTGCATTGCCGCCTCCTTCATTCGCGATTACGACGCTGTTGTTGATCGCAAGAACGCCTCGAGTTGTTCCGTCGTCGGCATCCCGGTCGTCGCACCGAAGATCGTTGTTGAGTAACTGGCTGCCGATACCGCCCGCCGTGCCGCTTCGTCAATTACCGTCCCACCGACGATCGCGGCGGCGAGTGCGCCCGTAAAGCAGTCGCCGGCCCCGGTCGTATCCACAACATGGACGCGCGGCGCCCGGATGAGCATGGTCCGCGCGCCCGTCGCGATAATCGCGCCCGCCGCGCCAAGCGTGACGATGACGGTCTGCGGCCCCCGCGCTCGTAGCCGCGCCGCTACATCGTCGGCGTTCTCTTCCGTGACCGCGCTCGCCCACTCGGCGAGATCGCCCGCCTCCACCTCATTGGCGACCAGGATGTCCACATGTTGGAGGAGGCCCCGTGCCTCGGCTTTATACGGCGCGCTGTTGAGGAGTGTCGTCAGCCCCGCCGCGCGCGCGCGGGCGAGACCGGCAGCCACCGTTTCGAGCGGCAACTCCAGTTGGGCGATCAAGAGGCCACCCGCCGCCATCGCCAGCATTGTTCCGGAGATATCGCCCTCGGTGACGCACCAATTCGCCCCCGCCGCGACGACAATCGTGTTCTCGCCACGCGCATTGACAGTGATCAGCGCGACGCCGGTCGGGCTGTCCGCGATGCGTTTGATCGCCGCGACATCTATGCCTGCCGCCGTCATCTCCTCGATCCGGCGTGTGCCAAAGTCGTCCGTGCCCACCGCGCCGATGAACTGCACCGGCGCGCCGAGCCGGGCCGCCGCCGTCGCCTGGTTTGCCCCCTTGCCTCCACCAACAACCGCGAATTCGGAGCCGTGCAGAGTCTCACCAGGGCGGGGAAAGTGCGGCGCACGGACGACAAGGTCGGTATTGATGCTCCCGAGCACCACAACGGGGCGGAGGGCCGGCGTCGGTGATGTCATACTCGCCATGCTCCTCACGTAGGCTCCGACTCTCCTGATTTGGTCGCGCGGATCGTCCGCCCCCGGTTCACTACCGCTGACGGCGGCCACGCGGTTGAATCGGCGGCGCGGCGTCCGTCTCTTTGCGGTTTTTGCGCCGGTTGCCCGGCAGCGCACTCTGGACAACCAACCGACGCAGCCGCATCCAGGCCGTGCGCGTCTCGGCGACATCCGCATCGTCGGGCGGACGCCCGGCGTATTGTTCCTCGGCATATCGCCGCGCGATGAGCATCGCGGAGTCCTTACTGCCCGGGAGGCGCTGCGCTACCGCCGCCGCCGTCTCGAATGGCGTCGTCGTCTGGTTCCAGCGGATGAGCCCGGTGAGGCCCGTCGCGCGGGTCATGCGCGCGTACCACTGTGTCGCCCCGCCCATGCCGCGGAAGGTACGCAGCCACAGGAAGGCGACCGCGAGCGCGAACAGCCCGAACAGGAGCGGGATCACGAAGAAGAGGGGGCTGATCTGGCGCTGCTGTGCCAGAGGCGTGTATGTGCCGCCCGGGTCGAACCCGCCATTCAGTTCCTCATCCAACTGGCGCAGGCGATCCTCGCCGCGCGCGTCGAGACGATCCTGCCCACCGGCGAGGTCGCCGATGGCCGTGGCATTGGGATTTGTCGCGTTCACCGTCGGCACGATCTGCGGGCCGCGTGTGATCGGCGGGACGCCGGGTCGCGGCGTCGGATCGAAGGTGATCCAACCGAATTGCGGGAAATAAACCTCCACCCACGCGTGCGCTTGATTCTCCAGTGAGACGAGCCGGCCATCTTCCGCTCGCCCACCGGGGAGATAGCCGACGACTTCGCGCGCCGGGACACCGTTCAGCCGGAGCAGTACGAGCATTGCCGTCGAGAAGTACTCGCCGTACCCCTGCTTCGACTGAAAGAGGAAATAGTCGGTGACGTCGCGGTCGAACGGCGGCAGGTTGATTTTTTCCTGGTAGAGATAGTGATCGCGCAGGTACTTCTCCACCGCTGCCGCGTAGTCGTACTGGTTCGTCGTGCCTTTCGCCAGACTCTGCGCGAGATCGGCGGTGCGCTGGGTGATGCCGTCCGGTAACTGCGTGTATCGGTCCGTCCACTTCGGCAGTTGGGTGGGCGCGTTGCGGAGCATCTCCTCCGTCGCTTCACTGACGCGCACGGACTCGGTCACATCCTTGCCGACCGGCACGGGCGCGGTGGAGATCACTTCATCAATATCGGAGAAGTTCGGCGCCTGCCCGCGATAGAGGATCGCGGTCACCTTGCCGTCTTCAACGACGATCTGCGTCTGAATCAGCGTCGCGGCGAGGCGGTTCTGCTCCTGCGTGATCGCATCAAAGCGCCGGTCCAGCGGGGCGAGTGCCGCCTGGGGCGTGGTCGTCACAGCCGGTGTGGCCGTCGGCGGCGCACTCGTCGTTCCGACGGTCGTGCCACCCGCTGGCGTTGGTGCGGGCGATGGCGTTGGCTGGAGAACGGGCGCTTGCACGATCGTCACACGGAGAATACGCGGCGGTTGGCCGCCCTGCGCCACCGCCTGCTGCTGCGTGCGGGCGACGAGTTGCGCCAACTGCTCCGGCGTGAAGGTCGTCGGTGTCGTCACGGGCACGTAGATGACCAGCGTGCCGTCCCGCTGCAGCGTCACCTGCCCTTGCGCGCCCGGCCGCAGCGTCGGCGGCGTGTCCGTCGGGAGCGTCAATCCTTGCAAACTGGATACCTTCGTGACGAGGTCCGCGAGCGGTGCGGGTACGGGGTCGGCGGCGGCTGGCGGGATCGTCGTGCCGGTGAGATTGAAACTCTGCCAGCCGAGGCTGACGAGCGTTTGCGTATTGATATGTTCGAGTTGCGCGCCGGTGACCGGCAGGATGTTTCCACGCGGGCGGAAGAGTTGCGTTGTGCAACTGGCGCTCTTTGCGGTCTGATCGGCGATGGGAGGCAACGGCACGGCTTTGTCCGCGTCCAGCGAGATATGCGGGTCGTAGGTGCTGCCATCCGGTTGCTGCGCCTTAAAATCGTTCGGCACCTGCTTTTTGAAACCATGACCGGTGTAGAAATCGTAGGTGTTCATTTTGATGTACTGGCCGGGAATCGTGTCGCACTTCAGGGCAATCGCGGGGTCTTCCGGGAGATTCAGGCCGCCGCCGAGTTGGAATGTATCGCCGAAGGCAGCGAAGCCCGGAAAGGTGCTCCGTGTCCGCCCACGACCCTGGATACTCGGAAAGAAGCCTTCCCAGCGCCCTTCGAGGGTATTCCACGGTGCGGATGCCCGCTCCCACGCCGTATGCACCGGCCCACCATGCACAGAGAATGGCAGCAGGTAGGAGAAAATCAGTAAGGCGAGCGACAACCCCGTCGCAACGGACATAAATCGCCAACCGAGCGAGTCGGGGAACTTGATGCGCGCCGTACGCCACTCCGCCTGTTGCTGGAAGGCATAAAAGCGGATCGCCAGAGGAATGACAATCAGGAGGAAGAGGAAGAGATAGACACCGCTGTCCACCCGGTCGTAACCGAGGTTGATGAGCAGAATAAGGCCGGCGACGCCAATCGTCGGTGAGAGCCAGTGCGACCGAAAGATCCACCACATCGAGAAATAGGCGAAGAAGTACATGAGCACGGCGCAGATGAGGATGAAGAGGAAGAGATCGTCCTCCGCTTTGCCGTTCCACGCGGCCCGGAGATAGTTGCCGAGGCGGTGGGCCAACTCGACCGATTTGCCGCGCGTCCCGCCGAAACGATCGTCTATTACCGACAGTGTCCGCAGCCAGATCGTGGCGATACCGACGCCGAACCCAATCAGATGCGCGTAATAGTTCCTCAGTGGCATGATGCGGGCGAGCACGAACCCGGCGAGCAGCCCAATCCACGTCACGGACGGCAAAATACGTAGTTCCGGCGCCCATTCCGCGCGCAAGATCGCCGACTGTACGAGCAGCACCATCAGCGCGACGAGGGCGCACGTTCCCCACCCTTCCGGCAAACGGAGCGGACGGAGCACAGTCTCCCAACTCGGTTTGGGGAGTTTCGACTTCCAGTCGGTGAACGATTGTGCCATGCTGCGAACCCCCGCGCCGTGAGGAGCGGCGCCGTACGGAGCGAACGACTACGGGACGGCCGGTTGCTGGACAGGGATACCGCCGCGCACTTCCTCGCGCGGCGCACGGACGACTTGCGGTTCGGGCGTCGGGCGGATCGTCGGCGGCGCGGCATCCGACAGACCGATTGGATGCGTGAGGGCCCGGCCGATTTCCTCGCCCCGTCGCACCATGTAGACCGGTACATTCGCCGCCGTCAGGCTGGTGACGACGCGGTAGGTGCCGCGCGGCGCGCCGAATGACTCGGCGTCCACAATCACGGCGACCGCCTTGACGCCGCGATAGACGAGCGGCAGCAACCCCGCCACCCAGCCCTCGTCGGCGGACGGCGTGACCACGACGAGCGCGCTATTGCGCCCAAACCGTACCGACTCGGCCGTTAACACTTCCTGCAGATCGGTCATGCCATCAGCATGGACGACCGAGAGCGCTTCGAGCATCTTTAATGTCTGCCGCTCGCCACGGTCCGTATGCACGATCTCGCTATGCATGCCGCGCGCGACCAGGCCGACGTTACGCCCTTGCTCGACGAAGTGCTGCATGATCGAGGCAGCAATCGTGATCGCGGTCTCTTCGGTGGAGATCGCCCATTCGTCCATCGGTTCCGGCACACCCGGTTGCGACGGCGGGGCGACGGCATGGACCGGCTGGTGGAGATCAACGAGCACCCAGACATCGGTCGTCGGATCGAGTTCGAATTCCTTGACCATCAGTTTGCCGGTCCGTGCCGTCGTGCTCCAGGCGATCCGATTGAAGGAGTCGCCCCAGAAATACTCGCGGACGCCCGATGCGTTCGGCGTCACGTAATGTGTGCGCCGCTGCGTTGCCGCGCCACCCGGCAGATCGCCGACCGAGACGACGAACGAGGAGACATCCACCGTCGCGGGATAGACCACGAGACTGGCGGTTTCGGGGATCAGCCGCTGCGCCGGGAAGAGGCCGAAGGGATCTCCGCCACGGAGCGTGAGCGGGCCGATGGTAAATTTGCCGCGCTGCGTGCAGCGGGTGCGGACGCGCCAGTGATACGGCTGACCGGCGGGCAAATGCACGACCTGGCTGGTGGCGGGGGCGTGGCCCGGCAACGTCGAATGGTCGCGCACTTCCAGCCAGAGCTTCGATACCTTGCCCCGATTCTCGATTTTCAGGCGCTCGTCCATCGTCTGGCCGACTTGCGCGCGATCTGTCCGCGTCTCCCGCGTGAGGGCAAGAGAACGCAGGCTGACGCGGCTCCAGATGAAGGCAACGATCAGCACGCCGACGACGACGAAGAAGAGCGTGTCGAGCACACCCCAACCGCTCACCTGCGCCGCGATCAGAATGACAATAGCCAGCGCGCCAACCTTGGCCGCGTTCACGGGCGCGCTCCACGCGGCCGGCCCTCGACCCGCTGGGCGAATGGCGTCGCGCCGGGTACGGGCACGCGCTGCAGAAGTTCGCGGATAATGCCCCGACCGTCAAGGTTGCGCATGCGCGCCGCCGGGCTGACGATCAACCGGTGCGCCAGAACGGGCTCCGCAAGCGCCTTGACATCGTCTGGCAGAACGTAATCTCGCCCGGCCAGAGCCGCCCATGCACGCGCCGAGGCGAGCAGACCGAGCGTGCCACGCGGGCTTGCGCCGAGGTAAATCTCGTCGTGACGCCGCGTCGCTTCCGCCATCGAGACCATGTATTCGAGGATGAGCGGGTCCACCCGAACGTTCTCGAGGATGTACTGCTGCGCCGCGACCAGTTCGCTGACATCCACCACCTGCTCGATCCGCGAGAGTGGGTGGCCGGACATTTGATTTTGCAGGACGGCAATCTCCTCCATATGCGCCGGGTAGCCGAGAGAGATGCGCAGAAGGAAACGGTCCAGTTGCGCCTCCGGCAGTGGAAACGTCCCCTCATATTCGATTGGGTTCTGGGTTGCGAGGACGACGAACGGCATCGGCAGATCGTGCGTCTCGCCGTCCACCGTAATCTGCCGCTCCTCCATCGCTTCGAGGAGCGCGGACTGCGTCTTGGGTGTCGCGCGGTTAATCTCGTCCGCCAGCACAATCTGCGCGACGACCGGGCCAGGTCGGAACTCGAAGACGCGCGTCCCCTGATTGAAGATCGAGACGCCGGTTACGTCTCCGGGCAAGAGGTCCGGCGTGAACTGGATGCGCTTGAAGGAACAGCCGATCGAGCGGGCAATCGTCTTCGCCAATACGGTCTTGCCGACACCCGGCACATCCTCGATCAAGACATGGCCGCGGCACAACAACGCGACGAGCGTCAGTTGCACTTCCCGATGCTTGCCAACAATTACCTTCTCGACATTTGTGATGACACGATCGGCGATCTGCTGGACAGGCGTGATCGCCTCGGATGGTGAGGGGGTTCGCATCCCCGGTCGCTCCCTTCAACGTCGCACGATACCGGTGGGCAACCGCTCGCACCCTGCCCATCGAAACCGTGCATCACAGGTCCCTACGTGTGGGCGGCCTATCCTGGTTTGCCCGGTGATCGGATGCTTCCTCACCAACCGCATCGCGATGCGGGAAGGGCGTCCGTCTCGCCCGCCACTCTGACCAGATAGGAACACGCCGCGAGTATATCATAGTGTTTCCGCATGCGTGTCGTGCGAATGCCGACCGATTCGGTATCAGTGGCCGCTCGCGCTGAATGGAAGGGAAATCGGTGAAGCAGCCAATCATCGTCATCGGCGCGGGCCACAACAGCCTCGTCACGGCAGCGTATCTTGCCCGTGCGGGCTACCCCGTGCGCGTCCTCGAACGCAACCCGACGGTCGGCGGCGCGGTTCACACAGAGGAACTCTGGCCCGGCTACCAGGTGGACACCTGTTCGTCGTTCCATGTGCTTATCCACCTGACCGGCATCATCGAGGAACTCGGCCTCACCCGGTACGGCCTCCGCTATCAGGGCGCCGATCCCTTCGCCTACGCCCCGTTCCCGGACGGCACGGCGCTCCGCTTCTACAAGGACGTGGATCGCACCTGCGCGGAGATCGCGCGCGTCAGCCCGCGTGACGCGGAGACGTATCGCGCCTTTGTTGGGCTATGGAGCCGGTTCAACGAAGCGGTCTTCGCCACGTTCAGCGCGCCACCTGCCCCGCACGCTATCTTCTCCGCCATCCTCAAACGGGTCGGGCGCGATCTGCCGAAACAACTCCGGCTCGGCCGCCCGGATACATTGCTCCAAACGATCTTCAAGCCGTATGGCGCGCTGCTCAATGAACTATTCGAGAGCGAATACGTCCGCGCTCCCCTGGCGTGGCTGGCCGCGCAGTCCGGTCCCGGCCCGGATGAGATCGGCGGCGGCGCATTTCTGACCGCACACACGATCTACCACACCGTCGGCCTGACACGCCCCATTGGCGGCTCGGGTATGCTCAGCGAGGCGCTCGCCGCCTGCATCCGCGATCACGGCGGCGAGATCGTCACGGATGCGCCCGTTCGCCACATTCTCGTCCGCGACGGCCAAGTGCGTGGCGTGGAACTGGCAACCGGCGAACGGTTCGATGCTTCAGCGGTTGTCAGCGGCGCGCACGTCCAGACAACGCTGCTCGACCTCGTCGCGCCGGATGATCTCCCGGCGACACTACGCCACCGTGTCGCCGCGCTGCGGATCGCCAACGGCATGGGCATGACGATCCGCTGCGCGACTGAGACGTTGCCGCGCTATCCGAACGCGCCGGACGACGTACACAACGGGATGCAATTGATCTGTCCATCGGTGGATTATCTCCGCCGCACCCGCAAGGAGGCGGCATCCAGCCTGCCCCCAAAACACCCGGCGCTCGTCGTCATGACGCCGACCGCCACCGATCGCACAATTGCCCCGCCGGGGAAACACATCACCGTCATCTGGGCGCAATACCACCCCTTCGATCTCGCGCCCGGCGCCGGGACATGGGCGGCGATACGACAGCGGGAAGGTCGGAAACTGCTGACGACGCTTGAACCCTACGCACCCGGCATCACGGACGCCGTGACAGAGACCTACCTGAAGTCGCCGGTGGATTTGCAGGAGGAAAACGGCTTAATTCGGGGCCACCTCATGCATCTCGATATGGCGCTCGACCAACTCTTCATGTTCCGCCCGCTGCCGGAACTGGCAAACTACCGCACACCGATCATCGGCCTCTACCTCACCGGCGCGAGCATGCATCCCGGCGGTGGCGTCTCCGGCGCGCCCGGTAAGAACGCCGCGACGCTCATGATGCGGGATCTTGCCGCGCATGGGGCACGCCGCTGGGTTCGTCCAACGGGTCTCGCACTCGGCGGGGCAGCCGCCTTGCTCGCCCGCCGTCGGGCCGCGCGGCGGCGCACGTAACGTGATCGGTGATCGCAGGCTTCCCAGCCTGCGATCACCAGGGATTCCCTCGTTACTGCAACACGTTCAATGCGATACGAATGAGGGTACGGGCACAGATGCCAATGCTCGGAATATCCACCCACTCGTCCGCTTCGTGGTAGTTCGCGCCGGTCGCGCCGAACATGACCGTCGGGATGCCGAGGGCGGCGGCGAAATAGTTGGCGTCCGCGAGGCCGCGATTGTAGCGCGTCACCGGCACGTCGCCAGTCTCTTTCTCGAATGATTGCTGGACAGTGCGGACGAACGGATGATCCGGCGCCATCTCCCACGGCGGGTAGTATGGCGGGTCAATGGAAAACGCGAACGATGCGGGGGAATCGAGGCGCGCCGCCAGTGCCTGCATCCCGGCGAGGACGCTTTCGTCCGTCTCGCCTGGGACAGTGTGCCGGTTAATCGTGAAGCGCGCCTGCTCCGGCACGGTGATGACGTACTGCGCGTTGCCGCTCTGGAGCGAGAGCACACACTGGCTGGCGGTCAGACGTGGATGCTGACTGAGCGAGACCTCATCGAGCCGCGCGACGAACGTCGCGGCCTCCACCGCGGCATTGATGCCCCGCTCCGGCCACGATGCGTGCGCCGCCTTGCCCGTCACCTCGCCGCGCACCAATACCTTGCCGATGCAGCCGATGACGACATGCAGATCGGACGACTCAGTGACGACACAGCCGTCCGCCTTGATGCCCCTGTCCACGAGCGCCCGCGCGCCGATCGAGTACGCCTCCTCGTCTACTACAGACGTAAAGAGCACCGTACCGCGCCAGCGATCGCGATTGCGAGCCAGCGCGCGCGTCGTCAGCATCGCCGCGACGACGCCCGATTTCATATCGCAGGCGCCGAGGCCATAGAGACGGTCGCCGTCCCGCCACCCTTGCCACGGGTCGCGGGACCAGCCCTCGACGGCGAGCACGGTATCAACGTGCCCGTTGAGCATAAAGGTCGGGCCGTCACCATTGCGTACCCACGCGAGGACATTGGGCCGGTCGCCCTCGGTTGGCTGCATCTCGGGTTCGAGACCATTCTCCGTCAGCCAGACGGCAATTGCCCGCTGCACCGCTCCCTCTTCGCCGGGATGACTACGGATCGCGACCAGTTGCGCGGTGAGTGTCGCCGCTTCTTCGACATCAATCGCCGCGCGAATCCACGCATCGTCAGGCATAGCGCGCCCCTCTCCCGGCGGTTCATCATCCAGTTATTTTGCCGCGCATCTCGTCCAGTGTGTCCGTGATGATTTGGCAGATGCGGTCGAGGTCGGAGCGCTCAATGTTCAGCGGTGGCGCGAGTTGGATGACTGAATCGAGTCGGTCATCGGCGCGGCAGATCAGGCCGCGTCCCTTCATCGCGTCGGACAGCCAGCCGAGCAGCGCTCTGTCATCCAGCGACTCCCGCGTCTCCCGATCCCGCACCAACTCGATGCCGACGAAGAGGCCGCGCCCGCGGATTTCGCCGACATTCGGGTGCTGCCCGATGGCCGCACTGAGCATGGATTTCAGGTACTCGCCCATCTCATACGATCGCGCGGGCAGGTTCTCGCGCTCGAGAATATCGAGGTTCGCCAGCGCCGCCGCTGCCGCGACCGGGTTGCCGCCGAAGGTGATGCCGTGCTGGAACTTCGCCTGCTCATCCCCCGCGAAGACCTCCGCCACCTCGCGCCGGACAATCGCCGCGCCGAGTGGGGCATAGGCGGAGGTCAGGCCCTTCGCCACCGTGATGATGTCCGGCCGGATGTTGAAGACGTCGGTGCCGAACATCGCGCCGGTGCGACCGAAGCCGCAGATCACCTCGTCCATGATGAGCAGGATGCCATGGTGATCGCAGAGGTCACGGATGCGCTGATAGTAGCCGTCCGGTGCAACGATACAGCCGCCACTGTTCTGCACCGGCTCCATAATGATTGCCGCGACCGATTCCGGTCCCTCGACTGCAATCGTGCGCTCGACTTCGTCCGCGCAGGCCCAGGTGCATGCCCCCGCGTCCTGGCAGAAGGCGCAGCGGTACGGATGCGGGATCGGCACATGCCGCGCGCCGGGCACGAGCGGCTCGTACGGGTTGCGGGCGGAGGGCAGCCCCGTGACGGAGAGCGCGCCCATCGTCGTACCGTGGTAGGCATAGCGGCGCGAGATCGTCTTGTATCGCCCCGCGAAACCGCGTTTGCGCTGATACGCCTTCGCGACTTTCAACGCAGTCTCGACCGCCTCCGAGCCGCCCGTCACGAAAAACGTGCGCGAGCCTTCGCCCGTCGGCGCGATTGTCGCGAGCCGTTCCGCGAGCACGGTACCGGGGACATTTGGGAAGGAGAAGGGCGAGACGAAATGGATCTGCTCCAACTGCGCCATCATCGCCTGAGCGATCTCGGTACGACCATAGCCGACATTGACGCAAAAAAGCCCGGCAAGGCCGTCAATATACTCATTGCCGTCGGCATCCCAGATATGGCTGCCCTGCCCGCGCACGATGACGGTCGGTCGTTCGAGCCGCCCGCCCGCGGCGAACTCATGCATCTGCGTGAAATGCAGCCAGACATTGTCCGCGATTGCCCGGCGCATCGCGGCGGAATCCGGCGATGCCACGGCAGAGGTTGGGATCGCCGCCGACGCGGCGTGACCGTTTGCATTGACCGGTGATTCTTGGGCCATCGGTTCGATGGCCTCTGGGGCTGGCTCCGGTTTGGCGCGGCCGGGTGGCGCATATTTCTTCGAGACACGGGCCATCTATGCGTTCCCCTCCCCAGCCAACCCGACCGCCATGTGGAGTTGCGGCATAATGTCACCCCGCCCGACGGCGAGGACGTACTCTACGACGATGGCGGGGATGTTGACGCCCGTCGTCTCTATGCTGTTGCGAAATTCCATTGTGTAGTTCACTTCGTTGACGAGCAAGCCGCGCTCCGGATGCTCAAAGACATCAATCGCGACGACGCCGCCGCCGACCGCCGCCGCTGCCCGGTTGCAAAGGTCGGCGAGTTCGGGTGTGACAGGACAATTGGAGGCGACGCCGCCGCGCGCGGTGTTCGTGATCCAGTGCGGCGAGTCGCGATATATGGCGCAGATCGTCTCGTCGCCGACGACAAAGGCGCGGATATCGCGCCCGCCCTTCGGCACGTACTCCTGGATGTAATAGGTGCTGTGGTGGTATGAGCCGAGCACTTCCTTGTGTTCGAGGATCGCTTCCGCCGCGTCGCGGTCGTTGATCTTCGCGAGCAGGCGGCCCCACGAGCCGACCGGCGGCTTCATCACGACCGGGTAGCCCAGTTCCTCGATTGCCACGAGCGCGGACGCGGGCGTGAAGGCGACAATCGCCCGCGGCTGCGGCACCCCGGCTTCTTCGAGCGCGGCGGTCGTGTTCAGTTTGTTGCCGCAGACTTCCGCGACGCTATAGGTGTTGACGGTCGCGACGCCCCACGAGTTCAACAGCCGGAGCGCGTGAAGCGCGCGGGTGTGGTTGATACATCGCTCCAGCACGACATCGAACGACCACGTATCGGGCCGGTCGAATGGCAACGCGATCTCGCGGTCGTCAATGCGCGTGTAGGCGACGCCGTGTTTCTCCAGTTCGGCGAAGAGGAGTTTTTCTTCCACCCGCACGAGCGAATGGAGTACCCCGACCCGAACGGAACCGTCACGACTCGCCATGCCATCGCCTCCCATATCCTGAAATGAGCAGAGGAGCGTCATCGCTCCACGCGGTATTGTACGATATTCGCGCGAACGAGGACGCTAACGAAATCAGTCAGGGTTTGAGTGAAACATGCACGACGGTGGACGGTGAGACCGGGAATGCGTTGAAAGTCGCCGTCCGTCGTGACGACTGTGAGATTCCGTTCGAGTGCGGTCGCGGCGATCAGCGTATCAACATCACCAATCAACCCGGGGCCAAATGGCGTGCGCATTACGCGGCGCAGATCGGCGTATCGCTCCATCGTGGCATACGTGAGCGACACAGGGTATACGGCGCGCAGAAGCGTGTTGAGTTGCGTCCGCCGGTTCGCGAAATCCGGCTTGCCTTTCAGGTATTCCATGATTTCGCCATAGACGAGGATGCTGGTAACGGCTTCATGTTGGCGCGTCCACGGCGTGATAATGCGCGTTGCAGCGGTACGATTGAGGAGGTAGGCAGCGAGAGGGCCGGTATCGAGAAGATACCGTCTCACTCGATATCAACGATCGGTGGTGTGGGATCGGCCCCGTGCCGGATTCGGTCAAGTTCCGCTTCCGCTTCATCCCAATCCAGATTACCCCATACGCCCGCCAGAGCAAGCGCTTCGGCTATTGCTACCGGGCCGGTTGCCGCATCCGCCTCTTCCTCGGAGAAATAATACTCCGTCGTCAGGCCATCTTTACTTGGTATAGCGAAGAGCGGTTCGCCATTTCCGCTCCTGACGCTTCGTAGTGACTTCTGCTGTACCATACCGTCGCGCCCCTCCACTCGTTCCATTGCCCGTCCATATCGTACCATTCATCCATGTCATATGCGCGATACGTATCGTCAGACATTCTTCGTTGTTATGTCTGTTGTACGTTCACGCGAACAGGTGTACTTGACACGAACAGGCGTTCCATTTACACTAGAGGGATAGAACCGGGGTGATGCCACTCCGGCGCGTGTGTATACACGTCGCTCACAACTACCGGGAGGTATCAAGCCCATGGCCGCCGCACTGAAAAAAGCGAAGAGTCTGTCTCGTCGGCAGGAGCAGATCCTCGATTTTATCGAGACCTTCCTCCATCAGAATGCCTACCCACCGACGATCCGCGAGATCCAGAAGGAACTGGACATCTCGTCCACGAGCGTCGTGGATTACAATCTCAACGCGCTGGAGGAGCGGGGCTACATCCGCCGCAACCGGCATATCTCGCGCGGGATCGAGATGTTCGGCTTCAGCGCCACGCAACCGAGCAATGTCGTCACCATCCCGGTCGTTGGCCGGATCGCCGCCGGTGAACCGATCGAGGTGCCGGAGGATTACGCCGCCGGTGAGTTCGCGGAATCGGTGACGATGCCGATGTCCATGCTCCCGAAGGCGACGGATGGCTTGTTCGCCTTGCGCGTGCGCGGTCATTCGATGGTGGACGCGCTCATCAATGACGGCGACCTCGTCATCCTCAAACCGCAATTGACGGCGGACAATGGCGACACCGTCGCGGTCTGGCTCAAGAACGAGCGCGAGACGACGCTCAAGCGGTTCTACCACGAGGGTACGCGCGTCCGCCTTCAGCCCGCAAATGTCACCATGCAGCCGATCTATACGGACGCGACGAACGTCGCCGTACAGGGCAAACTCGTCGGCGTCATCCGTGCGGTGGAGAACCGGTTCTAATAACATCCGCGATTCCGTCTCTCCTCGACGCCATCGGGCCGGACACGCTCGATGGCGTTTCCACGTCCAAAGAGCGGTGCATCCGGTTGCTTCCCTGGTTCTTTGATCGCGTACGAGTCGAATCACAGTGGTGGAATTGGTATCATCCTCGCGCAATCGGGCCATCCACTCGACCGATCTCCGACGGTCTCTGTGAGTGGGGCAGTCGTCAGGGCGGAGCAGTCATGCGGCGCGCGGCAATCATTGCCCTCTTCGGGATGCTCGTCTCGCTGTTGTTCGCGTGCGCGAATGCCCCGCCGACCGCGACTGCCGTTGCACCACCGACCGCGACAGCGCTGCCAACGGCGACAATCACGCCATTCGCCGGTGCGCGTGTGCCGACGCCCGCGTTCTATCCCACACCGACGACTGATCCGAGGGAGCCGCCGAAAGCGCCGGGCACGCTGCGGAACAGCAACTGGCCTTTTGGCACGCCTGCCGTCGCGACCTACGCCGCTCGGTCAAGCGTGGACGTGGATATCGGCGCGATCGTCCTCACCGTGCCGGTACCGGAAGGGGCGACGCTCACCTTCTATATCGCCGTCCCGCCCCAACGGGGGTATGCCGGTCGGGTCAGTTTTCCGGTCTCCCCGCGCGTGCAGGCGCTCCAACCAGGTGACGCAATTCGGATCGTCGGCGTCACGGCGGGCACGACTCGTGTGCCAGTGACGGAAGGCACGTATACGGTCCCCAACATCAACGGCCAGCGCTTCGCCCGTAACAACGATCCGCTCGCGGGTTGAAAGAACTGCTGATACTGCTCAAAGGGTGGCGTGGTATCATCCCCGGTATGCTTGAGACGGTCGCGCCTGCTCCGCCGACGATGATTCCGCCCAGCCGCCACGGCGCGCGGCGGCGGATTGTCTTGCTCGGCGGTTTCGGTATGCAGCCGAAGGCGACGATGACCTATCGGGCGCTGCCACTGGGCCGGGAACTCGCCACGCGCGGGCACGCGGTGACACTCATCGTCCCGCCCTGGGATCATCCCGAGGACGCAGGGCGATCATGGGATGATCACGGCGTGCGCGTCGTCAACATCGGGTTGTCGTCGCGCATTCGCACACCGGGTATCGTAACCGCGCTACGAAGGGCGGTGTTTGCAGCGCGGCCTGACATCGTCCACATCTTCAAGCCGAAGGGGTATTCCGGCTTGGTCATGCCTCTTCTCAGGGGTACTCCCGTCGTCCTCGATACCGATGACTGGGAAGGCACGGGCGGCTGGAACGAACGTGGCCCGTATTCCGCCGCGCAGCAACGCCTGTTCACGTGGCAGGAGCGGCATCTTCCACGCCGCGCCGCGCATGTCACCGTCGCGAGCAGGACGCTCGAAACGCAGCAATGGGGGCTGGGCATCCCGCCGGAACGCGTCACGTATCTTCCAAACGCGCTCGACCACGTGCGCTACGCGGCGTGGCCGGATCAAGACACGATCGCGCAACACGCCGCACAGATTCGTCTGCGACTCGGTCTTGATGGCCCGACCGTCTTGCTCTACACCCGCTTTGTGGAGTTTGCGCCAGAGGTAGTCGCGTCGCTCTTCGGGATGATTCGTGAGAGGATTCTGACAGCGCGTTTACTCGTCGTCGGCGGTGGTCTGCAGAGTGAGGATGCGCATGCACGGCGCGCGCTGGCGGAACACGGTGACGCGGTGATTTTCGCGGGTTTCGTCCCCTTCGCGGCGGTTCCCGCATACATCCGTGCAGCGAACATCGCGGTGATCCCCTTCGCGGATACACTCATTAACCGTGCGAAGTCGTCGGTCAAGACGCTCGATCTCCTCGCGGCCGGGCAGGCCCTCGTCGCGACCGCCGTCGGTGAAAATGCCAGCGTCATCCACCACAATGAGACCGGCCTGCTCGTCCCTCCGGGCGATACTGCTGCGCTCGCGAAGGCGGTGACGAGCCTGCTTGCGGACCCGAAACGCGCGCGTCTGCTCGGAGGCGCCGCGCGGAAACGGGCATGGCAGGAGCAGACGTGGGCCACACAAGGAGAGACGGTCGAGGCGATCTACCATCGCGTCTTGACCCGGAGCGTCGCGAAGTGAGCACGCTCGCTCGCCCCGAAACGCGCGGGCGGCTCCGTCTCGCGGCATTCACGGATCAACAGATTGCTATTGCCGTCTTCGGCATCGCCTTGCTGATCTTCGCTGCCTGCATCCCGCGCATCACGACACGCCTCGATCCCGTGACGGGCGACGAACCGTTCTACTTGATGACTGCCTATTCCATACTCCATGACCATGATATTGATGAGACCAACAACTTCGCGGAGAGAGATTGGCTCCGGTTCTACCCGTCGTATCCGTTGCCGCGCGATTGGCAAGGCTGGCCGAATATCTCACCGAATTTGCCGCCGCACGCCTCCAAGACCTTTCGTGTTGGTCTCTACTCAAAACATGGGCTTGGCATCCCCGTCCTGATTCTCATACCGTTCGCGCTGCACGGGCGGACGGGCGTGGTGCTGCTATATAACCTGATGGCGGCGGGCGTCGCGGCGAACATCTACCTTCTCGCCCGCAGTGTCGCCGCGCGACGCCGGGCGCTCATCGTCACAGCGATTCTCATGGCGAGCGTGCCGCTGGCGACGTATGCGTTCCTGATCTTCCCGGAGATGCCCGCCGCGCTGATGCTCATCTATGCGGTCCGCCGCCTGCTCGCGCCCGTCAATGCACCATGGCAATGGGCACTCGTCGGCCTCAGTGTCGGCTATCTGCCCTGGCTGCACGCGCGCTTCGTCCCCGTCGTCGCGGGGCTGGCAATCCTCTTCGCGTGGCGACATCTCCGCGCGGCGTGGAAACCGGGATTGGTCGCTATCGTACCTGCGGGGGTGCTGCTCGGTTTGTTCGAACTCTACTCGCTCGTCTTTTATCACTATCCGGTCCCGAACCGGCGGGATCACGCGGGCTTCTCGTCGGCAGTCGGCACGATGAATGGCTTCTTCGGCTCGCTCCTCGACGCGCAATGGGGATTATTCATCGTCGCCCCTATCTATATACTGGCAGCGGCGTCACTCGTGCGATATGCGTGCGCGCATCCTCGAAACGGTATTGCTCTCCTGCTCGTGCTCGTGCCATACGCGGTTATTATCAGCGCGTACATCGTCTGGTGGGGCGAATGGGGCCCGGCGGCGCGCTACTGGACGGCGGCGCTTCCCCTGCTCGCGCTGCCCCTCACCTGGTGGTGGGAAGCGGCCGCACAGGCGCATCCGCGCGGCGCGGCATGGCTCCTCGGTGTCGTAAGCGCGTGGGGCTTCGTCTGGACGGCGGGGTGGCTGCGCCAGCCGCAATGGCTGTACAACCAGCCGGACGGGCACAACAACCTCCTGACGCACTGGCTCGGCGGCTTCGGCGCGCATCTGGCGGCGCTCCTGCCCGTGTATCAGTTTTACGCGGCGTCACCAGTCGGCACGCGCGTCGTGTGGGGGATCGTAGCGGTTTTGCTCGGCACCGCCGCCGCCAGCCAGATGACGCTGCTCACCTTCCCCGCGCGCGACGAGACGCCGAACGAGCAGGAGCCGTCCGGTGCGGATTGACACCACGCCCGTCGCCAACCTCACACCCGCCGACCGCGACGCCGCGCTGCTGGAAGGAACGATCAATCTCTGTGGGTATCCGTGGTACGACCGCATGACCCACGACTGGAGCGATGAACGGTGACAGACACTTCCCCGCGTGAGGCGGCGGCGCTCGATGCCGCGCGCCGCGCCCTTGACATGCTCTCCTTCGATCTCGCGCGCCACGAAACCACATCGTGGCGATGCCGCGACGCGGCGCGGGCCTATCTCGCTGCCGGCTTTCCGGTCGAACGGATCGGGCCATACCTCGAGCGCGCCTTTCAACGCGGCCTCCATGACCGCGTGCATTCCTACGAAGCGCTTCCCGACGAGTACGTTGGCAACAACGCGGATCTGATCGCGGATGCCTACCTCGCGGGCGGCGACGTGACGAAAAAACTCGACACGCTTGCGCAGGTGCTCGACGCGGTGGTCAAGCAGAAGGGCAACACCCTCACCCACCGGGTGCAGTACGCGCTGGCGCTCTGGGGTGCGAGCCGCGCCAATGATGCGCGCGTGCGGAGACTGCTCGCTCCTGTCAAGTCCGCTTCGCTGGAGATCGTCGCCACCCTCGATACGCAGTACCCGAAGGCGCGCTTTGTGCTGGCAGTCGTCGAGGATGATCGGGCGGAGGCGCTGCGCTGGCTGACGGAATACGATGCGCTGCTGCCAACTGAGAATAATCCGGCCTATCGCCGCGTCCATCTCATCACGCTTACCTTCTGGCTCATCGCGCGGGATCGCTACAATCTGACGCTACCGACCGGTTGTCTGCACGGTTTGCCTGATTCGCTGCGGAGCGCGCCGATTGACAGTGCGGCGATTCATCCCATGGAAACGCCCGCGCTGATCGAACCCGGTTGACGCTCCGGCCAATCTGCAACCATACTGCACTGAACGGGGTCGGGTTGGGTATCCGCGGAGGGGTGCATGCATAGTGTGTTGGGGATGGCGCTGGCGGCGGCGGCGGGGTGGAACGCATTTCTGCCGCTCCTCGCGCTGGCCTTCGCGCACCGGCTCAGCGGCCGCATTCCCATCGGATCGCCCTACACCTTCCTTTCCAGTAACGGCGGTATTCTGGCGCTCCTGCTCCTGCTCCCCATCGAACTCTTCGGCGACAAAGCGCCCAGTATTGAGCGAGTCAATGATCGCCTCGGTCTGATCTACCGGCCGGTCGCGGGCGCGCTGATGATGCTGGCGACGACGAAGGGGACGGGATTGCCCGCCGTTCTCGCGGCGGTCATCGGCGCTGCGCTCGCGCTTGGTATGCATCTGCTGAAGGTGCGCTATCGCCGCCCCCTCAGTGGCATCCTCGGTGGCATTCCGACGCCGGTCGCCTCCGCGGGAGAAGACTTCTTCGTGGCGATGGGCGCGATCCTCGCCCTGCTCTTGCCAATCGCCGGGGGTATCGTCATGCTGCTTGCGGCACTCCTCGTGTGGTGGATTGGCAATGTTGTTCAGCGGAAGGTACGGCGCGACGCGGCGGCGATCGCGCCCGCGCCGCAGACTTGACATAAGACGACTCAAGTTGTATTCTATCCTTAGACTAATCATGACGCGTCGTGCGTCGCGTGTCGGCGCGTCAGGAAGGGGCACGGATCAGGGCGATGGAGTTTCAGGATTATTACGCGGTGCTGGGCATTCCCCGAACCGCCGACGAAAAACAGATCAAGAGCGCCTATCGCAAACTTGCCCGGAAATACCACCCGGACGTCAATAAAGACACCGGTGCGGAGGAGCAGTTTAAACGCGTCAGTGAGGCGTACGACGTGCTCTCCGACACCGAAAAGCGGGCGCAATACGACAAATACGGCCAGGCATGGCAGCAATATCAGCGCAACGGCGGCCAAGGTGCGGCGGGCCAGAATGCGGACGATTTTGCGCGCTGGTTCACCTCGCAGCAGGGCGGCGCGCGGCGCGACGGGTTTCCCGGCAGTTTCCGCACCGAGTATACGTCCACGGATGGCGGCGCTGGCTTCTCAGATTTCTTTGAGACGCTGTTTGGCCGCGCGAGCGGCCGGGAACGGGGCGGCACCGCGACGCACGCGCCGCCGCGTACCCGCAAAGGGCGCGATATTCTCGCGGAGTTGGAAGTCTCATTCGCGGATGCCTATACCGGCGGCGAGCGACAGATCTCCTTCGACATGAACCGCGCTGAGCCGATGACCGTCACGATCCCCGTCGGTGCGGACGATGGCCAGCGGCTGCGCTTCGCCGGTAAAGGGCACCCCGGATCAAACGGCGGCGCGGCGGGTGATCTCGTCCTCGAACTGCGCGTGCTGCCCGATGCCCGATTCACACGCGACGAAACGACGCCGACGACGCTCCGCACGACCGTTGATGTGCCGCTGTATACAGCCATTCTCGGCGGCGAGGTAGTCGTGCCAACGCCGGACGGCAAGCGATTATTCGTCAAGGTGCCACCGGAGACGCAGAACGGGCGGCAAATTCGCCTCGCGAACAAAGGCATGCCGCTCGTTGTCGGACAAGGGGAGAAGCGGGGCGATCTCTTCGTCGCGCTCCGCGTGCTACTTCCGGCGCATCTGTCGGAGGACGAGAAGCGACTGTTCGAGGAACTGCGGGCGCTCCGACCGAACGGCTAAGCGCCGCGAGTGACTGGCGGTGTGATTATCACGAACTCGTCGTCGCGCCTCGAATGCGCGGCAACCGCCCTGCCCATGGCAGTGACAGCCGCCCCCACGGGATCCGTCCAACCGTGACCAGAATTGCGGACGACCGAGCACGACGCGATGCCGCCTTCGCCGCGCTCGTGACGACCGTTGCGGCCTGCCGACATTGCCCGGCGATGGAGGGGCGGCGGCGCGTCCTGACGACCGCGAACGGCGACATTGACGCCCCGGTCATGTTCATCGCGGAAGCGCCGGGGCGTGGCGGCGCGGAACGCACGGGCGTGCCGTTTTCGGGAGACTTCTCGGGGCGGACATTCGAACGACTGCTCAGCGAGGCGGGATGGACGCGCGACGACATCTTCATCACCAACGCCGCGCTCTGTAACCCGCAAGGCCCGACGGGTGCGAACCGACCCCCAAGCCGTCAGGAACTCGCCAACTGTATCGGTCATCTTCGTGCGACGCTGACCATCGTGGACCCGCCCGTCGTCGTGACGCTCGGCGCCGTTGCGCTCGCGGCAGTGGGCCGCATCGAGCCGCACGGATTGAAAGTGACGGAGGCGCGCGGAACGCCACATTCATGGTACGGCCGCACGCTCGTCCCGCTCTTGCATCCATCGCCCAAGGTGTTGGCGTGGTTTCCTTATGAGCGGATGGCGGAGGATTTTCGCGTGCTGCGCGTCCTTGCGGATGTGGCGATCACCCTCAACCCACCTTCACACGGTAACTCGTAAATGCCACTTCCGCACTCTCCGTGTTCCCTCCGCCGGCCACGAAACCGAACGCACCTTGCGTCCAGATGTCCGTGATGTCGAATTGCGTCAGCACTTGCCCGTTCACCGCGAAGACGAACTTCGTCCCGGCAATCGAAACGCGCAGCGCGTTCGGCGCGTTCGCCTTGATCGCGGGGCTTGTCCCACCTGTGCCGATTGCCTGGAGGCTCCCGTTCACCCTGGCAAAGACCGCGAATCCCCCGTCGTTTGAAATCACGAAGAGCAGGTAGTTGTCCTTGTCCAATCGGCGCACCTGCAGCCCCATCATGGCATCCGCAGCGCTGCTGACCGCGCGCGCCTCGACTTCGTAGGTCTCAGCCGCGACATCCCTGACCGTTTTCGGGTAGTCGAGCGAGGTCAATGTGCCGGCGTCGCCATGGACCCGATACTCCCCATTCTGGTACCCCTGGGGTGGCAACCCCGTGACGGGCGATGTGAAGTTGTCCACGAATGTCGCGCCGCCGGACAGGCCGCTCGTCGGCTGGGCCTGTGCGGTGGTCGAGCGCGTCGCCGCGGGCGTCGCCGCCCCTACGGAGCGAGACGGGGCCGGTCGGGTGCTTGCATTCGTCGGCACCGCATCGAGGAAGAGCAGCCCCGCGCCCGTGATATTGTCCCCGCTCGGCGTTCCCTGCGGCTTCTTCGCGTGGTCATCGAGGAAGCGGAGGGTCGTATCGGGCGTGGCGTCCGGGAATGCCTGCATGAAGAGCGCGGCCGCACCGGCCACATGCGGCGTCGCGGCGCTCGTGCCAAAGAAGGTCGCATTGCCGATGCTCGCGAAGGCGAAACTGGACGTGTTATCGGGCCCGCTGACGTCCGGCTTCTTGCGTCCGTCCAACGTCGCGCCCTGGGAGGAGAAGCTCTCCACCCTGCTCGTCCGCACGTTGATCGCCGCGACCGTGACCGCGCCTTTCGCGTCCGAAGGAGTGGAGAGGCTATTCGCCGCCGTGACCTGCTCCAAGAAGGCTTCCTTGAAGAAGAGATTGAAGGGCAGGTCCGGGTCGCTCGGATTGACCTTCTTCACCTTCACGAGGTAGTCGCCCGCCGGGAGTTTCCCGTCAATCTCCTCGACAGGCGTCTTCCTCCCCGTCGCCTGGTTGTCGTCGCTACGGCCGACCTCCTTGCCATTCTTATCGAAGAGGAAGAGGTCATAGTTGACATGTGGCTGTTTCCAATCGTCCCAGTTGAGGACGAGTTGGAATGACCCGCTCCCGACGCGCATGATGAGGCCGTTCTTGTTCTTCGCGCCGGGGAAATCATGGAAGCCGTCCTTGTCATTATCCGTGAATCTCGCGCCGAAGTGCCCCTGGAACGTGTCCGTACCGATGAGGCCATTGGCTTGGTTGCCTGCGGATGTGGCGAAGAAGACGCCTGCCGCCCTGGCCCGATCTATCTCCATGGACAGTCGGTTGGTGTCGTCGGCGGCATACTGCCCGGGGAAACTGATGGAACTGCTGATCGTGGAGACGCCAACGGTGTACGTGAGCCACCGAATCGCGGCGATATACTCGTTCGGCGTCTGGAATGCCGCGAGATAGAGCGCGGCATCGGGCGCCATCTCATGGACGATCTCCGCGCACGCGGTGCCATGAATGAGCCCCTTGTCGGTCAGTTCCTCGATCTGGCCGTCCGAGCGGAAGGACTTCGTGGTCACCGTGGCGTTGCCGAGGAACTGAGTGTAGGTATTGAATGCCAGGTCAATGACGCCGACCTTCACCCCCTTGCCGGTAATCCCCGCCTCCTGCCACTTGTCGGCGCCGGTGGACGCGACGCCCTCACTCTTGCCGCCGGTCGGGTCGCTTTTGCTACTCCGGGTAGGCGGGGCGGTCGGTGTCGTCGAGGGTGTCGTGATCGGCGTGCGCTCGATATTCTTGATATGCCGCAAATCGGCGACATCCGCGAAGAAACTCGGGCGATTGGTCTGCTTCCCGTACTCCAGCAGCGCTTGTGCCGGAACGAGTATCTCCATATGGTCGCCAACCGTTGACATGACGCGCCCGCCGAGCCGGCTAACCTCCATCGCGGTCGCGTCAACGATGGTGCTGTCGTCGCTGTCCAGCACGAGGGTCATCCGCACCTCGTCTCGCGACGTAAGGAGCTGCTGGTCACGCGCGAACTGCCTGGTGGCCTCCAACCCCTGGGCCTGATAGGTGGTGAGTAACCGGAGGAAGATTTTATCCACTTTGTCGAGATTCTGCCGGCCGGCCGGAACGCCGGTAGCGGGGGCGTTGCTGTTCGGCCGGGAAGTGGCGGTGGGAGCGGGCGAGGAGCCGCCACCGCATGCCGTGAGGAGCAGGGCGCCGAGGAGGCTTGCCGTGAATACATGTCGGAACCGGGAACGCGTCAGTCGCCCCGCTGGGATGTTCATGTCCCTCCCCTTCCCTCTCACCAAGCGACGCGCGGGTATGCCGCGAGCGTGTACAGAACAGTGGGATGTATCACCACCGCACACAATCTGTCGCCCTCCTTAGCATGGAGCCCAAACAGATTAACGGCCGCATGGTGGTGATTGTGATGTCAGAGATCGGCTGTCCACCACGCGTGATGAGGCTGCCCCGCTCAGGCGGCGCGCACATCCTTGATAACGGCGCGAAGCGAGGCAGAGGGTGTGACGATCTCAAAATCATCGCCGGAGCGGTGGCCGATCAGCGCCTTGCCGACGGGCGACTCGTTTGAGATACGCCCGCGACGCGGCTGCGCCTCGACCGCGCCAACGATCGTGTAGGTCACATCGTCCCCATCAAGATTGAGCGTCACGGTTGAGCCGACCCGGATCACACTCGTGTCCTCGACAAAATCGGCGGTGACGACCGCGTGTTTCATCAGGTATTCGAGTTCGCGGATGCGCGCCTCGACCATCCCCTGCTCTTCGCGCGCCGCGTGGTAGCCCGCGTTCTCCCGTAAGTCACCCTCCTCGCGGGCGCGCTGGACGACCGTCGAGATCTCTTTGCGTTTCACCTTCGTGAGTTGGTCGTATTCCGCCTGCAGGGCGGTCATGCCGTCCTGGGAAACGGGGATTTTCTTCGCGACGGACGCCGTTTGCGCCTTCGCCTTCTCGCGTCGCAGTTTCGCCGCGTTCTGTCGTTGCGTGGTACTACTCATGTCAGCCCCTTCTCGCGGAGGTCGCACATCGCCTCACCGCATCGCATTGTAGGTTACATGGGAGACGAGAGGCAACCTAGCGGCTCGCGATCCAGACCGCGGTAATATCGGCCTCTTTGAGCCACGCCGCGAGCGTGTCATCTCCTTCGGGAACGTGGATCAGTGCGCGACCGTCCGGGAGCATCTGGACGATCGCACCATGCTCGCGGGCAAGCGCAATGGCCTCGTCGAGGATGTCGCGCTCGTCGGCCGCAAGCAGAACGACCCGTTCGAGGAGGACGCGGCGCACGGCCCGCATCCACTCATCGAGGGTCGTGCGGGTCGCGTCGGAGAGCGCCCCGCCGGTGCGGCTCTCCAGGAATCGCACGATCTGGTCGAATACGAGGCCGCGCCTGAGCGCGCGTCGGAGGGACCCGGACGTAATCCGATAGATGCTGACGCGGTCCAACGTCGCCGCGTCCGCGAGCGCGAGGAGCGGCCAGAGATGCGTCGGTTCCGCGTGGAGCACCAGCACGGTAAGATCGGGTTGGACTGCGAGCGGGGTCGCGCCGAACGGCGGCATGATCGGCTCCGGCCCACGACCGAGCAGCCACCAACCGACATCGGTGATCTGCACCGCCTCGCCCATCGCCGTTCGCCCCCAGGCGACGACGCCAAACCACGCGAGCGCGGAGCGCAGCGTCGCCTCGATGCAGCCCCGAACGAGCGCGTCGCGATCCGGCGGCGCCTGGCCCACCGCGCTCGCCGCCGTGAATTCCTCGCCGAGGAGCGATGGCCGCACCTGGACAAGACGTGTGAGCAGATGATCGAGCAGATACCAGTGTCCGGGTTGGCATTGCGTCAGCGCATCGAGCAGCCGCCCCCGGAATGCGGGCCATTCCACGCCCCACAGTTGTGTCGCCGTCCCCTGCCCCTCCTGCCAGCCCGCCATGCCGCGCCACGCCGTGAAGAGTTCGCGCGTTTGCGCGCCGAAGCCGAGTTTCGCCCAGGCAACGGGGTCGTTGATTGCGAGCGTGCGCCGTCCATCTTCCTCGCGTTCCGTGACGAGGCCGCGCGCCCGGCCGAGGGCGGCGAGAAAAGCGAGCGCGGCGCTCGGCGGGATCGTCGTATCGAGCGACGCCCAGAAATGCGGGGCAACGCGCTCGGTCAATTGATGATCGTCCGCGAGCGCCGCGATGCCGCCACTCGGCCAGCGCGCCGCCTCATGCTCGATCAACCGCAGCAGCGTGAGCATGTCCCAGGCGAGCGCGAAGGGATGCCGCCAGCCGTGCAGCGGCTCGGCGGAGACCGCATTCAAGGGAGGCAGCGGCATCTGGGTCATCGCGGGCGTGCGAAAGTCTCCCGGCATGACGAGCATCCGCTCGCCCCACGACCAGCCATGACAGGCGAGCAGGCTCGCGGTCAACTCGACGAGCAGCGCGCGCCGTGCTAACGCGGTCTCCGCGCTTGCGAGTGCAGCGGCCTCGCTCAAGGGCAACGGCGACGATTCTTCGCGCAATGCCGTAACCACTCGCCGTGCGCCGGGCGACAGGGCCGCTTCGACTTCCGCCAGCGCGCGCGGCGCGCGGACACGGGTCTGGAGCGCGTGCAGCAATCGTTCACGGTCGCCGGGCCGGAGGCTGGTCGGCGTGTCGGTCACACGCCAGCGTCGCGCGGCATCGAGCAAGACATCCGCGTCGAGCGAATCGAGCAGTTGGTTGATCGTCGGGGCGGCAAGATCGCCGCGCTGCCGGTCCCGGATCGCGCGGGCAATCACGGTCGCGAGTTCCCGCGGCAAGGAGAGCGTGCCCGTTGATTGCCGGTGGACGATCCCGGCTTGGCGCAATGCCGCGAGCGATGCATTCAAGTCGAGCGGATCGAGACGCAAACGCGTCATCAGGTCCTCGCGCGCCAAGCCATCCTCCGGGCCGAGGGCGAGCGCCCCGGCAATGTCGCGTGCATGGGAGGGCAGGCCGTCGAGCACATCCTCGACCGTCCAGCGATCGGTCATCGCCTGATAGACGAGCGCGACATTATCAGTATGCGTCCGCTTCGTCAGATGAACGTCCCACGCCTCCGCCACCGCGCGAATGTCGGCCGGTGGTGCGTCCATAAGAAGCGTGAGAAGACTGCGTTTCATCTGCCAGACCAATCGGAACGAATGCGGGCGTCCGTTCGGGTTATTGTACACGGTGCGTCTATCCGTAGATTCAGAAATCTGGTTGCCACGAAAGGCAACGCTGGCAAGGGAAAATCGAACGGCAAAACGTTGCTTAAATGGCCGGGTTATGATACACTCGGTGGAGTAGAACAAGCGTTCCGTTGCGGCAGTCGTGGGCACGGGGTCGCACGGCACAATCTCCCCGGAGAGAACAGGATATTTCGATGCCGACGGACAACACGCGTACAGGGAAATCGAGTGTCGTCCACAACGGCGCAGGGAAGGAAGGAAAGTCAGCAATGGCAACGAGTGCCAACGGCGTTGAGCGCGGCGCGAGTGTGGATGACCGGCGCAAAGCGCTCGATACAGCGGTTTCGCAGATCGAGCGCGCCTACGGTAAAGGCTCGATCATGCGGATGGTGGACGTTTCCAATAAGATGACGATTGAAGTCATCCCAACGGGTTCGATTGCGCTCGACTTGGCGCTCGGTGTCGGCGGCATCCCACGGGGCCGGATCACCGAGATTTACGGGCCGGAATCGAGCGGCAAGACGACGCTCTGCTACCACATCATCGCCGAGGCGCAGAAGATGGGCGGCATCGCGGCCTTCGTGGACACCGAGCACGCGCTCGACCCCTCCTATGCCCGCAAGTGCGGCGTGGACCTTGAAAACCTCTACATTTCGCAGCCGGACACCGGTGAGCAGGCATTGGAGATCACCGAAACGCTCGTCCGCTCCGGCGCGATTGATGTCGTCGTTGTGGACTCCGTCGCCGCGCTCGTGCCGCGCGCCGAAATTGACGGCGACATGGGCGACGCGCACGTCGGGTTGCAGGCGCGGCTGATGTCGCAAGCGCTCCGTAAGTTGACCGGCGCGATCAACCGCTCGCGTACGTCGGTGATCTTTACGAACCAACTTCGTATGAAGATCGGCGTGATGTTCGGCAACCCGGAGACGACCTCCGGCGGCCGCGCGCTCAAGTTCTATGCCTCCGTGCGGCTGGAGATCCGCCGCGTGGACAGCATCAAAAATGGGCAGGACATTACGGGCAGCCGCTCCCGCGTCAAGGTCGTCAAGAACAAAGTCGCGCCGCCCTTCAAGCAGGCGGAGTTCGACATCATGTATGCGGAAGGCATCTCCGCCGCCGGGAGCGTCCTCGATGTCGGCGTGGAACTCGGCGTCGTCCGCAAGAGCGGCGCATGGTTCTACTACGGCGAGGAGCGCGTCGGTCAGGGCCGCGAGAACGCGAAGGATTTCCTCAAGGCGCATCCTGAGATGCAGGAAGAGATTTACCGCCGCATCCTCGGCCTCGCGGATAAAGCGGCCGATGACTTCAATATCGGCGTCACCGCTGATGGCCCCGATGGCGTGCTGGACGAGTTGGACGACGAATAGAGAGATTGGTGGCGGCGGGCTTTAGCCTGCCGAGCGATACGGCAGGCTAAAGCCCGCCGCCACCGGGATGCATGGTTGGGAACGCGATGACAAATGAGGAACTGACTGTGCAGATGACAGGGGCGACCGTACGATCGGTCGCCCCCGTTGATCGGAAGGGGCAGGAATTCGCTGTCACCTTCGATGGTTCGGCGCCACTGACACTGACGGTGGCGGTCGTCGTGGAGTTCGGGATTGCGCCCGGCAAGGTCTTTCAGGCAGGCGATCTCGATGCGCTCCGGCATGCCGATGTGCGGCAGCGCGCGACGGAGGCGGCGGTGCGCTACCTCGGCATGCGCCCGCGCTCGACGCACGAAATCCGCGATTACCTCCATCGCAAGGGCTATTCGCCGGAAACGGTCGAAACGGCGGTCGGCAGGCTGACGGAGCGGGGCTATCTGGATGACCTCGCCTTCGCCCGTTGGTGGGCGGAGAACCGCGCGCAGTTCCGCCCGCGTGGCCCGCATCTGCTCCGGCAGGAGTTGCGCCAGAAGGGCGTGACGAGCGCGACGATTGACGAAACCCTCGCGGAGCAGGCGGAAACGGTGGATGCGGACGCGCAGGCGCTCGCGCTTGCCCGAAGCAAACTGCGCTCGTTCCACAAAAACGGCTTGGAGCCGGACGTCATCACCCGCCGTCTCTCCGGCCTCCTCGCCCGCCGTGGCTACGGCTATGACATCGTCCGCACCGTCCTGAAAACCCTCCGCGACAACGGCGAACTCACCAGCTCCGACGCGCTGGACATACGCGACGAATAGATGCGTGATACCAAGTCCAGGTAAATAGTGTCGCCAAGGATCGGTGGCACAGGTTGCAAACCTGTGCCACCAGGAATGCGGCAGTCTTCATGCGGGTTATGAGAACGCATTCGTCCTCGGCAAATTCAGGGCGCGATATGGGTACGGATCGTACTGATATACCAGTCGAAGGCCGCAAGAAATGTTCTCCGTGCGTGGTCGTTTGCGAGTAACGCGAGCGGAAACGTCGGACGTCGGCCCAGATCGCCGTCACCGAAGGGCGAGATTCCAGGAATCTCATTCAAGCGATCTGCTAATGCTCGGCGCAATTCTTCGCTATTGAATGGCGGTTTGTTCTTCATATATTGAAACTGTATCTCAATACGTGGTGCCGTTGTATAAACTATGAACGTCCAATATCGTCCCGTATTGTTATCAAAGTATACAGAGAGCGAACCGTCTACATTACCCTTGCCCCACAAAACCCCTAGAGGCGCGGCCCACTTTAAAATCTCCTGGACTGCGGTCACGCACTGGTCACCGCATCGGGTACGTATCTCCTCCATAAATTCCGGCTCGTCCCACTGATGCGTGGTGCCTGATCGTGCGGAAGTCTGCTTCTTATCTTGAGCTTTGATACTCTGACCGACGATACGCGGGACCAACGTCGTCGTGCGCGTTCCAATGTACTGCTTCACCTCCAATGCTAGGACCTGGGTCTTATCCATTTGATCGTCGAGAAATTCGACGATGCGACGTAGTTCCGGTGCGATCACATTAGCGACAAATATGAGCCGCAGGTTCCCTTCTTCAAGATTCGTCTTTGCACGCTGCCAAAAGTACTCCTCATCTTCGCCTACTCCGATTAGTTCATCTATCAAGCTCTGCGGATTGACGCGGCGCTTTTCGCAGGAAGCATGAAATTGCGCTTTGAGCGTATCTATTGACCAATTCTTTGCTCCATTTGCGGCATAATCTAAGTAGGTGCTGGTAAGTTCGCACGCTTGGTGTACGCCTTGCGCGGACGGC
>CALBSO010000028.1 GCA_937968015.1 uncultured Thermomicrobia bacterium
CTATCGTGGGGGGCGGCTCCTTGCGGCGGAGGAGTGGCGCGCACGCAATGAGGGGAGCCTGAACGCGCGCGAGCGTACGTTCCTGGATGCGAGCGTGGCGCTGCGGGATCGGGAGCGGTTGCAGGCACGGCGGCGGGTGCAGCGGACGATCGGGGGGATGGCAATCGCGCTGCTGGTAATCGGGATAGTGGCAGTGTTGGCGCTGCTCCAGCGGCAGACCGCAGTCGAGCAGCGTCAAGTTGCGCAGACGAATGCGAACGCTGCGGCGACGTCGGCGGTCCAGGCCCAGTCAGAGCGCAATAACGCGGCGGCGCAGCAGGCGACTGCGGTGGCTGAACGCAATACCGCAGTGACGCAGGCGCAGATCGCGAAGTCACGCGAGTTGGCAGCGAACTCGGTGGCGCAACTGCCGACCGATCCCGAGTTAAGTGTGTTATTGGCGCGGGAGGCGATGCGTGCGTCCCGGACAGACGAAGCCGAGAATGCACTCCGTCGCGCGCTGCTCGCATCACGCGTCCGCGTGACCTTCGTGGGTCACACGGACGTCATCCATGCCGCAACATTCAGCCCGGACGGGTCGCGCGTCGTCACCGCAAGCAATGACAAGACGGCGCGAGTCTGGGACGCCGTGACCGGCAAGCAGCTGCTCTCGCTCGTCGGCCACGCTGATAGAGTGGTTGGCGCGGCATTCAGCCCGGACGGCTCGCGCATCGTCACCGCGAGTGCGGACAACACCGCGCGGATTTGGGATGCCGCGACAGGCAAGCCGGTGCTCACACTCACTGGTCACACCGATACGGTGTACAGCGCGGCGTACAGTCCGGACGGAGCGCGCATCGTCACCGCGAGCGCTGATAAGACCGCGCGGGTATGGGGCGCAGCGTCCGGCAGGCAGGAAGTAGTCCTCACTGGGCACACCGATATAGTATACGGCGCGGCGTTCAGCCCGGACGGCTTGTACATTGTCACCGCAAGCGCTGATAAGACCGCGCGGATCTGGGACGTAGCGACGGGCCAAGAACTAGGTCCCCTCACTGGTCACACGGATCGTGTGTGGAGCGCGGCGTATAGTCCGGATGGGTCACGAATCGTCACCGCCAGTTCGGACTTTACCGTACGTGTATGGGACGTGGTCACCGGCGGCAAGGAGGCGCTCACACTCATCGGCCATACCGATACGGTGGTGGGCGCGGTGTTTAGTCCGGATGGATCGCATATCGTCAGCGCGAGTAGCGATAACACCGCGCGGGTCTGGGACGCGGCGACAGGCAACCTTCTGCTCACGCTCACCGGTCACACGAACGGCGTAGCGAGTGCGGCGTTCAGCCCGGATGGCAGGCATGTTGTCACGGCGAGCTTCGATATGACGGCACGGATATGGGACATCGCAAATGGGGAGGAGTTGCGCGCGCCGTCCGGGCATACGAAGGAGATATACTCCGTTGCCTACAGCCCGGATGGATCGCGTGTTGTTACCGCAAGCGGTGACAACACCGCGCGGGTCTGGGACGCGGCGACGGGCAAGCCGCTGCTCACGCTCAACGGCCATACCGATGTGGTATTCAGCGCGGCGTACAGCCCGGACGGATCGCGCATCGTCACTGCCAGTTGGGACAAGACGGTGCGGGTCTGGGACGCCGCGACCGGCAGGCAACGGCTCTCCATTACTATCCTCCACAGGGACAAGGTCTGGAGCGCGGCATATAGCCCGGACGGCTCACGCATTGTCACCGCGAGCAGCGACAGAACGGCAGCGGTCTGGGACGCAGCGACGGGCACGCAGTTGCTTACACTCACCGGCCACATCGATGAGGTGCATAGCGCGGCGTACAGCCCGGACGGCTCGCGGATCGTCACCGCAAGTCGCGACAAGACGGCGCGGGTCTGGGACGCGGCGACGGGCAAGCCGCTGCTCACGCTCACTGGCCATACCAATGCGGTGTTCAGTGCGGCATATAGCCCGGACGGCTCGCGTATCGTTTCCGCAAGCCTCGACAAGACGGCGCGGGTCTGGGACGCGGTGACGGGCAATCTGTTGGCTACCCTCGTCGGGCACACGGGTGGGGTGTGGAGCGCGGCGTATAGCCCGGACGGCTCACGCATTGTCACCGCGAGCAGCGACAAAACGGCAGCGGTCTGGGACGCGGCGACGGGCACGCAGTTACTTACACTCACCGGCCACACCGATGTGGTGTACGGCGCGGCGTACAACCGCGATGGCTCGCGGATCGCCACCGCAAGCGCCGACAAATTGGCAGGCGTTTGGGACGCGGCGACGGGCAACCTCCTGCTCACGCTTACCGGTCACACGATCGGAGCGCCCAACATCGCGTACAGTCCGGACGGATCGCGCATCGTCACCGCGAGTAGTGACAAGACGGCAGACGTCTGGGACGCGGTGTCGGGCAAGTTGCTGCTCACCCTTATCGGTCATACGGACATCGTGTACAGCGCGATGTACAGCCCGGACGGCTCGCGTATCGTCACTGCCAGTTGGGACAAAACTGTGCGGGTCTGGGACGCCGCGACGGGCAAGTTGCTGCTCACGCTCACCGGTCACACGGATAGGGTAACCAGCGCGGCATATAGCCCGGATGGATCGCATATCGTCAGTACGAGTCGTGACAACACCGCGCGGGTCTGGGACGCCGCGACGGGCAACCTTCTGCTCACGCTCACGGGCCATGTGGCTAACGTATCCGGCGCGATGTACAGCCCGGACGGATCGCGCATCGTCACTGCCAGTTGGGACAAGACCGCGCGGCTGTGGGACGCCGCGACGGGCAGGCAACTGCTTACAATCACCTCAACAAATGCCATACTCAATTCCGTCGCCTTCAGCCCCGACGGGACGCGTATCGTCGCGGGTGGGGCCGACGGACTCGTGCATGTCTGGGATGCATCGAGGGGTGCGCCACTGCTCACCCTTGCCCAAGGATCCGGCGGCGTCAACAGCGCATTATTCAGCCCGGACCAAACGCGGATCGCGGTCGCCACGCGCGATGGCTCGATCGGCATCTGGAGCGCGACGACCGGTACACTTCTTCTCACGATCCAAGGGCCCGCATCGGAAGCCGTCGCCGTCGGGTTCAGGCCGGACGGGAACCAGCTCGTGGCAGTGTTCTATGATGATCCCAGCGCATCGAGCGTGGTCGTCGAATACGGGAAGGAATCCATTGGTTCGCTTGATCAGATACTCGCGCTGGCGCAAACCCGTATCACGCGCGATCTGACACCAGCGGAGCGCCAGCGCTTCCTGCATGAGGCTGCTCCCTCAACAGGCAAACCGTCTCCCGCAGTACCTCCTCCTCCCACGGGCCGTTCCTCGCCATCCGCGACGACGCGTCCGTGAGGCATCACGTGACGTACGGGGCGCGAAACGCTGGCAATTTGCGCGAGCGTGCGTATTGACGGGGTTGTGGGGGCTTGGTATACTCTCCCTTCGCGGCTGTTGCACGGGCAGCAGGCGTGTATGTGGACTGAAGGAGAAACGTAGGGATGCCAACGATTAGCCAGCTGGTGCGCAAGGGTCGAACGCCCGTGTCGAAGAAGACGAAAGCGCCAGCGCTCCAGTTCACAAACAACTCGCTGGGCCGGTATGCCGGCCAGACGAAGGCGGGGAAGGGTTCGCCGCAGAAGCGGGGCGTCTGCACGCAAGTGAAGACGATGACCCCGAAGAAGCCGAATTCGGCCCTCCGCAAGATCGCCCGCGTCCGCCTCACCAATGGCATCGAAGTGACGGCGTACATCCCGGGCGAGGGGCACAACCTGCAGGAACACTCGGTCGTCCTCATTCGGGGTGGCCGTGTGAAGGACCTGCCGGGTGTGCGGTATCACATTGTACGGGGTACGCTCGATGCGCGTGGTGTCGAGGATCGGAAAAAGGGCCGGTCCAAGTACGGCACCAAGGCACCTAAGGTCGGCGCGGCTACTGCCGCGAAGCGTCGGTAATTGCAGACGCGGGTGAGCCATCGGCTCCCCGGCTGTGCAACGACCGAAAACCGACCCGCTAGGGTGTGAGCACGTCAGGAGCGGAAGGGGCAAAATCCGGCCCCCCGCTCTTTCGTGTGACTGGCAGTTTGTTTGGAATGTTGAGGAGAGCGAAGCGCAATGCCGAGGCGAACAAAGGTTATCAAGCGTGAAACCCTGCCTGATCCCCGCTACGGGAGTGTTATTGTCCAGCAGTTCATCAACAAACTGATGATGAACGGCAAGAAGGGACTCGCCGAGAGCATCGTTTACGAGGCGTTCGACAAGATTCATGAGCGCACCGGGCGCGACGCCTTGGAAGTCTTCGAGACCGCGATGCGCAATGCCACGCCGGTGATCGAAGTGAAGCCGCGCCGCGTCGGTGGCGCGACATTGCAGGTGCCCGTCCCGATCGAGGGGCCACGCCGCACCTCGCTTGCCATCCGCTGGTTGCTCGGCGCCTCACGTAGCCGCAATGGCCGCACGATGTCCGATCGGCTCTCAGCGGAAGTGCTCGATGCCTTCAACAACACCGGTGCGACGATCAAGCGCAAGGAAGACACGCATCGCATGGCGGAGGCGAACAAGGCGTTCTCGCACTACCGCTGGTAATGCGAGCGTCGGCAGTAGCCAGTCGGCAGAACACGCTCCGACTGACGACCGCCGACTGCTCACTGCTCACTGCTCACCCACAGAGGGCTTATTGAAACAACGAACACAACGGGAGCCTGGCGGAAGGCTCCGGCCGAACAGGAAAAAGAGGACATGAGCGTAGCGACACAGGTAGCACCACTCTCGAAACGGATGCAGGCGCTCGAAAAGACGCGCAACATCGGCATTATCGCGCACATTGACGCGGGTAAGACGACGACGACCGAGCGCGTCCTCTATTACACCGGGCGCATTCATCGCACCGGCGAAGTGCATGAAGGCGCGGCGACGATGGACTGGATGGAGCAGGAGCGCGAGCGGGGCATCACGATCACCGCCGCCGCGACGACTGCCTTTTGGTCCAAGAGTGCGCGCAACGGTGACGCGAAGCAGCCCGATGCGGTGCGTATCAATATTATTGACACGCCCGGCCACGTCGATTTCACGGTCGAGGTGGAGCGTTCGCTGCGCGTCCTCGACGGCGGCGTGGTCGTCTTCGACGCCGTCGCCGGGGTCGAACCGCAAAGCGAAACGGTCTGGCGGCAAGCGGACAAGTATGCCGTGCCGCGCATCTGTTTCGTCAACAAGATGGACCGTACCGGCGCGAATTTCGAGCGCACCATCGAAATGATCGTTGATCGCCTCCGCGCCCGGCCGGTGGCGATTCAATTGCCGATTGGCAGCGAAGACAAGTTCCGCGGCGTGATTGATGTCTTTGAGCAGCACGCAGTGATGTATTACGACGACAAGGGCACGGACATCCGCATCGAGCCGATCCCGGCGGAATTGCAAGCGAGCGCCGCGCAGGCCCGCCTCGACCTCATCGAGGCAATCGCCGAAACCGACGAGGATTTGACCCTCCGCTACCTCGAAGAAGATGAATTCTCCAACGATGAGTTGCGTGCCGCGCTGCGGCGGGCGACGATCAATAATACGCTCGTCCCGGTCCTCTGCGGCACCGCGTTGAAGAATAAGGGCGTCCAGTCCATGCTCGACGCGGTGGTGGATTACCTGCCTTCGCCGCTCGATGTGCCGCCAGTCGTTGGCACGAACCCGAAGACCGACGCGGAGGAGACGCGCGGCCTCGGTGAGGATGAGCCATTTAGTGGCCTCGTCTTCAAGATCGCCAACGACCCGCACGTCGGCAATCTCGCCTTCGTCCGCGTCTACAGCGGCAAGTTAGAGAAGGGCACATACGCCCTCAACTCCTCCAAGGACCGGCGCGAGCGCATCGGCCGCTTGATGCGGATGCATGCAAATCACCGTGAGGACATCGAGGAGGTATTGGCAGGCGACATCGCGGCGATCATCGGCCTGAAGGACTCCTTCACCGGAGACACGCTCTGCGATCCGGCGCACCCCATCGTCCTCGAATCCATCAAATTCCCGGAGCCCGTCATTCAGGTCGCCATCGAGCCGAAGACGAAGGTGGATCAGGACAAGATGGGGATGGCGCTCGCTCGCCTGGCGCAGGAGGACCCGACCTTCCGTGTCCGCACGGAGGAGGAGACCGGCCAGACGCTGATCGCCGGCATGGGTGAATTGCACCTCGAAGTGATCGTTGATCGCATGCTCCGCGAGCATAAGGTGGAGGCGAACGTCGGTCGGCCGCAGGTGGCATACCGTGAGAGCATCACGAAGAGCGTCAAGCAGGAGGGCCGCTTTGTCCGCCAATCCGGTGGCAAGGGTCAGTTCGGCGATGTCTGGATCGAAGTCTCGCCCGCCGAGCGCGGCGCGGGATTCACCTTCGAGGACAAGATCGTCGGTGGCTCCATCCCGCGCGAATACATCCCGGCGGTTGAGGCGGGCGTCAAGGAAGCGATGGAGGGCGGCGCGTTCGCGGGCTACCCGATCGTGGACATCAATGTCGCCCTCTATGACGGCTCGTACCACGAGGTGGACTCCAGCGAAATGGCCTTCAAGATCGCCGGTTCGATGGCGCTCAAGGAAGCCGTCCGCAAGGCGGCCCCGGTCGTGCTCGAACCGATCATGAAAGTCGAGGTCACGACGCCGGACAACTTCATGGGCGATGTGATCGGCGATATTTCCAGCCGTCGTGGTCAACTGGCCTCGATGACGGAGCGGGCGGGCGCGCAGATCATCAACGCCTTCGTGCCACTGGCGACGATGTTCGGGTATGCGACCGATCTCCGTTCGATGACGCAAGGGCGCGCATCGTATTCGATGGAGTTCGATCACTACGAGCCGCTTCCCGCCAACCTCGCCGACGAACTGGCACAGAAGGCGACGACGCGACGATAATTGAGTTGATTGGGCCGGGCAGTGCTGCTCCGGCCCATTGTATTGAGAGACAGAGAGGTATCGAAGGATGGGCAAGGCAAAGTTTGAGCGGACAAAGCCGCATGTCAATGTGGGGACGATCGG
>CALBSO010000029.1 GCA_937968015.1 uncultured Thermomicrobia bacterium
CGCGTAAGATCGTCGGCAGCGTCAGATGTGTATAAGAGACAGATGGAGACGTTGACGCGCTTGCCGCGCAAGTTCGTGTTGCTCATCACCTGAATGACGCGCTGGGCGTCCGCGCTCGGCACCTCGACGAAGGCGAAGCCATCATAAATATCAATCGAGCCGATGGATTTGCCGGGGATGCCCGCCTCGTTGGCAATCGCGCCGACGAGGTCCATCGGGCGGATGCCCGCCGTCCGCCCCGCGCCGATGAAGAGGCGCGTCATCCCTGCCTCTACCCCGTCCGCGTCGCCGTCCAGTGTCGTGACGGCGGCCTCGTCGAGCCGTTGCGCCGCGTCACCCCGCGCCATCCGGATGGCAGCGGCCGCGATGTCCATCGCGTCGTACTGATCGGCGAGGGATTCGGCGATCAGTAGTTCCTGCCCGAGATTCCCCTCGTCCAGCGTGGCGATGATCGCCGCCTTGAATGCCTCGCGCCGCCGGGCCGCGACATCCGCGAGCGTCGGCAGCCGCTTGACGGTAATCTGCTGCCCGATCACGCGCTCGATGGTCCGCAGCGTGTACCGCTCGCGTGGGGCGACGAGCGTGATTGCCTCACCGGTGCGCCCGGCACGCCCCGTCCGCCCAATGCGGTGGACGTAGGCTTCCGGGTCGGTCGGGATGTCGTAGTTGATGACATGGGAAACATCGGGGATGTCGAGGCCGCGCGCCGCGACGTCCGTCGCGACGAGCAAGTCCACCTGCCCATCGCGGAAGCGGCGCATCACGCGGTCTCGCGTCGTCTGTGGCAGGTCGCCATTGATCGCCTCCGCCGTGTAGCCCGCGCCGCCGAGGCGCTCCGCCAGTTCGTTCGTCTCGTTCTTGGTGCGGCAGAAGATGATCGCAGACTGTGGCGTCTCGACATCGAGGATGCGGGTGAGGCCATCGAACTTGTTGCCGCCCGGCAGTTCGTAGGCGGTCTGCGTCGTCAGCGCGACGGTGACATGCGCGACGCTGACGCTGACGCGCTGCGGATTGTGCAGATACTTGCGGGCGAGGGCGGTGATGCGCGGCGGGATCGTGGCGGAGAAGAGCGCGGTCTGCCGTTCATCGGGGATCGCCTCGAAGATGAACTCGATGTCCTCCACGAAACCCATATCGAGCATTTCGTCCGCTTCGTCGAGCGCGACCATTTTGACATTCGAGAGGTCGAGCGTGCCGCGCCGCATATGATCCATCACGCGCCCCGGCGTGCCGACGACGATCTGCACGCCGTGCGCGAGGGCGCGCAGTTGCCGGTCAATTGGCTGGCCGCCATAGATCGGCAGCGTCGTCGTGTGATGGTAGTGGCCGAGTTGGTGCATCGCCCCGGCGACCTGGATCGCCAGTTCCCGCGTTGGGCAGAGGACGAGGGCCTGCGGGTCGCGGATCGCGCGGTCAATCCGTTCGAGCATCGGCAGGGCATACGCCGCCGTCTTGCCCGTGCCGGTCTGCGCCTGCGCGATCACGTCCTTGCCCGCGAGCAGGAGCGGGATCGTGCGCGCCTGGATCGGCGTCGGTTCCTCGTAGCCGACATCGGAGATCGCCCTCAGCGTTTCGGGCGAGAGGCCGAGATCGGCGAAGGTCGGCAGCGGCGCTGGCTCGGCGGGCATCGCGACGGGCTGATCGGTCATCGCCAGATTCGTCTCAGTCGGGCGACGCGGACGGCGCGGCGCGCCGCCATCATTCCGTTGCGCGTAGCCGCCACCCGATGCGGGGCGGCGTGGGCGGAAATCATCACGGGGGGGACGGGAAGACATGCGGTACTCCTTGATTATCCACCCCCTGCTCCCTCCCGACGCGGGAGGGGACTCGCTCCGAGCGTACTATTGAATAGGGAACGCGGGGGCGGCGGTTCTTCTCCTGGTAGTATCCCACACGGCGCCAAATGGCGGGGGACGAGGGGAACCTAACCCCTGACCTTTCTGTTCCTCGGCGTGGGAAGGGGAGCCAGAAGGGACGAGAGTGCATCGAATTGGTTCGATTTGCAGCGCCCCTCAGCACTGCGAGTGCTGTAGCGGCATCCGCCTCGACATGGGTGAGGGTAAAGCAGGTGAGTTCGGGGCGGGCGCAGAAGCGGAGCGGCACCGAGGAGACGCCGAGACCGTGGCTGACATAGAGCCGGTTCCCTCGCACGCGGAACCAGCCGCGCGGATAGGCGGACTGCATTTCGCTGATCGGCCAGTCAATCCAATCAACGCGCCGAATCGGTGACAGGCGGATCTGCGCACTATGCGTGTGCCCGGAGAGCGTCAGGCCCGCCCAGCGGTCGGGGAAGCGGTCAATGACATCCGGCTCGTGGGCGAGCACGATGCTCGGGCTTTTCCCTTGCATCCGTGCGACTAACCCTTTGACATCCGCCCCTGGCCCTTCCAGATCGTCCTCGAAGCCGACGACGATCCCCGCGACGCCGTCATGGACGAAGGCGGTGAGGTCATTGCGGAGGACGGTGACGCCCTGCTTCTCCAGTTCCCTGGCGATCAGGTCCGCGCCAATTGTGCGCTGGAGATAATCATGGTTGCCGAGCACGGCGATCGTCGGCGCGGTTTTCGCGAGGGGTGCGAGCAGATCGAGCGGGCGCGGTCTCCCGTCGTTCGAGTAATCGCCGGTGAGGACAATCAAGTCCGGCTCTTGAGCGACGGTCTCCGCGACGGCGCGTTCGAGCATCGCGTACGGCGCGCCCGCCATGCCGAGATGAAAATCAGAGAGTTGGATGATGCGCACGCCGTCCCATTCGGGCGGGATGTCTACCATCTCCACGCGGTGCTCAGTGACTGCGAGCCAGCGTCGCTCGATGCCGCCCGCGTAGCCGAGGAACGCCGCCCCCAGGCCACCGATTGCCAGCGCGCCCCGCCGCAGGATCGTGCGGGCATGCATCAGTCGTGGTAGTACCACGCGCCCGCCGGTGGAGGCAGGGTCGAGAGATCGCCGAGCGCGGGGAGCGTGCCGTCCGCGAACGGGCGCGCCGCAATCAGTTGCAGCCAGCAGGAGTCTTTGAGGCAGGCGAGCGTGACGAGGCCCGCGCGCTCCGCGAAGACGCGCATCTCGGCTTCGGTGCTCCAGCGGTTGTGATGGACGGGCCGCTGCCGCCCGCGATAATGCTCGACTTCCGCCAGCCAGCGCTGCCAGCCGTCCTCGTTCTGCAAATTCCATGTATCGCCGTAGAGCATGCCGCCTGGCTTGAGACAGCGGGCGATCTCCCGGATGGACTGCCACATCTCCTGCTTATCAATATGGAAGAAGACGAGATGCGCGTAGGCGCGGTCGAACATCTCGTCGGGGAAGGGGAGGGCGCCGTCGCCGGAGATGTGCGCGAAGGTGGCGTTCGGGAGGTGGTGCATCCGTTCGGCGGCACGGTCGAGCATCTTGCGGGAGACATCCGCGCCGACCCAGCGGCGAACCTGCGGCGCCAGTTCCCGCCCGACCCGCGCCACACCGGGGCCGAGATCGAGGACGCAGTGATCGGGCGCGATGTTCAGCGCGGCGATCAGACGCGCTGCCATCTTCGCGCCTGTCCGTTGGAGGGTCGCTTCATCGGGGGAGCCATTGACCATGTGCGCGGCGTAATCGGCGTCCCCGGCGGCGAAATCCCAGACCTGCCGCATCGTGCGGGGGAAGGGGTTGACATCGCCCCAGAAGCGGTGCCACGCGTAGCGCGGCCGCCGCCAGAGTTCCTCTGCCATGAACCGCTCAACCAGCCCGCGCGCCGTTCGTTCGTACCCGTTCAGGCTCTGCGGCCGTTTCTCACCGCGCCGATCTTCCGTAACCGTCATCCTACGTCCTGTCCTCCATCCGTCCGGCGCCGACCGGACAGGGGCGCATTGTAGCAGAGGCGGAGATCGGTGAAGTGGCGGCAGGTTGGAAGTCTGCCACTACGAAGAAAGATCCCTGCCCGATTATCGCTTGTGCATCCACAGAGGGTTCGCTACCATCCAATACGCGAACCTCGACTACTACAAGGCGGAAGCGATGCACAATCTCTGGGAACGGGCGCTCGATCTCGTCTTTCCGCCGCGGTGCGCGGGGTGTGGGGCGCGCGGGTCTCTGCTCTGCCCGGCGTGCATGGCGGCGATCCCTTCGATCCAGCCGCCGACCTGCCCACAATGTGGTCGCCGCACCACCCGATCCGATATTTGCCCGGTTTGCCGCGCCTATCCAAATGCACTGGATGGCATGGTCGCCGCGACGGAGTTCGGCAAGCCGGTGCGCGAGTGCATCCACGCGCTGAAGTACGAGGGGCAGCGTCGCTATGCCGACATTCTGGCAGAAATGGCGCGGCCCGCGCTCACGCGGCTGCCGACGCCGGAGGCAATCGTCCCCGTACCACTCTTTTCACGGCGCGAGATGGGGCGCGGCTTCAACCAGTCCGTGTTAATTGCCCACCATCTCGCGGGGCGGGCGCTCCTCGTCGTGCCAGGATGGCTCGCGCGCACGCGGGATACGCCGCCGCAGGTTGGGCAGAACCGCGAGGCGCGGCACGCGAATGTCGCCGGCGCTTTTTCCTGCCCCGATCCGGCAGCGGTACGCGGGCAACGCATCCTGCTCCTCGATGATGTGGCGACGACGGGCGCGACGCTTGATGCCTGCGCGCGGGCACTCCGGGCGGCGGGCGTCGCATCCGTCCACGCGCTCGTCGTGGCGAAGGCGTGATGAAACAGCGCGCTTGCCTCGGTCGTGTATGGTATAGGGGGAGTATGGGCAATCGTCGCGCAGTGAGGAGCGGTCACGGGTGCTGGGCGGGTGGCGACGGCGACGGGGCGGTGCCGCGCCGGACCTGAGTACGGCAACAGACGAGGCGCTGCTCGTTCTGGCGCAGGGGGGCAACACCGCCGCCTTTGAAACGCTCGTCCGCCGCTATACGCAACCTCTGTATGCCTTTGCCACCCGCATCCTCGGTAGCGCGGACGACGCGGCGGATGTCGCGCAGCATACATTCATCCAGTGCTACAATGCCTTACCTCGCCTGCGTTCCGACACCGCCCTGCGCCCCTGGTTCTACCGCGTCGCCCGTAACCGCTGCCTCGACCTGATCCGCCAGCGGCGCACGCTGCCCGCCGATCTGCCGCGCGAAAATGAGGAGGAACTGGACGCGCTGGCAATGATCGCGGATGGTGGCCCCTCGCTCGAATCGCTCGCGGAACGGCACGACCTCCAGCGGCTCTTGGCGGAGGCGATTGCCGGGCTGCCACCGAAGTACCGCGAGGTCGTCGTCCTCCGGTATGAGGGGGACCTGACATTCGGCGAGATCGCGGAGACGCTCGGCATCCCGGAGAACAGCGCGAAGACGCTTTTCCAGCGGGCAAAAACGATGTTGCGCCTCGCGCTACGCGAATGGGTGCGCGAGGAAGTGTAAGAGATATGTGAAACTTTCCGTCGTCGTGCCGCGTGTACAGAGAAGAAGAGACGGGCAAAGGACGGGCAAAATGACAGACGAACGCATACCCATGAACGGAGCGGATGGCACGCCGCCCGACGACCTCGACCACCTTTTCGCGCGGCTCGAATCGCCGACGCCACCCGCATATCTCATCCCACAGATTTTGGCACGGACGGTCGAGACCTCACCGGCCGCTGTCGCGGTGCGCGCGCGGGTGCGTATTGCGCTCTGGGTCGCCTACGGCGTGACGCTCTCGCTCGTCCTGCTCTGCGCGGTGATGCTCGGCCAGGCGCTCCACGCCACGGGCACGCTCGATTATCTGACTTTCGCGTGGCACGATTTCGATCTCGCCCGGCAATCGCCCGGACTCTTCTGGAATGCCTTCATGGAGCACATGCCCTGGCTGCATCTGGTTGCGCTGGTCGCCGCACTGGTCGCCTGGCTCGTGACGACGGTCACACTCCTGCGCGGCCGCGCGCCGTCGCCGCCGCCGACCGGCTTTCATCCACAGACGGCGACGGGAGCGGTCCGGTGAAACGATCACTCCGGCTCCTGCTGATCGTCGCGCCGTTGATCGTCCTGCTCCTTGGCGTACCGGCGGGCGTGGCACTGGCGCGGCGCTCGCCGCCGAGCGTGCCCGCGATCGTCGGCCCGCGCCTCACGCCAGCAATTGTCGGGACCGCACGCTCCGGCCAGAATGGCAGTAACCCGTTTATCGGCCCACGCCCATTCATTGGCCCACCATTGCCGGGTTCACGGGTTTCGCAGGCGCAAAGCGGTATCGCCGGCACGATCACTGGCGTCAGTTCGCAGCGCATCATCGTCTATACACGAGCGAAGAAGGTCGCGGTCGTCATGGTTGATCCGAAGACGACGATCCGTATGAACGGGAAGAATATCAAAGCTTCCGATGTGAAGCGCGGCGACCGCGTGACCATCCTCGGTCAGCGCGATCGCGCGGGCGCTTTCCATGCCGTCCTGATCCGCGTCGTCCGTCCCGCGCGTCCCGATCCGCCGCCCGGCACCGCGCGCTGACGCGAGGCTCAATGTTCGAACGTCAGCGCCTCGGCTTCCTCGAGCAACCACGCGCCGGGCTTCCGCCCCGGTTCATACTGACAGGCCGGGCAGCATAGCGGGCTTATCCCGCGCTTGACGATCTGCGCGTTCTCCGCCGCTCGATCAACCCACGCATGGTCAGCGAGGGTGATGGGGTCGGCCTGCTCCACCTCCTCGCGCGGGAGGGCAAGATGCTCCGCCCAGAGGTCTATCCGCAGATTGCGCGCGATGGTGGCGTCGGCGATCACCGCGTTGATCTCGCTGTCCGTAAAGAAGCCACGCTCGTTCAGGTTCGCCGAACCGATCGTCAGCCATTCATCGTCAATAATCGCCATCTTCGCGTGGACATAAATCGGCCGGTAGGTGAAGGCATGCACGCCGCTGCTCGGCCCCGAGGCGTAGGGGCAATAGACCGAGAGAATGCCGCGCCCATTGTCCACATCGCACAGCCGCAAGACGTGCTTGTCGTTGTCATATGCGCCGCTGTAGGCGCGCGCCGGTAGCACGATAATCACACGGAACGGATCGCTTCGCCGCCGGTTTATCGCCTCGATCAGCGCATCCATGATCTCCTCAGACCAGAGATACTGATTCTCCAGGTAGATGAGACGCCGCGCCTGCCGGATCGCGTGGATGTAGGCGTGGAAGATGCCGTACTCTCCCTGAGGGGCGAAGGGATAAATCTTCTCGGGAATCGTCCGCACGATCTGCACCGCAGTCTGCCAGACGGGTTCGTAGACCGGGTCACGGTGCGGGAGATGCTCCTCACCCGTCGTCGCAGCCCAACGCTGGCGGAAATTGCGCTCGACATCGGCGACCGCCTCGCCTTCGATGCGCACCTGCATATCGTGCCAGTTCGGCCCGGAGCGTAGCGGATGACTCTGCCGATCCCAGCGATCCCCCTGGAAGGTCGTCAGGTCCATCCCGCCGACAAAGGCGATCCGCCCATCAACGACAATCGCCTTTTGATGATGGCAATGGCTGATCCGGGCGCTGTCGTCGAGTTCACAGCGCACGTTGCCGCGCGCTTCCCGCAAAAGAGTTTGCTGGGCTTCCTTCACCGTGCGCGTCGTCGGTTGCAGGAGCGCGGGCGCGCCGCTCCACAACAGGATGCGCACCGGGACGCGCTGCGCCGTCTCGCTCAGGAGATCGAGTAATCGCGTTTCCGTGAGCGCGTCCGTGTGATGGCGCGCGAGCGGAATGTACGGCGTCAGGGACCAGCCGGCAATGTAGACGTACGCGGTTGCCTGTGAGAGCGCGTCCTGGAGGGCGGCGAAGAAATGCTCGCCATCAATGAGCGGCGTGGCACGGTTGTGTCGCCGTGGAGGGGCATCGGCGGGATACCACCGGGGATCGTCCGCCCACCATACGTCCGGCGTCCGTGGGGGCGTTTCGCCATCCACTCCGTCATAACGCAGTGTGTGATGGTGACGGAGACGCCGGTGCAGCGGGCCGAGCGCGCGATGAATCTGACGGCCGGCGACGGATTCGAGCGCGGTAAGCAAGGGCACGGGCGGTCTCCTCCTTCTGCGCCATGACGACCGGGAATCCGGCTCCATGCATCATACGGATCATAGCCGAATCGTGGCCAAATGTATCAGGCATTACGACGCGCACGTCTGACCGACGATGGTTGCCTCATCAGGCAGATAGCGCGGGCATCCCCCGGCAGTATAGGATTTCCTCGGCGCGAGCATCTGAGTCATGGGGAATGGTGATCGTGCCACGGAACAGTACGACCAACTGACTCGTGAGCAGATTGAAGCCGCACTCGACTACTATCACAAACATCCCGCCCGCATTGAGGAGGACATCGAGCGTCATGCCCGTGTGTGGGCGAAACTGATCGGCCCCACACAACAGGTGGCTTATTGTAGCGGTGCTGGCACCGCGTTCAGATCGTCAGGATGCTGTTCCATCGCAAGCATTCTGAGACTGTCGGGATCGTAGTCAAAGCCATTCGGCCAGGCGATGGTACCAAGTTCATCATTTACATGCAGCTCGCGGAACGCTTCGGGGTCGCGGAGAACGACGCCGAGATTGTCGGCGCTATCATCGTGGAGGTTAATGCGTGCGCGATACCCATCCTTGAAGGTCAGCATCACGACGAACGGCATGCGCTTATCCACTTCCGCTTTGATGATGCGTTGCGGCCGCCAGGTTCCGGCAATCTCAAGTTCCTCAGCGGTACTCGTTGTTTCCACATGATGCTCCTATTCGTCACTGATGCGGTGGCGGATGGTCTTTGAAGTACATCGTGATTGTTATTCCGTCGAAGACCGCGATCACTTGCATACAACAGAAACGGGAGGAGCACAATCCCCTCCCGCTCGCGCATCGCAAACGGTGCTACTTCACGACTTCGCGCACCTTCGCGGCGATACTGTTTGCGTCAATGCCCTCGTAGGCGAGCAGTTCGGCGGGCTTGCCGGAGTGCGGTGTCTTCGTCACGGCGAGTTTCGTCACGGAGACCTTCGGGTCGGTAGCGAAGACATTGAGTACCGCGTCCCCGAGGCCACCCTCGAACCAGTGATCCTCGACGACGAGCACGCGGTTGTGCGTCGCGTGCGCCGCGTTACTGATCGTCTTCGCGTCAAGCGGCTTGACACTGTAGGCATCCACGACGCGGATGTTGATGCCGTCCGCCTTCAGCAGGTCGTACGCCTTGACCGCCTCGGCGAGGGTGATGCCCGCACCGATCACGGTGACGGTGTCCTTGTCGGAGTGCTTGACGACCTTCGCGCCGCCAATCGGGAACTTCTCGTTGTTGTCGTAAATGACCGGCGTGTCGGCGCGGGTCGTCTGGATATAGACGACGCCATCCTGCTGCGCCGCTTCCGCCAGTAGCCGCTCGGTTGAAACGGCGTCCGCCGGATAGAGCACCGTACTGCCGTGGACCGCACGCATCATCGCCAGTTCTTCGAGGCCCATCTGCGACGCGCCGTCCTCGCCGATCGAGACGCCTGCGTGCGAGCCGGTGAGCACCATGTTCGCCTCGGAGAGCGCGCCCATGCGGATCTGGTCGTACGCCCGCGTGAAGAAGGCGGCGAAGGTCGAGACGAACGGCCGCTTCTTCATCCGCGCCAGCCCGACCGCGACGCCGACCATGTTCTGCTCCGCGATGAACATCTCGAAGAAGTGGTCGGGGTGCGCCTGCTGGAAGATTTCCGAGTACGACGAGTTCTTCACGTCGCCATCGAGCGCGACGACATGCGCGTTCGCATCGCCGAGTTTTTTCAGGCCATTGCCGTAGGCGCGGCGGGTGGCGATCATCTGGCCGAGTGTGTAGTTGGGTGCGGCGGGCTGCGTGAAGGCGGGGGTGGTGTCGCGCATCGCGGCCGGTCTCCGCACGCCGCCGCGCAGTTCGGTATTGACGGGGCCGAGTTCTTCCAACGCCTTTTTCAAGTCCGCCTCGGAGAGCGCCTTGCCATGCCAGCCGTTCTGATCCGCGATGAAGGGCGCGCCCTTGCCCTTGATCGTATTCGCGATCAGCGCGACCGGCTGGCCCTTGACCGTCCTCGCCTCATCGAAGGCGCGGCAGATCGCGCCCATGTCGTGGCCGTCCACCTCGATGACGTGCCAACCGAACGCCTTGACGCGAGCCGCATAGACGCCGATGTCGTGCTGGTACGCCGTCGGCTGGCTCTGCCCGAGGCGGTTGACATCCACGATGCCGATCAGGTTATCGAGTTTGTAGTTCGCGGCGCTGGCAAATGCCTCCCAGAGCGACCCCTCCGCCATCTCGCCGTCACCCATCAGGACGTAGACGGTGAAATCCTGCTTGTCGAGATACTTGCCGCTGATTGCCTCGCCGACGCCAATTGAAAGCCCCTGACCGAGCGAGCCGGTCGCCGCCTCCACCCACGGCAGGCGCGAGGTCGGATGCCCTTCGAGGCGACTACCGAACTTCCGCAGCGTCATCAACTCCTCTTCGCTGACCGCGCCGGCGACGGTATAGAGCGAGTAGAGGAGCGGCGAGGCATGCCCCTTCGAGAAGATCACCCGATCGTTGTTCGGCTGACGGGCCTCATCGAAGTTGTACTGCATCTCGCGGAAGAAGACGACCGTCATCAAATCGGCGGCGGACATCGAGGAGGTCGGGTGGCCGGAACCCGCCTTCGTTGTCGAGACCATGCTGTAGTAGCGGACGAGCCGCGCGAGGTTTTCCAGTTCGCCGGTCGTTGGCGTCGCGGTCGCGGTCATGGTAGCCATGGGCATTCCTCCATCAGTAGCATGCACATCCCCGCACGGCTGCGGAAATAGAGTGATTCCTACGCTGCACCTATTGTGCCACACACGCGGCAATGAGCAACGAGGAAGGGGCCCCGCTCGTCCTCAGTCCTCGTTCCTGCTCCGCTGTGGTAGCATACACGCATCGAATTTGTGCCCCATCCAAGGAGCGCCGCGTGAATCAGCCACCGCTCTCGCCACCTGTGCATCCGGACGATATGCCGGAGCCTGACGCGCCCGACACAACTCCCCCCGAACGGGAATCCATTGAAGGGCGAGCCGATGTGCAGGCAAAGGCCGATGAAGGTCCCACTGGCGAGGAACGGAAGGCGGCGAACGTCGTGCCACCGCCCACTCCGCGCCCTCCCGC
>CALBSO010000030.1 GCA_937968015.1 uncultured Thermomicrobia bacterium
GTGGTGCACTTTTATCCCGGCGCGTGGTGCACTTCATCCCAAGAGCCTACAAATGGCGTCCCAATACCGGACATCGCACGGCAGATGCTCATGCGCACCGAGGACTCCATACGACGATTCGGCGATCCTTTCTGTACCACCGATCCAGACAGCTATTTCAACTGGCTCAACTCTGGGGCTAGCTTCGGCTCGGACCCATCACGCAGGATTACGCGGCTATGGAGTGAGGTCTATCGCCTGCGGCCTGACGTCCAGCGCGTGTTTCCCGACTTAGACGGTGCGCACCGGGATTCCTTCCTTCAGTGGGCAAGGCAAGGTGGGAAGTACGAACACGGGATCGCTGACGCCTTGATTGTCCAGCGGGGCGAGGGGATGGCCCCAATGCATCCCTCGGCCCGCGCGAGCGGGAAAAACGCGACAGAGCGACCGTTCGGCGTGAATGTCTCCGGGCATGCAAATTCGGAGAAGGGCGTCGGCGAGGTTGCGCGATCCATCGTCCGTGCCTTGGCGACGACAGGAATCCCCTACGTGGTCAATGATTACCGCGATCCCGGATCGGTCAATCTTGACGCAACACTCACCGACTTCGCGCATGAAAACCCGTACGCGGCGAACATCATTGCCATGAACGCGGACCAGTTATCCTATTTCGCCGTACAGCAGGGTCGACAGTACTTCGAGGATCACTACAATATCGGCCACTGGGCGTGGGAGCTGTCCGCGTTCCCGAGCGAGTGGTTCCCCAGTTTCGAGTACCTTGACGAGGTGTGGGTAGCCTCGTCCTTCATCAACGATGCGCTCAAACGCGTATCGCCGTTGCCAGTCGTCACCGTACCGTACGCGATCACAGGTGAGTATCCACAACCTATCACTCACAGGCTCCATTTCGGGCTACCTCAAGACACGTTCGTCTTCCTCTTCATCTTCGATTTCGCTTCCTACATCGCGCGAAAGAATCCTCTCGGACTGATTGAGGCGTTCAAGCGTGCCTTCCGTCTGAAGGACAATGTGCTACTCCTGATCAAGTGTTCGCATTCGGAGTACGTCCCCGATGATCTCCGCGCGATCCAGCAGGCCGCGAAGGGTATCAACGTGCGTATCACGGACAGCGTGCTCTCGCGCGAGCAGGTACGAACTCTGATCCATCTCGCCGATTGCTATATCTCGCTCCACCGAGCGGAGGGGTTCGGTCTCACGATTGCGGAAGCGATGAGCTTGGAAAAACCCGTGATCGCGACTGGGTACTCAGGGAATATGGACTACATGACCGAAGCCAACAGCTTCCCGTGCGAGTATCGCACCGTTCCGATCGATCGAGGCCACGGCCCGTATGCACCCGGGTTCGTCTGGGCGGAGCCCGACTTGGACCACGCCGCCGCGTTGATGCGCCACGTCTACGAGCACTTCGGTGAGGCGAAGGGGATCGGTGCGCGCGCGCGCCGAGACATTCTCAATCACTGCCACCCGCAGGTCGTCGGCAAGGGCATCAGAGAGCGACTCTTGCAGGCAGTGCAATGACGGAGCACGGGCAGGTACGACCGCCACAACAATGTCGCCGGACTCGTGTGCATCCCGCATGCATGGCAATGTGCGCGCAGCCCAGCGGGTGCGACCGTACGCATGTTGCCATGGCATTCAGCAATGGAGTCCTGAAGTGTTCCTGCCTCCACGCTACTGCTCCTGCGAGAGCCGCGCCCGGGACGCTCTCGGCCCTCATTGCCGGGGCCGCAGCGCAGATTGGCCCTAACTGAGGGAGGTTATCGACATGGAGCATACCGAGGACGCAAAGATTCAGGAGCGCATTCGTTCGATCTCTCAGTGGTATCACCGCATTGAGGTCCGGCCGGGGACCGTCACGCCAGGCATAAACGACTGCGCCACGACCTTGCAGCTTCTGAACCCGCCTCCCGATTGTCGGGGGTTGCGTGTCCTGGATATCGGCACGCGTGACGGATTCTTCGCATTTCAATTCGAGGCCCGTGGGGCTGAGGTTGTTGCGGTGGATTATGTGCCGAAAGATCAGACGGGATTTGGGGTGGCCGCCGAACTCCTGCAGTCCCGTGTCGCATATGTCCAGGACAACATTTACAGCTTGTCCACTGAACGCTACGGAACGTTCGATATAGTCTTGCTCCTCGGGCTGATCTATCATCTCCCCGATCCGCTTCTTGCCTTATCAATCGCGCGCCGGTTGTGCCGAGAGCGCCTCTACCTTGAGACGCAGGTTACCGACCATGCGTTTCGGATGCCCGATGGGCGCTTTGTACCGCTCGAGGAGGTGGCTAAAGAGCTGGTGGGCATCCCGCTCATGCAATTCTATCCTTCGGGATCGTTGAATAACGATCCCACCAACTACTGGGCGCCGAATGTGATCTGCATGGAGATGATGCTGATCGAGAGCAACTTCATGGTACTGAATAAGGGAACGTTCGGGCAGCGCGCATTCTTCGAATGCAGGACGTCGGGTGACGAAGAACGGACCTACCAGAGCCAAATCGCTCGTGGGCTCGTGCCGTAGACGCGTTCGCCTTGAACTTATGCGGTTATTAGACGTTCCGTTAGGATGGGGAGCGAAGATCTGCCATCGCAGCCGGCAGTCGCGGAGTCGGCTACTTCCAGGCGTGGAAAGCCATTCTGTGGAGCGGGTACGGGACGAAGCGAGAATCGTATGCCCGCGCAACGGCGCGAACCTCGCGGAAGCCGACGCTCTTCAACATGGCCTCGACGGCGGCTTGGTTCGGCCCCCACCAGTTCGTGGGGTCGTCCGCGAGATCCGATCCGGGATAGAAGGCCATCACCGGTCTGTCATGGCATAGCATATCAACGTGCGTCTCCAGAATCAGCATCTGGCTGGTCACGCTAGCTACCTTCTCCAAAGCGAGCAACGGATGGCGCATATGGTAGAGCACCCCAAGAAACAGCACGAGATCGAACGTGCCTAAACGCTCTGGTCCTATGTCGAGGACCTCCATCTCGCAATCCTCAACTCGGGAATCGAGCACCCGTCTGGCAAGCTCGAATCCGCGCTTATTGCCATGGGACTCGGATTGCCAGACATAGGAGTCCAACGCGACGGCTCGACTCGCGCCGCGCCGCGCCGCAGCGAAAGAGAAGAACCCATCCCATGCGCCGATGTCGAGGACTGTCATCCCGTTAAGATTGTCCGGCATCTTGATGAAGTCGAGCTTCGACGCTGATGCATCCAATCCGGGTGTGATTATACCGTTTTCGAGGTCGATCTGGTGGAACCAGGGTATAGCATTCACCTCCGTTTGCAATGCTGATACGTCGCCGGATTCTTTCCCCGTTCGCATCCTTGGCTCCTATCCCGAACTTTACTTTGTGACCGATGCTCTCATCTTGCGGACTCCACCGAGCGCCGTGTGCCTACGGTCGGCGGAGTACGACCATATCCTGCACCCATGCACCACTCTCACGGACTTCAACGACCTCGAACCATTTCCCCCAGTGCTCTTTAATATACCAAGGGAGATGAAAGGTCGTGTGGTAGAATTCCGGGAAAAATGCTTCCCAACCTTCGCCCGTCCAGTGGATGATTCCCCTCGTATCCAGGTCGCCGCGCATCTGTCCAAGCTGATCGAGGTTAGCGCAGGTCGAGTTCTCCAAGGTATGTTTCCACATTGCCTCCCCGCTTGTCGTCAGCAGCAGTACGGCCCCCGGAGCAGTCACGCGTCGCAGTTCATTGAGCCATTCATCTTGATAAGCTTCGCTCAGGTGCGTAAACACGCTATATCCGAACAGAAGATCGAATTGCCCATCCCGATACGGGAGCGGTGGAAGATTCTTGTTTACTGTAGCCTCAATATTCGCGTAATTCTCGCGGAGCCACGCAACCGCTGGGACGTCGATGTCGCAGCCGAACACTCTCGCGTGGGGAAGCTCGTCGATGAGCCAACGGAGGACCCGGCCACATCCGCACCCGAAGTCGCATACGGAATGAAAGTCAGCCCACGAGCGGTCGATTGAGGCTAGTGCGTCAGCAAAGAGGCTAAGTAGGTGCTGGTAAGTTCGCACGCTTGGTGTACGCCTTGCGCGGACGGC
>CALBSO010000031.1 GCA_937968015.1 uncultured Thermomicrobia bacterium
CTCATAGACACCGATATCCATAATGATCTGCCGAGCATGCAGGAACTCAAGCCGTTTCTCGCGGCGGAGTGGCATCCGTGGCTGGCGAACGGCGGCCCCGGCACGGCGGCGCGCTATTACGCGAATATGGGTTCTGGCCGGATGGACGATTCGGTGCGCGAGGAAGATGGCCTCTGCGCGGGTGATCCCGAGTGGGTCGTCCAGCAACTGATGACGAAGTACCGCATTGATCTTGGCGTCCTCACCGGCTCGATCATCGGCCTCTCAATTCAGCATGACTGGCGGCTCCAGACCGCGCTCGCCAGCGCATACAACGATTGGACGCTCGCCAAATGGGTGCGCCCATACAACCGTTTCAAAGGCTCGATCCTCGTCGCGTCGCAACATCCCGAAGGGGCGGCGAGGGAGATTCACCGCCTCGGCAATGACCCCGGCATGGTGCAAATATTGATCGCAAGCGCGGCCCGCGTCCCGTACGGCAACCCGTACTACTGGCCGATCTACCGTGCCGCGGTGGCGTACGATCTGCCCGTCGCGATCCACGTTGGCGCGGAGGGAACGGGAGTCGCCAACGCGCCGACCGGCGTCGGCTATCCGACGACCTATCTCGAATTCCACACCGATCACTCGCAGACGATGATGGCACACTGCGTCAGCATGGTCGCCGAAGGGGTCTTTGAGGAATTTCCGACGCTGAAGTTCGCCTTCATCGAGGGGGGCGTCTGCTGGGCGCCGTACGTGATGGGGCGGCTCGACCGGCTCTATTCCGCGCTCAAGGCGGAAGTGCCGTACCTGAAGAAGGTACCGAGCGAGTACATCCTCGACAACTGCTACTGGAGCACGCAGCCAATCGAGGAGCCGGACAACGCCGCGCACCTCCAGCAGATGCTGGCGATGATGCACGCGGAGCGGACCGTCGTCTTCGCCAGCGATTACCCACACTGGGATTTCGACAACCCGCTCACCGCCTTCAAGTTCTTCCCGGCGGACCTCAAACGCCGCATCTTCGTCGAGAACGCCCTCAACCTGTACGGCCCGCGCCTGCTCGCGTCGCACCGGGGTCAGTGATGACTATCCCGACTATTGCACGCGATCGCCTACGCGACCCGGCGAAACTGCGGGCGATTGATGTGGATATGCATCCGCAGATCACCGACTGGAGTGCGGTCGCGCCCTTCGTCCCGGAAGGGCTGCGCCACCGCTTCACGCGCCGGGGTGGGCCGCCGATGGCGCGGCACGGGTTCAAGGTTGTCGGCGATCCGTTCGGAAATGCGCCGAGGCCGCCCGCGAACGGCAATCAGCAGCCCCACCCGGCGGCCGATCCGGCGTGGGTGAAGGAGCACTACCTCGACGCGCGCGGCGTGGACCTCGCCATCCTGACGACGAACCTCATCAGTCTCAGCGTGCAGCCGAATGTGGACATGGCCGCGACGGTCGCGCAGGCGGTCAATGACTGGCTGCTGGAGACGTGGATACGTCCGTACAACTGCTTCAAAGGCTCGATCCTTGTCGCGCCGCAGGACCCCGCGCAGGCGGTGGAGGAGATTGACCGCCTGGCCGGCGACCCCGGCATGGTGCAGGTGTTGATCGGTAGCGCCTCGGAATCCCCCCTCGGTCGCCGCCAGTACCACCCAATCTATGAGGCGTGCGCCCGCCATCATGTGCCCCTCGCCTTGCACCTCGGCGGGGAAGGGGCAGGAATGTCGCCGCCCTCCACCGCCGTCGGCCACCCGAGTACCTATTTCGAGTGGTACGCCGCGATCCCGCAGAACTACATGGCGCACATCGTCAGCATGGTGACGGAGGGCGTCTTCGAGAAGTTCCCGACGCTCCAGGTCGTCCTCTACGAGGGTGGCATCTTCTGGCTGCCGCACATCATGTGGCGGTTCGATAAGAACTGGAAGGCGCAACGGAGTGAGACGCCGTGGGTGAAGGAGCCGCCGAGCGCGTACATTCTCCGGCATTTCTATTCGACAACGTATCCCTTAGAGGCGAGCGATGCGGAGCAGGTGGGGCAGGTGATGGAGATGATCGAGGCGGAGCGGACGCTCCTGTTTTCGAGCAACTACCCCAACTGGCTCTACGGCGATCCCTTCGCGATGGTCGCGGCGATTCCCGAAGCGATCCAGCGGCGGGTGATGGTCGAAAACGCCCTCGCCCTCTA
>CALBSO010000032.1 GCA_937968015.1 uncultured Thermomicrobia bacterium
GCACCAGCCACCCCGCCGCCCGCGCGTCCCCCGCTGCGCGGAGGTGATAGGCGACGGTATCGGGGTGCGTATCCGCTCTCTCCGCGAGCACTTCCCCGATCCGCCGGTGCAGCCGCTTGCGCCGGATCACCGGGATGCCCTCGTAGAGCGCCTGCCGGATCAACGCGTGCAGGAAGCGTGCCCCCTCGCCCTCGGCGGTCTCCTCCAGCACGCGCGCCCCGCTCGCCCGCTCGATCAGGTCGAGCAGCGCCTCCTCGTCGGCCTCCGCGACCGTCTGCCACAGGTCGAGCGGCACTTCCTGCCCGATCACCGCCGCCGCCGCCAGCAGCTGCCCCGCGTCCTCGCCCAGTCGGTCGAGGCGCGCGTCGATCACCTGCCGCAGCAGCGTCGGCACCCGCACCGCCGTCAGATCGCCGACCGCCCATCCGTCCGGTTCTTCGTGGAGCACCGACTCTTCCTCGAGCGCGCGCAGCAGTTCCAGCGTGAAGAACGCGTTGCCGCCCGCCCGCTCGTGCAGATAGGCGACGAGCCGCGTCGCGTCCGCCTCCGGCAGTCGGTAGCGGTCCGCCATGAGCGACGCGACGTCCGCGAGGGTGAGATGGCGCAGGTCGAGGCGCGTCGCGCCCGCCTCGCGCATCAGCAGCGGCAGGAGCGTGTAGAGCGGGTGGCGGCGGGTGACGCCCTCGGCGCGATAGGTGGCGACGAACAGGATCGGGAGGGAGGCGACCGAGCGGGCGAGGAAGCGCAGGCAATCGAGCGAGGCGGGGTCGGCCCACTGGAGGTCGTCTAGGACGAGGACGAGCGGCTGGCGGTCCGCCAGCGCCGCGAAGAAGGCGAGCGCCTCGCGGAAGAACTCGGCCTGGCTGGCGGCGGTGCTGGCGGCGGAGGGCTGAGGCGGGAGGCCGTGGTCAGGCGGGATACGGTCACGGATTTCCGTCCACGGCCCGTACGGCGGCGTCTCCGTCAGGTCGTAGCAATGCCCGACGAGCACGAGCGCTCCCTGCTCGGCTGCTTCGCGGCACAGCGCCTCGGCGAGCGCGGTCTTGCCGATGCCCGCCTCGCCGCCGATCAGCACGAGGCTGCCGCGACCGCCCAACGCGGCATCGAGTTGCCGCCGAAGGATCGCGAGTTCCCGGTCGCGCCCGACGAGGGACGCGGCATCACCAGACGAGGGCACCACTGTCATAGACCATCCCGGCGGCACCACAATAGGACGATGACACCCACAACTATATCCCGGATCATTGGCGCACACGCAGGCATCGGGGGGAGTCATCGACCTCGGTGCCCGGCAGTGTGACGATATAGGCGCAGTAGTTCGCCTCGGCCAGCGCCGAGAATCGATCCGAATCCGGCTGTCGCGCATCAGTCTCCATCGAGCGGCCTCCCATCAATGTGACCTGTGCGCGCGTCATGGCATCTCGAAATCCGCGAAGGGTTCAACCTGCTCGTTCGGCACGCTGAGCGAGTTATGGACGTGCACGATCTGCCAGTCATCGCCCACCCGGCGGAAGATGCACGTCATGCGCGTCTGCATGGTCCCGCTCGCGGTCTCAAACGTTGGCCGGTCGATCACCCAACCGATCGGCCCCTCGGCATAGGCGTACGGGTTGGTCGCCACGATACGCATCCCGGTCGTTGCGAAGGCGTGCGCCAGTTCGGTCCACGCCGCGCGCATGGCGCCGCCCCGGTACCACTCGGTGTCGTCGGTGCCGATCAGCGAGGCGCCATCCCCGGTGAAAGCGAACCGGTCGGTCCAGGCATCGCTGCCGCTGGAGACGTCCGCGAGGAAACGGACATATGCGTCGCGCACGTCGTCAGAGCGTTCCATCGTTCCCTCCACTGTCTCACCCTGTCTCTGCGCCTCGCGCAGCGCCGCCGGCGTCACCGCCGTCCCGATCCCCTCCCTCAGACGAATACCGGCGCACCGTTGACATACGGTTTGAGTGCGGCGTACACCGCGAAGTGCAGCGGCGTGGCGACGCCATACTCCTGCCCGAGTCGCACGATTGCCCCATTCAAGGCATCCGTCTCCAATCGTCGTCCTGCCTCGAGATCGTAGTATTGTGAGGAGCGCACCTGCGGTGGAAAGTGCTGCATCGCAGCGAAGGCGCGGTCAACAACGTCCTCCGTCAGTTGAACGCCGCTCGCGCGTGCCACCGCCGCGCCCTCGGCGACGAGGCCGCGCATGAGCGCACACGTCTCCTCGCACGCGAGGAGCGCGCCGCCCGGCAGCCGGGTGAGCGCGCACAGGGTGCCATGACTGGCAATGGCGACGAGCTTCTCCCACAACGCGATCCGAACGTCGGGGGGTAGCTGCACGTCGAAACCTGCGCCCGCAACGTCGCAGCGACCTGCTCGCCGTGCAGTGCCGGGCCCCCCGCCGGGTTGCCGAGGACGATTCTGCCCCCAGGGCCCCCGATCTTCTCAATGACCCCCGGTTCCTTGCGCGTCGCGGAGAAGTAGAGCGCGGCGGCGAGGACGTCCGGGATGCCGAGCGCCGTGCCCACCCGCTCTGCGGCATCGACCCCGTTCTGGATGGTGAGGATGGCGGTCTCCGAGCCGACCAGTGGCCGTATCTGCTCCGCAGCGGCGTCGAGGTCGTACGTCTTGACGCAGACGACGATCAGATCGACGGGACCGATGGTCGCGGGGTCATCGGTCGCGGCCGCCGGGCTCGTGACGGTGCCCACGGTATCGATCCGAATAGTGATGCCCCGCGCGCGAATCGCGGCCAGGCTCGCGCCACGCGCGACGAATGTGACCTCCTCGTTCGCGTGCGCCAGCATCCCACCGAGATAGAGGCCGATACCGCCGACACCAACGATCGCGATCCGCATAGCGATTTCCTCCCTCTCCGAGCGAACGACACGGCGTCACGCGCTACGGTACACCGAGACATCCTCGGTGCGCTACACATGCACCCCATCATCGCTCATCGCTTTCGGTAGCCGAGGATGAGGTATTCCGGGGCCGGTCGCCCCGCGTACGTCGGGTAGAGCGCGACGAACTCCGCCGTGAAGGGCGGGTACTCCTCCAGCAGCGGCGCGAAGCCCGCCCGCGTCGCGATGGCGTTGTATTCTTCCGCGCTCCGGATGAAGATCGGCACCGCAACGCCGTTGCTGAAGCGCAGCGTCTCGCCGCTGTGGTAGGCCGGGTTGTGCACGGCGAAGATCAGATGCCCGTGCGTGTCGAGTGCCGCGGCGAAGTCTGCAAATAGCCCCTCGATGTCCCTGACGAACTGCAGCGCCATGATGGACGTGATGAGCGCGAAGGGCGGCAACTCCCGCAGGAGCGCGGCATCCCCGACGCGGAAGTCCACCGCATCCCCGTACGCCCGCCTCGCCTTCGCGATCATGGCGGGAGAGGAGTCCACGCCAGTGACGTGGCAGCCGTACGAGCCCAGCTGATAGGCGAAGCTCCCCGCCCCGCAGCCGTAGTCGAGGACGCGCTTGTCGTCGAGCGTCGGCACATGGTCCGCGATGAAGCGGAAGAAGACGGGCCAGGCGATCAGGATGTTGTCCGCCGCCCCGGCGGGGATCTCGCCCTCGTCCTTGCTGGTGTCGAAGTAGTCGCTCAGGCCATCCCACGGGTTGTTGGGCGTGCGCGCGGTCTCGTCAACTAGCATACCAGCACCTCCTTTTCTCGCCATCATCCCCGCGACGGGACACGGTAGCTGCTCTGCGACGGGGGCGGCGCGGTTCGGTTCCACCACGCCTCGACCGCCGCCGGGTCCATCCGCGACAGGTCCGGCGTCTCCCAGATCAGCGCCTGCTCTAACTGCTTGCCCCAGGTGGTGAAGCGCCGTCCCGTCGCTGTCTGCGTCGTGTCCCACGCCGCCAGCGCCCCGTCAAGATCGTCCCCCGTCCCCAGCGCCGCCACCAGTTCGAGCGCGTTGGTCATGCCCCGGTACACTCCGCTCGCCGTCGGCGGCGGGGCCACCGCGCCCGCGTCGCCGATCAGACACAGCCGCCCGCGATGGTAGGCAGGCGGCTCGGCGATGGAGATCGGCTGGGCGAAGGTATCGCGCGTGGCGCGGACGATCTCCGCGTAATAGGGCGGCAGTTGCGCCGCGACCATCTCCGTGAGGCGGCGCTCCTCCTCCGGGCGCATGCTCCCCGGCGGCAGGGAATGGGCGTGCCGCTGCCCGGACCGATCCGTGAGGAAATCGGGCAGTTCTTCGGTCGGTACGGCGACGAACGCCACCCAGTTGACGGTGCGCCCGCCCGGCGCCACGGAGCCCGCCGGTCCGGGGACGAAGTAGACGACCAGATGCCCGGGCATCCCCCGGTAGACCACCTTGGTAAGCGCTCCCGCCAGCGGCGCTCTCTCTGAGAGGTCTCGCTCGTCGAGCAGTCCGCGCCACCCCACGTAGCCCCGGTAATGTACCTCCGTTTCCGGGAAGAGCAGGCGCCGCCCGAGCGACTGGAAACCGTCGGCGAAGATCACCAGATCGAATTCTCGCGTGCTCCCGTCATCGAAGTGTAGGACGGCTGTCTCCTCGGAGACCATGCGCGCGTCCTGCACCGTGCGCCCCTGGTGATAGATGGCATCGGGCACGCGGCGGCGCAGCGAGCGCCAGAGGTCGCCCCAGTGCATCGCCACCGCGTCCCGCGCGGGCGCCAGCACCACTATTCCGTAGCGGTCGTCCGCCGCGCCGGGGGCGACGAGGGGCGTCGCGGTTGGTAGCAGGTGGGGGAAGTCGGCGTCGAGGAGATCGCTCGCCACGAGCGACCGGAAGGTCGGCACCGGCATGGAAATCCCCGCGCCGCGCCCGACGAGCGCGCCGCGCGACCGCTCAAAGACCGCGACGTCGCAGCCCGCGCGCGACAGCGCGATGGCGGCGGCGCACCCGGCGATGGAGCCGCCGACGATGCCGACGCGGATGCGGCCCCCGGATAGCGCAGGATTAGCCATGGTGTTCCCTCCCGCGTTCGCCACCGCTCTCACTGCGGCGTGCCCGCCAGTTCGCGCTCGATGCCGGGCAGGTGATACCCGGCGTGACCGATCATCACCCGCTCGAGGAACTGCGCCAGCGTCATCTCCGGCAGCCACGCGTAGCGCACCGGTCGCTCCAGGTCCGCCTCGCTCAGCCCCTCAATCACCCGCGCGGTGCGCTCCCCTTCGTCGCGCAACCGCGTGATGGTTTCTTCCCGGTCGGGATGCGGCCAGGTCCTCCATCGTGTACACAGGCGGCTGCCCCGCCTCGCCGGAGGCGAACGCCAGCACCGCCCGCCGCTCCAGCCGGTAGCCGAAGGCGATGTGAGCGATTAGGTAGGCGACCGAGCGCCCCTCGTTGGGCACCATCCGCCGCCAGTCCGCCGCAGAGCAGCCCGCGGCGAAGCGGATCACCCCGTCGTTCATTTCCCGGAACCGCGCCGCTAACTCCCGCGCGCGGTCGTTCGCGCCATCCGATGCCCGTGTCGCCATCTGTCCTCTCCCTCGCCCTTCACCCGGCCCGGCCCGTCTCCGGCACCGTGCCGACCGTCAGGATGTTGCCCTCGCAGCCGTAGAAGTCCGGGTCGTCGAAGTACGCGTCGAGTGCCGCCGGGTCGCGCAAGCGTGCCCATGCCTCCTGGTCTTCTGCTGGCAGGTCCAGCGTGGACGCGCGGGATCCCATCCCGGTGAGGAGGTCGCGCCAGTACTGCCGTGCCGACCCGGCGAACGGTGCGGTGCGCTCGATCAGGGTACCGCGCCGCCAGATGTTCTCCAGCCCCGCCCGCCGCAGCCAACCGGGCAGCGCGACGGCACGCACGCAGCCCGCCGCCTGCACACTACCGGCGCGCGCCATCGCCTCGAACCAGCGGGCGGCGAGGCCCGGCGGGGCGGGGGCGACGCGCTGGAAGCCGGTGTCGGCCTCCTTGATCGCCACCAAACCGCCCGGCCGCACGACCCGGCGCAGTTCGGTCAGGGCGGTGGCGAGTTCGTCGTCGGTCAGGTACTGCGTGGTGTTGGCGAACCAGACCGCATCGAAGGTGTCATCGGGGTACGGCAGGTCGAGGACGGTCCCGGCGCGCGCCTCCACCGGACAGGGCAGCCCCCACTCGGCGATCCGCCGCTCCACCAGCGCCACGTTGTCGGGCGCGAGGTCGAGCGCGGCGAGCTGGCCACGCGGCCCGACGAGTTCGGCCAGCCACGGCAGGAAGGAGCCGGAGCCGCAGGCGGCGTCGAGCACCCGCCAGCCGGGCTGGATGCCGACGGCGCGGAGCTGGGCCTCATATTCCGGCCGTGCCGCCTCGAAATGCGCGTCGAGCCACGACCCTTCCGTGAACCCCTGCCCCGTGGAGGAGGCGTGCCTCGGTGCTTGGTCTGCCATCTCTCGCTCCCTTTCCGCTATCATGACGCCGCTGCGTCCCTTGCCACTCGCATGGCTTACCCTACTGCCGCTCGTCGCGCTCCACCGCGTAATGCTCCTGGGTCGGGGGCGCGGCGAAGACATCGGCGAAGAGGCCGAGGGTCTGCCGCATCCAGTCTGAGTTCAGCGTCCGGTCCGCGTCCTCTCGCGTCTCCCAGTAGGTGAGCGTCAGCATCTTGTTGCTGTCGCGGTTGATGCAGGTCTGGTAGCCTTGGTAACCCTGCTGCTGCGTCAGTTGCGGCATCACCTGCTCATCCCAGATCCGCAATACCTCGTCCACCCCACCGGGTTTCGCCTGTGCCATCGTGAGTCGCGCGTACATGGGGTACCTCCTTGATTGTCTCCCCCTCTTCCGCCATGGATGGAGGAGATGGAACGATTGGGGGGCGATTACACAGCACGTCTTCGCGAAATTCTATCCTCCTCGCCTGCGCTGCCTACGCCCGGCGCGCCCACGCCCCGTAGAAGAGTTGCGAGCGGGCCATGCTCCGGCTCGCCACCTGCTCGGCGTATAGCCGTTCACCGAGGGTGTCGATCCCCACCGCGTCCTCGCTCGCGAAGCCACCCTTGACCAGCAGCGGCAGGAGCGAGCGGATCGTCTCCTGCACCCAGATCGTCTGCTGCGCGAGGAAGGCGGGGCTGCCGCCCACGGACGCATCGACCAGCATCTCGGGCGCGGGCAGCCCCGCATCGAGGAAGATCCGGTGGAGATCGGTCCCGGCTGTGTAGCGGAGCGCCTGCGCGCACCAGCGGGCGACCTGCTCACTCAGCGGCGTTGTCGGGTACGCCGCGGACGGCACACCCTGGATGTCGAGTTCCACGAAGGCGACGATGCCGCCCGGGCGCAGGTGGGGCAGCAAGTGGCGCAGCGCCGCCGCCGGGTCGGGAAGGTGCCCGAGGACGAACCGTCCGACCACGGCATCGAAGTCATCGTCGAGCGCCACCTCCCGGATATCGCCCGCCACGAAGGCGACGTTCGCGCGTCCGGCCGCCCGGCGGCGCGCGGTCTCGACAAGGGCCGGGTGAATGTCCACCCCGACGACGCGGCCATGCAAGCCGACGAGTTCAGCGGCGAGTAGCGCGACGTCGCCCGCGCCGCTGCCGATGTCGAGGACCTTCATCCCCGGCCCGATCCCGGCGGCGGCGAACAGGCGCCGGGTGGCGGGCGCGAGGAACATCGCCTGCCGTTGCAACCGCTCCTCTTCGGCGTCGCTGCGCCCCATCGCGTAGCCGGTGTCACTGCTCGTTGATGCTCCCATTCATCTCCCCTCCCATATGCATCGTGGTGATGTTCCGATTTGTATGGCCGCGGCGCGAGGCAGGGATGGCGCGAGCGACCCATCCCCGTCCACGCACCGACGCATGCGCCTAGCCGCCGACCTTCTCCACGATCTTCGCGAACTTCCCCTACGCCGACGTGGACGGCGCAACGAGAGAACGGCCACGGGGTGGCGTCAATGACGCGGCGCGGGCGCTGCCCGGATGGCGGTCATCGCCGCCCTATCCGTCGCCGAGGCGTTGGGTATATGCGGTGGCGCTCCCCCCGCCCGTCTTTGGCGCGCTCGCCGGTGCCGCTGCCGCCGGCGCCGTCGCGTCCGGCGGGGTGGCGACGATGCGCGTCGCCTTCGATGTCCCCGTGCCCGTCGTCGTCACGTTGTCGTCGGGGTCGGTCAGCACCGTCGTGAATGGGCTGGTGTAGGTGTTCCCGTCGGGGGCGACGGTCACCCGCGCGTTCAACCGCGTGCTGCCGATGTACGCGCCGGTCGCCTTGTCCATCCGCCGATAGATCAGGCTGTAGACGACCGTGCCGTCGCCCGCGTCGTACCACGCGCCGATCCCCGCACTCTGCGGGAAGTTGCTCGCCGCGTGCATGACGATGCCGCCGGGCATGAAGGCGAGCAGGTTCGCCTGGACGTTTCCCCCCGTCGTGCTACCGGCGTGGGTCATCCACGCGCCGATGATCGGATTATCCGCGCTGCCTGCCGCGCCAACCTGCGGTGTCTGCTGCGCCAGCATCAATCCCGCCAGCGCCGCGCCGCTACCGACCGTTTGTAAGGCATTCCGTCGACTGATCGCGTTCGTGCGCACCGGTCCTGCCATCTGTGTACTCCCTTCGCTGCGTTGATCACTGTCGCCATTCCGTCCACATGCTGGGCACGACGATGTGGGTCACTCCACGCTATCCCGGTCCTCCTCCCTTCCTTAGCACCGCGCGCTCCGTGAGGTGGTGATGCGGACATCTGACGGGGCATAGGATCGTGCGGGCTACCGGTTGCGCACCGTCCAGACAAGCTCCCCGCCCGTTCGCTGCACCTCCTTGGTGTCCGGCGCGATGTGCTCCTGCAGCCACGGCATCGCGGCGGCGATCGCGGCCTCCCCCTGCTCCTTGCTGTCGAAGGTCAGGTAACTGGTGCAGGCGTCGTCCGCGGTCTGCCAGACGGTGTAGGAGTTGAACCCCGGCTGCTGCTTGAGGAGCGGCAGGTACCCGTCGCGCACCGCCGGGAGGATCGCCGCCACCGGGCGGCGGAAGGTGTAGTCATGCACACGCCCCCACCCCGGCTGGCGCGTCCCGGCCGACCAGTCGCTGAGGATCACTTCGCCGATCTTGTTCTCGGCGGAGACGAGGTCCGCGCCGAAGTTCTCCTTCATCCATCCCGTCAGCTGCTGCGCCGCCGCCTCGGACTGCGCGCGGGTCTCCCACGCGGTGAGCGAGGCGATGCTGTCCGCACCCGTGCGCACGACCGCGTACCGGAGGAAGCCGGGCTGCCGCTGCATCAGCGGTGGCAATTCCTGCCGCCCCTTCTCAATGAGCGGGTCGAGGGTGCCCGGTTTGACGGTGTAGAAGCCGCATCGAATGTAGTTCGCCATGATCGTTTCCCTCCCGTCGCCTCGCGGCGATCCATCAAAATCCCAATCCGTTCGGACCCTTGCGCTGGCCGGCGCCGCGCACCTCCTCTCTCGCGGTCCCCCGCATGCGCCGGTGCGAGAGCGTCACATCCCTGCACGTACCGTGACATCCCCGGTGGTGGTCTCCTCGAGCAAGACGAGCGCGGGGACTTGCCGCGCGACCCAGTCCGACGCCAGTTGGTTCGACTCCTCCGCCCCCGCCCGTTCCGCGAAGAGCGAGACGGTGACGAGCATCCCGTCGCCCGGATCGAGCACGTAATAGGCGTGGAAGTGGGGCCCCCTACTGACTAGGGGGACGAAATCCTGCTCGATGCGGCGGCTCGCCTCCGCCGCCGACCCCTGCACCCGATAGCGCCGTACGCTCATGTACAAGACATCGCTCCACTCCTTCACCCGGACGAGAGCCGCCCGGTCGGCCCGTGCCGCGCATTCGTATCGCTTCGTTCCTTCCCAGTATGCCAGGCCGGGCCAGCGCCGAACAGGAACAGTTCCCGCACACTGATCCGCACAGTTGCGCGTCTCCGCCGCAGCGGCGTGCTATGATTGCCGCCAGATGCCATTTCAATGCGGTCTACATCTCCGGCATCGCTGCTGATACTCCGGTGCGGGGTGGATGGGGGCGTAAAGATGCAGGATGTCGCGGGGTTCGGCCCGCTCCTCCGGCGATTCCGGCTCGAGGCGGGGCTGACGCAGGAGCAACTGGCGGAGCGGGCGCAACTGAGCGCGCGGGGGCTGGGATACCTGGAACAGGGGGCGCGCCGGCCCTACCCGGAGACGCTGCGCCGCCTCGCTGCTGCCCTCGCCCTCACGCCGAAGCAGCACGCCGCGTTCGTGGACGCGGCGGGGGGTGCTCCCGTGCGCGCGCCCCGCGCGCAGCCCCCGGAATACGCGGAAACCCCACCCGATGGCATCCTCCCCACCACTGCGACGTTGCCGCTGCCGCCCACGCCCCTCATCGGGCGGACGGCGGTGCTGGCGGCGGTCCTTGCGCTGCTCCACCGGCCGGAGGTCCGGCTGCTGACGCTCACCGGGACGGGCGGCGTGGGCAAGACGCGCCTCGCGCTGGAGATCGGCCAGCAGATGCGCGATGCCTATGCGGACGGCAGTACCTTCGTCGCGCTCGCGTCGCTCGGCGATCCGTCGTTCGTGCTGCCCGAGATCGCCCGCGCGCTCGGCATCCGGCACGACGATGCCCGCCCGGTCGCGACATGGCTGGCCGATGCGCTGCACGCGCGGGAACTGCTCCTGATCCTGGACAACTGCGAGCATCTGCCGGCAGCCATGCCGGAGATCGCCGCGCTGCTCGCCGCCTGCCCCGGCCTCACCGTCCTCGCGACGAGCCGGGCGGCGCTCCGCCTGCGCAGCGAATGGGTCTACCCCATCCCGCCGCTGGCATTCCCGGATATGGCGGCACATCCCACGCGCGAGGCGCTCGCCGCAGCCCCGGCGGTCGCCCTCTTTGTCGAGCGGGCAGAGGCGGTGCGCCCCGACTTCGCGCTCACCGATGCGAACGCGCCAACGGTGGCGGCGATCTGCGCCCGGCTGGACGGCCTGCCGCTGGCGATCGAGCTCGCGGCGGCGCGGATCGCGACGCTCCCGCCCCCGAGCCTGCTCGCCCGGCTCGATCGCCGCCTCAGTCTGCTCACGGGCGGGGCGCGGGATCTGCCGGACCGGCAGCGGACGCTGCGGGACACGATCGCCTGGAGCTACCAGTTGCTGAAGCCAGCGGAGCAGGCCCTCTTCGCGCGGTTGGCGGTCTTCGTCGGCGGCCGGACCCTGGACGCCATCGCGGCGGTCTGCGACGCACCGAACCGATGCTCGCCGGACGGGTCGGGTGGGGACGTGCTCGATGGGGTGGAGGCGCTGGTACGCCATAGTTTGCTGCAGATGGAGGAGGGGATCGCGGGAGAGCCTCGCTTCGTGCTCCTGGAGACGCTGCACGAATTCGCGCGCGAGCGGCTGGCGGAGCGCGGGGAGGCGGAGGTGATGCATCGGGCGCATGCCGCCTACTTCCTCGCGCTGGCCGAAGCGGCGGAACCCGAACTCACTGGGCCGCGGCAACGAACCTGGCTGGACCGGTTAGAAGCTGAGCACGACAACTTGCGGGCAGCGCTGCGGTGGGTGTTGGCGCGGCAGGAGACCGAGACAGCGCTCCGGCTGGGCGGCGCGCTCTGGCGGTTCTGGGACATGCGCGGCTATCTGACCGAGGGTCGCCGCTGGCTGGAGGCGGCGCTGGCGCAGGGCGACGGCGGGCCAGCAGCGGCGCGCGCGACCGTGCTGGCGGGTATCAGTGTCCTGATCAAGCAGCAGGGTGAGTACGGTGCCGCACGCCGCTTCGCCGAGCAAGGCGTCGCGCTCTGGCGGACGGTGGCCGATCCGCGCGGGCTCGCCTTCGGCTGCAACGCGCTGGGCGATGTGGCGCAAGCGCAGGGCGATGATGCGGCAGCACACGCTCACTTCGCGGAGAGCCTGGCATGCGCCCGGGCGGTTGGCGACCGACGTGGCATCGCGCGCGGGCTGAATAATCTCGCGGAGGTGACCCAGGACCAGGACGCGATGGCGGCGCGCGCACTCTTCGCGGAGAGTCTGACCCTCTTCCGCGAGCTCGGCGACCTGCCCGGCATCGCCTACACGCTCGGCAACCTCGGTGTGCTGACCCAGCGACACGGAGACAACGACGCGGCGACCATGTTCCATGAAGAAAGCCTGCACATCTCCCGCGAGGCGAACACTCGTCCCCACATCGCGGGCTCTCTCGCCCGTCTGGGCGAGGTCGCACAGGCGCAAGGGGATGATGTTCGGGCATGCGCGTGCTACACGGAGAGCCTGATGATCTGGCGCGAGACCGGCGACAATGCAAACGTCGCAAAGTGTCTGGAAGGCCTCGGTACGGTGGCCCGGGCACGGGGTGCGATGACCATCGCAGCGCATGTATGGGGCGCGGCAGGGGCGCTGCGCGAGCAGATCGGTGCGCCCCATGCTCCGGCGGATCGGATTCGCTATGACCGCGAATTAGCCACCGCGCGTCTGCAGTTCGATGCGTCTGCATGGGCTGCGGCATGGGCCGCTGGGCGGGCATTGCCGCTGGAGCAGGCGATCACCATCGCCATCGCGATCGCACTATGATGTTGGGCGCTGCAGAGACCGCAGTGACGTACCTCGGCGGTGCGGCACGCCGCGACACGGGACGCATTGAAAATCGCGAGCGCTCGCCAGCGGAAGCGCGGGGCGAGCGCGAGCCTCACGGTGCTGGGCAGCTTGACGAGCACGAGGCTACCATGCCCGGCGAGCGCGCCGCCCAGCCGGTCGCACAGGAGAGCGCGTTCCCGGTCGTGCCCGATGAGGAGTGGCGCGCCAGCGGCGGCGAGCGAACGGTTGCGGGCGTTGGTCATTACGCCATCTCCCTGCCTGCATGGTCGAGCATCGAGACGCAGCGAACGTGCAGCGCGACGCTGATGGGAGAGATCGCGGAAAAGGCAACGACGGCTGCCACTGACTATAACGCAGATGGTGGCAGGACGTGACGGGGCATCCGGACGAACCGTTCGCACACTGAGACAGGGCATGGTTTACACATGTCTGTCACATCTATGGCCGAGCCCGTCGCTCGCCTGCGTCACATGACGCTGCACGTCTGTCGGCAATCGCCCAGGTGGGCAGGTCTCGTGCCATATGCTCGACGCGCCGCGCACCCCGTCATACGCTCCCCATCGCGGCATTTCGCGTCATTTTGTCCCGACGCCGATGTGTGCTTCGCCTTCCAGGGGCACCGGCCCCGCCCCAAACTGCGCACGCACGCCCTCGATGAACAGCTGGCTGAGCGCGGCGTGCTGATCCGCAGGGATTCGTGCCATGGCTGAGGGATTCGCGCGCATCGCTTCCCATACCACCTCGGCGCTTGGCACTTCCCTCCGGTGGAGGACAGTCTGTATCTCCACCCGCGCGAAGCCCGCCGCACGCATCTCTCCCGCGAAGGCTTCTGGGTCCTGGAGGCTCATTACTGCCCGGGGCGCTGCCGGGGTAGGCGGCGCGGGCAGGGCGCGACGTACCGCCTGCGCGAAGATCGGGCCGATGTTCAACGCCTTGGCGCTCCATGCCGCGACTGCCGCCTTCCCTCCCGGTCGGACAACACGATGGAGTTCGCGGAACCCGGCGGCCCGATCCGGGAAGAAGATCAGGCCGAAGATCGAGAAGGCTGCATCGAAGGAGTCGTCGGGCAGCGTCAGCGCCTGGCCGTCCATTACCTCGGCGGTGAGATTCGCCATCCCCGCCTCGCCCGCCCGCTGGCGCAGGCGCGCGATCATGGCGGGGGCGAAATCAGTGGCAACGACCCCGGCCCCCTGTCGCGCGGCGAGCAGGGCGAGCGTGCCGGGGCCTGCGGCGACATCAAGGACCCGCTGGCCGGGCTGCACACCGACGAGGCGCAGCGCATCCTCGGCGAACCGGGCGAAGAACGGCGTCAGGAATCGGTCATAGTCCTCGACGGTGGCGTCCCACCCCTGCGGCGTCTGATCGATGCTCGGTGCGGTCATGCGTCTCCTCCCCGCGTTCGTCGCCTCGCGCCCATGCCAATCATGGGAAGAAGGCGACATGCGGGAACGAGAGCGGTGAGGCACGATCGGCAAGGACAAACGAAAGACGTGCGGCCATCGCCCTGGTTCAAAGTACCATGTTCCTTATAAAGAAACGTCCGTTTCTTATTATGCATGATATGCCCATCCGCGCACGTTGTCAAGCGCTGCCTGCGATGGAGACAACGGTGGAGCAGGATCGCCTGCGTGGTTACTCCGTCAAGAGAGGTTATGATTCTTTGAGGGAAATTTCGGTGCAAATGTAGTATACGTTCGGGCAGTGATGCCACACTATGCGAATGCTGCCCGGTTGTGCGTGGAAGAGAGTTGTCCGACCAAGAAGGAGCGATCATGGAACCGTCAGCCGTGAAGGAACCCGCGCGGCGCGAGACGCGCGATCCGGTCGCCCGAGCGTTTGCGGTCCTGCTCTGGATGGTTGATGCACCGGGAATGTCGTGGGGCCTGCGGGAGATCGCCACGGGGGTAGCCATGCATCCAAGCACCCTCTATCGCGTTCTCTCGCATCTCCAGGCGGGCGGACTGATCCAGCAAGATTCAGAGACGGGCCGTTACAGCCTGGGGCTTGGGTTCCTCCGTCTGGCTTGGAAAGCGGCGGACCATCACTCCGTACGAGAAGTAGCCCTCCCAGGGCTGAAGGGACTCGTGGATGCGACCGGGGAAACCGCCTTGCTCGCGCTGTACGACCCGTCACGCCAGGAGATGATGCTCGCGGCAACGGTGGACTCGCCGCACCCCATCCGGCAAATCCGCCAGATTGCCGAATGGCTCCCCGTCACGGCGGGCGCGACCGGCCTCGCCATCCTCGCATTCCTCCCCGAAGCCGAGCAGCGGACAATCCTCGCCCGGCCGCTCCCGGCGCTCACTCCGCAAACGACGACCAATCGGGCGATGCTGGAGCAGGCGCTCGCGCGGGTGCGCGCGCAGGAATATGCGCTCACGCGCGGCGAACGAACGCCCGGAGCGGTGGGGATTGGCGCTCCGATCTTTGGTCCCGCTGGCCGTGTTATCGGCTCAGTAGGGATCACGCTGCCTGAGCAACGATTCCAGCCGGCGAGTGCATCGCAACAGGCCGAATGCGTCATCGGCGCCGCACGCACGATCGCCGAGCAACTCGGCGGTTCCGCACACCGAACGACGCGCTGAACCGGGGCTACTTCGATAACGACGCGCTGGAACGGCACTCCTCTTCCGGGCTCCCGCTGGGCAGTATGGGAAAGGAGGTGGGGGTGAGGGCTTTCACCGCGTCCAGCACATCGTGCGGGTGCGTGAGCGGGTTGACGCGATCCCAGACACGCACGATGCGGCCATCCTGCTCGATCAGGAAGGTGACGCGCTTGGCGACAATCCCCTGCACGAGCCGATTCGCCGCGCCGAAGGCATTCGCCACCGCGCCATCCGAGTCCGTCGCCAGCGAGAAACGCAACCCCTCCTGCCGCGCAAATCGCGCGTGCGAGGTCGCGTCGTCCGTGCTGACGCCGATCACTTCGGTTCCCGCTGCCGCAAACTCCGCGATCAAGGCATTAAACCCCCGCGCCTCCATGATGCAACTGGGGCTGCTGTCCTTCGGATAGAAGTAGAGGACGACCCGTTTTTCGCCAACGAAATCGCGCAACCGTACCTGCTCGTTCTCGATCGTCACCGTCACATCCGGTACCAAATCACCCGCTTGCAATCGCTCGCCTTTCCACGCGCTCCGTGCCCCGTCCATTCCCGACACCATAGTAAAAGAGCGATGCGCAATGAGCAATGCGGGGAATGCCGAACCCTCCGGAATCGTTATGCTCGATACGCGAATGCGGACGCGTTGTTGTGTTTGTTACGCAACTTCTGCGACAATGCGTGCCGCGAAGGCGTGGAGGGACGATCCTGATGGCGCAAGTGACGGTACAGGGCACGGCGACCGTGCTCAATCTGATTGGGAACACACCGCTGATCCGGCTGACGCACGTCACGGCGCACCTGCCTGAGAGGGTTATTGTCGCGGCGAAGGCGGAGATGCAGAATCCTGGCGGAAGTGTGAAAGATCGCCCCGCCCTCGCGATGATCCGGGATGGTATTGCACGCGGCCTGCTCACGCCGGACAAAACGATCCTCGACGCGACGAGCGGCAACACCGGCATTGCCTACGCGATGATCGCGGCGACGCTCGGGTATCGGGTCGAACTCTGCATGCCCGCAAACGCCAGTGAGGAGCGCAAGCGCATGCTCGCGGCGTACGGCGCGGCACTCGTTGAGACCGACCCGGCGGAGGGGTTCGACGGCGCGATCCACGAGGTGCAACGCCGCCACACCGCCGACCCGGAGCGTTATTTCTACCCTGACCAGTTCAACAATGACGCCAACTGGCGCGCCCATTACGAGACGACCGGCCCGGAAATCTGGGGGCAGACGGGCGGCGCGGTAACCCATTTCGTCGCGATCATGGGCACAAGTGGCACCTTCACTGGCACGGGTCGCCGCCTGCGCGAATACAACTCGCAGGTGCGGCTCATCGCGGTGCAGCCGGACAGCCCGGTGCATGCGATCGAGGGAACGAAGCACTACGCTTCGGCCATCGTTCCCGGCATCTACGATCCTTCGCTCGCGGACACCATCACGGAAGTGAGCACCGAGGATGCCTATGCGATGGTCAAGCGGCTGGCGCGCGAGGAGGGCTTGCTCGTCGGTGTCTCCGCCGCCGCGAATACCGTCGCCGCCCTCCGCGTCGCGGCAACGCTGGACGCGGGCACCGTCGTCACCATCTTCTGCGACGGCGCGGCCAAGTACCTCTCTCTCCCCTTCTGGGACGAGGGAAACGACGTTTGAAATCGGGGGTGGCATGAGCGTGATGTGGACGAATGCGCTCAGGGCGACGGTGTGCCGGCACAGCGAGCGGGGGTACCCGGATGAGGTATGCGGGCTGCTGATCGGCGTAATGCAGGGCGATGAGAAGATCGTGCGGGAGGTCATGCCGGTCGAGAATGCGTGGGAGCAGGTGGACGAGCGGCGGCGGCGCTTCCAGATTGGGCCGGAGGTGATCGCGCGCGAGGAGCGGCGGGCGCGGGAAGCGGGCATGGTGTTGATTGGCTTCTATCATTCACACCCGGACAGCGAGCCACGCCCCTCCGAGACGGATCGCGACTTCGCCTGGCCGACCTATTCCTACATTATCCAGGGCGTTTACAAGGGCATCGCCCTCGATCTCAAATCCTGGGTGCTCAAAGACGACCGCTCCGGCTACAATGAAGAACGAATCATCGAGCGTGGGTAAGAGGAGGCATGATATGGCGGAGAATGTGACGATCTTGATCCCGACGGCGCTGCGGCAATTCGCCGGGGGCAAGGAGCAGGTGCAACTGGCAGGCGGCACGGTTGGCGAGGTGCTCGGACAACTGACCGGGAAGTATGCGGACCTTAAGAAGCACCTCTACAACGACAGCGGTCAACTGCGGAGTTTCGTCAATATCTACCTGAACGACGAGGACATCCGCTACTTGCGGAAGGACGCGACGCCCGTCGCGTCCGGCGATACCGTGACGATCGTGCCCTCCATCGCGGGCGGCGCGGCAACGATGGAAGACGTGGAACTGTCGGCGGATGAGATCGGCCGCTATAGCCGCCACCTCATCATGCCGGAAGTGACGCTGGCGGGGCAGAAGAAATTAAAGCAGGCGCGCGTCCTGCTCGTCGGGGCGGGCGGCCTCGGCGCGCCCCTCGGCCTGTACCTGACGGCGGCGGGCGTCGGCCACATCGGCATCGTGGACGCCGACGTAGTGGATTCCTCGAATCTCCAGCGGCAGGTGACCTACACGACTGAGGACATCGGCACGTCGAAACTCGAAGCGGCGAAGCGGCGACTGATCGCCCTCAACCCGTACACCGACATTACAACCTTCGAGACGCGCCTTTCCAGCGAGAACGCGCTCGACATCTTCAAGGACTACGACATCATCGTGGACGGCACGGACAACTTCCCGACGCGCTACCTCGTCAACGACGCCTGCGTGCTCCTGGGCAAGCCGAATGTCTACGGCTCGATCTTCCGCTTCGAGGGGCAAGTCTCGATCTTCTACGCGAAAGAAGGGCCGTGCTATCGCTGCCTCTACCCGGAACCGCCACCGCCCGGCCTCGTCCCCTCCTGCGCGGAGGGCGGCGTGCTCGGCGTCCTGCCGGGCATCGTTGGGGCGCTCCAAGCGGCGGAGACGCTGAAACTGATCCTCGGCATCGGCGACCCGCTCGTTGGCCGCTTGCTCCGCTTCGACGCGCTGAAGATGCAGTTCCGCGAGTACAAACTGCGCAAGGACCCGACCTGCCCGATCTGCGGCGAGCACACGACGATCCACCACCTGATTGACTACGACGAGTTTTGCGGCATCACGCCGGGACCGGAAGTCAATCTGGAAGCGCAGTGGGAGATCGCCCCACGCGAGTTGAAGCAACGGCTCGACACGGGCGAGCATATCGTCATCGTGGATGTGCGCGAGCCGCACGAGTGGGCGCTCGGCACGATCAAGGAGCCGGATGTCCGCTTCATCCCGCTCGGCGATGTCCCGGCGCGGATGCACGAACTCGACTCGGCGGATGAGATCGTCCTGCAGTGTCGCTCCGGCGTTCGCTCCGCGAAGGCGCTCGGCATCCTCAAGGACGCGGGCTTCCGTAAGTTGAAGAACCTCACCGGCGGCATCCTCGCCTGGTCCGACGACGTGGATCCCTCCCTGCCGAAGTATTAGCAGGCAGCGACCAGCAGACAGCGGAAAACAGAAATCGGGTAGGCGTTCTGCCTGCCCGATTTCTTTTGTCTGCAATTACCACAGGAATGTTGAATAAATTCATCTCTCTATTGACAAAATCAATCTTCCACGATACGCTGTTTATCAGGAACGTGGGATTCGCAATGGAGTGGTGATGAACAGCGCGAGCACGATGACGAAAACAGACAGGCCGATTCTTGGGTTATTGACAGCGAATACGATCTCACAAATCGGCAGTATGCTGACGATCGTTGCCCTACCGTGGTTCGTCCTCCAAACGACGGGAAGCGCGGCGAAGACGGGGCTGACGGGTGTTTTCGAGGCGTTGCCCTTCATCATCGCCGGTCTCTTCGGCGGCGCGCTCGTGGACCGGCTCGGCTTCAAACGGACGAGCATCCTCGCGGACATCACGAGCGGCCTGACGGTCGCGCTGGTGCCGCTCCTCTATCACACCGTCGGGCTGGCCTTCTGGCAGTTACTCGCCCTCGCCTTTCTCGGCAATCTCTTCAACACGCCGGGGAACACCGCGCGGCAGAGCCTCGTGCCGGAACTCGCGGCGATGGCGGGGATGCGCCTCGAACGGGCCAATAGTTTCGTCCAGACGGTGCCGCGCATCGCGACGCTGCTCGGCCCGCCCCTCGCGGGCGTGCTGATCGCCGTGATCGGCGCGAGCAATGTCCTCTGGCTCGACGCGACGACCTTCGCGGTTTCCGCCGCGCTGGTCGGCGCGCTCATCCCGGCGCTCACGACGACCGACATGGAAGGAGCACCATCGAGCCGGTATTTCGCCGATCTGAGGGAAGGGTTGCGATTCATCTGGGAAGAGCCGCTCATCCGCGCGATGTCTCTCCTCTTCGCGACCGGTAATTTCCTCGACGCGCCGCTCGGCCTCCTCATCTCCGTCTACGCGATCCGCACCTATCACAGCGCGGTGCCGGTCGGGTTGATCTTCGCGGCGCTCGGCGCCGGGGCGGTGATCGGCTCGCTCTGGTTCGGCGCGGTCGGGCATCGCCTCTCGCGCCGGGCGATTTTCATCGTCTATTGCATCCCGGTCGCGGGGATGTATGCCGCGTTCGCGTTCACACCCCCACTCGCCGTGCTGGTGATCGCGGTCTTCATTGATGGGCTGGCCGTCGGCCCCGTCAACCCGCTCAGCGCGACGATTACTCAGGAGCGCGTACCGGTCACGCTCCGCGGGCGGGTGCAGGGGATGCGCATTGCCATCTCGTTCATGATGATCCCGCTCGGACGCGGCCTGGCAGGTTTGCTCATTGATCCGGTCGGGTTGCGGACGATTTTCCTGACCATCGCCGGGAGTTTCCTGCTCGTCAGTCTCGGCGTCGCACTCACTCCGATCTTCCACGACATGCGCGCACCGGATACGGCGGCGCACCTCGCGCTCCGCCATCCCGTGACGGGCGCGACCCGCTGACTGACGCGGGACTCGCTCTCATCCTCATCTCTGGCCCCTCACATGCAAGTTACTGCTCCGCATGACTTCGCCATTGTCATGCGGAGCAAACCAACCTCCAGTCAACGCATCGGACATCTACACGGTGCAAAGGCGGGGCTTCGAGGCACTTTTGCATTGACGGTTACCTCGTCTCTCCCGTATGATGTTGAGGCTCTTCAGTAGTCCGGTGAACATTGGCTCGGACTATGCGCGTGTCGTCCACGAAGATCAATCGTTGATGCATCACCTGAGGAAGGGAAAGGGAGTGGCAATGCCTGCGAAGTCGGTATCCATCAGTCGGAGGCAGCTTCTCGCATTGACCGCGAGCCTCGCGGGCGGAGCAATCCTCACGGCCTGCGGCGGTGGATCGTCGCCAACGGCTACCACCGCCGCCTCCAAAGCGCCAGCGACCGCCCTCGCCAATACACCGGTGACCGCCGGGGGCACACCCTTAACGACTTTCTCGACCCCGGTCCCCGCGACGGCCGCACCCGCCGCACCTGCCACATCGCAAGCGGCTGGCTCGGCGACGACCGGTACACCGGCAGCGAGCGTGAGTACACAAACGGCAGCCACAGGCGGCACGCTGCATCTGGCGACAGGCACGGAACCCGACGCGCTCGATCCGGCGAAGACTATTCAGCTCGCGGCGGATAGCTTCAACGATAATCTCTACGATCGTCTCGTCTTCATTGGCCGAGACCGCCTGCCGCATCCCTGGCTTTCCGAGAAGTGGGATATCTCTTCGGACGGCAAACAGATCACCTTCACGATCCGCAAGGGGATTAAGTTCCACGACGGGACAGACCTCGATGGGGCGGCGGTAAAGTTCTCTTTCGACCGCATCCTTGACCCTGCGACTGCATCCCCCGCGAAGGCGCAGATGGGCACGCTCCAGTCAGTTGACCTCGTTGATCCCAACACCGTACGCTTCAATTTCACCGATCCGTACGCGCCCTTCTTCACCAACATTTCGCTCGGCTACGGCGGGATCGTCTCGCCCACCGCCGTGAAGAAGTTCGGAGCCAACTTCGGTCATAATCCGGTCGGATCGGGCCCCTTCAAACTGAAGGAGTGGGCGACCGGGCAGAAGATCACGCTGGAGCGATACGCGGAGTACAAAAACTTCCGCACAGACGGCGCGAACACTGGCCCCGCCTATCTCGACACCATCGAGTTCAAGATCATCGCCGATGCGGCCACGCGCCTGGCGGCATTGCAAAGCGGCGAATTGGATGTGAGCGACGTCGACGTCCATCAGGTTGATAAGATCAAGAATGATCCCAAATACCAGATCGTCATCTGGAAAGACGCGACGGACATGGACTTCCTCGAATACGCGAACAAAGCGCCCTTCACGGATCTCGCTCTCCGGCAGGCGATCGCCTATTCGATTGACCGGGATTCGATCGTCAAGAGCGCTTGGAACGGCTACGCGACGGCGAATCTCAACCCGCAGCCGGTCGGTGTCGCCGGGTGGGACGCCACGATCGGGAAGCAGTACGGCTATCCCTTCGATCTCGACAAAGCGAAGAAGACGCTGGCGGCCGGCGGCTATACACCCGGCCCGAACGGCGTGCTCCAGAAAGATGGCAAGCCGGTCGCCTTTACCTTGCTCGTCTACTCGGGGTCCGACCCGGCCAAGACAGCATCAGAGATCATCCAGGCGACCCTGCAATCGATTGGGATCAAAATGGATATCCAGATCGTCGAGTTCGGCTCCGAACTGCCGCAACTGAACGCGGGCAAGTTCGATGCGGATTGGATGCGCTGGACGTGGCCCGATCCGGTGATCGAGAGCCTACTCTTCAAAACCCCGGGCTGGACCCATCAGTTGAGCGATCCCGATCTCGATAAGCTAGCCGCCGTCGCGGATGCCACCCTTGACCCGGAGAAACGGATCGCTGCCAATCACGAGGTGCAGAAATATATCCTGCAGAAGGCATATATCGCACCGATCGCCACTGACTGGATTGTCCGAGCGGCGCGATCCAACGTCAAAGGGTACCAGTGGGACGCGATCGGCTACCCGCACTACGTTGACATCTCGCTGACGAAGTAGTCGTGGCCGTCTATATTGCCCGTCGTCTGCTCCTCCTGCTACCGGTCTGGTTCGGGGTCCTCACGCTCGTCTTCCTGATGCGCGTGCTGGTCCCCGGCGACCCGGTGGACATCATGTTCTTCGGGCAACAAACGAATCCCGAGGTGAGGGCAACCATCCGGCACGAACTTGGCCTGGATCGTCCGCTCTATGTGCAATACGGGAAGTACATCTGGGGCGTAGTGCATGGCGATCTCGGCACCTCGATTACCACGCAGCGACCGGTTGTCACCGAGATCAAGAGCCGGTATCCGAACACCGTCGTTCTCACCCTTGCCAGCCTCACCGTGGCCGTCAGCATCGGACTGATGGCGGGTATCCTTGCGGCGGTCTACAAGGATTCGCTGATTGACACGGTCTCGATGGTGCTCTCACTTGGCGGTTTGTCCATGCCAGGGTTCTGGCTGGGGTTGCTGCTCATTTACATCTTTGCGGTGAACCTGCACTGGTTCCCGGTGCTTGGCTCGATGTCGCCGAAGGGATTGATCCTGCCATCGGTCACGCTCGGTGTGATCGCCTCGGCGGTGCTGGCGCGGATCGTCCGCTCCAGCATGCTCGAAGTGCTGCGCGAGGACTACATCCGCACCGCACGCGCGAAGGGCATCAAAGAGTCAACCGTCATTATCCAGCATGCCTGGAAGAATGCGCTTATTCCTGTTGTCACCATTATCGGCCTCCAGTTCGGCGCCCTGCTCTCCGGTGCGTTTATTATCGAGTATGTGTTCGCGTGGCACGGTGTCGGTGAACTTGCCGTGCAGGCGCTCCAGAAGCGAGATTTTCCGCTCATCCAGGGTATCATTCTCGTCGTCGCGACGACGTATGTGCTCGTCAATCTCCTGGTGGACGTGCTCTACGCGGCGATTGACCCCCGAATCGCCTATCAATAGCAAGGTGCTTCTCGATGGTGTATGTTCGTGAAACAACGCAGGGATCCGCGGCGATTCCCGTCACTGAACAGCGATGGCGTCAGCGCTCCGGCGCGCGCGATTTCGGGCGCGCATTGTTCCGGGCGGCACCGGGGCGGATCGGCGGCTGTATCATCCTTGGTCTCATTGTCATCGCCCTGCTCGCTCCGATTGTCGCCCCCTATAGCCCGGTCAAAATAGATATCCCGAACCGGCTGACCGGCCCATCCGCGCACCATCTCTTCGGCACGGACGATATTGGCCGCGACGTCTTCAGCCGCGTCCTCTCTGGTTCGCGGATCAGCCTGCGCGTGGGGCTCGTCTCCGTCTCCATCGCGCTCGCAATTGGCGTCACCCTCGGTATGATCGCCGGTTTCTACGGCGGTATTGTGGACCTCATCGTCATGCGCGTGGTGGACATCATGCTCGCCTTCCCCGGTTTCCTGCTGGCACTGGCAATCGTCGCCATGCTCGGCCCGAGCCTGACAAACGCGATGATCGCGGTCGGGATCGGCGGGGCATCGGGGTTCGCGCGGCTCGTACGAGGGTCCGTCCTATCGGTGAAGGAGAAGGATTACGTCACCGCCGCGCACGTCATCGGCGCGACAAATGGGCGCATTATGTCGAAAGCCGTACTGCCAAATGTGCTCGCGCCAATCGTTGTGCTCGCCACACTTGAGTTTCCCGTCGCGATCCTCGCCGCCGCCAGCCTCTCGTTCCTCGGGCTCGGTGCTCAGCCGCCATCGCCCGAATGGGGATCAATGCTCGTGTCCGGCCGGACGTACATCACCACCGCGCCGTGGCTGATCAACTTCCCTGGTCTCGCGATCTTCATTACGGTGCTGGGTTTCAACCTCTTCGGGAACGCGGTACGGGATGCGATGGATCCGCGTCTGCGCCAACGTTGATACCACGATCGCCTCTACATCATTGTGATGGATGACGCGATACCGGAGAGAGGCGCCATTTCCATGAGTCAGATGAATCAAGATCTCCTACATGACGCCATCGTCTATATTGATCAATGGATGTCGTATCAGCAGGAACGTCGCGAGCTACCTGGCGTCGTCGTCGCGATCCGGTATGACGACCGTCTTCTTCTCTGCAAAGGGTACGGCTACGCCAATCTGGAGCGACAGATCCCCATGACGCCTGGGCACATCTTTCGCATCGCGTCCCATTCCAAGATGTTCACGGCCACCGCGATCATGCAACTGGTGGAGGGAGGAAAGCTCCGCCTGGATGATCGGCTGGCGGACTATGTCTGCTGGCTGCCGGAACAGGATGGGTTGATGCGGGTAACCATTCGTCAGGCGCTCAACCATATCACTGGCATCGTGCGCGACGGAGACGACGCGGACTACTGGCAACTGGACCAGCCGTTCCCCGACGGCGAGGAACTACGTCGCCTGGTGGAGCATGGTGGCATGATCCTCGCCGCCAACGAGTCCTTCAAGTACTCCAATATCGCATACGCGCTCCTCGGTATGGTGATCGAGGCGGCCAGTGGCCTGCCGTATCACGAGTATGTCACGCGGCACATCACCGAATGCCTGGGGTTAGCCAACACGGGACCGGAGACCGATGCGCACGCGCGCGGGCGGCTGGTGACGGGCTACACGGCGCGCCGGTTCGGTCTGCCGCACCGTCCTCTCCCGGATGCCGCCACCGGCATCCTCGCGCCGGCGACGGGGTTCTATTCCACGGCGGAGGATTTGTGCCGATTCGCGGCCGGGCACTTCTTCGGAGACGGCACGCTCTTGAGCGACGCGTCCAAGCGGGAGATGCAACAGCCCTATTGGGAGGTTCCCCACGGCGACATGCGCTACGGGCTGGGATTCGCCATCTATACGATCGGCGAACGTCGGCTTGTTGGCCACGGCGGCGCTTTCCCAGGGCACGCCACGATGACCATCTTCGACCCCAGCGATCGTCTCGTCGTCGTCGTGCTCACCAATGAGATCGGTGGCCCCGCAGCCCTCCTCGCGCAAAGCGCCGTGAAGATCATTGACTTCGCCTTGCAACAGGGCACGGCGCCGGAAGCATCCGCCGGCGCGCGCACGCGCTTCACCGGGCGCTTCGCCACCATATGGGGTGTCACTGACGTGGCTGCCTTCGGCGATGCCCTGGTCGCGCTCTATCCCGATGGCGATGACCCGGTGAAGGTGGTGGGGCGGTTAGCGGTCGAAGACGAACAGACGCTCCGTATCAAGGTGGCGCATGGCATGGCGGCGCCAGGCGAGACGATGCGGTACGTTCGCGATGCCGAAGGGCAGGTGACGAAAGTGATCTCGGGTGGCATGAGTGCGTATCCCGTCGCAGCCTTTCGCGCGCGGGCAATCGGCGGTAATGAGTCAATGTACGACAGCGAAAAGTCCTCGCATTGACCCACCGCGTCACGCTTATCGTCGGGCGCGGCCACCAGGGAAGCGGAGATTGAAGTGCCCCGCCGCGATGCCGCCGAGCATGCCACTGACGCCGCGCTGGAGGTATTCGACGAATGCGTCGTCCGCGGCGGGCGCGGGCGCGGCGTCCAACCACCACTGTGTGCCGCGCTCGACGATGGCGAGTGTCAGTTCCGCGACGAGGGGCGACCAGAAGGGATCGGGAGTGACGCCCTCCTTCGTGGCCTGAGCGAGCGCCTGCCGCGCGATCTCCTCGCGCACCCGGCGGCGCGCCGTCTCGATCTCGAGGCCGAGCGGGCTTTCCGCCGCGCCAGTGAAGAGGAGCATGAAGGCAGCCGGGTTTCCGCGGGCGGCATCGAGGTAGGCGCGCAGGGCCGCACCGCTCGGGGCAGCGGGCACGGCAACCGCCTCGGTCATCGCGGCGGTCAGCCGGGCGGCGGTATCATTGAGAATCGCGCGATAGAGATCTTCCTTGGAGGCGAAGGCGCGGTAGAGAATGAGCCGTGTGACGCCGACGCGACCGGCGATCTCCTCCATCGTCACGCCGCTGAATCCGCGCTCCGCGAACGCCGCCGCCGCGACCGTCAGAATTTGCCGCCGCCGCTCGGCGCGGGGCAACCGGACCGTCTTCTGCGCCATCACAGCTCCCGGCAGTGAACGTTACACCATGGATAGACCCATGCACTCCCGTTGCAGCAGCGAGTATAGCAGTTTCAAGGGACGCCCCTCACGCCAGCCGGTAAAATGCCCGCGCGTTCTCGGACATGATTTTGCGCTTCGTGCCCTCGGGAAGTGCGTTAAGGGGAAAGGCTTCTTCCGGTGTATCGAAATGCCAGTGCGGGTAATCCGTCGAGAACATCAGCAGGTCGTCCGAGCCGATCTGATCGAGGACCTGGAGGAACTGTGCGGCGTCGGGCGGCGCGTCGAGCGGCTGCGTGGTAAATCGGACGTGCTCGCGGATGTAGTCGGACGGTGGCCGCCGCACCCACGGCACCTCGCGCCGCAGCCCCTTCCACTCCTTGTCGAACCGCCACATCAAGGACGGCAACCAGGTAAATCCGCCCTCGATCGCGGCGACCCGCAGTGTCGGGAAGCGGTCGAAGACGCCCTCGACGATCATGCTGACGAGTTGCGACTGGAAGATCTGCGCCATGCCGACCTGCTCTTCCATGTAGGTGGAGGGCCAGCCGGCGGCGGATGGCGGGCTGCCGGGCGCACCGCCGTACTGAAGACCGATGGCGAGATCGTGGCGCGTCGCCGCCTCGTAGAGCGGATGAAAGCGGCGGTTACCATATGGGTCCAATGAATGCACCGGCAAAGAGACCTGCACGAAGCCCGGATAGTCACCGACGCGGTCAATCTCCCGCGCCGCCATCTCCGGCTGCTGGCTTGGTACGAGGAGCGAGGCGCGCAGGCGATCATCCTTCTCCAACCACTCCGCGATATGCCAGTCGTTGACCGCGCTGGCGAGCGCGGCGGCGGCATCGGGATTGTGGACGCTTTCCAGGTTGTACGTGTTGTTCAGGATCGCATACCGCACATTCCAGGGGTCGAGCGATTGCTCCCGCATCACCGCCAATTGCGACCCCGGCGCGATGCCATCGGTCCGCCGCGCGTCGGGCCGGATCGTCGTCGGCGCGTTCTTCGGGTAGGAGGCCTCCACCGGCCCCTTGAAGTCGGACTGGGTGATGTACTCCTTCCAGAAGTCCGTCAGGTACGGAAAGAGTATCCCGACGGACGGGATGACGGTATGCACATCGGCGTCAATGACTGAGGACTGAGGTTTTTGCTCACTGCTCACTATGCACCGCCCGCTGTTTACTGTGTGCGGTCTGCCGCGTACTCCGGATGGGGAAGAAAACCGACCTCGTTCACGGGGTAGAACGTGGCGAAGGCGCGGCCACGGATGAGGCTCTCAGGAAGGACGCCGAAGCGGCTCGAATCTTCGCTGCGGTTGCGATTGTCCCCGAAGACGATAACGTCATGTTCCGGCACGACGTACGGTTGACCATTCGCGGGCCAGGTGTAGGCGGGCGACTCGGCGATGTACGGCTCACGAATCGGCTGGTCATTGATGTAGACCTTGCCGCCTTTAACGAGCACGCGCTCGCCGGGCAAACCAATAATCCGCTTGATGAACGGGATGCCCTGCTGCGCCTCTTGCGGTGGTGGTGTGAGGACAACGATGTCACCGCGGTGGGGCTTGCCGAACAGGTAATAGGTATGGCCGCCGATATCCCAGTGCGTGTAGGCGCGCCGGTTGACGAGGAGATGCTGCTCCTGGGTGAGGCCCGGCGCCATGCTCATCCCTTCCACCTTGACGGGGAGGACGAGCAGACGCATTGCGAAGAAGAGGATGATGGCAATTGCCAGCGTTTCGATGACTTCGCCGGTAGCGCTGCCCGTCGAGGCTTTTCGCCGCGCGATCGGCACGGGGCGCGGGCCGTCCGTTCCCGGATCAATGACCGGCGAGGTCTCAATGGGCGCGGAACGCTCCGACCCTTCCAGTGGGGGTGTCGTCAACGTGGTGATCTCCCGTCCACGGATCGGAGCGCCTAATCTATGACTGACTTCGTGTTCTTCTTCGCATCGTCGTCATCTTTGATGGAGTCTTTGAAGTCCTTCACGGACTTACCGACCGCGCCGCCGAGGCCACCGAGTTTCCCCGCGCCGAAGACGATCAGGACGATGACGAGGATGACGATGAGGTGCCACGGTTGCAAAACGCCCATATTGGTATGACCTTTCTCAAGCGCGAAGTGCCCAATGCGGAGGTACTGAGACTGCTTCCAATCGCACGGCGCATGCTACATCAGACGGGATGAATGAGCAATGTGGGCTGTTCCCCACTCGCGGCGGCGTGCAGCGCCACCATCGCGCGGGCGAGATCGTCTTCCGTGCCGACATTGCCGGGAAAGATAACGAACGGCATGTCCGGCCACCGTGCCGACTGAACGGCCCGCCAGACGGGCACACCGGGGAGGAGCGCGCCGAGCACCGTCGCATGGCGGATACCGAGCGCCTCGGTCGCCATATCGCTGGACGTGATGCCGCCCTTCGCGATCAACCACGCGGGATCACGCCCCAGCCCCCGCACGATCGCGACGAGCGCGGCGGAAATCCGCTGCCCGATCTTGAGGTTCGCCGCCTCGTCGGTCTTGTCTTGTAAGAGTGTCCGACTCGTAAAGAGCAACGCGTCCACGCCGTGCGCCCATGCGTCATTGATCGTCTCAATCGCTGACTGGATTGCGTCGTCGCGCCGGTCATCGAGCAGCGCGTCGGCGGATACTTCGACCGCGCGAGCGGTCTGCACTGCCCGCGCACGCTCCAGTTGCGCCGTGCTGCGGGGCACATACGAGCCGACGACGACGAGGCCGGGGCCGGGGCCACGGACCATCTCGGCGGGCGCGAGCAGCGGGCGACGTGGTAAGCCGAACCGAGCGCGGACGAAGGCAGCCGCTGTCCGGCAGAGGTAGCGCCGCCCCGCCACTTCCGCTTTGAGCAGACCGAGGACGGCCGCCGCCATGTCTCCGTCCGCCGCGCTGTTGATGACGAGAACGGGCTGCGCTGCCGCCATGAACCACGCCGCGATAGCGTCCGTACCCTGCCGGATCGTCGCGAGTGGAAGGGCGGCCACATCGTCGTGCGCCCAGCGCCCACCCGATTTCTCGACTGCCCAATCGCGCAGGTCGGACGACGCGAAGCCGAAGGTGGTATCCTTCGCGAACTCCGTCTCACCAACCGGCACGGCGGTCTCGCCGTCATGCACCCAGTGGACATCGCCGACGGTGATCCGCTTCCCCTCCGCGAAGAAGGGCGCGAGGACGACCTGCGGGGGGCGGTCATCGTCCGGCCCGATCAGCGCATCGGTCTCGGCGGGGAAGTGGCCGCGTAGCGTCGAATCGCTCCGGCTGATGATGGTGAGTAGCCGCCCGGTTTGCGCCAACGCGACGCGCAGGTTCGCCGCGATCTCGCGGTTGAGCGCCACCGCGTCGCGCTCCGTCATACTGCGGCTGTTGGTGAGCAGATAGAACCCCGTGCCGCCCGACCGGAGCGCCCCGGCCAGCGTTTCGACATCCCACCGCGTATAGACGGAGAGGTCGTAGACCGTCTGCGTGCCGGTCGGGTCGTCATCGAGCACGACGACGGCGCGCGGATCGCCGACGAGGTGGGCCCGGATCGCGGCGAGCAGCGGCGCTTCATCGGGCGGCGGTGACAACCCCGCGAAGAGCGCCGCCAGCGGCTGCCGTCTCACATCCTTCATGCGCGCTGCTCCTTCACTTGAGAGGTAGTCGGAGGCGGGAAAGCCTGCTGCCACCGCGCGATTATCCGTCCCCGTTGATGCGGACAATCTCGATCACCGAGGAATCGTCGAGGGGCGCCATGCCCGCGTCGGCGGCACGACGGAAGAGCGCGAGCGCGGCATCGTTGACGTGCAAGGAGAGGCCGACCGACGCGCCGAGATCATGGACGATGCCGAGGTCCTTGACGAAGATGGCGAGGGCGCTCCGGGGCGGTGTGTATTCGCCTGAGACCATGCGCGGGCCGCGGTCGCCAAACATCCACGAAGCCCCTGCCCCGTGCATGACGAAATTCTGGACGACCTCCGGCGCGATCCCGGCGCGTCCACGAGACCGAGACCGCGCTCGGCGGCATGTTCCGCCAGTTCCCGCGCCTCTGCTGGGGCAATCGTGCTCATCACAAGGACGGTCGCGCCTGGTGACAAGGCGGCGAACGCACCGCCCGGCCCGAGCAACGCCTCGCATGCCTGTGCGTAGTTCTGCACCATCACGAGCAGCACATCCGCGCCCCTCGCGACGTCCGCCGCGCTCCCGGCAACCGTCGCGCCATCCGTGACGAGCGCCGCCGCCCGTGCCGCGTCGGCATCGTAGCCGGTGAGTGTGAACCCCGCTTTGACCAGCGTCCGCGCCATCGGCGTTCCCATCGCGCCAAGCCCGATGAATCCGACGTTCATCAACCTCACCCCCTTCTTGGAAGCAATGGGCAACGAGTTCTGAGCAATGAGTATAATCGGTCATCACCTCGTTGCTCGTTGCTCGTCGCTCATTGCTCCGGTAGGTCTCGTAGTATACTGCCACCAGCACCGCACCCACTCGTCGGCTACCCGCAGATGGAACAGGAAGGAACGTGACGTGGTTTACTCCCGCTATGTTGGGGCACGAGTCCGGCGCAAAGAAGATCCCCGGCTGATCACCGGTTCATCCACGTACGTCGCGGATGTCCAGTTGCCGGGTATGCTCCACTGCGCGATTCTCCGCAGCCCGTATGCGCACGCCCGCATCACGCGTATAGACGCCGCCGCTGCACTCGCCCATCCGGGCGTCATCGCCGTCTACACCGGCGAGCAGATGAAGAAGATGGCCGGCCCGATGGCAGGCGGTGGCGGCGAGGGTGGCAGCGTCGAGGAAGAGGCAGCCGAGGAGATGGCGGACCAGACCGAGAAGGAACAGCAGTATCCCCTCGCGATCGGCAAGGTGCGTCACGTCGGCGAGCAGGTCGCGGTAGTCGTCGCCACGGATATGTATACCGCGCGCGACGCCGTGGACCTAATCGAAGTAGATTGGGAGCCGCTACCCGTCGCCGCGACGGTTGCCGCCGCGCTCGCGCCGGATGCGCCGAAGGTCTTCAGCGACAAGCCGGACAACATCGGCCTCAAGTGGCAAAAGACGACCGGCGACGTGGATGCTGCCTTCGCGGAAGCGGAGAAGGACGGCGTCGTGCTCGACCTTCATATCGTCAGTCAGCGGCTCGCCGCCGTGCCGATGGAGGGGCGCGCGGTCGCCGCCTCGTGGGACGGCTGGCAGGGCGCGCTGACCGTCTGGAGTTCCAATCAGAACCCACACAGCGTCCGCTCGACGATCGCGACAGTCCTCGGCATGTCAGAGTCAGACATCCGCGTGATCGCGCCGGAAGTCGGCGGCGGCTTCGGCGTGAAGATCGGCGCGTACCCGGAAGACATCATCGTTTCCGCGATTGCCCGCGCGCTTAAGCGGCCCGTCAGATGGATCGAGTCGCGCGCGGAGAACATGTTGGCGACGAACCACGGGCGCGATCAGGAGATCAAGGTCCAGGTCGCGGCGCGCAAGGACGGCACGGTGCTCGGCCTCAAGGAGGAGATCACCGGCAACCTCGGCGCGTACCCGCTCGCCGCCTTCCTGCCCGTCCTGACGGCGCAGATGGCCGTCGGCACCTACAACATCCAGAACATCCAGATCACCGTCACCTGCGTGCATACGCACACGATGTCCGTCGCGGCGTATCGCGGCGCGGGGCGGCCGGAAGCGTGTTACTACATCGAGCGGATCATGGATCAGGTGGCGGACGCGGTCGGCATGGACCCGGCCGAGGTGCGCCGCAAGAACTTCATCCCACCGGACGCCTTCCCCTACAACACGCCGACCGGCCTCACCTACGACAGCGGCGAGTACGAGCGCTCGCTCGACAAGGTGCTCGAATTGGCGGACTACAAGGGGCTGCGCGCGGAGCAGGCACGGTTGCGCCAGCAGGGGCGGTATATGGGCATTGGCGTCGGCTGCTACATCGAGATGTGCGGCTTCGGACCGTACGAGAGCGCGTCGGTGCGTATCGAGCCTTCCGGCGCGGTGACGGTGATGACCGGCATCTCGCCCCACGGCCAGGGGCAGGAGACGACCTTCTCGCAGATCGTCGCCGATCGCCTCGGCGTGGACTTCGACGCCATCGCCGTCCGCCACGGCGACACGGGCAACACGCCGATCGGCCAGGGGACGATGGGTAGCCGCGGCCTCGTCACCGGCGGCTCGGCACTCGTCATGGCGCTCGACAAAGTCGAGGCGAAGGCGCGGAAGATCGCCGCCCACCTCCTCGAAGCGGCGCCCGAGGATATCGAGTTCTCCGGCGGCAAATTCAGCGTGAAGGGCGCGGCGGATCGCGCCAAGAGCCTGGCGGACGTCGCCGCCGCCGCGTACAGCGACAAACTCCCGAACGACATCAACCCCGGCCTGGAAGAGAACGACTTCTTCAAGCCGCCGGGCCTCACCTACCCCTCCGGCGCCCACATCGCCGTCGTCGAGGTGGACCCGGAAACGGGCGACATCACCCTCCAGCGCTACGTTACGGTGGACGACTGCGGCCGTGTCGTCAGCCCGCTACTCGTTGCCGGGCAGGTACATGGCGGCCTCGCGCAGGGGATCGGGCAGGCGCTCTGGGAGGAAGTGGTGTACGACGAGCAGGGTCAACTGATCTCCGGCTCGCTGATGGACTACACCGTGCCCGTCGCGGGCTTCTTCCCACAGTTCCAGACGGACCGCACCGAGACACCCTCACCCCTCAACCCGCTCGGCGTCAAGGGGATCGGCGAGGCGGCGACCGTCGCCTCCACGCCGACGATCGCCAACGCCGTGATGGACGCGCTGGAGCCTTTCGGCGTCTCGCACATTGACCTGCCACTCACGTCGGAGAAGGTCTGGCGCGCGATTCACGCGAGCGAGAGCGCAGCGGCGGACTGACGGGGAGCCTCACCCCCGGCCCCTCTCCATTGCTCTGGCAATAGAGAGGGGGAGGACGGAGAATGCAGTATGAGTATCAAAGAAGATGTGCATCGTTTGGTAGATGAATTGCCGGAGAGCGATCTGGAGAGATTGTTGCGCCATCTCGAGATGGTGCGGGCCGCGAAGCGCGATCCATTCCTGCAAGAACTGCTAAATGCGCCGATTGATGATGAGCCATATACGCCTGAAGAACAGGCAGAAGATGACGAAGCCTGGCAAGCATACTTGCGCGGTGATGGTCGCGACTGGGAAGACGTGCGGGCGGAGATCCCGCAGTGAATGATGAGCGGCACGTCATTATCTTGCCGAAAGCCGAAAAAGATCTGACGCGACTACCGACTTCGGATCAGCAACGGGTGAAGGTTGCCATTGATATGCTCAGTGATGGGCCGCGTCATGGAGATGTTCGCAAACTTCGGGGAGAAAAGGACGTGTGGCGATTACGCGTCGGCGACTGGCGTGTCCGCCTTCTCATCAATGGAGCAACCCGTACCATTGTGATTTCGCGTATCCTGCCCCGTGGACGAGCCTATCGCGATTAGGGGAGGTGCGTTACGGCAACTCCGGCTGACCAAATCGCTGCGCCACTCCCACTCGTCGGGCGGGAGCGCGAGCAAGCCGTGCTCCGCGATCATCTCGCCGCCGCGCGCGTCGGGCAAGGCAGCCTCGTCCTGATCGGGGGCGAAGCGGGGATCGGCAAGACAACGCTGGCGGAGGCGCTCTGCCGCGAGGCGGTGGAGACAGGCGCACTGGTGCTCACGGGACGTTGCTACGACCTGACCGAGACGCCACCCTATGGCCCATGGGTCGAACTCTTCGCCCACTACCGGGTGACGGGTGATCTGCCGCCGTTGCCGGCTGCGTTTGCCAAGCGGGGCACGATTGGTGAAGTCACGAGTGAAGCGGCGCTCTTTCAACAGGTGCAGGATTTCCTGATCGCCGCCACGACCGAGCGGCCCCTTGTCCTGCTGCTCGATGACCTGCATTGGGCCGATCCCGCCAGCCTCGATCTCCTCCGCTTTATCGCCCGCGACGCCGACGCGTCCGCGCTCGTGCTCATCGTCACCTATCGCAGCGATGAGATCACCCGCCGCCATCCCCTCTATCAACTCCTGCCCGTGCTCGACCGCGAGGCCCATGCCACCCGCCTCGATCCGCGCGGTTTGCCTGCCGACGCAGTACAGACGCTGGTTGCACGCTACGGTCTCACGTCAGATGACGCAGACCGGCTCGTCCACTATCTGGACGCACGGGCGGAAGGCAACGCGTTCTTCCTCACCCAACTGCTGCAATCGCTCGAAGAAGCAGCCGTGCTCCACCAGACAGACGAGGGCTGGATACTGAGCGATCTCGCGCGTGTGCAGGTGCCAATGCCGCTCAAACAGGTGATTGACGGACGGTTGGCGCGGCTGGGCGACGAAGCGCAGCGACTCCTCTCGGTGGCGGCGGTGATCGGGCAGGAAGTGCCGCTGGCGCTTTGGGCGGCAGTGGCCGGGGCGGACGAAGAAACACTGTTCGCGGTGATCGAACAGGGCGCGGCGGCACGACTGATCGAGGAGACGTCGGACGGCATGCAGGCGCGCTTCGTCCACGCCCTGATCCGCGAGACATTGTATGAGGGCATCCTTCCATCACGACGGCGACACATGCACCGGCAGGTCGGGGAGGCATTGGTAGTGGCTCTCAACCCCGATCCGGACGCCATCGCCTATCACTTCCGGCAGGCCGGAGATATGCGGGCAGCGGAATGGCTTATCAAGGCAGGTGAGCGAGCGCAACAGGCATATGCATGGCTGACAGCGGCAGATCGGTACGAGGCAGCGCTTCCTAAGATGGAGCAAACGGAAGCAAATCTTGGTGAGCGCGGTTGGCTTCTTTACCGCATTGCACGAATGCTCCGCTTCCACGACCCGAAGCGGAGCGTTGCCTACTTGGATGCCGCAATGAAAGCGGCAATCGAGATAGGTGACCACGCTTTGGCAGCCCTTGCACTCTACAGTCGAGGAGGTAGCCTCATCTTCGGGGGTGAACGAACTGTGGGCATCTCCCAATCGATCGCTGGGGTAACTGCCCTTGATGCGCTCTCCGCCGAAGAAAAAGCACGTCTCAACCAGCGAGAGGATCCTCAGAACTCGGCCACTTATAGGGGCACGCCGGTACTGCATCTTGCCATCGTGGGGCGCATCGTCGAGGCAGTGAAATATGGGGAGCGCGCCAGAACAGGCACTCCCACCCTAACAGGATTGGGCGACTTAGGTCGCTTCAGTTATGGTGATAAGGAGCAAGGCCTCGGTATCGCCTATGCGTTGCTCGGACAGCCAGAGGAGGCAGCGAAGGCCTTTGCACAGGCTCGTGTCGCACTCCATGCTGCGGGACACTTTGCAACACTTGGCATGGCAGTAATGAATGAGATGGCGTTGCTCGCGCTCCCCTATCGAGGGGACCGCGTGACGGAATGCCAACAATTAGCTGCTGTGGGAATGCAGGCCCGTCTGCTCGCACAACATGCTGCCGCAGATCCAACGCGCCTGTCATCTGTGCAATTACTGACGGTAGAAGGCGACTGGGAAGAAGCGCGGGCGATAGCGCTTGCCGCGATAGCGCCGAGTAACTCTACATACCTGCGTCACAGTGGCTATCAGATGCTTGGTCCTCTAGCGCGATTGCAGGGCGAGCCCAAAATGGCGTGGACCGCCGTGCGCGAATTACTTCCCAATGGCCCGTCATCTGCGCCGGGAGGACAGGACTTCCATGATGCGATGGCGCTGTTACGACTGGCCGCCGCGCTCGCGCTCGACACAGACGATCTGGAGACTGCACGGGCATGGCTGGAAGCGCATGATCGCTGGCTGGCGTGGAGCGGGGCGGTGCTCGGTCAGTCCGAAGGGCAGGCGCTCTGGGCTGCGTATTACCGGGTGGCCGGCGACACAGCGGCAGCGTACGAATCTGCAACACGCGCCCTCACCCATGCCACCAAACCCCGCCAACCGCTCGCCCTGCTTGCCGCGCATCGCCTGCTCGGTGCACTCGACACCGACGCGGGCCGCTACGATGTTGCCGAGGCGCACTTGCAAGAATCGCTCACTCTCGCCAATGCCTGCGCTGCTCCCTATGAACGTGCCCTCACCCTCCTTGCGCTGGCGGCACGCCACGCTGCCATGCGGAATACCGCAGCGGCAACGACCCTGCTCGATGAGGTCCGTGCAATCTGTACCCCGCTCGGCGCCATGCCCGCCCTCGCCCGCGCCGATGCTCTCGCCGCACGTTTGGCAACCCTCAAGGACGCACCGCCCGCCTACCCCGCCGGTCTCTCCGCGCGTGAGGTCGAAGTCCTCCGCCTCGTCGCTGCCGGATGCACCAACCGCGCGATCGCCGACACCCTCTTCCTCTCGGAGCACACCGTGCGCGTCCATCTCCGCAACATCCTCACCAAGACCGACAGCGCGAACCGCACCGAAGCGGCCACCTTCGCCCTCCGCAATGGCCTCGCCTGATCCGCCGCTCATCACCCGCCCCGATGACTAATCAATTCGGCGTATCGGACCCTCGGCACACGCCGCTGACCGAATACCTCCTTTCGTCGAAGGCGGGAACGCCGCCGCTCCCTATCCTGTGACCATGACGCATGAACGATTCATGCACGCACAGAAAGGGAGCACTGCCATGACACGCAAGAGCGCCGTCGCCCTCGTCACCCTCCTCGTCGGTCTCCTCTCCCTCGCCTCGGTCACGCCGGTCAGCGCCGCGCGCTCCTGCACGGGGTATGCGCAAGAGCACTGTGAGCAGATCGCCGCAGCGGAGGAGGGGACGCGCTTCAGTGCGGTGATCGCACCGAGCGCGGTGCATGTGCTGGGCGGGAATGGGATGGGGCAGGAGCACTTCGAGGCGATGATGGCGGGGAATGTGCGCCTCTTCGCGGTGGCGGCGCCTGCCACGACGGAATCCGTCCTGCCCCGCTACGCCCAGGAACACTTCGAGGAGATCATGGCCGCACGGACTACGAGCAACTGAGCGGCCCCACGAATGCCGGACGTATGCGGATCGCGCATCAACAGCCGAAAGAGAAGGAGCGAGATGATCCACCTCGCTCCTTCTCTTTGCGTACGAGCAGCGGCAGACCTGCCCGCCGAGCAGCGCCGCCTCGTTCGTTATTCGCCGTTCGTTACCGCGCCGAGATAGATCGGGACGATCTCCGTTTCCGTCACGCTATCCTTTTTGCGCTCGACGCGGTAGGCACGGGCGTTCGATCGGGAACTGATGACCGTGTGCAGGCTGCCGTCAATGAAATGCAGGCCGACGCCGTCGTCCGCCGCGTAGCCATCCTCGATCTCGCCGGTGGCGATCAGGCGATGATAGATCGGGCGGCGCTCCGGCTCGCTGTCGTAGTGCGGGGAGTTGCTGCCGGGGAGGAAACCGAGGCAGCGAATCGGCGTCAGCGGGCCGAAGAGTGAGTCCGTCGTCCCCTGCCCGAACCAGCAGATCGAGCCCGCGCTGACGCCGCCGAGAATGATGCCCCGCTCGTACGCGTCGCGCATGATCCGATCCACGCCCCACTCTCGCCAGAGCGCGAGCAGATTCCGCGTACTGCCCCCGCCGACATAGATGATGTCCTGCTCCAGCAGCAGGGCCGTGAGGTCATTCGTGGAAGGCTTGTAGAGCGAGAGATGCGTCGGCGTGCAGGTGAGCCGTCCGGCGGCATCGTAGAAGCGGTCAATGCCCATCTGCGAATCGCCGCTCGCCGTGCCGATGTAGCAGATCTTCGGCGCCGCCGTATTCGTCAGCCCGAGGATGTACTTCTCCAGGAGCAAGTCGTCCGGTTCGACGGATAACCCCGCGCCACCGATCGCGACGATCTGCTTCGTCATACGCACTCCCCTTCCGTCCGTCTCGATTAATCAATCCGGATGCAGTGTAGCAGTTGCGACGGCTGTCGCGCCGTCGTCACTTCATGGTTTATCCTTTGGAATCCGCGATGAGGCGGCGCGGACAATCATCGGGAGGGAACGATGCCGGGTTTCGATGGCAAGGTCGCGGTTGTCACCGGGGGCAGTTCGGGCATCGGGCGAGCGAGCGCGGTGCGCTTCGCGCGGGAAGGGGCGCGCGTCGTGATCGCCGACGTCAACCGGGAGGGCAGCGAGGAGACCGTTCGGATGATCGGGGATACGGGCGGCATCGCCCGGTTCATACCCACGGATGTGTCGCGCTCCGCCGATGTCGCCGCGATGATCGAAGCGACGGTGGAGGCATTCGGGCGCTTGGACTACGCGCTGAACAACGCCGGGATCAATGTTCCACCGCAGCCGGTGACCGAGATGCCGGAGGAGGCGTGGGACCGCGTGATCGCGATTAATCTGAAGGGCATATGGCTCTGCCTCAAGTATGAGGTCGCGCGGATGCTCCGGCAGGGTGGCGGCGCGATCGTCAACATGGCGTCGGTGCAGGGGCTGGGCGGAGGGGCGAATACGTCCGCATATGCCGCGAGCAAGCATGGCGTGATCGGCCTGACGCGCTCGGTGGCGCTGGAGGTGGCGCGACAGGGTATTCGCGTCAATGCCGTCTGCCCGGCGACGATCCGCACGCCAATGTACGAGCGGATAACGGGCGGCGGCCCGGAGGTGGAGGCGCGGCAGGCTGCGGCGCATCCGATCGGCCGGATCGGCGAACCGGAGGAGGTCGCGGAGGCGGTGATCTGGCTCTGCTCGGACGCTGCGTCGTTCACCACGGGGCACGCCCTCGCGGTGGATGGAGGCGATCTCGCGATGTGATCCGATCAGCAGGCAGCGGGCAACGAGCGACAACGAATGGCCGATTGCTGTCGGGGTACGGCTCCTCCTGCTATCATTACGGGCAACGACGCCCTGTGCTGAACCCCCGGAGGAGCCTAACCTCCATGCTGATCACCGGCATCGAATGTTACGCGGTGCGGCTACCGCTCATCAAACCCTTCATCATCTCGTACGGGACGTATTCGCACGTCGAGAGCGTCCTCGTCCGGTTGACGACCGATACCGGCCTCGTCGGCTGGGGTGAGGCGACGCCGGACCCATATGTGACGGGCGAGAGTTGGGCAAGCACGCATGCGATGCTCCGGCACGACCTCCTGCCGCTGCTCCGCGATCAGAACCCGCTGCACCGTGAAGCAATCCATGCGCGGTTGGATGGGCTGGTGACGGGTGCGCCGAGCGCGAGAGCAGCGATTGACCTCGCCTTGTGGGATATTGCCGGGAAGCAGGCGGGCCTCTCCGTCGCGGCGCTGCTCGGCGGGCCGGTGCGGGAGTCACTTGTCTGGCACGCGACGCTCTCCATCGGGGAGCCGGCGAAGATGGCGGCGGAAGCGAAGGCCGCAGTCGCGGCGGGGCACAGCGAAATCAAGATGAAAGTCGGCGCGGCGCGCCTCCAGGACGATGTGGACCGTATCATGGCAGTGCGTGAGGCGGTCGGGCCGGAGGTTGCGCTGATGGTAGACGCCAATCAGGGCTGGCGCGACCCCGCGACGGCGATCCGTGCCATCCATGCCATCGCACCCGCCGCCCCGGTCTGGATCGAGCAGCCGATCCGTGCCGACGATTTCGCGGGGCTGGCGGAAGTCCGCCGCGCGACGGGTATCGCCCAAATGGCGGACGAGGGCGTCCACAGCGCGCGGGCCGGCCTACGCATTGCGGAATCGCGCGCGGCGGACCTCATCAATATCAAACTGATGAAAACGGGCGGTATCACCGAAGCGATGCGGCTGATCGCTGTCTGCGAGGCGGCCGGGTTGCGCTGCATGGTCGGCTCGATGGTCGAGAGCACAATCGCCACCGCGGCGGGCGTGCAGGTCGCGCTGACGCGGCGGGCGGTCGTGGCGAACGGGCTGGTCGGCCCGGTAATGCTGCGGGAGGACCTCGCCACCGGCCTGACCTATGCCGACGGCGCGATCCGCATTGATCCGCATGCTCCCGGCCTCGGCATCATCGTTGACGAGGAACGTGTCGCCCGCTTCCACCTAACGAGTAACGAGTGAGGGCCTTCTCGCTACTCGTACGTGTTATTCGCTCCGGCAAAGAGGACGCCATGGCGAGCGACGAGCAGTGATAGCCGGACGAAGGTGTATGAGTGATGTATACTCAATATCATGAGCAATCGGACGTTCGACAGGGATATGATGATTGATGATGCCGGCCTCGCTCCGGGCGCCCGCGTCAGTATTCGCGGCAAGCCGGTTGGCATCACACTGACCGGCGCGACAGGAACGTTCGTCAAGGCGGATGAATACGAACCGGACCCGAACCCGGCAAGAGGAATATGACATCAAATTGATGCGCGACACGGGCTCTATCGCGATATTGACCCAGAAACAGGTGTGCGCCTGTCGCTGGGAGCGAAGGGCTATGGCGTCCTCTCATGTAGCGTGTGGCTGCGGATGCGACGGATGAGCGTCCTGTGACACGAGGAATCCCGCCCGCGATCCACATCGCCGTATGCGAAACGGTTGCGGATTTCCACGCCTGCGAAGATGTCCAACTGGCGGTCTGGGAGGGGAGCGAGCGCGACATCGTGCCGTACGACATCCTGCGCGCCATCGCGCACGCAGGTGGGACGGTGATTGGCGCGTGGGTCGGTAGGCGGATGGTCGGCATGGCGCTCAGTATCGTCGCGTGGGGAGCAGGCGGCGCGTATCATCATTCGCATTTGCTCGGCGTGCTGCCGGAGTATCGCCAGTGGGGCGTCGGTTGGCAGTTGAAGATGGCGCAGCGGGCATTCGTCCTCGCCCAAGGGCTCGACCTGATGACGTGGACATTCGATCCGCTCGAATCGGCGAACGCGCATCTCAATTTCGCCAAACTGGGCGTCATCAGCCATACCTATCTCCCGGATTTCTACGGCGCGATGCCCGAAGCGCTCAATGTCGGGTTGTCGAGCGACCGGTTGCTCGTTGAGTGGCGGCTCGACACGCCGCACGTCCTCGGCCGCCTCGCCACTGCCGAGCGCAACGCAACCTTCGGCCCCCTCGTCAGCGCGGAATCCCTCGACGCTCCCTTCCTTCTCCAGATGACCGATGACGGGTCTCCGTTTGCTCCCTCTCCCCCCGCGGGGTTGGGGCGATATCGCATCGAAATCCCCGCGAGTATCCAGGCAATCAAAGCAACCAATCCTGCCCACGCGCTCGCCTGGCGGCTGGCGACGCGCACCGCCTTCACCGCTGCTCTCACGCGCGGCTATCTGATCACCGATTATCGCGCCCCCCGCTTCCACCGCCCGGCGTGCGGCTGCTATCTCCTCTCCGAGCCGCTGGCGGCGGACGATTGACCGCCTCGCCGGAACAGAGAGCGGAGGCCGCGACGCTCTCTCGGCGGGTTGCCCGCTGTCCGAAGGGAGAGACCGCATGCGGTACAATATTCGGGGTCGCATCTCTCAAGGAGGAATCCGCGTGCAATGGGCGGAGACAGTTCTGGCGAACCTCAAGGAGCACAATGTCCGGCTGATGACCTATGTGCCGGACAACATGCTCATCCCCCTGATTGACGGCGCGCAGGCGGATATGCACTTCACCGCCTTCACCGCGACGCGCGAGGAGGAGGCAATCGGTATCGCCTGCGGTGCGGATATGGCGGGGATGCGCGCCGTCGTCCTGATGCAGTCGAGCGGCTTCGGCAACACCATCAACGCCCTCGCCTCGCTCGCCGTTCCCTACCAACTGCCGCTCCTCATGGTGATCTCGGAACGCGGCGTAATCGGCGAGTACAACTCCGTGCAGATGCCGATTACCCGCGCCATCCGCCCGGCGCTGGACGCCCTCGGCATCCCGCACGTCACGCTCGCGCGCGAAGATGAATTGCACTTCCTCAGCCACCGAATGATTCGCCAATGCTTCCAGACCCGCACGCCGACCGCGCTCATCCTCTCCCCACTCCTGACGGGTGGCAAGACCGACGTGTGACGAGTAACAGGTAACGAGTGACGAGGCAGTACGTAGGGGCGCCATCACAAGAACATTACGGAGGCGATGATGGTTCTGTCTGATACTGCGGCAGCGACCGCGAAGTCCGCGACACCGATGCAACGCCTCACGTTGACACGCAGTCTCGTCGCACTCCTCACGCACGAGGAGGCGGTGGTGGCGGGGATCGGCAACACAAACTTCGACCTCTTCGCCGTCGGGCACCGCCCGCAAAACTTCTACATGCTCGGGAGCATGGGGCTTGCGGCGCCGATCGCATTGGGGGGCGCGGTGGCGCAACCGGAGCGGCAGTTCTTCGCGCTCGAAGGGGACGGCTCGCTCCTGATGAACCTCGGCTGCCTGGCGACAATTGCCAGCGTTGCGCCGCGCAACCTCACGGTCGTTGTCTGGGATAACGGGTTGTATCAGATCACCGGCAAGCAGCGCGCCGCGACGGGCGGTGTGACCGACATCGTCGGTGTCGCGAAGGCGGCAGGCATCACGAAGAGTGTGTGGGCGACGGACGAAGCCGACTTCACGCGCCTCGTCATGCACGCCCTCACCGACGATGGCCCGCATCTGATCGCCGCCCATGTGGACGCCGCCCCCGGCGCCGCCCGCCCCGAACGCGACCCGGTGCTGCTGCGCGACCGCTATATGCGCGGTATCGGGGCAGTAACGAGTAGGGAGTAACGAGTGGCCCCGCACCTTCTCGTTACTCGTTACTCGCTACTCCCTACTGCGTGTTGCCCTGCCGACGTGCCCGCGCGGCGGCCAAAGACCGCGCCGCTGGTGAGGCCGCTGCCGCCGGGATAGTTCCCATAGAACAAGCCACCGACCAATTCCCCGGCGGCGTGAAGGCCGGAGATTGGGCGATCCGCATGGTCGAGGACGCGGGCGCCACTGTCCACCTTGACGCCGCCGAAGGTGAAGGTGATGCCGCAGGTGACGGCAAAGGCGAGATAGGGCGGCGTGTCGAGCGGCAACGCCCAGTTGCTCTTCGGCGGCGTCATGCCGACCGTCCGCTTGCCATCCTTGACCGCCGGGTTGAAGTTGCCGGGCTGGATGGCGGCATTGAAGGCGGATACTGTCGCCTCCAACGCGTCCGGGTTCAGCCCGATCTGCTCCGCCAGGGAACGCACGCTGTCGGCCTCGTGGCGGGAGACGCCGGGCGCGGTGTACTCGTCCTGCCGGAGAAGCGGGTCAGTTTTCGCGTCGAAGAGTTGCCAGGCGACCGCGCCGGGCTGCTTGAGAATCTCCGCGCCGTACTTCGCGTAGGTGTAGTTGCGGAAGTCCGCGCCCTCATCGAGGAAACGCGCGGCATTCCGGTTGACGACGATACCGATCGGGTACGACTGCTTCGAAAACAAGTGCGCGATCTCGCGGTCGCCAGTCGGCGGTGCGCCCGCATCCCACTGGATCGCGTGGCAGCCGCTCCAATGGCCGTACGGCTGCGCGCCCGCCTCCAGCGCGAAGTGGAGGACTTCGCCGGTGTTGTACGGCGTGCCGCGCACCTTCGCCACATCCCAGTTCGGCCCAAGGTACATCGCGCGCCGCTGCGGGTCCGCCTCAAAGCCACCGCTCGCCAGCACGACCGCCCGCGCTGCAATCTCCGCGCGACCCTCCGGCCCATCCACGACAACGCCCGTCACCGCGCCATCCGCACCACGACGCAACCTGACGACCGGGCAGTCATAACGGATGGCGATGCCGCTGGCGAGCGCGGCGGCCGTATGCTGGGCAATCATTCCCTTGCCCTCGCCGACCGTACCGAGCGGCAGATTGCCGAAGAAGCGGGATTTCCCTTCCACGCGGAACGACTGCCGCTCGTACATCAATTTCCAGCGGATGCCCTTCGCGTGCATCCAGCGCACGACATCCGCCGCATCGTTGACGAGGGTACTGGCCAGCGCACGATCGCACCGCCCATCGGTCACACGGAGCATATCGGCCATGAACTGTTCCGGGGTGTACGGCGGCAACTCGACTGCCGCCGCGTGCGCGTCTGTCAGATCATCGAGGATCGGGCGGAGATCGTCCAGCGAATTGAACGTCGTCCGCGTCGCGCCCGCCGTGAAGTAACTGTTGCCGCCCGCCCATGCGCGTGGCGCTTTCTCCACGATCAGGACGCGCCCGGTATGCTCCCGCGCCGCGTGCGCCGCGCAAAACCCGGCATTGCCGCTCCCCACCACGACGACGTCATACGTTTCCGGCATCGCGCCCCCTGAGTGAACAATTGGCGGTCGTAGTCGTAGGGGCGATTCGTGAATCGCCCTCCCCGAATCGCCAGTATAACAGCCAGGTCATACGTCGAGGTTCGCATTCGGGAGTTGAGACTCAGCACTCAGTATTCGGCACTTTAAAAAGGGGGGTGGCGACGCTGGAGGGGCGCCGCCACCGAGGCAAAGGGGGACAGGGCAGAAGAAATGAACATTTGAGGACCCGCTACCACCGTCTCAATGAACCGTCGCGGAGCGTCGAGAACGTGGGGCGCATGGCTGCGCTTTGTGGGCGCGGCGCGGGACTTGGGGGCAGGTTCGCGAGCATGCCGTTCGTTGTCAGTGTGGCCGGGTAGTCATCCTCTGTTGGTGCGTACCCCGCCGTTTCCGCTTCCTCCTTACCAACCGCGAACGCCATTCACTGATGATAACGGGGCGGGGATATAAAATGTGACGGGTAATCATATTTTCTCTTTAGTTCCGACTTTTCGGTAGCATATGCGAGCGTGACTGCTCGTCTCCTCCTCGACATTCATTGCTCATCGCTCATTGCTTCCCGTCATCCCTTGATCGCGCCGCTCAACACGCCGCGTGTGAAGTAGCGTTGCAGGAAAGGATAAACGATCAGGATCGGCGCGGTCGCAATGACGACGACAGCCATCTGGATCGTCTGTGCGGGCGGTGGTGGCTGATTCGGATCGAGCGCCACCGCATTCGCCAGCGCGCCCCCCTGCAAGACGTATTGCCGCAGCACCAGTTGGATCGGCCACTTGTGCGCGTCATTCAGGTAGAGCGTCGCGCGGAAGAAGTCGTTCCAGTGCGCGACGCCATAAAAGAGCGCGATCACCGCCAGCACCGGCTTCGACAGCGGCAGGATGATCCGCAGGAGCACCCAGAGATCGCTCGCGCCGTCGAGCCGCGCGCTCTCCACCAACTCACTCGGCAGGCTCATGAAGAACTGCCGCAAGATGACGAGGTTGAAGGCGTTGATCGCTCCCGGCAGGATCAGCGAGCCGTACGTGTCAATGAGGCCGAGGTTTCGGACGAGCAGGTAATCCGGGATGATGCCTGCCGAGAAGAGGAGTGTGACCAAGACGAGTGCGAGGACGGCATGGCTCCCCGGCACTGCGGGGCGGCTAAGGCCGTACGCCATGCTCACGGTCATGACCATGTTCACCACCGTGCCGCCGAGCGTCAGACCGATGCTCACCCATAAGGCGTGTGCGACGATACCGCCCTTGAAAATCGCGCGGTACGCCTCCAGGGTCGGATGCTTGGGAACAAGGATCAGGCCACCGCCGAGGACATCCATGTAACTGGAGAAACTGACCGCGATCACATACACGAAGGGAAAGAGCATGAGAAAAGCGAGCACGGCAAGGAGTGCCATCTTCCCGACGCGGGCAAGGGTGCTTGGCTTCTCCATCCACGGCGGATATGCCGGCGTACGTCTCGCCATCAAAACGCCCCTTCCCCGCCGAACGCCTTGGCAACCCGGTTTGCCGCGAAGACGAGGATCGCCGCCACCCCTCCCTTGAGGAGGCCGACCGCCGCGCTGAACCCCCAATCCCCGCCCTGGATACCGCGGAAATAGGTGAAGGTGTCCAGCACCTCGGCGGCCCGCGCGCCGACCGCGTTGCGCTGGAGGAAGATCTGCTCGAATCCGGTGTTAAGGATAGTCGCGAGCCGGAGGATGAGCAGCAGCACGATCACGCCCCGGATGCCGGGCAGCGTGACGTGCCAGAGCCGCCGCCAGCCATTCGCACCGTCCATCGCTGCCGCCTCGTAGAGCGTCGCGTCAATGCGAGTGAGCGCGGCGAGGATGATGATCGTCCCCCACCCCGTCTCCTTCCAGATCACCTGCAACACGACGAGCGGCTTGAAGAAACCGGGGTTATTCATGATGTTGATCGTGTGGCGCCCACCGTTGCGCAGGAACTGATTGATGAAGCCCGCGCCGCCGAAAATCTGCTGCCAGAGGGCGATGATAATCACCCAACTAATGAAGTGTGGCAGATAGAGGACGCTCTGCATCAGCCGCTTGGCAGGCTCGCTGACCATGCTGTTGAGGAGCAGGGCGAGAATGATCGGCGCGGGAAAGAAGAAGGCGAGTTGCAGGGCGCTGATCTCCAGCGTGTTCCTGAGCGCGATGCCGACATCGGGATCGGTGAAAAGCCGGTGAAAATTGGCGAAGCCGACCCAGGGGCTGTGAAAGCCGAGGAAAGGTGAGTAGTCCTGAAAGGCGATGATGTTGCCCAGGAGTGGCAGGTAGCGGAAGACGACGAAGTAGACGAATCCCGGCAGGATGAAAAGGTACATCCACCGCTCCCGCCAGATGCGTGCGGAGAGCGGCATCGTCTTCGCCCCGGCACGGCGTTGCGTCCTCGTTCGTCGCACTGCCCTATGCATTGCTTCCTTTTACGCCTCATCCCGGCCCCTCACTCCATCGCCCCGCAGGTATGCAAGCGGCCCGTTCCGGCGATGGAGAGGGGAGACGGCAGTTATTGTCCGACCAGCGCGTCCTGGTATTCCTTGCGGATCTGATCGCCACCGCGCGCTTTCCACTCCTTGATGTATTGATTGAGCGCGGCGAGCGGGTCACGGCCGGTGATGATCGCCGTGATGCGATCGGCGCCGAGTTGGTTCAGTTCGGTGGATTTCGCGGCATTCGTCGGTGAGAAGGCGGTGAGCGCGGGGTTCTCGATGCCGAGCGCGGCGATCTGTGCCGCCGCAGTCTGCAAGTATTGCGCGTCGCCCGGATCGCTGGGGTAATAGAAGACGGGTGGCGGGACGACGACCGTGCCGAGTTCGCTGATCTCCGCGCGGCCGCGATCGTTGAGGATGCGCGTCCCATCCGGCTGCATGGTGTGGTGGACGCCCTCGATGCCGAAGGTGAGGAAGTTGTACTCCTCGCTGCCGAACGGCGCGCTGAAGTAATCGAGGATGCGCAGCAGTTCCTTGACGCGCTCCGGGTCTTTGCCGTCTTTCGCGGGGATCGCGGCGATGCTGCCGAACCCCGTGCCGGTGTACGTTACACCTTTGCCCCCATCGAAGCCGGGCGGGACAAGCGCGCCGAGGTTCGCCGCCGGGTTGACACGCTTCGCCTCAAAGCGCATGCGGATATCGCCGTTCAGTTGGATCAGGGCATCCGCGTAACCACCGATGTTCCCGGCGATCAGTGCGTTCGTCGCCTGCGTGCGGTTCATCGTCGCGGCGTCCGGATGATACACGCCCGCCTCGTACAGTTTGCGGGCAAAGACGAGCGATTGCTTGAACTCATCGGTTTCGATCTGGTTCGTCAGCGTGCCGTCCGCGTTCTTGCGCCAGCCATTCGGTACGCGGAACATCCCCCGGAGAAACGGCATGCTCCAATCGGCTCCCTGCCCACTGAGCGCCCAGGTATCCGGCTTACCGTTCCCGTCGGGGTCGTTCTTCGTCATCGCGGTGAAGAGATTGAGGATGTCGTCGGCGTTCTTCGGTACGGGGTTGCCGAGTTTCTCCGCCCAGTCCTGCCGGTAGAGGAGCGCCGGGCCAATTGCGAGGCCGAGGCGGGGCACACCGTACAGTTTCCCCCGGATCGCCGCATTCTTCCACGACGCGGCGGGATACTGCGCGAGGTTCGGGTACGCCGTGAGCGCGCCGCCGGAGAGATACGCCGTCAGATCGGTGAACGCGCCCTGCTGCACTGCCTTGTATTGATCCGGCACGGAGAGCGGCGAGATGAGCAGGAGATCGGGGATATCGCCGCTGGCGATCAGCGCTGTCGCCTTCTCGGTGTACTGCGGCAATGGCACGAGGGTGAAATCCACCGTCGCGCCGAGCCGCTTCTCCAGTTCCTGCCACCATTGGTTCTGATCGTGCGGCACGGCGGGTGGCCGCTGCGATGCCTTCGTAATCGAGACCTTCCCGCCCTTCCCCGGCATACCGGCGACCGATTTGAACGGCGCGGGCGGCGTGAGGTACGCGTCCGGCACATTCGGCGCCGGCGACGGCAGTTTGCCATTCACCGCCGGGCGCGCAGTCCCGCTTGCCGCGTTCGCCGGGGCACTCGCGGCGGGCGCAGTCGCGATGGCGCTCGGTGCGCTCGGGCTGGATCGCGCACCACAGGCAGCGAGGAGTGCGCCACTCGCGGCGGCGGCGGCCCCTCCCAGTGCGATGCGGAGAATGCTCCGCCGACTCAACCCACGGGGAACACAGGGGGACCGCTGCTCGTCACGCATCGCACGCTATTCCTTTCGGTTGTTGGGTGACTTACACCCTAGATGGCGCGATGATGCCCGTTTCCCGCCAAACGCGCAAGAGCGGAGCGCACCGTGCGCCCGGTTTTCGTGGTAGCGTAGGCTTCAGCCTGCGCGACCGCGGTTCAATCGGTTTCGATCAAAGGAGGTACCAATGGCAGTCATGCGGTTGGAGATTCGGGCACGCGGGGTGTATGCGGACGGGTCGGCGTTTGGGGAAGCAGGGGCATATGAGCGGATTGACGGGACGATTCACTTCGCCAGCGATCCCGCGCACCCGGCGAACGCGCTGATCGTGGACCTCGACAAGGCGGCGCGGGACGACGCGGGGCAGGTGCGCTTCTCCGCCGACTTCTGCCTCCTTCAGCCCGTTGACCCCGCGAAGGCGAATCGGCGACTGCTCTTTGAAGTGTTAAACCGAGGTCGGAAACTCGTACCGCGCATGCTCAATCATGCCGCGCCGACCGCCGTGCCGACCGAAGCGATTGACCCCGGCGACGGCTTCCTCCTCCGGCATGGCTGGACGCTCGCCTGGTGCGGCTGGCAGTGGGACACGATCAGGAGCGCGGCGCTGATGGGCCTCGACGCGCCGGAAGCGGTGGAGCAGTCGGCGGAGGCGAATTCCATCCAGGGGAAAATTCTTCTCCAATTCCAGCCGAACGAGCGGAGTTACAACCGGCTGCTCGCCGACCGTGTCCACCAGCCCTACCCCGCCGCCGATGTGAACGACCCGGATGCGGTGCTGACTGTCCGCGACTGGCCCAACGGCCCGCGCGCGACGATCCCGCGCGACCAGTGGCGGTTCGCGCGCGGCGGCAAACACCCCGCGCCGGATGACACCCATCTCTGGCTCAGCACGGAGTTCAAGCCGGGCAAGGTCTATGAAGTCGTCTATCGCACGCGTCGCTGCCCGATCGTCGGGGCGGGGCTGCTCGCGGTACGGGACTCGGTCTCGTTCCTCCGGTACAGCGACGCGGCAGACAACCCGTGCGCGGGCCGGATTGATCGCACCTACGGCTTCGGCATGTCGCAGAGCGGGCGGTTCCTGCGCCACTTCCTCTCCCTCGGCCTCAATGTGGACGAAGCGGGGCGACCCGTCTTCGACGGCATCAACATTCATGTCGCGGGGGCGCGACGGGGCGAGTTCAACCATCGCTTCGCCCAACCCTCGCAGCAGCACATCCCCAGTTTCGGCCACCTGATGCCCTTCACCGATGACGACCAGACTGACCCGCGGACCGGGCAGACGGATGGCCTGATGCACCGGCAGCGCGCCCTCGGCGGCGTGCCGAAGGTGATCCAGACGAACACCTCGGCGGAATACTGGCGCGGCGATGCCTCGCTCCTTCACACGGACATTGCCGGGGCGCGTGATGTCGAGCCGCCGGAAGATGCGCGCGTCTACCTTTTCGCCAGCACACAGCACGGCCTCGGCAGCGTGCCCCTCGTGGATACGGACGCGAACACCGGCGCGCGGGGCATCCACGGCTTCAACGCGGTAGACTACGCGCCGCTCCTCCGCGCCGTCCTCGTCAATCTCGACCGCTCGGTGACGGATGGCACGCCCCCGCCACCGAGCCGCTTCCCCCGCCTCGCGGACGGCACGGCGATCCCCGGCGCGTCGGCATTCGCCGCCTATCATGGCATCCCCGGCGTGACCCGGCCCGACCCCGAACTGCTGCCGACGATCCGCCGCCTCGATCTCGGCCCCGACGCCATGCACGGCATCGGTCGCTTCCCGGCGGTGGTGGGCGAGCGATACCCGAATTACGTTTCGGCGGTGGATGCGGACGGCAACGAGACGGGGGGCGTGCGAATGCCGGATGTGATCGTGCCCGTCGCCACCTATACCGGCTGGAACCCACGCCACCCCGCGACGGGCGGCAACGGCCAGATCATCCCGATGGAAGGCTCGACCTTCCCCTTCGCGCAAACCGCCGAGGAACGCCAGCGCACCGGCGACCCGCGTCTCTCGCTCGCCGAGCGATACAGTGATCGCGCCGGCTATCTCGCCCGCGTCCGCGCCGCTGCCGAGGAACTGGTGGCGCAGCGTTACTTGCTCGTGGAAGATGTGTCGCTCGCGTTGGAAATCGCCGCCGAACGGTACGATCACTTCGTTACGTTTTCGGAGAAATGAAGGAGATCGGGCGGTTCACGAATCGTCCCGACGATATGGGAGAAGGCTCCTGCAGAACCGCGCCCCGCGCGGTGGTCGGGTAGCGGCTTCCCAACGGTTGCAGCAACTCGAGGACATTGCCGTCGGGGTCTTTGCAGAAAGCGATCCGCACCGCTGGCGCATCATGCGGGAAGTCTTCGGGGAGGATATGGAAAGGCACGCCGCGGGCTGACAGTGCGGCGTACGCGGCGTCGACATCCGCTACCTCCAGCGCCACATGTGCCCACCCCCGCGCACTGCCCGGTCCCTCCATCGCTGCCTCCTCGACCAACTCGATCGCGGTCGTCCCCGCATCGAGGAAGAGGATATCGTGCTCCGGGAAGCCGCCGAGAACCGACAGTCCGAGCGTCTCGGTGTAGAACTCCCGGAGCCGTGCGAAGTGCGTCGTGGCGAGCGCGATGTGGTGCGTCGCGAGGATGTGCAGACCTGTTTCTCTTCCCATTATTCCCAACCGAACCTCCCCGATCACGGCAGCAACAGGTGCAGATCACCGAACTCATGCCAGAGATAGCGCTCCCGGAGCGCTTCCGCGTAGACAGCGTGGAGGTGGCCGCGACCCGCAAGCGCTTCCAGCATCGCGAGATGCGTCGCCTGCGGCTCGTGGAAGCCGGTGAGCAGCGCGTCCACCGCGCGGACGCCTCGCCGCGGCGTGACGATGAGGGTCGTCCACCCCTCGCCCGGATGCGTCGTCCCATCGGCCTCCGCGACGGTTTCGAGCGCCCGCACAACGGTCGTCCCGACCGCGATCACGCGCCGCCCGCGCGCGTGGGCGGCGTTCACTGCCGCCGCCGTCTCAACCGGCACCCGGTAGAATTCCTCGTACGGGGGCTCGTGCGCTTCGAGGCTGGCGACGCCGGTATGGAGGATCAGCGGCGCAACCTGGATGCCGCGCGCGACGAGGCGTGTGATCAGTTCCGGGGTGAAGGCGCGCCCGGCGGAGGGCATCTCCGCGCTCCCCGGCTCGGTGGCGTAGACCGTCTGATAGTACGGGAGCGGCCACGCGGCATCCACATATCGGTAGCGGATCGGGAAGCCGTGCCGCTCCAGATAGGCGGGCAGCGGTTGCGGCACGGCGAGCGTCGCGACCCACAGCCGCACGCGGGCGTCGGATAGATCGCGCTGATCGGGCCGGTACGGTGTGAGAAGCGTCATCGCGCCACCCTCCGGCAGACGCAACGTCTCGCCCGCCGTGCCGGTGAAGAGTGGGGCGGTGCCTCCTTCCCCCGGGATGCGCAGTTCCACCGTCCACAGGTCGCCGGGGAGCCGTGTGGAGAGATGGACTTCCACTACCGTCCCGTCCGGGCGCGCCGCGAGCACCGCCGCGCTCATGGTGCCGCTTGTATTGATGACGAGAACATCGCCCGCGCGGAGGAAGTCCGACAGGTCGCGGAAGCGCGCATGCACGATCCGATCGTCCGCGCGTGAGGAGACGAGCAGGCGGACCGCATCGCGCGTGAGGCCGCGCGCCTCCGGCGGCTCACTCGCCTCCAGTTCCTGCGGCAGGACGAAATCGAAGGGGACAATCGCCGGATCGAGCGCATCCATCGGTAGGCGCCGGGCGATCGGCGTAGCAATCATGGAATCCCTCCTTCCAAGTGATGACGATTCACGATGCGGCCGCGGCCGCAACGGGCGCGGCGAGCGCCCGCGCGGCGTACCGGCCGCTGGGATTGCTGCCAGCGATCAGTGCGAGCAGGCCGGGCACGCTCGTCTGGGGCAGTGGGCGGTCGCTGATGTCCTCGCCGGGGAATGCCTCTTGATGCATCTGGGTGCGCATGTCGCCCGGGTCCACCCAGTAGACGCGCAGCGCCGGGTTCTCCGCGGCGAGGACGTTGGAGAGTTGTTCGAGCGCCGCCTTGCTCGACCCGTAGCCGCCCCAGCCGGGGTACGGCTCGACCGCGGCGTCGCTCGTGATGTTCACGATGCGCGCGGTGCGCTTGAGCACGGATTGGACCGCCTGGATAAGCGCGAGCGGCGCGAGCACGTTCGTCTGATAGACCCGCTCCAGCATGTCGAGCGGATAGTCGAGCAGCGTGGGCTGCGGGCTGGGGCCGAGGATGCTCGCGTTATTGACGAGGAGATCAAGTCCCCCGGCCCGCCGCGCGGCGTCGGCGAGCATCGCCCGGTGCATCGGATCGGTGATGTCGCCGGGGATGGCGATCACGGTCGTCCGCGCCGCGAGTGCAGTGTGTGCGGCCGCCAGCGCATCCGCCCCACGCGCATCGAGGATCAAGGTCCAGTCGTCGTCCGCGAGGGCGCGGGCGAGCGCGAGGCCGAGGCCGCGCGAGGCGCCGGTGATCAGTGCGACAGATTGCATCGGTTTCTCTCTTCCTTTGGCGGTGCGCCAATCCTTCTCTGCACCGCGGTAATCACGATCGGACCATCCCATGCGCCGAGTATGCGCCGTGATGCGGGCCGGAACATCGGCGGGTCGGCCAGATGCATGCGGGACAAACCGACAGGGGCGCCTGTCGCTTCCGACAGGCGCCACAGATCGGCGTGGACGCTACAGGAGTTGGCAGAATGGTCGCCGCAGCCAGGGAAGATTGGTGGAGCAGGCTTCAGAGGAGGTGGCGCTGGGTCGCGAGGGCGACCGCGTGCGTCCGGCTCGTGGCGCCGAGTTTGGTGAAGATCGAGGTGACGTGGAAGCGAACGGTGCGCTCCGAGATGGAGAGGGTGCGCCCGATCTCCTTGTTGGACATCCCCACGGTGATCAAACGCAGGACCTCATATTCGCGCGCACTCAGGCCACCATCACCACGCCGTGAGGTACGGACCGCGGCAACTAACCGCGCCGCGACACGCGGCTCAATATAGGATCCGTCGGCAGCCACCGACCGGATCGCCCGGGCGATCTCCTCCACCGGCGCACCCTTGAGAAGATAGCCACTCGCCCCAGCCTCGATCGCGCCGAAGACCCGCTCGTCGGTGTCATAGGCAGTGAAGATGAGCACCCGCGTGGCCGGGCTGGCCGCCGCGATGCCGGGGATCGCCGCGACGCCGTCCTCCCCTGACAATTCCAGATCGAGCAACACCACGTCGGGGTGCAGGGGCCCGATCCGCGCGAGCGCCTCCTCGGCGCTCCCCGCCGCACCGACGACGGTGAAGTCCGCTTCGTCTTCCAACACCGTCACAAGCCCCTGCCGCACGATCGGGTGGTCATCCACGACGAAGATGCGGATCACGGCTGGTCGTCCTCTGGCAGCGGCACGGTGACGCGTACCGCCGTACCGCGCCCGGAGCGCCCCTCGATGCGCAGGGCGCCCCCCAAGAGGCGTGCCCGCTCGCGCATGCCGAGGAGCCCGTACCTCCCCTCATGCCTCACGGTCGCATCGAAGCCTTGTCCATCATCCCGGACGGTCAGAAGGACGTGCAACCAGCGCGTGCGCACGGTGATCGCTACGTCCGTGGCGTGGGCATGCTGGCGCACATTCGCCAGCGCCTCCTGCGCGATGCGGAAGAGTTCGGCCTCGATCCGTAGTGGCAGGTGCAGGTCGCCGTCCGCATGCACATTGACACGGATGCCGGTCTCCGAAGTAAAGGCGCGCCCGGTCGCACTGAGCGCCTCCACGAGCGACTTCCCCGCCAGGGGCAGGGTGCGCAGGTCGAGGACCGAGCGACGTGCCTCCTCAAGGCTCGCGCGGCAGAGTATCAGCGCCTGGTCCAGCCGCTCCCGTGCGCGCGGGGGATCGCGTTCCAAGAGGGTGAGGCCACCCTCGATGTGCAGCGCGATGGCGGTCAGCCCCTGCGCCAGCGTGTCGTGGATCTCGCGGGCGATGCGGGTGCGTTCTTCGGCACGCGCCAGGCGGGTGCTCTCCTCCGCCAGGCGGGCGCGCTCGATGGCAATGCCGACCTGGTTGGCGACCGTCGAGAGGAGACGCAACTCCTCCTGCGTCAGTTGCCGCCATGAGGGGCTCGTGACATTCATAATGCCCAGCGGCGTGTCCCGGAAGTAGAGAGGGATACTGGCATGATAGCGAAGTCCCTGAGTCAAATCGACCGCCTGCGCTTGCACGGCCGGGCGCAGGCGGCTGCATTCCAGCACATCAATGTTCTCGGGGGTGAGTTTCCCGCGTTGGAAGGACTGGATGCACCAACAGGAATGGCCGGTCATGCGGACCGGCTCCTGAAGATAGGGCGGGAGATGCTGCGCGGCGGCGCTGTAGAAGTGGTGCGTCTCCGGGTCGAGGAGCCAGACCCAGCCGGTCTCGAGCCCTAAGAGATCGGCGACGAGGGCGAGCGTGCGCTCCAGCGCCTCGCGGACATCGAGCGCGCTGTTGAGCGCCTCCGCCACGGCATTGAGGATGCGCAATTCGTGCGCCCGTTGCCGTGGCGACGCGGGATCGTGGGGCCGGTCGTGCGCTCCGGTCATCCCTCACCCTCGACCGCTCTCCATCGCCGTATGGAACTGAAACATACGGTGATCTGTGGGCGATGGAGAGGGGAGAAAATGCGGAACTTCATCGTTCTCTTCTTGCTCCCCTCTCTCGTGCTTGTCAGCACGAGAGAGGGGGCGAGGTCTATACGAACCGATCAAACCAGTCGCAGACGCGTTGGGCGAGGTCGAGTTGGTGCGCGCGCTCGTGGAATCCGTGCTTCTGACGCGGATAGATGACCAGTTCCGTCTCGACGCCCGCGCCCTTGAGCCCCCAGTGAAACTCCTGTGCCTGCGTGATCGGCACGCGCTTGTCCGCGTCGCCGCCGACGAGGAGCGTGGGGGTTTTCACTTTGCCGACATAGCGGATCGGCGAGCGCTCCCAGACCTGATCGGGCTCCTGGTGGACGAGGCCGATGTTCCACGCGTTCGCCGGGCCGATGTCCGTCGTGCCGATCTTGCTCACCCAGTTCGTCGGCGGCGCACCCGCGACCGCCGCCTTGAAGCGATCGGTGTGCCCAACGACCCACGCCGTCATGAAGCCACCGTATGACCAGCCGCAGACGCCGAGCCGATCCGGGTCCGCGATCCCTTCGGCAATCAGGTAGTCCACGCCCGCCATGATGTCCTGAGAGTCGCCGCCGCCGAAGTCGTAGCGATTGGCGCGCGTGAAGGCCGCGCCGCGCCCGGTCGAGCCACGCGGGTTCGGCAGCAACACCGCGTAGCCGCGCGCCGCGAGCGCCTGCCCCCAATTGTGCGCGCCCATCCCCGATCGCGGGCTGGAGACGCCCGCCGGGCCGCCGTGAATCTGCACGATCAGCGGCAAGGGTGCGTTCCCTTTCCGCTCCGGTGGCAGGAGCAGCCATCCTTCGATCTTCATGCCATCCGCCGCCTGCCAACTGATCTGCTCCATCGGCGCGAGCCTCACCTCGGCGAGTTGTGGGTTGAGGTCGGTTACGGAGCGAGCCACATCATCACCCCGTAGCGCGAAGACCTCCGCCGGGTGATCCGGCAAGGCGCAGGTGAAGGCAATCGTCTCATCCGCGACGCCCACGCTGTCAATCCAGCCACCGGGGGGAGTGCTGAGTTCGCTGCCAGCGGCCGGCTGCCCGCCGCGTGCTACCAGTGAGAGTTGACCGGCGACGCGGTTGACGATGAGATGATCACCTTGCCAGCCCGCCCATGTGGGGGTCGTGTCATCGTCATCGAGAGGGCGGACGGCGTTGTCGGCCGCGTCAATGATGAAGATGCGGGCGTGACTCGGGTCCGGCAGTTGCGACGCGACGACGAGCATCCGCTTCCCGTCCGCCGACCATGCCAGTTGACTTACCCCCATGCCAAGGCCGGAGAGCAATTCCTGCTCGTCGCCGGCGCCATCCATCCGCCAGCGAAGGAGGCGGACATTGCCGTGCGTCGCCGCGAGGTCTTCCGAGGGCGAGACGGCGGCGACGATCTCCGCACCATCAGGCGAGAAAGCGAAGGCCCAAACATGCCCCGCCGCCGGGCCGAGCACAACCGGCGCGCCGCCGTACGCCGGGACGACGGCAACGGCGTGTGGCCGCCATTGCTCGCTCCAGACCTTGACATCGCTCTTCGGCTCATCTTCCGCCGCGAGCGCGCGACGGCGAGCGGTGAAGGCGATTGCCCGCCCGTCGGGCCGCCATACCGGGTTCGCCACGCCGCCGAGCAGTTCGGTCAGCCGCACCGGTTCCCCACCGGAAGCCGCCACACGATGCAGTTGCGCCTCGCCCCGCTTGACGCGATCGGACAGAAAGGCCAGCGTCGCGCCATCCGGCGACCAGCGCGGCGCGACATTGTTGTGCTCGCTCCCGGTTACGGCGCGCGGCGCGGCGCTCCCGTCGGTGGGCACGACATAGAGCGCGCTCGTCGGATCGGTCTGCCGGTGCCCGACGGGCGCGAGACAGAAAGCGACCTGACTGCCATCCGGCGCGACCTGCACATCGGATGGGGTGCGGACATCGAGAGCAACATCGGGCGTGAACGGTCGCATAGTTCCTCACAGTCGTCAGTCGGCGGTCGTTGGTCGGCATCGGGCGAGCGCGGCGACATTCGCATGATAGCAGGTGTCGCGTGATACTCGTCCTCCGTACGGAGGGTAGCGTCCTACCGGCAGCACGGCACGGTGAAACCGATCCCGCACATCGTCTCGATCATTACATCCGTGGGTGCCATGAAGGCATCACTGCCCTTGGGCGCGCTCCATCGCCCTTTCGATTGCACTCGGCAAGCGAGTCTCGAAATCGAGGATACCGACCCACTCCGGGCGGATGAAAATGCGCGCCATGCGTGGGCAGATCGGGAGGAGTTGGTCAAGCCACGCCTGCCCTGCTTCTTCCCCGGAGACCCGCTTGATCATCGCCGCGTACTCGGGTGCGATTCCCTCGACGGTGTCGGTGTGCACCGTGCCGCGAATCATCAACACCTTGTAGGGCGCGGTATCACTATCAATCGTCAGGGCGATCTTCACGCCGTCACGCAGCACTTTCATCTTCGGCGCGTCAGGCGGTGTGCCCAGCACAATCTCCTCACCATTCCAGTGGAAGCCGATGGGGACGATGCGTGGCGTCCCATCGCGCCAGTTGTACGCCAGCCGTGCCGGTATCGTCGATTGCAACAGCCCCTGCGCGACCGGGTCGTTGAGGAGCGTGATATCCCCTTGTCGTGTCGGCATCGCCCTGTCCTTCCTTTGCGCGTGTTGCCACACCCCCATTGACACATCCGCATACATCATACATACTGATATACGTATAGATCAAGGTGT
>CALBSO010000033.1 GCA_937968015.1 uncultured Thermomicrobia bacterium
TGAAGAGGCCGTACCATTTGACGGCCAGCCCGCCGATCTGAAATGCGGTCGTGCTATGGAAGAGCAACGGCTCCCTCCGGTCGCTTGTCAGTAACAAGTCCAAAGTTGAAAGCAACAAGTGACGACTCGAGCCCTTCGTACTTTTGACTCGTTACTTGCTACTCGTTACTCGTTACTCGCCTCCGCGAGGCGAAAGGCGGCAGTGCGGACGAGGGTGACGACGGGTTCCTGGTCGGGCGCAAAGGGGACGAAGGGTTCGTCTGCGTCTTGCATCTCGGGGCGCAAGTCGGTGACGCGGCAGAGAAGATCAATCGCGACGGGCTGCTCCGTGCTGCCGCGCTTATTGACCGTCGCCAGCAGCACCCGCGTCCGCTGATCCCCGTCGCCGTCGTCCAGCCAGCGATCCACGAGCGACGACTGCGTCCGCACCCGCCCAATGACGAGCGTCCATCCCGTCGCAACCCGCCGCCACGCCATCGCCCCAACGACGACGACCTCGGAATCCGAGGACTGAGTGCTCCGAGTACCCTCTGGGCGAGATGAATGCTGAGTAGGGCCTGCTGCCTGCTCCTCATACCTCATTGCTCGTTGCTCATTGCTCATTGCTGGGAGAATGAGCGCTTCGCCATAGAGATCATGCGTGTCGGGGGCGGGTTCTTCGAGGGCAGCGCGGACGCGCTTGAATTCCTCCGCCTCGGTGAAGACGAAGCGGAACTGCGGTAGGGCAACGGCGGGGTCGTCCGGTGTGAGGCCGGAACCCGGTTCGTTCAGGCTCGTGCTCTGTGGCGTGATGGTGCGCGTCTCTGCCTCGTCTACGCGCGTCACGCGGCGACGGCGGATACCCTCACGCAAGGCGCGGAGCGCGTCCGGCAGCGTCGGATCATCGAGCAGATCATCGAACGATGCCGCCTCAGTGATCGGGGCGCGGATCGCGGTGAATTTCTCGCCAAAGAGGCGGGAGAGGCCACGCGGGCCGTCAATCGCAATCGCCGCGCCCGCTTCGCCCCGCTCGGAAAGCCAGAGATCAATATCCATCCGGGGCGCGAGCGATTCACCGTGTACGACCGTCCAGGCGCCGCTCTCCGGATCGAGCCAGGCGATGCCCGCCGAGACGCGCGCCAATTCCGGCCCGGCGGGCAGTATGACAACTTCCGCCGCGCCCCGGTTCGGATCGGACGGCAGATGCGTCAAGCCGCGTTCGACGCGGCGAAAGACATTGCGGTCGTTGAAGAAAAGCCCGGCAATGACGAGACCCGGAGCGGGCGCCCATCGGGCAGGTCGCCCGATGGCAGCCGCTCCCTTCCCGGTGCCGAGGGAGAGGACATTTGTCGTGATGTCATCGTACGCCGTGGCGGGCGCGCTCGTGGTCGTCTCGTTCATTTCCTGCCCTGATCGGTGCCGCGCGGTCATTCCACGCGGCAGTATAGCACGCTGCCCATACACCGGGCGGCGGGATGTGGATTGGATTTTCTGTCGTTGCCCCTCCCACGCTCACTGCTCATCGCTCATTGCTCATCGCTCCATCTCCAGTGGCGGGTAGTAATTCTCCGCGCCGATCTTCTGGACATCCGAGAGCCAGTCCCCCTCATAGACAGCGTTCGGGCCTTGCGCCGGGTCAACGAGGCTCCATGCCTGCCGCTTGTAGGTCCAGTTTGCCGGCTGGAGGCGGTGCGCGGTGCGGAAGTGCGCGACGGCGGCCTCCGTGCGGCCGAGGCGATGGAGGTGCTGGGCGAGTTCGAAGTGGGCGGCGGCAGTCGCCTCGGCAATCGGGCGCGGCTGGCTGCGGCGCAGGACTTCATCGGGCGAGAGCGCGAACCGGCTCGCCGCACCAGATCGCACCCAATCGCGCAGGGCGGCAACATAGGTTTCCGCGTCAATCCGGAGCGCCTTGACCGCCGTGATCCGAACGATCTGCTCCGCCGTCGCGTGTTCCGGGATCGGGCGGTCGAGAAAGGGCGGGCGACGCGGATAGGCCGTCTCCGGTGGGCGGACGATTACGCCCTCCTCGTTGATCCAGACGCCGCTCGGCACATTGACGATACCGAACAGTTCATCCACGACATGCGCCCGGTCAATCAGCGATGGGTGCTCAGGGTGCGCCGCCACGATCCACGGGCGCGCGGCCTCGCTGTCCAGATCGAGCGCGACGGTGACGATCTCCAGACCGAGCGGGTATAGTTCGGCGCGCAATCCCTGCCACACGGGCAGATCGAGCCGGCACCCTCACCACGATGCCCAGGCGACGAGCAGCACCTTCTTCCCGCGCAGCGACCGCAGATGAAATGGGTGCCCATCCACATCCGGCAGCGTCAGATCGGGCGCTTCAGCACCTGTGAGCGCGCGTCCACCCGCCTCCGGCCCGAGGCACCAAAGCCCGCTCGCCGCGTCCTGAATCAATGGCATGCCGAGCCGTTCGGCGAGCACGCGCACATCAATTCCGTCGCCGTCATGCGCGGGCAGCGGCACGCAGCGATCCCCCTTACACGCCCCTTCCGGCTTGATTGCCCATCCCGTCCGCGTTTCGAGCGTCGCGGCATCCACGTCGAGGGTCTCGAGAATCACGAGTCACGACCTTTCCTGCATGAAGGTATCAACCTCAGCGCGGCTGGGGAGGGAGGCTTGCGCGCCCCAGCGGGTGACGCAGACGGCGGCGACAGCGGAGGCAAAGCGAATGTCCGCGTCGGTGAGCGGCGCGGCCCAGCCGTGGCTATGCATCGCGGCGAGCAGCCCGGAGAGGAAGGCATCACCCGCACCGGTGCCGTCTACTTCCTCGGCGGGCCAGGCGGGGACGAAGCGCACTTCATCCCCATCCTGCGTGTACCAGCAGCCATGCGGGCCATCCGTCACGCAGAGGAAACGCATGTGTGGCCGCCAGACTTCCGCGAGCGCGCGGGTCGGGTCGTCGTGGCCGGTGAGGATTGTCGCGTCTTCCCGCGCCAGTTTGATGACGTTCGCGTACTCCCAGATCTTCCAAACGGAATCGCGCGCCTCCTGAAGGTTGCGCCACGCCGCAGGGCGAATGTTCGGGTCGAAGGCGATCGCAATCTCCGCCTCTTGCGCGACCTGCATCGCCTTCAGGGCCGTTCGCTCCATCGGGCTGCCGGACGAGCGGCCAAGCCGGGCATAGAGGCATTTCGCGCGCCGGATGAGGCCAACCGGCAAATCGTCCGGATTGTACGTCATCGCGGCGGAGCGATCCCAGATGAAGTTGAACTGCCGCGCGCCCTCCCGTGGGAAAGTCGCGAAGGCGAGCGCCGTGTCCGCCTCCCGCGTGACGCGTGCCGCGCTGATGTCCACCCCGGCGGCGCGGAAACTGGCGAGGATCGCGTGGCCGAACGGGTCATCACCCACGCGGCCGATGAACGCGACGGGCACACCGAGACGGGCCACGGCCACCGCGACATTGGCGGGCGCGCCACCCGGCGCAGGCACGAAGGGCGGGAAGGTGTCGAATGCCCCGACCCGCGTCGCGATGAAATCAATCGTCGCCTCGCCGAGTGTCACGACAGCGGGGGTAGGGCGAAAGACGAAGGACTGAGGGCTACGTGGCGCTTCGGCATCTATCGCTGCTCCCTCAATATCCACGTCTTTCACCCGTTCTTCAGCGGGCTCCCGCCCTATTTCCCGCTTCGTCCTCAATCCTCAATCCTTAGCCCTTCGTCCTTCATTGAACTCCCGGCTCCAGGATGCTGAGGGTCTTATTCGTCGCGTCGAGCCGTGCCTGCACGCCGATCGGGAGGGTGGCGAGGTGCGTGCCGTGGCCAATGGGCAGATGATAGAGCGTCGGGATGCCGAGCGGGCGGATGAGATCGTCGAAGACTTGTTCGAGACTGAGCGAGGGCGCATTCTTCGGCGCGCAATCGGTGTGCTCGCCGATGACGATGCCCGCGCACTCCTGCAACTTCCCGGCAGCGATCAGTTGCGAGAGTGAGCGATCTATTGAGTACGGTGGGACATGGACATCCTCAAAGAAGAGAATCTTCCCCCGCGTCTCCACCTCCCACGGCGTGCCGACGAGCGCCGCGAGCAGTTGCAGGCAGCCACCGACCAGTTCCCCCTCCGCGACACCCGGGACCATCGTCTCGACATACGGGTCGTCCGGATCAGGGAGGATGTCAAAGGGCTCGGTCTCCATCAGGGCGCGGCGGAAGGCGGCAAGCGTGTAGTCTGTCGCGCGGCGGAAGGTGATAATCATCGGCCCATAGAACGTGACCCCTGTCTCTTATACACATCTCCGAGCCCACGAGACAGGCAGAAATCT
>CALBSO010000034.1 GCA_937968015.1 uncultured Thermomicrobia bacterium
ACGCGGGGGGATAGGGGGAATGGGGGCGGGGCATCGGGACACCTCCTTGGGATGCATGCCCAAATCATCAGGTGTCCACCAAACCGACGCAACTCCAGCCTCGCTCTTTGCCCTCCTCTGCGTCAACGCCAACTAGCAATCACGGTATATTTTTATCTCAGGACTTTGCTGTTCTCTGCCTTCTATTTGCTCATCCTCTTCGGGTCGTACCCGCTATACTGCGGCGTGGACCAGCAACGAAAATTGTGCGTCGAATCCACGCGGACGCCCGATTAGCGGAAAGAACGTTCGGACGGGGCTACTGGAGTGATCGGCGTGCCAATCACTCCAGTAGCCCCGATGGAGAGTAATTAATGCCTTGATGCATCACAAACTCGATATTGCCGAGGGCGGTGATGTCGGCTAACGGATCACCGTCGACCGCGATGATATCCGCAGCTTTCCCCGCCACCAAGGACCCGGTCTCGTCCGCAATGCCGAGCGCCCGCGCCCCCCCGAGCGTCCCGGCCACAATCGCGTCTATCGCTGGCATCCCCCAACGGACGAGGATTTCCATCTCGTATGCGAAAAGCCCGTGCATCGAATCGGTACCGAGACTGTATGGCACCCCGGCGGCGGCGGACCGCCGGAAGTCCTCGGCGGCTCGCTCACGCAGCCAGGAGACCCGCGCCGCGACCGCCTGGTCGTCGAACTCACGCTGCGCGAGCCGTTCTTCGTCGAGCCTCCGGATATGGTCGAGGCGGGCAGCGATGGACTTCCCCCGGAGGACATCCCAGTCCACCGAAGTTTGCAGGCCAATCGTGTACGTGGGTACGGCGATCGCGCCGCTCGTCAGATAGAGATCAATCGCCTCGTCATCGGTCGGGAAGACATGATCGGTCAGGTCGAGGCCGAGTTGCAGGCAGAGTCGCAAGCCGGTATCGAGATCGGCGCGCAAGTGGGCGCCGATCTTCCTCCCGACGCGATGCGTTTCGTCGATTGCTGCCGCGATCTCCGCCTCCGTGAAACCGAGATATTCTTTCGCGTTTCGCACATATTGCCGGCCGGTGACGATCAATTTCGTGAAGTCGCACCCCATCCGCAGTTGCTCGCGGACGGTTCGCCGCATCTCGTCCGCGCCATCCACGATCCACGCACCGACGCGCGACCCGTGCCCGTTCGATGAGGTGATTGCCCGCCCGCTGATCAGCAATCGCGGACCGATAATATAGCCGTCCGCGATCGCGTCGCGGATGATGACATCGTTGTACGGCACCTCACCGACGATGCGCATCGTCGTCACGCCGGACGCGAGATCGAGGCGGAGATTGCGCGCCCCCCGCAGCACCTGCCGCGCGCTCGGCTCGTTCAGCCCCTCGAGTTGGCCGATGATCCCCGTCAGACCCGGATTGATCGTGATGTGGGTGTGGGCATCGATAAAACCGGGCAGGAGTGTCCGGTCGCCGAAATCGGTCACCACCGCGTCATCAGGGATCGCCGTGCTGACGCGCGACCCCACCGCCACGATCCTGTCGCCATCAACGATTATCACCGCGTCGGTGATGGCTGGGCTCCCGGCCCCATCAATCAATCGCTTTGCCATCAGTGCGTGCTTCCCTGCCATGCGTTGCCTCCCTCTGGTGTGATCGATCATTCGTGCCTATGCGGATACCGCCGCCAGTTTGGGGGGCACGGGATATGAACGCTTGCTGTGACTCAGCCCGGTCGCCACGAACAGTTCCGCCATCCGGAGGGTGACGTGCAGCGGGTTCAGCACCGGCACGCCGACCGCTTCCTGCAACTCCGCCGCCCGGAATGAGAGCGTGCCGCAGCCGAGCACGAGCACATCGGCGCGATCCTCCTCGATGACGCGGTGGCTGACATTAATCAGTCGGGCGAAGGTCGCCTCTGGGTCCCGATTGAGTTCGAGGACGGGGATGCCGATGTGCCGAACCGATGCGAGTTTCGGCTCGACGCCGGTCAGCCGGGCGAGGTTTTCCAGGGGCCGGATGACATTCTCGAGGACGGTGACGATGCTGAAGCGGTGGCCGAGGTTGGCGGCGACGAGCATCGAGGTCGCACCCGTGCCGAGGACGGGGATCGACACCAGCTCCCGCCCCCCGTCCACGCCGGGATCGGCGAAGCAGCCATGGACGATGGCGTCGAACCCCTCGCGTTCGAGTTCGACCGCCTTCTCCATGAAGCCGGGGACGGAGAGGTACTCTTCCCACATGGATTCGATGCTCGCCGGTCCCCCGTCCGCCGGGCGCGCCTCGACTGTGGTCCCCGGCCCAACGAATGCTTGCAGGGCTGCCTCACGATGCTTCGGTCCAACATACGCGATACGCATGACACATCCCCCTTGCGATCAGAAGATCGACAGATGATCGAAACGCATGCCGCCCTTCATGAGGAAACGGGGGCGCGCGATGGCCCAGATATCTTCCAGCGGGTTGCCGTCCACCGAGATAATGTCCGCGTACTTGTCTGCCTCAAGGGTGCCGCAGACCTTTTCCATCCCGCAGACTTCCGCCGCCTGCTTCGTGGATGCCATCAGCGCCTGCATCGGTGAGAGGCCCCATTCCACCAGCGTACCGATCTCGTGGCCGATGAGTCCGTGCATGCTGTCCATGCCGACCGTCCAGTGCACGCCCGCCTTGATCGCCTTCTGGAACGAGGGTACGACCCGCTCGTAGGTCTGCAACACGCGGTCGCGTAGAGAGAGGCCGGTCTTGTAGTAGTCGGCGAAGCCGCTCGTATCGGGTGGGTTTTCCACTGTATCCTTGACGATCTGGCGCATGACATTGACACGCCCCTCGATATCCTTCCCCGCGAACCACGCCCAATCGGTCTGCGTCTGGAAGCCGATCGTGAAGGTGCGAACGAAGGCCGCGCCGGATTGCAGATAGAGGTCAATCTGCTCGTCGGTCTGGGGGATGGCGTGCTCGATGGAGTCGCAGCCCGCCGCCAGGCAGAGGCGGAGCGACGTGTCCGGCCGGGCACTGGCGTGGGCGGTGATCAGTTTCCCGGCGCGGTGGGCTTCATCAACGGCGGCCTGAATCTCCTCGGCAGAGTAACTCGCGCTCGTCGGCGTGCGGTCCAGCACGAGAATCTTGATGAAGTCCGCGCCGTGTTGCAGGTTCTCGCGGACCGCCTTGCGGATCTCGTCCGGGCCGTCGAACATCCAGCCCGGCGCGCCGTGGCCGTTCGATGAGGTGATGCCCCGTGTGGTACAGAGGAGGCGGGGGCCGGGGATCCAGCCCGCGTCAATCGCCCGCCGGAGGGCGATGTCATTCCAATTCACTTCGGCAATGGCGCGTTGCGTCGTGATGCCGGACTTGAAATCCAGGCGTAGGTTGTGCGCCCCGCGTGCTCCCTGCAGCGCGTCCGACTCCGCCAACCCCTCCAATTGTCCGAGGAGGCCCCGCTTGCCCGGATTGATCGTCAGGTGGGTGTGGGGATCTACCAGACCCGGCAGGATCGTCTCACTGCCAAGATCAATGACTTCGGCGCCGTCCGGAATGCCCAGGTCCGCCTCGCGCCCAACCGCTTTGATGCGGTCATTCTCGACGAGAACCACGGCGTTGTGAATCGGCTCCGCCCCCGTGCCGTCAATGAGTAGCGCACTCTTGATCGCAATCGTCATACCGGTCTCCCCTTCCCTCTCTTCATCAAACTCCGCACAACGCATTTCACACTTTGCGGGACGGAATTGGTTGCTATACGACCGTGGCGAACTCCTGGAAGAGCAGCGCGATCCCCTTGATCCCGTTGATGTAGTCCTCGACGAACATGTTCTCGTTCGGTGCGTGGATGCGGGAGTCCGGGTTGCCGCCGCCAGGGCCGGAGACCGAAGGGATACCGAGCGCCTGACAGAGGGGATACATCGGGCCGCTCCCCGGTGTGATCGGCACGGTGACGGGGTCCTGGCCGGAGACGGCGCGCACCACATTCTGCACCGCCCGCACGAGCGGTGCGTCGAGATCGGTCTTTGCCGGATGCTCTGCGGCGAGGAGCCGGGCTTCGACGTCCTCGAAGCCATGCGCGTCCAAATGCGCCCGCACGAGCCGGAAGATCTCCTGCGGGTCCTGGTCCGGCACGAGGCGCATATCGACCTTCGCACTGACGGCGTTCGGGAGGACTGTCTTCAACCCCTCCCCAGTGTAGCCACCCTCGATGCCGCAGATGGTGCATGTCGGCAGGAACATGTCCTTGATCTTCAGCGCCTGCCCGCGCAGACCGAGGAGCACATCATCGAGCCCGAACATCGTGAGAAACTCCTGCTCGTCGAACGGGAGCGCTTCGAGGAGCCGCAACTCGTCGTCGGTCGGCGCGCGGACCGCATTATTGAAGCCCGCGATCGTGATCCGCTCGTCCGCGCCTTTGAGCGTCGCGAGCGCCCAGACCATGCGCCAGAGCGGATTGGGCACGATCGTCGCGCGGCTCGAATGCATGTCCGTATTCGCGCCCCGGGCGGAGAGTTCGATGTAGCAGATGCCCTTGAGGCCGCACGAGAGACGGATGCGTCCGTTGAAGTCCCTGCCGCCGCCTTCCCAAATACAACCGTCTGCGGGGGTGATGAGCGCGCGGTGCTCGTGCACGAATCGCTCGAGGTTGGGGCTGCCAATCTCCTCTTCACCCTCTTGGATGAAGCGGATGGTCAGCGGCAGATCGCCGCGTACCTGTCGCCAGGCATCAACAGCGCAGATTCGTGCGACGAGATGCCCCTTGTTATCGCCGACGCCGCGCGCCCAGATCCGGCCATCCCGCACCTCGGCGGCGAAGGGGTCAGACTCCCAAAGGTTCAGTGGCTCGGGCGGCTGGACATCGTAGTGATTGTAGAGATTGAGGATGCGCCCGGCGGGTCCGTCAATTTGGCCGAACACCACGGGATTCCCGCCCTCGATTGGGATGATCTGGGCGCTCGCGCCGACATCCGTCAGCATTGATCGGCAGAGTTCCGCCATCTCGGAGATGCCGATATCCTGCGTGGAGATGCTCGGCTGCTGGCACGCCCGCTGGATCATCTCGATGTACCGGTCGCGCTGCGTATCAATGTAGGCGATGAGATCCTGCATAGGACTGTCCCCTTCCGTGTAAGAGAAAGACGTGCTCGGTCAGCGTTTCAAGCGTGGATCGAGCGCATCTCGCAGGCCGTCCCCGACCATGTTGATCGAGAGCACGGTGACCATGATCGCGAGACCGGGGAAGAGCGTGATCCACCAGGCAATCGAGAGGTAATTCCGCCCGGCGCTCAACATCGCCCCCCATTCCGGAGTCGGCGGCTTGGCGCCGAGGCCAAGAAAGGAAAGGGAGGCGCCGACGAGGATCGCGCTGCCGATGCCGAGCGTCGCCAGGACGATAACCGGCGAGAGGACGTTTGGGAGGATGTGCCGGAACATGATCGCGGCGTCTCGCGCGCCACTGACCCGCGCCGCCTCGACATACGCCTGCTGCTTCGCCGCGAGGGTCGTCCCACGGACGAGGCGGGTGTATGCGGGGATGCCTGAGATGCCAACCGCGATCATCAGGTTGTAAAGACTTGGCCCGAGGATCGCGATGATCGCCAGCGCCAGCAGGATGCCGGGAAAGGCGAGCATAATATCGATCACGATCGTGATCACCGCGTCCACGGTATGGCCGAAGTAGCCCGCGACCAGCCCCAACACGATCCCACAGACCATTGCAAGGCCGACCGCGATAAACCCGACCTCGAACGAGAGCCGCGCGCCGAAGATAATCCGCGAGAGGATATCGCGCCCGAATTGATCCGTGCCAAAGAGGTGCGCGGCGGACGGTCCCTTGAGGTTCGATACGGGTGCGATGGCATTCGGGTCGTACGGCGCGATCAGCGGCGCAGCGATCGCCATCAGGGCGAGGATCGCAAGGATCGCGAGACCGCCGAGCGCGCCCCGGTTGCGCACGAGCCGCCGAACGGCATCCCGCCACAGGCTCGACGCCCGCACGCGTGACGTCAGGATCGTTGTTGCCTCGGTAGTGATGGGCATCTCAGTCGCGGACATCGCTCTTCCTGTTCTCTCCCGTTTCGATGAGGATCGCCGTGAGGTTAGTTATAGCGGATCCGGGGGTCCAGGACCGAATAGAGCAGGTCCACTGCAAGGTTGACGGTGACGTAGACGAGGGCCGCGAAGAGCACCGTGCCTTGAATGACGGGAAAATCCTTCGCGAGGACGGCGTCAATCGCCATCCGGCCAATGCCCTGCCGCGCGAAGACCGTCTCAATGACGACCGCGCCGCCGAGCAGTGTCCCGAACTGCAGGCCGATAATCGTCACGACCGGGATCAGGGCGTTTTTCAGGCCGTGGCGGAGGATCACCGTGGATGTCGCCAGCCCCTTCGCTTTCGCGGACATGATGTACTCCTGGCGCAGTACATCGAGCATGCTCGATCGCACCAGACGCGCGATGATCGCCGAAGCCCCGAAACCAAGCGTAAAGGCGGGCAGGATCAGACCCCGAATGCCCTCACCACCGATCACGGGGACCCAATGCAGCTTGACAGCGAATAAGAGGATCAAGAGCAAGCCGAGCCAGAAACTCGGCATGGAGACGCCGAGCAGCGCGACCGACATACTCGCGGTGTCCAGCCAGGTATTATGCCGCACGGCCGCGACGATCCCGAGCGTTACACCGATCAGAATGGCAATGAAGATGCCCGCAAACGTCAACTGGAGAGTGCTACCCACCTGGTCGCGGATCATCTTCGTCACCGGCTGGTTGGTGAAGATGGACCGCCCCAGGTTGCCGTGCAACTCCCGCGAGAGAAACTGGAGGTACTGCGTCGAGAGCGGTTTGTCCAGGCCGAGCTGGACGCGGATCTTCTGGACCGTTTCCTGCGTCATGCCGGGGCTCCGGCTGGCGATTTCCTCGGCGGGGTCGCCCGGCAGCAGGTGGATCATGAAGAAGACGAGGGTGGAGACGCCAAGGACGACAGGAATCGCCCGCAGAAGTCGCCCCCGGAGATACGTTCCCATCGTTCAACTCTTCAGATAGGCGTCGTAGAGCCAGTAGTAGCCCGCCGTGTCACTGAAGTGCCCCTGGAGCTTGGCGCTCGCCGCCCAGACATTGTTGAGGTAGTAGATCGGGAGGACGAGCGCCTTGTCCATAATGAAGTGCTGCGCCTTCGCGTAGATCTGCTTGCGCTTCTCCGGATCGAGGGTCGTCGTGCCCTGATCGAGGAGACTGTCGAACTCCGGGTCTTTGTAGAAGGTGAAGTTAAAGCCGCCGATGCTGCGCGAGTGGAGGTAGATGCCGAGGATGTCCGGATCCTGATAGACGGCGATCTTGAAGTCGATATTATGCTGCCCCTGCAGTTCGGCGGCCTTGAGCGCGGGACCGGCGATCACCGAGATATCCACGACGACACCGAGCGGCTTCCACTGTGCCTGGAGGAATTGGGCGATCGCGTTGTCCTCTTCGGAGGTCCCGATCAGGCAGGCAAGCTTGAACTGCTGACCGCCCTTCTCGCGAACACCGCCGCTCCCTATCTTCCAACCCGCTGTATCCAGCAGTTGCGCGGCTTTTGCCGCGTCGTACGGATATTGCCCCTCGACCGTCTTGTCATAACCGAAAGTCGGTGGGCTGAGCGGCGCACTCGCCGGGGGGAAGACGTCCTGGAAGAGCGTCTTGACCAGTTCGGTCCGGTTGAAGCCGTAGCTGAGGGCCTGTCGGACCTCGAGCTGATCGAAGGGTGGCTTGGCGGTATTGAAATCAATCCACTTCGGCCCGCCGGTGCGCGGCGCGATGAGCATCTGTTGCGCGGGGTTGCTCTTGACCTTTGCAACGTTCTGCGTCGGCACGGCGGTGATGATCTGCGCCTCGCCGGTATCGAGGAGCGCTTGCCGCGGCCCGCTCTCCGGGACGAAGCGCCAGGTGATCTGCTCAAGGTACGCTGGGCCTTTGTTCTTGAAGATCTCTGGCACCCACTTGTAATCCGGGTTGCGGACCATCGTGCATTGCTGCTTCTGGACCCACTCCTTGAACATGAATGGGCCGGTGCCGACCGGATTAAGTTGAAAATCCGCACCGTACTTCTTGACGGCAGTCGGTGAGACGATGCCCATGAACGCAGTCGTCACCCCGCCGATGAAGGGCGCGAACGGTTGCTTGAACTTGACCATCACGGTGTAGTCGTCCACGACATCCGTGCCATCGTATTGCGAGCCGAGAATGGCGATGGCGGAGGATGACTTGATCGCCGGGTCCTTGATGCGGTCGAAGGAGAACTTAACCGCCGCCGCATTGAAGGGCGTTCCATCGTGGAACTTGACGTCCTTGCGGAGCGTGAAGAGATAGCTCTTCTGGTCATCCGCCAGTTTCCAGGAGGTCGCGAGCCACGGATAAATCTTGAAACTCGTGTCCATCGCCAGGAGTTGGTCGAACATGTGCATCTCAAGCGTATACGCATCCACGCCGGAGAGGCCGCCGGGGTCGAGGCCAGTCGGTTCGGCCGCGTCCCCGATCACCAGTTTGCCGCCGACGACCGGCGTGCCTGCGGCGGGGGCGGTCGCGGCGGAAGCGGCAGCCGTTGGCGCGGCTCCCGTGACAGACGAGGCCGCCGCCCCGGGCGATGTCGCTGCAGCGACTGAGGATGCTCCGGCGGCGGTCGGTTGCCCGGCGTTGACGGGCCGCGCGGTCGGTACGACCGTCGCGGTCGGTTGTGGGGCGGAACTCGTCGCGGTGGGCGCCGCAGCGCCCCCACCGCAGGCGTCGAGAATCACAGCGACCGTGGACGCCGAGATCCCGATCGCAGAGGCGCGCCGGAGGAACGCACGTCGGGTAATCCGCCCGTAGAGCAATTGGGCGGAGAGCAGCTGTGCCTCGGCAAACGTGCGATCAGACTCCATGGGGACAATCCTCCTTGAGCGGATACCGGATGATGCCGTATGTCCCATCAGGGTGCAAAAATCGGTGGCTGAGCGATGATCTGGCACCCTGCGATCCGCGAACGCGCGCAATTCAAGAGAGAATGCGTGAGGCGCAAACTCGCGATGCGGCGCGGATTCAGTGTCTTGCAGTCTAGCAGCGTAAATCGCCGCTGTCAACGGCCTTGACAACGAAGATCACGGGATTCATCATAGAAAATGACGCTATACGCCAGAATAGGACGATAGTATGACGAAGATTGACATCACGAACCAGTGCCTCATCGCCCTGTTACAGGCGGATGGGCGCCTGCAACATACGGATCTCGCGCGTCGCCTCGGCATCCCTGAAGCGACGGTACGGAGGCGTATGAAACGGCTTCTTGATGAGCGTGTGATACAAATTGTGGCGGTACCCGATCCGTACAGGATCGGCTATGACACCCACGCCATCGTCGGGCTTCGGGTGCAACCGGGCAAGATCGAGGAAGTGATCGCGGTTCTCGATCCACTGCCGCAGATCCGCTATATCGGCGTGACGGCGGGAACCTACGACGTTGTTATCGAGGCGCTTTTCGAGAATAATGATGCGCTGCGCCATTTTCTCACCGATACGCTCGGCCAAATCGATGGACTCCAGGGCACCGACACATCGTATGTCCTTGAGGTGGCGAAGCGTGTCTACTCAGTCGGTGTCACGGTTGAGCCGGACAAGGACTGCGTGACGCCCGAGGATATCGCGATCCTCGCGCGGTGTCAGGAAGCGCTCGCCGAAATCAAGAAGCCTACTGCTGGCGGTAACGGAGAGAATGGGCGCCACCGCGGTTGATCGCGTGGTGTACGTCATGTCTTGGATGGACCGATCGAAGAAGGGAGCGCACATGCCGAGAGTCAACGCGGGTGGGGTCGAACTCTTTTATGAGTCGGTCGGTGAGGGCACGCCGCTCGTCCTGCAAGCGCACCACCACATCAGTTGGATGCCCTATCAGGCATCCTATTTCTCGCAGTTCTACCGCGTCATTACCTTCGACCGGCGCGGCACGGGGCGCTCCGCCAGCCCATCCGGAACGTGGACGGTCGCCGATTTCGCGCGCGACTGCAAGAACCTGCTGGACACGCTCGGTATCGACCGCGCCATTGTCGGTGGTGCGTCCCTCGGTGGGGCGATCTCCTGCCAGTTCGGGCTCGATTACCCTGAGCGGGCGCTGGCACTCGTCATCGGGCACACCGGCCCGTATATTTGGCCGCTTGGGGCGGAATGGATCGAGGAGCAAGTAGCCGCCGTCGAGCGGGGCGAACGCCCCATCGTTATGCAGCCACGCTCCTATGAGTGGGAAGAGGGCGGGCAGCCAACCTCGAACCCGGCGTTCAGCGGTACGCCCGCCGGCATCTTCGCGCAAACACTCACGGCGGGGACCGGCGGCGCTTCGGACGCCGCCATTAAGATGATTCGCTCGCTCAGTCCGAGTAATTGGGATCTCCGCCCGCGCTATCCCGAGTTGCAGCGGATGAAGATCCCGGCGCTCGTTATCGTTGGCGGTCACGAGCCGCAGAAGACGATCGAACTCTCCTATGAGTGGCATCAGCAAATCCCCAGCAGCGAGTTCTTCATCCTGACGGATGCCTACCACGGCGCGGCACGCGAAGAGCCTGTTGCATGGAACGCGCGCGTTCACGGCTTCCTCAAACGCCACTGCCTGTGAATCGCGGATACGACGACGAAACGATGCAGAAACAATAAGGATGGCCCCTTGGTTACTTTAGGCTCCTGGAAGGATACCGACCTCGAACAGCGCATCCTCGGAGACGTCAGTCTTGATCTCCCGTGGGCGCTCGTCGAGCGATTCAGCCAACTGACGCGGCTCTCGGGATCGGCGGAGGAAGCCGAGGCGGCACAGTTCATCACGGATCATCTCACAGAGTTCGGCGTGTCACATACCGTTCATCACCCGACCTGTCTGATCAGCCTCCCAGGCAAAGCGACGCTGCGGACGATCGGCGCCGGGGGACGGGAGTACCGCGTCAAGACGCCTGCATTCTCCCCCGCCACTGACGGCCGGGAGGTGACCGGCGGACTTGTTTATATCCCCGGCCATCAGGCGGGCGGCATCACTGATCTCTTTGGCGACCGCCGTGCCGCGTCGGACGCGTATGATCTCCGGGGCAAGGTCGTGATGACGGAAGGCCTCGGGATGGCGGCGCGGGGCTTCGATCTGGAGAAGTCTGGAGCCGTCGGAGCGATCTTCATCAATCCGGGCGAGAATATCCATGAAGGGATCACGACGACAAGCTGGGGCTCGCCGGACCTCGATTCTTTGCATCGCACGCCGCCGGTGCCAATATTGGCGATTAATCGGAGCGACGGTGATGACCTGATTGCACAAGCTGCTGCGGGGCCGGTAGAGGTCGCGTTCTCCAATCAGGTTGAGGTTGGCTGGCGCGAGATTCCCGTCATCGTGGCGGAAATGCGGGGAAGCGTGGCTCCGGAAGAGTTCGTGCTCGTCCACGGCCATCTCGATTCCTGGCAGGTCGGTACCGGCGACAATGCCACGGGTGACGCGACACTGCTGGAGCTCGCGCGCGTCTTCCAGATCCATCGGGGCGAACTCGCACGATCCGTGCGCATCGCATGGTGGAGCGGCCATTCACATGGCCGCTATGCAGGTTCGACTTGGTACGCCGACACCTTCGCCATTGATCTCGCCGAGCACTGCGTCAGCCATATCAATATAGATTCCCCCGGTTGCCGCTGGGCGACGGTCTACGAGAATGTGATGTGGGTGGCGGAGGCCGAAGAACTCGTGAAGGCGACGATCAAGGATGTCACCGGCCAGGACGCGACCGGATTGCGACCGCTTCGTGCCGGTGACTGCTCGTTCAACAACATCGGTATCCCGATCTACTTCATGCTCTCGTCCACGATGCCAGCGGACCTCCTCAAAGAGAAGAATTACTACCCCGTTGGTGGCTGTGGCGGCAATATTGCCTGGCACACCGAGGACGACACGCTGGAGATCGCCGATCGAGACAACCTGCTGCGCGATATCCGGGTCTATGCCGCAGCCATTCTGCGCACGCTGAATGCGCCGGTTCATCCGTTCGATTACCGCGCGGCGGTGGATGATGTGCGTCGGCATGTGGAGCGCTATGCCGATGCTGCCCGTGGCAGATTCGACTTCGGGCCGTCGCTTGCCGCGCTGTCGCATCTCCGCTCGCGGCTCGATGCGTTCTATGCGGGGTTGGAATCCCGTCCGCATGCGGATCCGGCGAGTGCGCGCGGTGCGAACGACGTACAGCGGGCACTTGGCCGCGAACTCGTCTCGGTCAGCTACAGCCGGGATGGCCGGTTCCGGCAGGATCCGGCACGCTCGACGCCGCCCGTTCCGGACCTCGCGCCTGCGACGCAGCTGGGCTCCCTCGCGGAGGGGGATGACATGGCGCGCGTGCTGGCGATTCACCTCACACGGGGACAGAATCGCCTCGTCTGGGCGTGCCGGAGCGCCGAGCAGGCGGTTGATCGGTTCCAAAACGAGATGAGATAAGCGATGCGGGAGATCGAGCAACTTGTTAATGTTCCTGGTGCCGGATTTCCGCGCTGGTCTCCGGATGGATCGCGCCTCGCCTACCTCTTCGATCACCCGGGGGTGGGGTGGCAACTCTGGATTTATGATATCGCGACCGCCGAACGCAGGAAGATCAGTGAACGCCCGGTACGCCCGAGCGCGCCGGCATGGTCGCCGGACGGCACGTCCCTCGCGCTCGTCCGCGCGAACAATGAAGGCGGCTCGGACATTTGGCTTGTGCCATTGGGCGATAGTGAGGGGGAGCGCCGTCTCGCCGGTGGGGCATGGGAGGCGCGCTCGCCCTCCTTCTCGCCGGACGGCGCCGCGATTGCCTATACCAGCGGCGCGGCAGGCACGCTGGATATCTGGCTGATACCCACGGCCGGCGGCGCGGCGCGGCGGCTCACCGAAGCGACGAATCCGCTCGATGAGCCGCGCTGGACGCCGCAGTGGTCGCCGGACGGCGCCTGGATCGCTTACACGTCCTCGCGCTCCGGCGAGCGGAACAACGATGACCTCTGGTTCGTCTCCCCGGACGGCGCCGCGCATCGCCAGATGACGACGGGGCTGATCGTCAATACCGACGCCGCATGGTCGCCGGACGGCGCCCGAATCGCGCTCGTCGGCAACACCGTTACCGAGCACTGGTACGGTGACGACGCTGATGTCTGGTGCATTGATGCGAAGGAAGGGCCACCGACACGCCTCACGCCGTCGGGCGGACAATCCTGGCGGCTTGAGGGTGGCGGGCTTGCATGGTCACCGGATGGTCGTACGATCTACGCGCTCTCGCACCATCGTGGCGACCGAAACATCACGGCCGTCCCAATTGATGGAGGCGTGCGGACTGCCATCACGAATGTCGCCGGTACCATCACGGATTTCGCGCTCTCCCCCGATGGACAGACGCTCGCATACATTCACGCGGCGCAGATGGGCCCACCGGACCTTTTCACAATGCCCCTCGCTGGTGGACGCCCGACGCGGATTACCGACTGCTACCAGGCGCTGGACGGCTCGGAGCAGCAACCAGAACGTGTCCCCTATCGGTCCTTCGATGGACTGTATTGCGACGCATATCTCTACCTCCCGCGCGATTTCGATGAGCGCAAGGAGTATCCGGGCCTCATTCAGGTCCACGGTGGCGGCACGAATTCGTACGGGAACGGCTGGCACCCGGTAGAGCAGTGGCTGGCGGCTCAGGGGTTCGTCGTCCTCGCCGTCGAATACCGCGGATCGAGCGGGTATGGCCGCGATTTCGCGGGCCTTTCGTATGCCGACTGGGGTGGAGGGCAAACGCGCGATGCCGTTGCGGCCGGCGAGTGGCTTCGGGCACAGCCGTATATCGGCAAGGTGGGCATCTACGGCGGGAGTTACGGTGGCTACCTCACACTCCACAGCATCGTTGCCGCTCCCGAACTGTTCGCCGCCGCAGTTGACATGTACGGGAAAACGAACATGTCCACGGCGCAGGCACACGCGGACCGGGTTGGCCGCGTCTTCGTCGCCCGCGATTATTGGGGGCGGCACGCAGCGGAAATACCGGAGGCGATGGAGCGAGCTTCCACCTTTCAGCGCCTGAACCGCATTAAGACGCCGCTCCTGATCCTACATGGCGACCGCGATCCGCGCGTGCCACCTATCGAGTCCGCGCAAGTGGCCGAGACGATGGCCCGTGCGGACCTGCCGCACGAATACGTCGTTTATCCGGGTGAGGGACATGGGTTTCGCAAGCGGGAACACCGGATTGACTGCTACCAGCGGATGCAGGGGTGGTTCGCGCGGTACCTCAAGGAATAACCATGACCCCAGATGACGGCATTGATGCCCCAGTATACCGCCCGTCCAATCGCACGGCATATGCCTCGAAACCGCTGACCGTCACCCTGCTCGCCGGGATGCTCGTCGTGCACAACGCCCAGCGTACCGGCGTCGTCCCCCTCTTCACCGACCTGCAACAGCGGTTCGGCGTGGACTACGCCGGTGTCGGCACGCTCTTCGTGGCGTATGTCCTCGGCTACGCAATCTTCCAGGCGATCGTCGGCCTCGTCGGCGACCGCTTCAACGCCCGGTCGCTCCTCTTCACCGGCCTGACGCTCAGCGCCCTCTTCTCGGCGGCGTTCGCCGGGACGCGCAACTATGAGTTCGCGCTGGTTGCCCGCTTCCTGCTCGGCGCGACAGGGGCCTTCCTCTACACCCCGGCGATGAAACTCGGCATCACCCTCTTCGCGCGGGAGGAGCGGGGCCGGGTGATGGGTATCTTGCAATCGGGCGCGGGCCTCGGCGCGGTGGGCGCGCTCATCCTCGTCCCGATCGGCGCGGCGCGCCTCGGCATGACGCGCGGACTGTTCACGCTGCCCGTCTTCACCACCGTCATCCTGATCGTCGCGACGGTAATGTTGCCCGATGCGCCGCCGCAGGAGCGCGCGGGGCGGTTCGTGGGCGCACACGGGCATTGGCTGGCGGCCAGACTTCTGGCAGTTGCTCGCGATCAGTTTCACGGGGATGCTTGCAACGTACGGTCTGCTCACCTGGCTGCCCACCTATCTGACCCAGACCTTCGGCTACTCCACAGTGCGCGCCGGGACGTTTACGTCCGCCTCGAATATCGCCCTCCTCGTCGCGGCACCGCTGGTCGGCATGCTCGCGGACCTCCCGCATGGAAGGACGCTGGTTGTACTCGGCGGATCGGCGCTCGCCTTCGCCTGCTACGTCGCCATCATACCGAAGGAGCCAATCGCCGTTATCTTCGTGATAACGATCCTTGTTGGCGTCAGCCTCGCAGCGACGACCGCGCCCTTGATGCTCTTGGCAGGGGAGCGATTCGCCACCGGCGAGACCGCTCGCGTCATTGCGCTGATGGCGACCGTCGCCCAGATCGGCGCGACGCTCGCCGGTGTCGTCTTCGGGTTGCTGCTCGCGCACAGCGATCGGTTCCAGGTGATCTGGATCGCCTGCGGGGCCCTCTCGCTCATCCGTCTCATCCTGCTCATACCCTTCTTCCTCCACCGTCGCGAACGACGCCCCGAGAAAAGTCTCCACGTCGGTTAGGGCAGGGCTTATTCAAAGTCGAGGAGGCCGATTGCCGTGAGCGCACGAGCGGGTTGGGCGGCATAGCGACGACAGGCAGCGGCGACGTTGGTTGCGCCGTGGAGGCGGGCCACACCGATCGCCGTGCTCCGCAGTGCCGCTATCACCTGCGGGATGTCGCCCGCCCGCACCGTCGAGCGGTCTTCGTCAAAGGTCACGTCGCGCATAAAGTGCAGCCGATTCTCGATGTGCCCGTGCTCACGCCACAAGACCAGCAGTTGGGCGGGCGCGGCGGCGGTCGAGGCGAGCGATGTGATGGCATACGCCCGCTCGGTGTGTGTCTTACCCGTCGCCTCGTGCGTGATGCGCCGTTGCACACATAACGCTTGTGCGAACCCCGGCCAATCCACGTAGCCCGACACAACTCGGTGGACGCCCAAAGTGTCCGCCGCTCGATCTGTCCACCGTGCATCCACATCTCCGCGAGGGAGCCCAGCTACGTCGCAGATCGTTTGCGCGATGTCTGCCTGTTTGAACAGTGCATCGGTCGTTACTACCCACCCGGTCGGCACCAGACGGGCGCGCAGATCGTCAATGGCGGTGGTCTCAGGCACACTTAGCCAGAACATACCGGCTCTTCCGCAATCGCCGTGAAGAGATGCATACCCTTTTACACTCCTTCGTGTCGCTGATCGCGCATGCGAAGGAGGTTCCCCATGCGTCTCACCGCTCTCTTCCCGCACTGGCACGGACTGCGCGTCAAGCATGTGTGCGTCGAGCGCGATCACCTCACCCTCATTGCCGAGACGATTCCCCGCGCAGCGCGTTGCCCGCTCTGCCATCGGGCCTCGCGGGCAGTCCACAGCCGGTATCAGCGCCGCGTCGCCGATCTCCCCTGCGGCGATCGCGCGGTGGGCATCAGCGGGAGGACGGCCTATCGCCTGAAGACCCTGAAGCGGCACATCCGCAGGGTTGAAACGCTCGCCGCAGCGACGCTATGATACATGCGGGGCCCGGGCCTAAGTAGGTGCTGGTAAGTTCGCACGCTTGGTGTACGCCTTGCGCGGACGGCT
>CALBSO010000035.1 GCA_937968015.1 uncultured Thermomicrobia bacterium
CAACCCGCCGCCGAATACTTTGGTGACATTCCGGGCTTCAAGTAGCGCAGTCATCGGTGCTCCTCGCTCCTCGCTCCTCAGTACAGGTGGCAAGAAACCCAATGGCCGGGATGCACTTCCCGCAACAATGGCTCTTCGCTCGCGCAGCGGTCGAACGCGTGCGGGCAGCGGGTCCGGAAGGGGCACCCCGATGGTCGGTCAAGGAGCGAGGGTGGAACGCCGGGGATGCCCTCGAACGCGCCCTTATGTTCGAGCGACGGTAGGCTGCCAATCAGGAGTTGCGCGTATGGATGGAGCGGTTCGTCGAAGAGGTTGGTGACGCTGCCAAGTTCGACAAGCTTCCCGGCGTACATCACCCCGAGCCGGGTCACGAACTGCGCCATCAGGCCCATATCGTGACCGATGAGGATGACCGACGCGCCGAGATCGTCCTGGACCTCACGCAATGTCTCCATGATCTGCCGCTGCACGACGACATCCAAGGCGCTTGTCGGCTCGTCGGCAATAATCACTCTCGGGCGCAGACTGATCGCGATTGCGATCACGACGCGCTGCTTCATGCCGCCCGAGAGTTCGTGCGGAAACATATTCGCGACTTCCGTCTTCAGCCCGACGCGCCGGAGGAGTTCGGCAATTCGCGTCTCCATCTCCCGCCGAGAGATACGCGTGCCATGATCAATCAGCGCGTCCGCGATCTGATCGCGGACCCTTCTCACCGGGTTGAGGGAGTTCATCGCGCCCTGCGCGACCATCGCGATGTCCGCGAGCCGTAACTGCCGCATCTGCTCGTCCGAGAGTGCCAGCACGTCCGTCTCCTCGAGCAACACACGCCCGCCCTCGATCTTGCCCGGCGGTTTGATGAGGCGGATGAGGGCCATGGCGATCGTCGTCTTACCAGAGCCGGACTCACCGACGAAACCGAGGCGTTCGTGGGGCTTCAGGTCGAACGTGACCCCATCAACTGCTCGCACCGCGCCGCGCGGTGTATGGTAGTAGACGCGCAATTCCTCAACACGCAGGGCATCGGTCTGTTGCGTTGAGGTGAGCGGACGCATCTCTGCCGTCACGCCGTCCTCCTCAAGCGTGGATTCGCGATCTCATCCAACCCGATCGTGAGCAGGAGCAAACCGAAGAAGAGGACGACCAGCATGATGATCGGCGGGAGCCACCACCACCACATGCCGCGCAAGAGCGCATTGAACCTGATCCCCCAGTAAATCGTCATGCCGAGGGTCGGTTGGTTCTGGGGGCCGAGCCCGAGCGCCTCGAGGCCGATCGAGAAAAGGATCGCGCCGAATACCGCACCGACGAAACTCGCGGCGAGGAAGGGGAACAGGTTCGGGAGCATCTCCCGCACCATGATTTCCGGTGTGTTCATACCGGAGCGTCGGGCCACCTGCACGTAGGCCCGCTCGCGCATCGTCAGCACCTGGGCGCGAATGATCCGTGTCGGTTGGCGCCAAGCGAGCGACGCGATGACCAGTGCCATGATATTGACGCTGATGAACGTCCTGATCGAGGCGGCGACCGTGATCAGGATGAGAATGCCGGGCAGCGTCAGGAGCGTATCAACGGCGATCCGGATGACCGCGTCCACCACGCCGCCGAGGTAACCGGAAACGAAGCCGAGAATGATGCCGACGCCGAGACCGATAGCGCCGGCGAGGAAGCCGATCCGCAAGGTGTCGGGCAGGCCGGCGATCATCACCGCGAGCAAATTGCGCCCCTGGTCATCCGTGCCAAGCAGATAGTGCCGGGAGGGCGATTGCGCCGGCAAGGCACTCAGCGGGTCGGCCTGCGTCGTGTCGACGAAGAGGGGGCCAACGGCGCTAATCAGCAGCAGCGTCACGATCATTGACAAACCGATCACCACGTTTGGATTGCGTCGGCAATACGCGACGATCGCCTCCATGGGCGTCCGGTCACGGAATGTTATCCGCTCCTCGATGGGAGCGCTCGGCGTCGCAGCGATATCAATGGGCATCTCAGCCACGTCACGCCCTCCTGTAACTGATCCGCGGATCGAGGATCGGGTAGAGCAGATCAACGGCCAACGTCGCCAACCCGATGACAAGAACCGTGATGTAGACGATACCATAAATGAGGAAGTAGTCGGAGCCGTTGATCGCGTTGAAAAGCAACGATCCCATCCCCGGATAGCCAAAGATCACCTCGACGATCACAAGGCCGGAGATGATCGTGCCAAGATTGATCGCGTAGTTCGTGACCTGCGGGAGCACGGCGTTGCGCATGGCATAGGAGAAGAAGATGCGCCGATCCTTGAGCCCCTTCGCCTCCGCGAAGTTGATGTAGTCCTCCCCCTTGGTAGTGATCATCATCCCGCGCATCCCGAGCGCCCAGAAGCCGACACCGGCGAGCACGATCGAGAGGCCGGGCAAGAACGCATGGCGGAGGATATCGAGAAGAAAGGAGACATCCAGGTGCGGGATCTGACCGATCGAGTAGCCGCCGGACAACGGGAAGATCGGAAACAGGATTGCGAGCAAGTACACCAGCATGATCCCGAGCAGATAATAGGGGATCGCTGAGAGCGCCATCGCGGGGCCGATGAGCAATTGAAAGACCTTCGGCGCGCGCGACCATGTGACGAGCGCGCCGAGGAACGTACCGAGCGTAAACGCGATGGCGGACGAGATGAGCAGCAAGCCGACCGTCCAGGGCAAGGCTCCGCGGATCAAGCCCATCACCCGGTTCGGGTAGCTCGCGATGGAATAGCCGAAATCCAACCGGGCGACGTGTTTGAGGTACAGCCCGTACTGGACGTACAAGGGTTTGTCCAGCCCGAACTCCTTATTGTACGAGCGCACCATCTGCTCGATGCCCTCCTGCAGCGGCCCGCCCTGCGATGCCTGACTGACGAGGCGATCTCGAACGGGATTACCGGGCGCCAGCCGCGGCAAGATGAAGTTGATCGTCGCCGCCGCCCAGAGGACGATGAGGAACTGGAGGACTCTCCGCACGACATACCCGGTATTCATCCGCGCTTACTCCTTTGTCGCATGACCCCGGCACGCGCCTCACGGCAGTAGCGTGAGGTGCGTACACACTTCCCGCGCCGCTACGCCGGTTTCAGGCTGCCGATGAACAGCCCGGCGGCGCCGCGGTGCCACGAGGCGGGCGTCGTGTACGGGCTATCCGCGTTCGGCCATCCCTTCCAGTACTGGGTATTGACCGGGCAAATCTGATACCACTGCACATTCGGGATGGTCGGTAGGTTCGGGATCCAGATCTCCATCGCCTTGTGCCAGAGGTCCATATACTGCGGTGTGGCTGGCGCGATCGTCGCCATCTGGTCGAGAATCTTGTCGTAGTCGGCGTTCTTCCAACGGTATGGATAGAGCGCGGTCTGACCGATCGGGAGCGCGTAGCGGCTATGATATTGCCGCATGCTGAGATAGGGATCGCGCACCGACGCCGATTGGCCGTCAATCCAGACCTCGATGTCTCCCGTTGCCTGGAGCGTGCCCGCATTCGTCGGGAACTTGAACGACGCATCGAAGCCCGCCTGCTTGAATTGCTGCGCGATGACGGGCGCGAAGGTTTCAAAGAATCCCGAAGCATTGTTCATGACAAATCCGAAACGCTTGCCATCCTTTGCCCAGATACCGTCCGAGCCTTTCGCGTACCCCTTGCGCGTCATGATCTCCGCCGACTTCTTCGGATCATAGGCGTCGATCGGGTACTTCTTCAGGATGTCCTGGACCGCGTCGAAGTACGGCTTCATCACCGGATAGGCCGGGAGCGGCAGCACGGTGATATCCCCCGAGCCCGCGAAGCCGACGTCAATGATCTGCTTGCGGTTGATCGCGTAATTGAGCGCCCAACGGATCTCGGGGTCATCGTAGGGCGGCTTCGCGCAGTTGATCTTGATGCAGTTCGTCCAGCCGTCAATCGCGCCGTAGGGCGGTTTCTTATCCGGCTGGAAGACAGCCACCTTCGCATTGCGTGACAGGACGACCTTGGTGTCCGCCGGAAGCAGGTTGTGCGAGGAATCAATCTCGCCCGCCGACAGCAGTTGGGCCAGTTTCGGGTCCTCGTAATGGGGCAGGATGATGACGCGCTTCATCGTGGGAAGTGGCCGGAAGCCCGTCTTGGCGCCCCACCAATCGTCGCGCCGGTCCCAGATCTTCTGCGTCGGCGACGAGAAGACCAGTTTCCACGGGCCGGTCACGATCGGCCAGCCCTTCGAGATGTCGTGATTGGTGAACTTTGTGAGATCCGGCTGCCCCTTGAAGATATGCTCGGGCACGATCGGGAACCCCTGATCCTGCACCCATTGGAAGTACTGGAGCATGAAGTTCGGGTTCGGCGCGTTGAGCGTGAATTTCACATTGAGCGGGTCAATCGCCACAATATCCTTGACCGCGTTCTTCATATCGAAGGCAAAGTTGAGGGTGGACGCGCTCGCGCCGTTGTCGCGCAGCATGTTAATGGTGTAGACGACATCGCTCGTGGTGAACGGCATGCCGTCGCTCCAGGTGATGTTGGGCCGCAGTTTGACCGTCAGTTCGGTGTAGTCGGCGTTGAAAGCGTAGCTCTCCGCCTGATACGGGATCTCCCCTTTGCTGCCGGTCAGGCCGGGCGGGGCGCTCGCCTTCTCGTTCCAGACCGAATCATAGAAATAGAATGGCTCGAAGGCGAAATGCCAGCCCGTGCGCTGCGCAACGGTCGGGAGGAAGGGATTATGGATCTCCGCGTCGTTAAACTGTTCCAACGTGTCCGAGACGCTCATGATCAGCGTCTGGTTGCGGGGTACCTGCGGGACACCGGACGGGGCGGCGGCGGGTGATGCCTGACCGGCGACTGTCGGCTGTCCGGCCGCCGGGGATGCCTGTCCCGTCGTGGCCGGTGCGGACCCGCCGGGTGCGGGAGTTTTCGTTGGCAGGACCACTTCCTGGCTGTTGCCACCCCCACACGCTGCCAGGAGGCTCGCCGCGGCGGCGGCGCTCGCGGCGACAAGGAACTCACGTCGGTGCAGACGGCGCAGTGTCATAGCGTGTAGCCCTCCCTGATGCTCACGGGACCCACAATCCACAAACTTCACGCACGGCCCGCAAGAGCTGCACGACAGTACCCAACAGCATAGGCCATGGCGATCTCGTTCTTCCGCTCGCCGAAGACTTTCGGTAGATGCTCCGGCGCGATCGCGCCCCGATAACCGAGTTCATGGAGGAGCGCGATCGCGGTGTCCGGCCGCACGTCGCCGTGGCCGGGGAAGACCTCGTCCACCTGCCCATCCGCGTGGATGACGACATCGCGCACATGGACCATGAAGGTGCGGTCGATGAAGCGGGGGAGCACCGCGCGCACGTCGTCTCCGCTCATCGCCATGCAGCCGAAGCAGAAGATCATCCCATTCTCGGGAGTGGGTACGGCATCGAAGAGCGAGTCGTATTCCCGCGCGCCCCAAAGTCCCTTCGCGGGTGGCCACGGTGAGTGCGTCGCCAATCTCGTCCCAGCCTGCCGCGCGTGCTCCGAAGCGCGGGCATAAAAGTCGCAGTTGCGCGCGAACTGATCCGCCGCTTCCGCCGCCGTCGCGCCATCGAGCGGTGGGTGGAGTGTGACGCAGGGGACACCCGCCTCGCCGGCGGCGTCGAGATGGCGCGCAAAGGCCGCGAAAGTTTCCTTGCCTGCTACCGTATCGTCGGCCCATTCGCGCACCGGTTCCTTGACCGGTTCGAGGCCGACGATCTCGATCCCGGCATCGTCGAACGCCCGACGATAGGCTCGGAGTTCAGTGCCAGTGGGCCAGCCCCGCGCGACCGCGTCCGGGATAGACTTCGCGGATTCCTGCACGGCGGTAATCCCTAGTTGGCGGCAGTAATCGATGCGCTCGGCGGGGTCATCGGAGACCATGTGGGTGCGTAGGCAGATTTTCACTGTGCCCCTCCTCCGCGATTCGGCACCGTCACGGATTGGAGCGGCAGGCGCACCGCACGGCCTTCGGTGATCGCGTGATAGGCCGCCTCGACCAATTCCAGCGACGCCCGTGCGTCCTCCCCGTGCGTGAGCGGCTGCGTGCCGTTGAGGACGCAATCGAGCAGGTGCTCGATCGCACCGGCCATCCCCTCCTCCGGCAAACGCGGCGCACCGACGGCTGGCCGCGTCTGGACCTGGAAGACGCCGGGGCCCACATCGCCCGCGATACTCCCGGAGGTGACCGTGATGACGTCGTGTTCGTCCATCCGAAGTGAGCCATCGCGACCGTAGATCTCGATCGGCATCACATCCCAACTGGCTCCCAGGTATGGGTGCTTCAGGACGTACGATACGGTCACTTGGCCGATGCAACCGTTCGCAAACTTAAGCAGGACGAGGCCGCTGTCTTCCGTCCGGCGCATCGGGTCGATCATGTCGCTCGTCGAAGCGACCGCCTGCACCTCGACCGCCTCGCCGATCAGCCAGCGGAGTAGGTCGAGCGCGTGGATGCCGATACCGGAGATGACACCGTCGTGCTTCCAGTACCCCTTGAGGCGTGCGGCGTCCATGTGCTGCCAAGCGTAGGTGATGTCCTGCAAATACGCACCGCGCACGAGGATCGGATCGCCGACGTAGCCGGCATCCAGCAACTCCTTCAACGTACGGTGGCGATTCTGATAGCGTTTCGTCTGATCCACCATCAGGAGCACGTTGTTCTCACGGCAGGCGGCGATCATCGCGTCCGCTTCATCGAGCGTATTGGCGATCGGCTTCTCGACGAAGACATGCCTGCCGGCGTTAGCCGCCTCGATTGCCACCGGCGCGTGCAGATGATGGGGCAAGCAAAGATCGGCGATCTGTACATCGGGGTCCGCGAGGGCCTCGGCGGTGGAGGTGTACCAGTGTTCGGCGCCCCATTTCTTCGCGGCCGCTTCGGCGAGCTCGGGGCGGACATCAACCGCCGCGACCAGCCGCGCCTTCGGATTCGCCGCGTACGCACTGAAGTGCCCGGCGGAAACACCGCCACAACCGAAAAGCGCAACACCGAGTGGCTCGGACATCGTCACCGGTCTCCTTCATGGCTCGTGCCGTAAACGACAGCACGTCACGATGCTACAGGGGCGGGGTCATCGACTTCCGGCCACTATCTTTGCCGGGGAGGGAGGGATAGCGCGGATGCGGTAGGGGTGTTCAAATGCCCAAAAGCGGCACGCCATCGCTGTCGAAATCGTCGTATGGGAACGATAACATTCGTACTTGGGGGCTGTCAAGGACAATCTGTGTAAATGCAGGGCTTATGCGTTCTCCCTGAGGGGAATGCCGAGGAAGGCGAGTGCGGCGTGTGCATTCCCACTGTAGAAGCGTAAGCGCTCGGCAATCGTGCGCCATCCCGCTCGGTGCAACAGACTGACGACGGTCTCGCGCAGCATCGCCATGATGCTCGGCCCGTTTCCTGTGTGGATCAAACTGCGATCCTCGCCCAACGTCACGCCTTTGACATAATGGAGCCCGTTCTCGACCTGCCAGTGTCCACGCACCAAGGCCAGCAACCGCGGCGCGTCCGCTACGTCGGCAGGCAGGCTCGTGACCGCATAGCGCACCGCTTCGTGGCGCCCTCCACGCTCCCACCAGACCCGCTCAATCATGATGACCTGTGCGAGGCCAGGCCAATCAAGGTAGTCATTGAGCGCCGTCGAGGCGATGAGGTGGCGGACCTCAACGCGCCCGTGCCCCTTGTCCACCGTGGTCGTCATGCGCATGTCCCACGCAGGCAGGCTCGCCGCACGCAACGCGGCATCGGCACGAGACGCGAACAGCGTGGTGATCGCCCGCAGCAGCGTTGCTTGATTCTCCTTGACAATCACGAGGTAATCACCGCCCGCCTCCCTGAGCGTCGCGCACAGATCGGTGTCACAGTAGAGGGCATCCCCCGTCAGCACGCGTCCCTGCCAATCCACACCGCCGATCAATGCGAGGGCGGCAGTCAGTTCGGCTTCCACCTTCTCCCCGCTGTGGTCGAGCGGCAGTTGGGCGGCGACGATGCCGAGTCGGTGGAGTACGGCACTGAGCATGTAGACGGGATACTCCGGTTGGTCGGCACAGGCGAGGCGACCCCGCTGCGCTTTGCCGTCGAACGCCACGCCTGGAGTTGCCCCGGATTGGTGGATAGTGAAAGGCTACGCTACCTGCCCATCTCTTGTCCACCTCCTTTCGCAGGCCATCGGCGACAGATGGCCGAGTGCGGAATGCCGACGGTGGGTGTTATAGAAGCCTTCGATATAGTCGAAGACAGCGAGTCGCGCGGCACTCTTTGTCGGGAAGCGGTGGCGCGCCAACAACTCGCATTCGAGCGTGGCGAAGAAACTCTCCGCCAGCGCGTTAGCGAAACAATCACCGCGACTGCCCATCGAGGCGACCAAGCCAGCGTCGCGCAAGAGCCGCCCGAAGGCGAGGCTCGTGTCTTGGCTGCCCTGATCTGAGTGATGGATGACCCCGGCAGGTTGGCGCCGCCAGACGGCCATTTCGACGGCTTCGATCACCAACTCGGTGCGCAGATGATCGGCCATCGCCCAACCGACGATCCGGTGGCTATAGACGTCAAGGACGATGGCCAGATAGAGGAAGCCCGTCCACGTCGGGATATAGGTGATGTCCGCCACCCACAGGTGATCCGGCGCTGGGGCGGTAAAATCCCGGCGCACGAGGTCCGGCGCCGGTGCAGCATCCGGCGCGCGCCGCGTCGTTCGTGGGCCTTTGCGCCGGTGACAGCCGTGCAAACCGGCGATCCGCAGCAACCGGGCGACCCGTTTACGCGAGCAATCCACCCCTTCCTCGCGCAGTTCGGCGTGAATACGCGGCGCCCCATATCTGCCCAGAGGGCACCCGCGCGGCTGCGCGCATGGATCGCGCGAATCGATGCACCGAGGGCCGCGTCGCTGACCGCTCGCGCCGACGGCGGTCGTTTCACCCAGGCATAGTACCCGCTGGGGGAGACACCCAGCAGTCGGCACCTCCGGGTGATCGCATGGTTGGCCTTCTCCGTCTCGATAAACCAAAACACCGCTCGCGGATCGCGTTGCTCTCCCGGGCGAAGAAGGCCGCGGCTTTTTTCAGGATCTCCCGTTCCTCTTTGAGGATGCGGTTCTCGCGGCGTAACTGGCGCAGTTCCTCGAGTTCGCCGCTGGTCAGCCCGTCACGCTGGCCGGTATCGATTTCCGCTTGCCGGACCCAGCCGCGTAACGCCTGATCCGAGATGCCGAGGTCGTTTGCGATCACCGGGATCGACTTGCCGCTACTCTGGACCAGCCGCACGGCTTCAGCCCGGAACGCGGGGGGATCTGTCTCTTATACACATCTCCGAGCCCACGAGACAGGCAGAAATCTC
>CALBSO010000036.1 GCA_937968015.1 uncultured Thermomicrobia bacterium
AGGAGCGATCGGGCGATCGGTGGGGAGGAAAGGACAGAACGTCGCGGACACAACCCGGCTTCAGTTCCCCATGACGCATGGTTACCGATAACCTTCTCTATTCAGTCTCTTCGTTCCGCTATCTTCATAGCCTTATCTGTCAATCTAGTCCACCTAGACCTCTCGCCCCACCTGTCAGTCAATCCGCAAATCACCCTATTCTGACGCTTCTGGGTCGGCCGCCTGACGTCCAGTTGGCGTCTACCCCAACTAGACACTCTGTCGTGACGCTGGTCGTCGCGGTCGTTAGCGTACTTTAATTGACGTTCCGTCAATCGACCCTTTATGCTGGTACCTCGACTCGTGCTGAATGATGCGGGCGCCGGTCCCGCTCGCGCAGGAGGAGGTCGTGACACCAGAACCCTTCATCGCCGCCCTTGCGGCGAACGCGCCGACCATCGCCGCCCTCGTGCGCGCGATCCCGTCTGAGCAAGCGCGGTGGCGGCCAACCCCGGCGGACTGGTCGGTGCTGGAGGTGATCAACCACCTCGCTGACGAGGAGCGCGAGGATTTCCGCCTGCGCCTCGATGCCGCGCTCCATCGGCCGGGCATCGCGGTGCCGCCGAACGATTCGGCCGACTGGCCCGCCGCCCGCGCGTACAACGAGCGCGACCCCGCCGAGTCGTTGGCGCGCTTCCTCGACGAGCGACGGCGGTCGCTCGCGTGGCTGCGGGCGCTGACCGCCCCGGACTGGTCGCAGGCCATCCCGCGCAACTCCGGAGGCGTGTTGCGGGGCGGCGATCTGCTCGCGGCGTGGGCAGTGCATGACGTCCTCCACCTCCGCCAGCTCGTCGAGTTGCAGTATCACTTCCTCGGCGCCCAGGCCCAACCGTTCAGCGTCGGGTTTGCGGGCGAATGGTAGCGCCCGGGCGTGGACTTGGACATATGATCCTACACAAATACCGGCACTCAGGGGTGACAAAGAATCGAGGGTGCGTGCCGCCGCCTGTTCGCCACGATCCGTTGCTGTGGCTCGAACAGCCGGATCATGCTATCGAAGAGACGGCACGAAATCTTGCCACGCGTCATTGCCGGTATTTGTGGACCATCATGTGAGTCAGCCCCCTTCCCCGACACCCTAACATACAGACGCAGTCCACCCGGGCGTCGCCGTCTTCATCGAACTCGTCGTTACCGCAACTTGGACAAGCCAATACCCATTCGTCTTCCATATCATTTCGTCTTACGCTGTTCTAAGCACGATTCCCCTCGTTTATGAAACAGCTTTTCGGCTATCCCGGCCCGGCCTGAAACCGCGCCCCTCAGCAGCATCGTGGCGACCGCGCGGTCACTGCGGTACACAGTTGAGCACGGCTCTCGGGACGACTGCACGTAGGGGGAGGGATGGCAGAGGAGTGCGCCGCACCATGCGTCTTCGTCTCCTGCGGGAGCGCCGATCGCGACTGCGTGCTGCCCGTTGTGGCGGCGCTGCGGGGAAAGGGGTAGACTGGCGCCTACGGCGGACGATGCCCGGATCAAACCCACGCATCTCTCCCCATCTATAATTGTATCGTTTAGTATAGATATAAGTAGGTGACTGTCGCAGGAAAGGTGAGAACAGGATGGGGAACGTGGACGTCGATGTCCTGATTGTGGGTGCCGGGCCGACCGGGCTCACGCTGGCGATCCAGTTAGCGCGCTTCGGCGTCTCCTACCGGCTCATCGACCAGTCCCCCGCGCCGTCTGACAAATCGAAAGCGCTCGCCGTCCAGTCGCGCACGCTGGAACTCTTCGCGACAATGGGCATCGCGGACGCGGCGATTCGCGAGGGGCTGCTGGGGCGCGCGTTCGCGCTCCACACGGACCACAGGCCACTCGGGCAGATTCGGTTCACGGCCGACGCTGACACGCCCTACCCGTACATCCTCCTGCTTCCCCAAGACGATACGGAGCGTCTGCTGCTCGGCCGCCTGACGAGCCTGGGCGGGAGCGTGGAGCGCGCGGTGACGCTGGCGACGTTCACCCAAGACGCGAACGGCGTCCACGCCACGCTCACCGATGCTGACAGAGGAGAGGAGACGATCGCCTGCCGCTGGCTCGTCGGCTGCGACGGCGCGCATAGCACCGTCCGGCACGGGCTGCAGTTGCAGTTCGAGGGATCGGCGTACGAGCAGACCTACTGGCTGGCGGATTTGCACGTCCACTGGTCGCTCGCGCATGACGAGATACACGGCTTCCTCGGCGAACGCAGCTCGCTGTTCGCCTTCCCGATCCCCGAGGAGCGCCGCTATCGCCTGATCGCGCAGCAAGACGGGGCGGCGGGCAACGATCCGACGCTTGCGGATCTCCAGCGGCTGATGGACACCCTCGGCCCGACGGGCACCGTCCTGAGCGACCCGGTGTGGCTGACCGCGTTTCACCTGCACCACCGCAAAGTGGACCGATACGGCGTCGGAAACGCATTCGTGGCCGGTGATGCCGCGCACATCCATAGCCCGGCGGGCGGACAGGGCATGAACACGGGCATTCAGGACGCAGATAATCTCGCCTGGAAGCTCGCCCTCGTCGCGCACGGTAAGGCCGACCGGGCGCTCCTGACAAGTTACGATGCAGAGCGCAATCCCGTCGCGGCGCGGGTTCTGCGCCAGACGGACCTGATGTTCCGCGTCCTGATCAACCAGTCGCCGATCGTGCGCGCGTTGCGCAACCGGCTGGTGCCGCTCCTCATGTCCCGGCGCGTCTTCGTCCGCATGATGCAGCGGAGCATCGGCGAGCTGGACATCCGCTACCGCACGAGCCCGATTGTCGCCGAAGACGGGCGGCGCGGTGGGCCACACGCGGGCACGCGGGCACCGGACGGCCCCCTCATCACCCCGGCCGGGGAGAAAACGTCCGTCTGGGCACTCTCGCCGCACGAGCGGATGCCACAACACACCCTGCTGCTCCTGAGCGGGCCGTATCCCTCTCCGACGGATCGGGCCGCATTCACGGAGATCCGTCAGGTCGTGCAGGAGCACTACCGCGATCTCGTCGCCACGCACCTCATCGTCACGGGGGGCGCGATGGGGCACGACCCCACATGGGAGGCCATCCGCTACGATGATCCCGACCAGGCGATCCACAGGCGCTATGGGACAACGGGCGCGACGCTCTTCCTGATTCGGCCGGACGGATACATCGGCTTCCGGAGCCGACCCGCCAACGCGGACGCCACGCGCGCGTACCTCGCCCGCATCTTCCCCAGCGTCAGCGCCTGAGAGACGCGAAATGCGCCCGCGCGGTGCGGCACAGCCGCAAGGAACGTGACGACAATAGCGTACCCTGATTGCTCGTCGTCGTTGGGGTCCGACTAGAAGCCATCTCATAAATGGTAGGCTGTGTGCGAGGAGGAGCACGCAGCAGGGA
>CALBSO010000037.1 GCA_937968015.1 uncultured Thermomicrobia bacterium
CGCCTGATGGTGCGCCGCCTCGCACGCGCTTGACCCTTCTCAGACAGCTTCTAGTTCTTCTGACAGCAGTGTTGCACGCAACTCAGCGCGTTACATCTCAAAATGTTTGTGATACTGTATCGCCAATGAGGAAGCGCCTGCGGTGTGCGGCATCGAAACATACCGCGCCTAGTATGATGCGTGACCCGCCCCGAGACAGGTCAGCCCGAGACGAATACGGCATTCAATTTCGTGACGAGGGAAGGTATTTCGGTGACGGCACATTTTGATGTTCTTGACTGTCCGCTCGCGCTCCAGATGCCGCAACGGCTCACCGATGTCATTTCCTGGCATCCGCACATCCCGCTCGCCTTCGTGCTCATGCAATTATTGCGCCCGAAGCGAGTTGTCGAGCTTGGTACGCACAAGGGCGACTCGTACTGCGCTTTTTGCCAGGCGGTAGACGCGCTTGACCTTGATACCGCGTGTTACGCCGTTGACACATGGGAGGGGGACGAACAAGCGGGATATTACGGGGCGGAAGTGCTCGCGGAATTAAGGGCATACCACGATCCACGCTATGGGCGGTTCTCCACTCTGATACAAGGTCTTTTCGATGATGCATTGGACAGATTTGACGATCAGACTATTGATCTGCTGCATATCGACGGTTTGCACACGTACGAGGCGGTGAAGCACGACTTTGAGACATGGTTGCCGAAGATGACATGCCGTGGCGTTGTGCTACTGCATGACGTCAACGAGCATCAGACGGATTTTGGCGTCTGGCAAGTCTGGCATGAACTCGAGCATCACTATCCCCACTGTACGTTTCGGTATGGTCATGGGCTAGGCATCATTGCGGTGGGGGACGAAGGAGCCACCCTGTTACAGGACTTCTTTACTGCGGTACAGTGCAACCCCGATTTGTTGCGTTACTATGCTCTCCTGGGAGAGCGCATTGAATTGTATCGGGATCGTCAGGGGCGAAACGCGGAACGGGACGTGGAACTGGCTGCGGTACAAGCGGCCTTGACAAAACGCGACGCGGAAGTGCAGCGTCTCACCACGGCACGAAGGGAACTCGAGGCGTGGGCAATGGACCTCGAAGCGAAGGTTAAGGATCAACAGGGGCATATGGTGCTACTGACCGAACGCATCACCTTTCTTACCGAGCATGAGACGGAATTACGTCAGCTCCTCGCCGCCGCGCACGATCGACGTTTCACGCAGGATTGTGATGACCATTCGTTGCTGGTCACTCTTGGGCGAGGCATTGAAGAACACGCGCGGCAGATCGGCGTGCTAACCGCGGAGAAAGGCGTGCTAACCGCAGAGAAAGATGCATATGCGTGGGAGACGAATCGCTACGTGGCCCATCTCGAGCAATCGTGGCGCGAGAAAAATGCACACATCGCCCTCTTGGAAGCAATGGTGCAACCTGTGCACCGCAGTTTCTTCGCCCGAGTCGTGCGCCGCATCCGGCGCGAGTCTGAGAAATGATGACCAGAAAGATGGAAATGCCCACCGTATCGGTGATTCTTCCCATCCCCGACTGGATGTCGCTGACGCATCAGTGTTTGCACGCCCTGTTCGCTACCCTGCCAAACCGCCTCGCAGCCGAGGTGCTGGTTATCACTGATACCGCCGCGATTCCAGCTCAGCTACTCGCCGGATACGGGGAGCGATTGCGCCTCGTGCATACCGACGCACCGTCTAATTTCGCCGCTTCCTGTAACGAAGGAGCAGCGCAGGCGTTCGGTGACTATGTCGTGTTCCTCCATCATACTACCGTGCCACAATCCGATTGGCTGGTCGCCCTCGTGGAGGAGGCCGAGGTCCATCCCGAGGCGGCGGTGATTGGGAGTCGGCTGCTCGCGCTGAACGACACGATTGATCACGCGGGAATCATGATCGGGCAAGACGGTTTCCCGGTCGCGCTGTATCGTGGTTTCCCTGCTGATCATCCCGCAGTTAAGGCGCATCATCGTGTCACCGCCACGAGCGCGGTCGGTTCGCTCGTTCGTCGCGACCGCTTCACGACGTTGGCGGGATTCGATACCGCCTTTGCCACGATCTTGTACGATGTCGATCTCTGCCTTCGCGTCCGCGAATTTGGCGACCAGACTCGATACTGCGCCGGGAGCATCCTGTACCGATATGGATGCGCTGATCCTCTATCGGAGAGCGCGCTGCGTGACCGCGAATTGTACCTGAGTCGCTGGGCGCATCGCGTCCGCCCCGATGACGTACAACGTTATCTGGAAGATGGCCTCATCGCATTCACGTATGGTCCGTCCTATCCGCTACAGGTTGACATTTCCCCCGCTCTCGGCGTGCCCAAGACGACAAAAATGGAACAGGAGTCTGTGCGCCTGCTTGACTTACGTACCCGGCAGGTGTCGGCCCTGCTCAAGGAGACCATCCAACGGACCGTCGATCAAATGGATGCCTCGTTCCGGCAGACGCACGCGCCGATCGAGATGATCGCCAGGACGAAACTCCAAGTCCTGCTCGCATCGCGGCAACGGCTGGGTTTCCCATCTGTTGCACACCCCCGCGTGAGTATCGTCATCCCGATCTATAACCAGGCGCATTATCTCTATCTATCGCTCGAGAACCTCAGCGCGACACCGGGGAACGTTCCTTTCGAAGTCATACTCGTCGACGATGCCTCCGTGGATGCAACGCCGCAATTGCTCGATTCGCTCGACAATGTCCGTGTGCATACGCATTCTGAGAATGAAGGTTTCGGCGAGGCCTGCAATCATGGCGCCGCGCTCGCCTGCGGTGAATTCATTTGCTTTCTGAACAGTGATGTATTGACTATGCCTGGCTGGCTCGATGCACTCGTGGAGACGATGGACCATCATCCGGACAGCGGGGCGGTTGGTGCTAAACTCATCTTCGCGGACGGTACATTGCAGGAGGCAGGAAGCATCCTCTGGCGGGACGGCTCGACACTGGGGTATGGGCGTGGAAAGAATCCGACCGCCCCGGAATACTCCTACGAGCGCGAGGTCGATTACTGTTCGGCTGCCTGTCTGCTTGTTCGGCGGGATGTCTTCGAAGCCGTCGGTGGCTTCGATCCCCGGTATTCGCCCGCATATTACGAAGATGTCGACCTCTGCTTGAGTATGTGGCATGCAGGAAAGCGTGTGCGATACGCGTCGCACGCGATCGCCCTGCATCTCGAGCACGCCAGTAGTGGACGGGATCGCGCGGTCGCGCTCCAATTACGCAATCGCGCGACACTGACGGAAAAATGGCCCGACCTTGCGCGCGACCATGGCGCGCCGGGTACCGATATCTTGCGGTGGCGCGAGCGCCGAAAAGGCGCGCGCGTGCTGGTGATCGACGATCTCGTGCCAATTATGAGCATCGGGAGTGGCTTCCCGCGTACTGCCGCCCTCTTAGACGCGCTCGTTGCGGCGGAAAATATCGTCTCCTATCTCCCCGCGACAGACCCGACGCCGCGCGAGCCGATGACGCAGAAATTGCAGAGCCAGGGTGTCGAAGTGCTTCATAGTGCGCCCGATACGCGGGCGCAAATTGAAGCTCGCCGTGGGTACTATGACATCGCTATTGTGAGCCGACCGCATAACGCGCCACTGATAGCCGCGATCCGCGCGGCGAATCCGGGCATCGCGATCATCTACGACGCGGAGGCGCTTTTCAGCCTGCGAGAGGCGAATCAGTCGGAGATTATGGGCGCGCCGATCACCCCGCGTGACCAGGAACGGCGTATTCGTGCGGAACTGGCCCTCATTGGCTCCGCCGATATGGTTTTTACCGTCTCCGAGATCGAACGGAAGGCGATCGAGCGCTATCATCCTCAAGTCCCGATCACCGTTTGGGGGCACGCGATCACCACACGCGAGGATGTGCCGGGCTTCGGGTCGCGGCAGGGACTCGGGTTCCTTGGCTACCTCGCGACGGCACCCAACAACGATGCGCTGCTCTTCTTTCTGGAGCAGGTCTTTCCGGCCATCCAGGCCCGCCGCGCTATTCCTCTGACTGTCGTGGGGATAGGGGCATCTTCCGATGTGCAATCCGCAGCGTCGGCCCTCGCCGACCAAGTGACGCTGGCGGGGTACGTGGAGGACCTTGTCAACTTCTTCGACGGCTGCCGCGTTTTCGTCGCGCCGCATCGGTTTGCCGCCGGCATCCCGCTGAAGGTTATCGAAGCGATGGCGCATGGTGTCCCCTGCGTCGTCTCGCGATTGTTGGGGGAGCAATTGGGGATCACCGACGGGGTGGAGGCGCTGATCGCAACCGATGCGGAGGAGTTCGCGACACAGGTGGTGCGCCTCCATGAAGATGCGGCACTCTGGCGCCAGATACAGAAGAACGCATCCCGGTTCGTGCGCGAGTGTTATGACCCCACGAAAATGCGCGATACGCTTCGGAAACATCTTGATCGCCTCACAGCGCAGCCGCATCGTGATGAGGTGGGTAAAAGATGATAACGAAATCACAGGAGACGACCGAACCCAGGCTCCTACGTCCCTTCCTCATCCCCGGAAGTTCAGCTGGATCTCTCCCGGCCTTGGATGGCATTCGTGCTGTTGCCGTGATTTTGGTCATCATTTACCATAGTTTCGTTCTTTCTGGCTCGCCCGTTGTGTTTCTGAATATCCCACTTAGTAGCGGTAAGATTAACTTAACGCCATTCCTTTCTACGGGATTTGTTAGCGTTGACCTATTCTTTGTCTTAAGCGGGTTCCTTTTGAGTCAATACTGGCTCCGCGCTGACTTTCTAGGAAAGCCGCGGCCAAGTACGCGGATGTACGCACGTCGTCGGTTTTTTCGCATCGTTCCCGCCTATTATTGCTGCCTGTTTTTGATGCTCACATTGCTTTGTCCGTTTATCATTGACCCAGAATTCGTGTATAGTCGTATTGGCTTGGCGATGCTCGGAGCCCATGTACTCTTTGTGCAGCATCTTTTTCCGATCACATCCGGCTCGTACAATGTGAATGGCGCGTTGTGGACGTTGACGATTGAGGCAATTTTCTACGTAGTGCTTCCATGGATGGTCATACTCTTCTATCGTAACAGATGGATGATAACGTTGCCATGTTTTGCGGCACTCACACTCACCTGGCTCTATTTGTGCAAAAACTCCTTCGGGCCATTTGTGCATTATCTCCAGAGCACTGTTGCCCGGTATGGTGTGGATGAGCCGACCATTCGAGAATATCTCTCGCGGCAATTTCCCGCGCAATTGGTGGATTTTGGCCTCGGCATTACCTTGGCGAATCTCTATACACGGTATCAAACACGGCCAAGACCGGCCATCCTCCCCGCTCGTTGGATGGGCAGTATGCTCTTCATTGTTGGGGTGGTTGCCGTGATCTTCTGTATGAGGAAGATTAGCGAGAATGATTCACTGTTCCGGTACTACTTGCGGCAAATCTCCGTCTCATTTGGATTTACGCTGATGATCGCCGGCACCCTCACCGGGGGCGATTGGATAAAGGGGGTGCTATCGGTCGTCCCGCTTCGGCTGATCGGCTTGATCGGTTACTCAGCGTATTTGTGGCACATGCCGCTCATTTATGTCTTCAACCGATTTCCCGCCATTGCCGAAGCGGCGCCATTCGACCGTTTCTTTCAAGTGCTTTGGCACACCGCTGTAGCACTCTTTCTCATGAGCGTCTTCTTCTATCTCACGATCGAGAAACCATTCCTGGCTTTCGGGAGGAAGCGGTCGGCCAGCGTGATCCCAAAGGCCGTCACCCCAGTGAATCCTTCTCTTTCGCCCGCTGGTGGCGACGACTGAACGGGGATGATACAAAGGAGTTCTTTTTATGCGAGAGACAATCATGCATCGTTCCCCCAAGAAGGGCCCCGTTCGCAATAGATGGTTCAGCAGTATCATGATTAATTTCCTCTCGCTCATGCTCGCAGCGTGTGCTGGTTTCAGTACTGTTACTAAGGTTCCACCACCGACGACCGGTATCCCTCCTGCCACCAGCGCCCCCTCGACCGCAGCCACATCCTCGACTGCAGCCACATCCTCTACCACATCTTCGGTCCCACTAGGGACTGTGACTTTAACTCCCGAAGGGTCTTTTGAAGGGTATCATGAAAGAAATACTTGTATAGCAATCGGGGGATGGGCGTATGATATGAGCAAACCCGACACTCCTATAAGTGTGGAGATTTTCGATGGGACATCAATACTCGCCACGCTCGTTGCCGATACGTTCCGCGCCGACCTGCACGACGCAGGTAAAGGAAATGGAAATCATTCATTCGTTTTCGCTCCACCGCCCCAGGTGAAAGATGGGAAGACACACCAAATCCTTATACGAATCGCGGGAACGAATATCGGTTTGAGTGGTACACCGATGGCACTCACTTGTACGCGATAATACGGGGCCTTCGTGGATGACTTGACCTGCCCCCCGAATTCTGGTCCATCCTGATATGTTAGAAATAACATTATCGAAGGAGGAGCAGGACGCGGACATCGCGGTTCACCGAGCAACAAGTCGTCGCGGCCCTGCGCCAGGCGGAGGGCGGCACTGCGGTCGGCGAAATCTGCCGGAAGTTGGGGGTCAGGTCATGACGGCTGCGGAAAACGGATTGAGGAGATGAGGAGATGGCAATCATGCGATTTCGCCGCCGCCATGAACAGAATGAACCAGCAATGGCGCTCTATCTGGAGCTGATGAAGCGCTGCCTCGCGAACACCATTTATGGTGAGCAGACGGACCCATCATTTGACGCGCAGGTGCGGGAGGAAGGGCGGGATTGGCCCGCTCCCGTGGCCGTGCATACGATGATCGGGCTGAAGCGGCTTGAGAACCTGCAATTTTGCATGCAGGATGTGCTGACTAGGCGCGTTCACGGTGATGTCATCGAGACGGGCGTATGGCGCGGCGGCGCGACCATCTTTATGCGCGCGATCCTCAAAGCGTATCGCTCGAATCGCACCGTATGGGTCGCGGACTCGTTTGCGGGGCTGCCGCCGCCGAATGCCGAGCATTATCCCCAGGATGCCGACGATTGGCTCCATACGCGCCCCGAACTCGCGGTGTCGCTCGATGAGGTGCGCGCCAATTTCGCCCGCTATGGCCTGCTTGACGATCAAGTGCGTTTTCTACCCGGATGGTTTCGGGATACTCTTCCTCACGCGCCGATCAAGCGGCTTTCTATCCTGCGCCTCGACGGTGATATGTATGAGTCTACGATGGATGCGCTCCGCGCCCTTTATCCGAAGCTGTCGGTCGGAGGCTACTGTATTATCGATGACTATGGCGCGATGGAGTCGTGTCGGCAGGCAATCCATGACTACCGCCGGGACCATCGTATCCGGGATGCCATCCATACGGTCGATTGGACGGGAGCATACTGGCAACGGGGGCGGAAGCGTCTCATACCGGGTTTTCTGCCGTAGTTTCTCGCCCGACTTCCCCATTTTATCGTTAGCCTACTTGACCGGAGCCCCGAAGTGTGTCCATCCTAAACGTTAGCAGTTACTTCCCAGCCACAAAAGCCCCCGGTGTTTGCTGCTTCAGCGATCGATGCGGCCGCTCGGTATCGTACTCCACTCGCCACGCCTCGATGATCTGTCGCGGCCTCCTCCAGCGACGCGAACCAGTATTGATCGAGGCACTCCTCCCGGAAGGGCCCATTGAACGATTCGACGTAGGCATTGTCCGTCGGCTTTGCCGGGCGGGAGAATTCCAACTGCACGCCGTTGGCATAAGCCCACGCGTCGAGCGCCGTGGAGATGAACTCCAGCCATCGCTATTTACAGAAGTTTAGGATACTGTTGGCGAAATCGGGGGTCGCGGTCGCCGGGCGTCTTCTGCCATACTCGGGACATCAGTCGCGTCTCACCTCAGGAGGTAGCGGATGTCCCTGAAGCCGGAACCGATCGGCCCGACTCCCGACGATACTGCGCGGATTGCGCGCGCTGCCTTTCCCAAAGGCAACGTCTACATGCAGATGCGCGATGTGTTCGGTGCCATCTATGACGATACCTTCTTCACTCCCCTGTTCGCTGTGCGGGGTCGCCCTGCTGAGACACCGTGGCGCCTCGCCCTCGTCACCGTGATGCAGTTCGCCGAATGGCTCCCCGACCGGCAGGCCGCCGAGGCCGTGCGGGCACGGATCGATTGGAAGTACGCGCTCGGCTTGGACCTGACCGACGCCGGGTTTGATTTCTCGGTGCTTTCGGAGTTCCGCGCCCGGTTGGTCGGCGGCGGTGCCGAACATCTCCTGCTTGATGCGCTCCTCACGCAGTGCACGCAACGCGGCTACCTCAAGGCGCGCGGGCAGCAACGCACCGATGCGACGCATGTCCTCGGTGCGCTGCGCGTGCTCAGCCGCCTGGAATGTGTGAGCGAGACGTTGCGTGCTGCGCTCAATGCCGTCGCGCTCGCCGCCCCCGACTGGCTGCGGGAGCGTGCCCCGGCGGACTGGTTCGCGCGCTACAGTCGCCGAATCGAGGAGTACCGCCTGCCCAAAGGAAAAGAGGCACGCCAAGCGTATGGCGAGACGGTTGGGGTGGACGGCATCGCGCTGCTCACCGCCCTCTTCGCACCGACTGCGCCCGCCGCACTCCGATTGCTCCCCGCCGTCGACCTGCTACGTCGCACCTGGCTCGCGCAATATGTCATGCTGGACGGGCAGGTGCGCTTGCGTGACCCGAAGCAGATGCCCGTGGCGGCGCGATGCGCATCGACACCCCGCATGAGCCGGAGGCGCGCTACAGCGAAAAGCGCGGGCTGGGCTGGACGGGGTACAAGATGCATCTGAGCGAGAGTTGCGACGACGAGTTGCCGCATCTGCTCACGCGGGTCGAGACAACGGTCGCCACCGAGACCGATGTCGCGCATCTGGCGGTCATCCATGAGGGATTGGCGCGGGCGGGGCTGCTCCCCGTACGACACCTGGTCGATGCGGGCTACATCCGTGCCCGCAACCTCGTGGAGAGCCGGGCCAACTACGACATCGATCTGTTCGGGCCGACGTACGAAGATCGGCAGTGGCAGGCACGCGCGGGGACGGGATACGATGTGGACCACTTCCGGATCGATTGGGATGCCGGGGTGGTGACCTGTCCGCAAGGGCGGCGGAGTGTGCGCTGGTTCCCGATGCAGACCGCGCGCGGTCGGTCGATAATCCATGGCGCCTCCGCACCCGCCGACTGTCTGGCCTGTAGCGCACGAGCGCAATGCACGCGCGCCAAGAGCCAGCCACGCAACCTGACACTCCTGTCGCGGGAGGAGCACGAGGCGATGCGAGTGGCGCGACAACGGCAAGAGACGGCGGCGTTCGCGGCGCAATACGAGCGCCGCCAAGGGATCGAGGGGACGCTGTCGCAAGGGGTGCGCGCCTTCGGGATGCGCCGGGCGCGCTATCGCGGTCAAGCGAAGACGCATCTGCAACACGTCGCGACTGCGGTGGCGGTCAATGTCAGACGGGTGACCGATTGGCTCAATGAAGTGCCGCGCGCTGAGACGCGCTGCGCACATTTCGCGGCGTTGGCGTTGGCAAGCTGATTTCGCCAACAGTAACGTTTAGGGCATAACCCTTCACGAAGGAGATCACTCATGACCGTATTGACGGATAACATAGGAATGGTCCAATCATTGCCGCAACACTCCCAGCAACGTTGGATCGAGCGCAATCACTGGATTATAGCCCTACTTGTCTATACACTCCTCAGTGTCGTTGTCACCTTCCCGCTCGTGTTCCACTTGACCACCATGATTTCCGGGCCAAGCCCGGATGGCGACAACCTTTGGTATGTCTGGTCACTCTGGGCCACCCGACACGCCATCCTCTCCGGTCATGACCCCAACCACACGCACGACGTTTTCGCCTTACTTCCCTCTGTCCAGGTCTTTGTTGATGCTCACGTCAATACGGTCATTGGATTCCTCCTTCAGTGGGTGACCAGCCCACTCGGTGCGTATAACCTCCTCGTCCTTCTCAGTTTCGTGCTCAGCGGCCTCACGATGTATCTGCTCGCTGGGGAATTTGTCACGGATCGCTTCGCGTGCTTCGCGGCGGGTTTCCTGTACACCTTCTCCACGTATCATTTCGCGCGGGCTGCTGGGCATCTCGGGCTCCTCACTCTACAATGGCTACCCTTCTGTGCTTGGCGACTTTTTGCTTTCTATCGTCGTCCATCATGGCGAAACGCGCTGCTCGCAGGGATCGGGATCGCACTTGTTCCGCTCTCAGAGGTCTACTTTTTGGCGTACTTTCTAGTGCCCTTCGGTGCGCTCTTTATTTTAGGTGGCCTCATCGCCGACCGACATTGGTTCACCAACCCATATAATCTTCGATTGGGCGCATTAGCAATCACCGTCGCGGCGATCATCACCGTTCCCGCACTTATTGATTATGTGCGCGTGGATCCAGATGTACGCGCCACTAGTCAGCTTGTTGCTAAAACCTCCCTTGAGCCACTTTCCGCCGATCTCGCTACGTTCGTGCTACCAAGCCCTACGAACCCCCTGCTCGGCTCGTATACCAAGCGGATCTATGCCCGCGTAAAGACACCGTTCCAGCCAATTGAGACATCGAACTTCTTCGGCTATCCTCTACTGCTACTCGGGTTAGCAGCGCTGCTCTTCCGGCACAATCGAGGTCGTACCACGTATTTCTGGTTGATCCTCGGCGTCGGTGGGCTGGTGCTTGCCTGTGGTCCCGCGCTTTTCGTCGTCGGACACCGTATCATCACCCTGCCCACATACAAGATGGTCTTTGGTTGGCCCTTACTCTCCACCTTCCGGGCGCCCAACCGCCTTTCGATATTACCGCTGCTCGCATTGGCAGTCCTGAGTGCGTTAACGATCGCCGCAATGCGTGCCTGCGTTCGAGGTCTCGCGATAAACAGCACGATTATTGTCCTCATGGGCATTTCGTTGGCGCAGAGTATCCTCTGGGGCTTCCCGTATCCGACCACGGCCGTTCATATGCCTGAGTTGTATCGAGAAATCGGTAATGACACCGGACAGGGTTTACTCCTCGATGTCCCGTTCGTCTACTCCGGCGCGTATCAGTACTATCAGACTGTCCATCATAAGCCGCTGGTGTTCGGGTATGTACCGCGCGTCACATCGCGGATGTTGGATTCCGTCTACAATGTGCCGTATCTCTCACAGTTTGAACCGGTCGGCGATGGAATGCACTTGCAACTGACCGAAAATCAAGGTGATATCCTTCCTAAGGGAGGGTTCAAAGAGGTGTTACGGCATAACGGCATCAAGTACGTCGTGATGCACCGCACCGTTGAACCGGAGAGCTATGCCGGGATGCGCTCATTTCTGATACGGCATCTCGGAGTCCCTTTCTACGATAGCGGTACGGAGGGATTGACCGCTTGGCAGATTCCAATCGGGGCATCGGTGAACGTCGAACCATTTTATCCCACTCTTGGCTCCGGGTGGCTCGCTGGGGCCGGGCAGCGTGATGGTCTGCCGGAACGAGAGATGGAACAGGACGGTCAAATCGTCATCATCGCGCAGCGACCCGAAGAAGTGACGCTCAGTTTCCTGACCACACCGATCTTCAAGCCGCTAACGATTGAAATCCGCGCCTATGGACAGGTGTTCAAAACGGTCCCGCTCATCGCTGTCGGTATGACTCAAGCCGTAAATGTCGCTCATATTCCGCTGGAAGCAGGGACGAACACGATCGAATTGCACGCTGTCGAGGGATGCGTCCGACCTAGTGACATTTCCAGCAGCCCCGATATCCGCTGCTTTAGCATTGGGGTGCAGCAGATTCAGATAGCGGGTCCATGATGGGAGGCTGAATTTACCAACCGTCAAAGGCGAACCCCGAGACGAAGTACTGATTTCTCAGGGGAAAGGAGCTCCCCGTTGGTTTTCTCCGCTTACCCACGCATGAAATCCCGCCGCAGTCATGACGTCAGAACAAACGAAAACGGCCGCGATTCCACATACGTATTCGATCCGCGATAGACCATCCGGATCGTGAATGAATGCGCGCCATCGACGAGTTTATCCAGTGGAATCTCGCCAGAATATCCGGAGCGGAGGAAGCGCTCATCTTCAAACACGGACGCGACATCAGGGCGTTGGTATCCATACGGCGTCCATAGGTTCATTTTGCCATCCACACAAATGAAGACGCCGCGCCCCACAGTGTGCCGTGTGAAATCAATCGCCCAACCGGCGACGGGAATCTTAGCAGTTGGGAAAGCGGCACGCGTCACATGGGTGGGCAGCGGATCGAGCGCGATGCCCCCAAAATAGTCGACACTCATGTGTGGTGGTTCCTGTGCTTTATTCAGCGCACCCACTCTCGGCGGGGCTGCCGCTATCGTCGTATACGTGCCGATCAGGAGGCAGACAGCGGCGACGATGGTTGTGCGCCGACACGACGGAGCCGTGAATGAGAAACGCGAGCGCACAAAGTCGGTCGTCGGCACAATACGCTCCATCAACGTACGGCGCGATTCCTTTACACCGAAGACACGGTCGTACTGACCGACAATTATCCTCCGAGATGGCACTTCGACAATCGACCATGAAAGATAAGAGGCGAGGATGAGCGTTACCCAAAAGAGGGGATAGCGCAGATAGTCCGGCAGATGCATGAAGTAAATAGGGTGAAGCGCATACCAGTCGACAAGTGTCGGGTGGAGGAGGTAAAGCGAGTAGCTGATCTCACCGAGTAGCACGAGGGGCGAGAACGCAAGCAGTCGTGAGATCCATCCTTGTTCGAGCGCCATCACAAAGATCAACGCCGCGAACGGTAGCGCGATGAAGCCGCTGGAGCGCAGCCACCACGATGCGGCGAGACCGATCCACGGCGAGCGTGTCGACATTTCTTCCCATTTACCGGCAGTGGCTATCCAATGCGTGTGCGTGGCTTGGTCTGCCCATGTGGAACTGCACGCCATCACGACGAAGACGAGTGCGACCACTGCCAACTCGACGAGCGTGGCTCGCCAAACCCCGAGCGCGATACGAGGGCGCACGACGCGCCACAACGTCGCGGTTGCCATGCCGAGAGTGAACTCGAAGAGGCGCACGATTGGCAGGGCGTTGACGAAGAAGCCGAGGATCGGCAGGCGCGGCGGCTGATGTAACCGATAATCGATGATCAGCACGATACCAACAGTGATGAGCAGGGTCAAAATGAGCTTGGCCCACCACGTCTGACGCCACCTCCAAAGGAGCAGGGGAAACACGACATAAAAAAAGAACTCCACGGACAGACTCCATGACACAGAATTCGTTGAGGGTACCGGCTTGAGCGTCCACATCTGCAGAAGCGAGAAGTTGAAGAGCAGGGCACGGAGATGAAGCGCTCCGGGGTAGACCTGCCGAGGCAGAATAAATATCGGGATGATAAGCGCTACGATGTGCATCGGCCAGATGCGGGCCACACGAGCTACGAGGAAGCGCCGCGCCCCGCGTAAATTGAGTGAGGGATACACATGCATGAGGATGAAGCCAGAGAGAATGAAAAAGAATGAGACACCCTGATTGAGGGCGAGCGAAGCCCAGAGCGTTCCAATCGCGCCCACGCCCGCTGCACCGAAATATGAGTACGTATGGCCGAATGCTGCGAGGGCTGCTGCTGGGAAGCGCAATGAGGTCAATGCGTCTAATTTCTTTAGGACTTACGCAGTTGGTGGTAGGCAATACCACGGACGGGCGAGATAGGAAC
>CALBSO010000038.1 GCA_937968015.1 uncultured Thermomicrobia bacterium
ACTTGCATACGTCAGGCTTGCAATCGTCTAAGTTCGATTGGCTGCCTACTTAGGTTTTCTTACGCCAGATACTTCTTGAACCACCCAAGCGTGCGTGCCCACGCCTCTTGCGCGGAGGTGGGGACGTAGCCGAAGCCGTTCATGAAGGGGCGCGTGTCGTTGTTGAAGGCATGCCCGGTGTTCGGAAAGATCTTAAAATCCAGCGGCTTGTCGGCGGCTTTCGCCGCGTCCTCGAACGGCTGGATACCCGCCGAGAGCGAGTCGAGCGCGCCGTAGTTCCCCATCAAAGGGCAGGTGAGGCTCGCGGCCTCTTTCGTCGGATCAACGCGGCCCGGCGCATTATTGGTGCTGAGTTGTCCGTAGAAGGCGACTGCGGCATCGAATCCCTTCACCTTCTCCGCCGCGATCACGACGATCCGGCCGCCGAAGCAGAAGCCGGTGATCCCGACCTTCGGCGCGCCGACGCCCGTGCCCTTGAGGTAGGCGACCGCCGCCGTGACATCGCTGAGCATCTGATCGTCGGTCAACCGGCCGATCGCCGCAGTCGAATCCTGCGGGGTATTGAAGGCCATCGTCCCACCCTCGCGCGAGAGCAGATCCACTCCGAGGCCGACGAACCCTTCCTTGGCGAGGCGGCGCGTCACATCCTTGATGTGGTCCGTCAGCCCCATGTTTTCATGGATGACGATCACGCCCGGGAAGGGGCCGGCGCCCGTCTTTGGGCGCGCCTCGTAGGCAATGATGTCCGCCGTGCCATTCTTGAACTGCACCATCCGGGCGTTCACCGCGTCTGCCGGAACACCGGTCGCGACAGGCGTGCCAGCGGCCGCCACGGCGGAACCGGCGGGCCGGGTTGCCGCAGCCGCACTCGCACCCGCGGCGGTCGTGCCGGGGGGTGCTTGCGTTGCGGCGGCGGAGCCAGTTATCGCGGCAGTAGGTGCGGTAGTCGCGGTGGTAGTCGCGAAGGGGGTTGCCGTCGGGCCACTCCCGCCGCACGATTCGAGGAGCATTGTCGCGGCGGCGAGTGAGCCGAGCGTGATCGTCGCGCGCATCAGGAATTCCCGCCGCCCGATCGTGCCGGCATACCACGCTGCGATGAGTGATCGGACCTCTGGGTTGTCATCGGTAGGGGCGGGCGGCGGGCGAGAGACAGTCGTTGCCACAGTGGGTGCCTCCTTGTGGTGAAGCCGCGCCCGATCTTGAGTGTACTGTCGCTACCTATCAGTGTCTACGCCGAAAAACGGCGCATTCGATTAATAGAGAGATCCGTGATCCGTTCGCATGCGTCTCTTTCAGCGAGTAGGCAGCCTTGTTGTGCCGTCGTTTGTTCATCGAGGAGGGAATCACATGTCAAGCGCGGAGAATGTGGAACTTGCGCGTCGGTACTTTGAAGATTTCTGCACGGGTCGCCGGCTGGATCTCGCGGGTACGCTGATGAGCGCGGATTATGTCTATCATGACCCGCAGCTTCCGGGGGTGCGGGGGGCGGAGGCGATGGCGCAGACCGTGGCTGTATTTCAGGACGGAGTAGATGGTCATTGGCAGATTGAGGAGATTATCCCCGCCGAGAACGATCGCGTCGTCGTCCGCTGGACCGGTACGGGAACCCACAATACGGAGGTGATGGGCATCCCGCCTACCGGCAAATCGGTGCGTGTGTCGGCCATCTCGATCCTGCGCGTCGCGAATGGCAAAATTGCCGAGCAGTGGTGTAATTGGGATACGCTGGGCATGTTGCAACAGATGGGCGTGGCCCCGATGCCGGGATAAACGACCGGATACTCCATCGTCATCGTTGCATGACTGGCACAATGGGCGTGCGAATACAATTGTCGTGGGAGGCTGCGGCCATTGCGCGTCCATTTTCCTTTGGCGCTTCTGGTATGCTCACCTCTGCAACGAGGTGCGCGATCGAAACGCGCGGCGGGAGATAGCGGGAGGAAAGCGCGATGGCATGGACGTTTGAACTGCTCGCGGGGCCGATGACGATCACCGAGGGGCCGGCGTGGGATGGCAGCGGACTCTTCTTTACGGCAATCCGTCAGAACCGCATCCTCCGCTACGATCCCGCCGCGAAGACGATCATCACCGTCTATGCGGAGACGAGCGGCACGAACGGTCTCCTCTTCGCTCCGGACGGGCGTCTCTTTGCCTGCGAGAGCGTCAGCGGTGCGATTGCCTGTTACGACACGAACGGCAAGAAGACGATCCTCGTCAGCCGGTTCGAGGGGAGGCGACTCAATGCTCCGAACGACCTCGCCCTCGACAACCAGGGGCGCATCTATTTCACCGATCCGCGCTACGGTGAGCAGGAGGGACGCGTACTCGATCACGACTCCATCTATCGCATCACACCGCCGGCAGACGGTTCCACTCCATGGGCAATCGAACGGATGACCTTCGATACCACCCGCCCGAACGGCATTCTCCTCTCTCCGGACGAGCGCACGCTCTATGTCGCGCAGAGTGACTACACCGAGACCGCGAAGCGCGAGTTGCGCGCCTATCCGATTAAGGCAGATGGCACGCTCGGTCCGTACATCGTTCTGCACGATTTCGGCGCGAACCGGGGCATTGACGGTATGTGCTTCGATACGGAGGGGAACATCATCGCGACCTGCGGCTGGGAACTCGGCGGGCCGGGCTGTCGCCTCGCCGTCTTCGCGCCCGACGGCACGGTGCTGGAGGAGCATCCCGTCCCGGTGGGCCGCCCCACCAACTGCACCTTCGGGGGCGCAGACCTCCGTACCCTCTATGTCACGACGATTGACGGTCATCTCTATCACGTCAAGGACACGGGCCGCCGGGGCTATCTCCAACCACCCACGCAACGCCCCTGGCTTCCGTCGTAAGGGATTTCAATGCGTCAGTCAAATCCAGGTAAATGGGGAGCGCTGTTCCCAGTGGCGGCGGACGTTTGGGGCGTAGAAGCGGCGTTTCGCTCGCCAAAGAAGCGACATCTTCACCCAGTCGCGCTCACTCGCGACGTCCATCGCATGGTGGAGCGTCATGCCGAGCGCGACCGCGCCGAGCGTCGGGCTTTTCCGCCATGCCGCGACAAGCGCGACCGCCGCGATGACATCGAGGCCATGAAAGAGAACAAAGGTGTGATGCCGCGCCCTGCCCGATTTGTGCAGCCCGACATCGAGAAAGTGATCTACGTCAATCAGCACCCCCCCAATGAAGACCGGTACCCGATACCGGCGCGGCATCGCCGCCATCAGGGGCAGCGTCACGGCAAGATGTTGCGTCGGATAAGGCATGGGCCTCCTTCGTGAGGGACGAGTAATGAGAAGATGCCGTTTCGCCTCGCTACTCGTTCCTCGTTCCTATCCCCTCCTGATAGATGCGTCGCACGATGTCCTCGATTTCCGGTTCCTCAATCGTCAGGTCGCGGATACCGTAGCGGGCGGAGACGGCGGCGATCAGTTCCGCCGCTGTCACCTCAGCGCGGCGGAAGCGGAGCCAGCGGCGCAGGCCGTCCGCCCGGATTTCCTCAGCAGGCAGACCGGTGAGGGGGCTCGGTTCGTCGGTCTCCAGATCAACAACGAGCGTCCGTTCTGTACCGAAGCGGTCGCGAATCGCCTCGACGCTACCATCGTACAGCAAATGGCCGTGGTCAATAATCATCATCCGGGGGCAGAGATGGGCGATGTCCGCCATATCATGCGTCGTCAGGAGAACCGTGACGCCACGCTCGCGGTTAATCTCCAGCAGGAATTCGCGGATGCGCCCCTTCGCCACGACGTCGAGGCCAATCGTCGGCTCGTCGAGGTAGAGGATTGGCGGGTCATGGAGGAGCGCCGCCGCGAGATCGCCGCGCATCCGCTGACCGAGCGAGAGTTGCCGTACCGGCGTCTGCAAGAACTCATCGAGGCCGAGTACATCCCGGAACGCGGTAAGGTTTTCCGTGAATCGCGCTTCCGGAACGCGATAGACATAGCGCAGGAGTTCGAGCGATTCAATCAGCGGCAAATCCCACCAGAGTTGCGTGCGCTGCCCGAAGACGACGCCGATCCGGGCGGCGAGCGTGCGCCGCTGCCGCGTCGGGTCAAGCCCCGCAACGCGCACCTGCCCGCCCGACGGGACGAGAATGCCCGTCAGCATCTTGATCGTCGTGCTCTTACCCGCGCCATTCGGCCCGACGTAGCCGACCATCTCTCCCGGTGCGATGGTGAAGGAGATACCGTCCACCGCATGCACCGCCTGCGTCCCGCGTGAGACGAGCGTCTTGAGCGCCCCGCCCTTCTTCACCGGCACTCGATACGTCTTCTCCAGTCGCTCCGCCACAATTACGGGGTCGTCCACATCATCACCACCCTTCCATAGCGCTGAGTACTGAGCACCAAGCACCAGGCACCAAGCACCAGGCACATCCTCTCGTTACTCGTTCCTTCGTTCAACTTCCCGTGCTCTGGTACTGCCGCACGCCCCATTCCCAGAAGCAAAGAGCGACAGCGCAGAAGATGACCGTCACGGCGGGAGTGAGGAATGAGACGAAGCGTGGTAATCCCAGTGGGTCCGTGCGGTCGAGGAAATACAATCCAGGGTAATAGGCGACGAAGGCGATCGGGATAAAAAATGTGAAGGTGCGGCGGATCCACGCCTGATAGATGCTGATCGGATAACTGGACATGTAGACGCCGCCGTAGGTGAAGACGTTGATGACCTCCGTCCGCTCGATTGTCCAGAAAGAGAGTGTGCCGCCGATCAAATCAATGGCGGCGAAGAGGAAAATGCCGCTGAGGATGACAACCGGCATGTAGAGCAGTTTCCCGACGGTCCATGTGAGATGCACGCGCATCAACGCGAGGATGAGCGCCACTACGCCGGTGAGCACGCGCCCAAGCCGCTTGAGTTGAAAATCCGAGGCGAGCACCTGGACAATCGGCGTGATGGGCCGGAGCAGAATGCGGTCAAACTCCCCCTGCCGCACCGTGAGCGAGAAATCCTCGAAACTCTGCGCGACCACCTCGTGGAACGCGAAAGAGATGGTGACGAGCGCGTAGAGAAAGACGATCTCGCCGACGCCCCAGCCGCCGAGCGACGAAAATCGGTGGAAGAGAATGAAGATGCCGGCGAGTTCGAGACCATTGACGAGAAAGCGGCTGATCACATCGAGGATGAACGAGGCGCGGTATTGCATCTGCCCCCGAATGCGCGCCGCGATGAAGCGGAGGTAGAGCGAGAACTCCGTTCGCAGGACTGAGGACTGAGGACTGAGGACTGAGGGCCGCACTGAAGGCACGGGTTGTTTCGGCATCACAGGCATGCTTTTCGATGCCTTTTCGTTTCTCATCCTCGCTCTCCTTCGCTCAGTCCTCAGTCCTCAGTCCTTCCCCTCAGTCCTATCCCCCTTGCACGACGACTTTCCGCGTTGCGGCGACGACCATCGCCCGCCCGCCGAGAATGAGGACCGCGCACCATGCGACCTGCAACGCAAGTGCGGCGAGCGCTCCGGCGCCCGTGAGATGGCCGAGGAAGATGTCTGCCGGCGTCTGCATCATGCCGCGAAAGGGGAGAATATTGCTGACGAGCAACAACCAGCCGGGGAAATAGACGAGCGGCACCTCGAAGCCGGAGAAGAGCGTCGCCGTGATCGCCGCCGCGCTCCCGACGCCGCGCACATCGAGGAGCCAAAACGCGCTGAGATTGACGGTGAACCGGAAGGCGAACGACGTGACGGCGGCGAGGACGACGCTGAGCGCGAAGAGCAGCCATTGCCCGAACGACGCGGGGAGCCGCGCCCCGAAGATCAGCGCGATCACGACGAATGAGGTGACGCCGCGAAAGAGCAGGTGATAAACGGCGCGCCCCATATCCCGCGCGAGCCAGTAAGCGTAGTAGTCATACGGGCGGGAAAGGTCCGTCACGACGCTGCCCGTCTTGATCGTGTCGGCGACCTCCCACCAGCCCCAGAGATAGAGCACCATCAGCATGCCTTGCCCAAGCGCGACGAAGGTGACGGCATCGGTCAGATCGTATCCCGCAATCTCGCCGCGCGCGTGGTATAGGGCGATGAAGATGAGCGCGCGGATGCAGCCGAAGAAACAGTTGGTGACGATGCCGGAGATCGTCGCGGCGCGGTAGGCGATCCACCGTCGGTAGGAACGGAGCGCGACTTCGTAATAAAGACGCACGAAAACCCTCCCTCCAAGGCGTTGCGGGGCATGCCAAACGCCGCCAACCGCGGCGCACCGGACTTGTCATTGTACCAGCCGCGTCAAGGGGTCAGCGGGTCGGTTCACGGATGCGATATACTGTCCATAGCGAAGGAGTCGCAATGGAAACCAGGACCAAAGCCATGATCGAAGACTTGTATCATGCCCCGGATGATGGCGGCACATACGAACTCGTGGACGGAAGGCTGGTGCATATGTCGCCCACGGGTTCAGACCCGATGCCTCATATACCTTCCACCTCCCGGAAAACCGCATGCGTTTCGTGGAAGGCGCGCCCGTCTTTGCCGTTGAAGTACGCTCAGAGAATAATTACGGCCCGACTGCCGACGCCGACTATGCCGCAAAGCGGAGGGATTACTTTGCGGCCGGCAGCACAGTTGTCTGGGACGTTGATACGGGCGCGCGAATGGTCGTATCCTACCACGCCTCCGCTCCTGAAACACCGCGTCTGTTTCGCGCTGGCGACACGGCTGATGCCGCCCCCGCGCTTCCCGGCTGGCGCGTCGTGGTTGACGAACTTTTCCGCTGAAACGTAAGAACCCCCTTTCCCATTGGGAAAGGGGGCAGGGGGCGGGCCGTTTACCCCATCGCCGCGATGATCGCGTCGGCCATCTGCGAGGTGCCGACGGCGGTCGGGTCGTCGCGGTTCGGCTTGAAGTCGTAGGTGACGAACCTGCCTTCCTCGATGACGCGGCGCACGGCCCGCTCGACACGCTCCCCGGCAGCATGCTCGCCGATGTGGTGGAGCATCATCACGCCGGAGAGGATTTCCGCCGTTGGGTTCGCCTTGTTCTGGCCGGTATACTTCGGCGCGCTGCCGTGGATCGGCTCGAAGCAGGCGACACCCTCGCCGATGTTCGCGCCCGGCGAGATGCCGAGGCCGCCGACGAGACCCGTCACGAGGTCCGAGACAATGTCGCCGTAGAGATTCGGCAGCACGAGGACGTCGTATTCCTCCGGCCGCTGGACGAGTTGCATGCAAACATTGTCCACGATGCGGTCGTTGAATTCGATCTCCGGATACTCCTTCGCCACTTCCTCCGCGACGTGGAGGAAGAGACCGTCCGTGAACTTCATGATATTCGCCTTATGGACGGCGGTGACGAGGCGGCGCTTGTTCGCGCGGGCATACTCGAAGGCGTACGTCACGATGCGGCGGGAGGCTTCCGGCGTAATCATCTTGATCGAGATCGCCGAGGAGGGGGCGAGTTTTCGCTTCGTGAGCGGGTTGATCGCCTCGATCACTTTGCGTACGTCCTCCGTGCCGGTGTCGAACTCGACGCCTGCGTAAAGGTCTTCCGTGTTCTCGCGCACGACGACGATGTCCACATTGTCGTAGCGCGTGCGCACGCCGGGGAAGATGCGTGCCGGGCGGACGTTCGCGTAGAGATTGAGCGCCTGCCGCAGCCCGACATTGACGGAGCGGAACCCCGTGCCAACCGGCGTCGTAATCGGCCCCTTCAGGCCGAGTTTCGTCTTGCGGATGCTCTCGACGGTCGCCTCCGGGAGCGTGTCGCCGTATTTTTCGAGCGCGTCCAACCCGGCATCCGCCGTGTGCCAGGTGAAGCCGACGCCCGTCGCGTCGAGGACGCGCCGCGCCGCTTCGACCACTTCCGGCCCGATCCCGTCACCGGGAATGAGTGTGACATCGTACGCCATGCTCGCATTACCTCCTTGGTGTCGCACCGCCGGCACAGTCGCCGGTAACGGCGCGAGCGCCTCGCATGAAGCCCATTGTACACGTCTGCAAGCCTCAGTGAGTAACTCGCGCACCGGTGTGGCTAGTGCGGGCAATGGGATTTTGCGCCTGCCCGAGTGGCGTGCAAACGCGCTTATTGCTGCCACTCGCCCCAGACGGCGGTGCCGTAGGCGATCACTTCCGTTGCGTTCTCCATCACCTCGGAACTGTCGTAGCGGATGCCGATGATCGCGTTGCCGCCGAGTTGCGCGGCATGGGCGGTCATAATCTGGTACGCCTCCTGCCGCGCTTGCTCCGCCAGTTCGGTGAGCAGGGTGATGTTCCCACCTTTCAGTGTCTGAAACGCGGCGCCAATTTGCCCGCCGATCGAGCGCGAGCGCACCGTGACGCCGCGCACGACGCCCATGTTGTACTTGATCGTGAAGCCGTGGATCTCGAACGCCGTTGACGTGGCGCGGGGATCAATGGCCAAAGCCTGTGGGGGTTGCTGTTGCATACCAAATCCTCCTCATTCTCGCAGCCCGTGCCGCGTCCTACACACCAACGCTCAGTCTATCATGCGAGTTCCCGCGCGTACGGAATCCGCGCGTGTCGTTCTTTGCGCTCAGTCCAACCGTTGACAGCAGGCGGGGCGATGGATACCGTAGAAGAATCAGTGGCGGAAAGGGGGATCGCACATGGCGGGAACAATCGTACGAATTCGGGACAGCAACGGGCGCTTCGTCCGCCGCCCTGCCGCCCCGAGAACGACGACCGCGCAATTGCCTTCCCAAACACCGGCGACCAAAACCGCAGTCGTGCCCATCGAAGACCTCACCGCGCCGGAGTGGTACTTCAACCGCGAACTCTCCCTGCTCGCCTTCCAGTGGCGCGTCTTCGATCAGGCGCGGGACGAGGGCACGCCGCTCCTGGAACGCGTCAAATTCCTCGCCATCCTCAGCACGAACCTCGATGAGTTCTTTATGGTGCGTGTCTCCGGCCTCAAGCAGCAAATCGCGGTCAATTCCGCCGATGTCCGGCGGGATGGCATGACGCCGCGCGAATCGCTCCACGATATTCACAAGATCGTTTTTGAACTGATGGAATCCCAGTGCCACTACCTGAAAACGGTCATTATCCCGGCGCTGGCGGAGAACGATGTTCACTTGCTCCCCTATGAAGAACTCAACGAGAGCCAACGGAACGCCGCGACCGAGTATTTCCTGCGCGAGGTCTTCCCGATCCTCACGCCGCTCGCGGTGGACTCCGGCCATCCCTTCCCGCATATCTCGAACCGGAGCCTGAACCTCCTCGTCGTCGTGCGCGATGAGGCGGGCGAACACATCGCGCGGATCAAGGTTCCGCAATCGTTGCCACGCTTCGTCCCCGTGCCGCCGACCGCGCCGATGCGGGATGCCTCCGGCATCCATCGCCCGCGCGCCACCGTCTGGCTGGAACAGGTCGTGATCGCCAACTTGCCGACGCTCTTCCCCGGCAAGGAGATCATCGCCGCCTATCCGTTCCATGTGACGCGCGACGCGGATATCGAAATTCAGGAACTGGAAGCGGAAGACCTGCTCGAAACGATCGAGGAGCAGTTGGAGCGGCGCGGGTTCGGCTTCGCTGTCCGCCTCGTCGTGGACGCGACGATGCCGGAGACGCATCGCCTCTGGTTGATGGAGAAGTTGCAGATTTATCCGTCCGATGTCTACACCCTGAATGGGTATCTCGGCCTCGGCGACCTGATGCAACTGCTGCGCATTGACCGGCCCGATCTGAAAGACCCGCCGTTCGTGCCGCAGGCGCCGCCCGCTTTGCGCGATAGCAGCGATATTTACACGGCGATCCGGCAGGGGGATATTCTGCTCCATCACCCGTACGATTCGTTCGCGCCGATCGTGGATTTCATCAAGAGCGGCAGCACCGACCCGGCCGTCCGGGCGATCAAGCAGACTCTCTACCGCGTCGGTAAGGACAGCCCGATCGTCGAGGCGCTGGCGGAGGCGCGGGACGAAGATACGCAGGTCGCCGTACTCGTCGAACTGAAGGCGCGGTTCGACGAGGAGAACAACATCGAGTGGGCGCGTGCACTCGAAAACAAAGGCGTGCATGTCGCGTATGGGATGATGGGTCTCAAGGTGCATTGCAAGGTCGCGCTGATCGTGCGGCGGGAGCAGGACGGCATCCGGCGGTACGTCCATCTCGGCACCGGCAACTACAACGCCGGTACCGCTCGAAGCTACACCGATCTCGGCCTGCTCACCGCGAACGAGGAGATCGGCGCGGACGTCTCGGACCTCTTCAACTACCTCACGGGTTACTCGGACCAACGGGAGTACCGCAAACTGCTCGTCGCGCCCGTCAATCTGCGGCAACGGATCACCGAATTGATCGAACGCGAGACCGCGCACGGGCCGAAGGGCCGGCTGATCTTCAAGACTAACCACCTCGTGGACGAGCGGATCATCGAGGCGCTGTACCGGGCGTCGCAGGCAAGCGTCAAGATTGACCTCATCTGCCGCTCGACCTGCTGCCTCGTGCCGGGCGTGCCGGGCCTTTCCGAGAACATCCGCGTCATCAGCATTCTCGGTCGGTTCCTCGAGCATCACCGGATTTATCTCTTCGGCAATGGTGGCCGCGAGGAAATTTATCTCGGCAGCGCGGACCTCCACCCGCGCAACCTCGACCGGCGCGTCGAGGTGCTTTTCCCCATCGAGGACCCGGCGATCCGCGCGCACATTCGCGAGGAACTCCTGGAAACCTACCTGCGGGATACGGATAAGGCACGCGTCCTCGGCCCGGACGGCCGCTACCATCCGGTGCCGCGCCCGGAAGGCGTTCCGCCCTTCAACGCGCAGGAATGGCTGCTCAACACGGCCACGTCGGGTACGGGCCGGTATGCGGACTAACGAGCGCTGGAGGCACGCTTCGTCCTTACGGAGTGCGACGGCTCACATCTTGTTGTTCTGACCGATCAAATAGGTCACGAGGACAAGGATCGTCGCGGCGGCGGAGATGAGCGTCAGATTGATCGCCTGCTCGCGGCCACTGAACCGCTTGCGGACGTACCCGTGCTCCATGCCGACGGGGATGAGGACGACCAACGCGAAGATGTAGTGAACCACCGCGTTCCGATTGCCGCGCACGAGCAAGCCGATACCCAGCAAATACTGGATGAGAAGGAAGAGTGAGGCGACGTACGAGACATACTTGCCCGCCGGAATCTTCCGCCCGGCAATGCCGATCGCGTAGATGATCGTTGCCGCGAGGAACAAGACGAGGACGGCGGTACCAACGAACATATGAATTGTGGCCATGCACTACTCCCTCTTATGCGAATGTCACGACGTACACCATCGGACGCCGGTTCCGGTTGGCGCTAGTGTAGCACCCAGCGGCGAGTCACGAGTAGCGAGTAACGAGAGGTCCGTCCCTTCTCGTTACTCGCTACCGGGGTACTGGCTGATGGTATGGCGAGGGGAATGTTCGGCTACCTACCGCCCGCCGCTGCCTGCTGGATGCCGCCTGCCACCTGCCGCGCCTGGCTCCGCCACGGGCTGGTCGTCAGGATCGTGCGAACCTCGTCCGGGTGTTCCGCGATGAAGCGCAGTTCGTCGGGCAGGAGCGGCTTCTGGTTGTGGCCGTTCGCGACCTGGACGAGTTCGAGCACGTCCGCCGCCTGCTCGTTGCTGTCGAAGATGATCCCCATCTGCTCGTAGACGTACTTGAAGCCCGCGAGGCCGCCGTACTCGCCGGTCGTGATGACGCGGCCCGTCGGTTCCTCCTCCCTTTCCGGGCGGCCGAGCAGTTCGTAGTCGTAGAGTTCGTAGTTGTGGCGGTCCTTGAGGGCGCCGTCGGCATGTATGCCGCTCTCGTGCGCGAAGGCGTTGGCGCCGATGCCGACTTGCCGGATCGGCACGGGCAGGCCATAACTGCGGGCGACGTAGTTACCTAGTTTCCATGCCCACGACAGATCCAACTGCTCGCCGAGTTCATACCCCTGCAAGCCGTTCGCATATTTGATCGCGAGGATACAGGAGAGCAAATCAGCCTGTCCGGCACGCTCGCCGTTGCCGTTCACCGTCGCATTGATGTAGGCGTCCACGCCCGCGTCTACCGCCGCCTGCGCCGCGAAGATGCTGTTTGCGTTCGCCATACCGAGATCGTCGTGACAGTGCGGTTCGATCGGGATGCGCACCGCCTCAGCGAGGCGGGTGATCCGGTCGTAGATTGTGCGGGGGGAATCGAAGCCGAGGGTGTCGCAGTACCGAAAACGGACGGCGCCCACCTCCTTTGCTGCCAGCGCGAACTCGATCAGTTGCTCGATGTCCGTGCGGCTCGCATCTTCGGCATTGACGCCGACCGTGCGGACGCCACCTTCCTTCGCCGCTGCCACGGCGTCCGTCATTTCCCGGGTCACGGCGGCACGATCCAACTTGCCCCGGAACTTCAGTTGCAACATGAGATCGGAGGTACTCATCGAGAGATTGAGGTCCGTGCAACCGGCGGCGACCGCCTTCTCGACATCGCCCCGCAACGCCCGTACCCATCCTTCCAGGATCATCGTGCCGAAAGCGCCCTTCGCCTTGAGCGCGAGGTTCCCCTGAATATAGTGGTACTCGTGATCGCTGAAGGGAAAGCCGAACTCCGATTGAAAGACGCCGAGTTTCGAGAGATACCAGTTGACCATCGTCTTTTGGAATTTGGAGAGTTTGATCCGTGAAGTCTGCACACCATCCCGATTCGTGACATCAATGAAATGAATCTGTGCCATCCGACCAACTCCTTGCAGGTTTTCGGCGGGCACGCCGCTAAAGGCCGGCGCGCGTCCTCAACCCATGCGTCCGCGACCGCGCAAACGCATTGAGGCTGCATCGCGCGTGTGACCGGCGGGGTCAATGATGAACATTGTGCCGCCGCGAGGAAATCGGTGTCAATCGGAGCGTAGGGGTGCTTGCCGACAATGCTCGACCAGCAGGACGAGCCGCACGGCGGCGGGCAGCCGGAACCGCTCACCCATCGGGTGTTCTCTGGTCTGCCGCGTCCGGCTCCGGAACGACGATCTTGCCATCCGGCGTGGATCGCTCCTTGACGACGATCCACCGGGCGCCCACGTCGGGGTCAATCCAGGTGACGCGGTGCCGCTCCCCCGGCTGTACCATCACGACGATTCCCGCCTCCAGCGGCACATCCTTTCCCTCGACACACAAGGTCGCGCGGCCATGCAGGACGACATAGTACTCGTGGAAGTCGTGGTAATGATAGATCTCGCCAGGCCGCACGCTTGTCAGCACGCCCGTCGTCAGCCCGATCTCGACGGGCGAGCCATTCCAGTGGCCGCATCGCCACGGACTCTCCGATTCCTGATAGACCCGCACAAGCGCTCCCGTCTCTACACCGGGAACTGTTCCGGGTAGCGTGCGAAGGTGACGAGGGTTGCCGCCGCGACGCGCAGATAGATGCCCTCACCCCAGTCGCGCACGCTTGAGCCGTTCGCCGCCCGCTGCATCGCCTCTATTGCCGCGAAGTCCGCGTGGCCCGTCGGAATGGCCATCGCGCTGCCATGCACGATGATTGCCAGATCGTCCCCGACGAAGTGAGTGAGGCTGACCGCCGGGCGAGCCGTCACCATCCGTGTCCGCGCCGCCGTGGCAACGGTCGGGATGTGGAATAGCCCGCGATAGAAGAGCGAGCCGATCGGCGCGACGCGCGGCTCTCCCTTCGCCGTCACAGTGGCAAAGGCGACATTCTGAATGCCCTGCAAATACCGCACGAGTTGCCCCGCCGAGAGCGAGTGTTCCGGCATCTCGAACGAACTGCGCAAAAACGCTCCCGCCCGCTCGATGCTCCCATCCAGAAGCGCCTGCAACCGTTTCATATCTTCCGGCGTCTCGTGCATTTGCCTATTCCTCCTTGTATCGCTCATAACGCTTCCCATTCATCACGCGCAATACCTGCTTACCGGAGAATGCGCACGAGGAAATCCCGCCCAATATCGCCTTCATGCGGGTTCGGCAACCAGACGGTGACATCATTTCTCACCATGAACTGATGCCGTTTCCCGGAGTACGGGCCGTCGAATCCGAGTTCCTTGAAAGAGCGGATGAGGTCTTTCCGTTTCGTCGGGCCGAGCCGTGGCATCAGACCGGGGCCGGGATCGTCGGCACGATGCCGTCAACGACGGGCAGTGGGAGATGCCGCGCGATCCGAAGAAGCGTCCACTCCTCAAGAACCTCGACGAGGAGATCGCGACAGGCTTCGAGTGACTCGGCGTTAGCATACACCCCCTGAAAGCCTGGAATCTCCCCGTAGAAGGTGCCATCGTCCGGCAATATTTCATACTGTGCGTGTCGAAGCGCGACATGGAAGTATTCTGCCAGCATCACAACCCCTTTCTCGCTCGTCTATCACGATAGTATAGCGTATCGTATCGGTCTTTCCGTTACAGGAGCAACCGCTGTTCCGCGCCCGCAAGCAAGGCACGGAGGCGGTCGGCGCGGAGATGGTAGTAGAGGCGGTGCTCGTCGCGCCGGATGTCCACGAGATCGAGTTTTTTCAGGCCACTCAAGTGATGTGAGACGGTCGCGATGCTGAGGCCGAGCAGTTCCGCCAGTTCCTGCCCATAACGGGGCGCCGCGATGAGCAACTGAATGAGCGTCCAGCGCGCCGGATCGGCGAGCAGGCGGTAGATATCCTGATAGGTCTCCGGCGGCGCGATCTCCGGCACGATCGCGCCCGGTTCCGTCGGTGAATGGTTGGGGGCGGACAGCAGCATGTCCGCGCCGTACGCGACGGCACAGACCGCGAGATCGCGCGTCGCGTCCGGCGCGCGATCGGGCATCATCGTCACCCAACCATCGCCGAGGAATGCCGACGGCCAGAAGAGCAGGCGCGGTGTGCCGCGCGCGTACCGCCCCGCGTCCGGCAGATGCGCGGCGACAAAACCCGTCGGATCGTCGGCGTAGACCGCCCGCATGCGCGCCTCGGCGGCCCGCCCCGCCGCATGGAGTTCGGGGAGGAGCGGTGCAAAGAGATCATCGAACAATTCGACCAGCAGGTCCGCGAGTCGCTGCCGTGTGCGTGCCGGATGCGTGACAACATCCACGATACGCAGGGGATCGGACGGTGTGGGAGAGAGGAACCGCTGCACATACTCCATCGCCCATCCGGGATCGCCCACGAGCGATCGGAGCACGCCGGGACTGCGCGGTGCGTCCGCACGCAAGGTCCCCCCACACGCGAGTGCATGGGCGACGACCGCCGCATCCGGCAGCGCGCGAAGCGCCGCGATCAGCGCATCGGGGTCGTTGGCATCCGCCAGCGCCCACACCACATCGAACGCGAGCGCCCCCATCGGGAATGCCGCATCGAAAAAGGAGCGAACCGCACGGTTTCGCTCCTGTTCCTGCTCGATGAGCAGGAACGGCCGGAAAAGGAGCCGTGATCCCGCCTCGCTCCCGCTGCCGATGTTGTTCGCAAACAGATAGAGACCAAGCAGACAGTCCGCCAGCGGCACGCACGCGAATGTCACGCGCTCATTCCATATCGCTTGCTCTTCCGGCAATGTAACGCGAATCATCGGACTCCGGGACCGAGGACTCAAGTCAGCGGAGAGGGAACTGAGCCGCATTGCTCATTGCTCAGTCCTCCGTCCCCCGTCCTCAGTCCTACGCGCGTTACGCGTTCACCAACTCTGGCACCGCCGCGATCACATCCGAGATAATGTCATCCGGCGTGATGCGCTCCGCCTCGCCCTCGAAGTTGAGGATGATACGGTGCCGCAGGGCCGGATAGGCGACGGCGCGGACATCATCATGCGCCACCGCCAATCGCTCGGACAAGAGCGCGCGAATCTTCCCCGCGAGGATCATCGCCTGCGCGCCGCGCGGGCTGGAACCATATCGCACGAAGCGGCGCACGCTCTCCGGCGCACCTGCTTGCTCCGGGTGCGTCGCGAGCAGCAGTTGCACCGCGTAGTCGTTGATGTGGCTGGCGACGGGCACCTCGCGCGCCAGATCGCCCATGCGGATGATGTCAATGCCCGTCGCGACGGTGTTCACCTCCGGCGTGAAGCCGCCCGTTGTGCGGCGGAGGATTTCGCTCAACTCCTCGGCGCGCGGGAAGCCGACGACGAGTTTGAACATGAAGCGGTCGAGTTGCGCCTCGGGCAGCGGGTATGTCCCCTCCATCTCCAACGGGTTCTGCGTCGCGAGGACGAAGAAGGGGCGGTTGATCGGATAGATCGTGTTCGCGACGGTGACGGTGCGCTCCTGCATCGCTTCGAGCAGGGCAGATTGCGTCTTCGGCGTGGCGCGGTTGATTTCGTCCGCGAGGATCATATTCGCGAAGACCGGGCCGGGCTGGAACTGGAACATCCGCCGCCCCACCTCGTTTTCGGCGAGGATGTTCGTGCCTGTGATGTCGGCGGGCATCAGGTCCGGTGTGAACTGGATGCGGCTGAACTGGAGATCGAGCGCGTCCGCGAAGGTGCGGATGAGCATCGTCTTACCGAGGCCGGGCACGCCCTCGAGGAGCGCGTGGCTCCCCGCGATCATGCAGGTGAGGACAGCCCGCACGACCTCCTCCTGCCCGACCATCAAGTTCGCGACCTCCGCTTCGAGGCGGAAGGCGATCTCGCGGAACTGCTCCGGCGTGAGCATCGGCGGCGGCTCGGGGTTATAGGGAGTCGGCTGGTTGGTGTAGAAATGTGACACGCGCTACCTCAGTTTCAGCAATGCGACACCCACAAGCGGCCGTTGATGAGCGGTCTGCGTCGCTAGTATATCAGCGACCTCCGCTTCCCGCCTCACTCCCCCTTCGGGCGCGGGCGCCCTTTGGGCAGGACAGGGGAGGGGCCGGGGATGAGGGCCGCCCCGGTTCCTTCACCATTCCCGCGTAATCCTTGCGTAGGTAGTGGTTCTCCATCACAAACGCGACGCGCCAGCCGTGCCGCTCGTAGAAGCGTTGCGCGGGGCCGTCATGCCGTGTGTCCAGGGTGAGTTTATGCGCGCCGTGTGCCGTGCCCCATTCCTCGAACGCCTGCAATAACCGCGCACCGAGACCGTTATTTCGCTCTTTCTCCGTCACCATCAGTTCGCCCAGATGCGCGACACCCGCGCCCAGGCTGCACGTCGCGGCCCCAACCACTCTTCCATCCCGTTCCGCCGTAATGACGCACTTTCCATCCGTCCACGGCTCGGGATCAATCGCCTTCCATTCCGCGTTGAGAAATGCGCGCACACGCTCGTCGCTTGTCCCGTCATATATCGTAATCTCCGTCTCCACCGTGCTCCTTTCCGCGCGGCGAGTATACTGCGCCACATGGAATCGTTACGACTGCCAAGCGTCTCGGTCGTCATCCCCGCCTATAACGAGGGGCGCGTGATTGCCCGCTGCCTTGGCTCGCTCATGGATCAGACGCACCGCCCGCGCGAGGTCATCGTCGTAGACGACGGCTCGACGGACGGCACGCCGGAGATCGTGCGCGGCTTCGGCGGCGTGATGTTGCTCGAACAGTCGCACGAGGGGAGCGGCGCGGCGCGGAACCGGGGCGCTCATGCCGCGACGGGCGACGTGCTCTGCTTCGTGGACGCCGATATGCGCTTCGCGCGCGACTTTCTTGCCCGCCTCGTCGTGCCCATCGCGAAGGGCGATGCCATTGGCGCATTCCACGCGACGGAGTACGTCGCGAACCCGCAGGAGCGATGGGCACGCCTCTGGAATGTCAACCAGCGCCTGCCGATTACCCGCAAACTGCCGGATGATTACCCCGACCGGCAGGCGGTCTTCCGCGCCGTCCGTCGCGACGCCTTCCTCAAGGCAGGCGGCTTCATCGCCGGTGGCTACGATGACGACCGCTCGCTGGCGGAACGGCTCGGCACGCTGGCCGTCGCCGCTCCGGGCGCGGTCTGCTACCACACCAACCCGGCGCGGCTGCGCGAAATCTACGGCCAAGCCCGCTGGATCGGCGCGAGCAACGCTGTACCGCAGACCGCGAGCGAATTCTGGCGCTACTGTCCGCTCAACCCGCGCGGCAAAGGCTGGCGCGCCCTCACCCGCCCCGGCGAACGTGCCCTGCCCCTCTTCCGCGTCGTCTACGGCGCGGGCATCTGCGCCGGTATGCGCCGCGCCCATCGTGGCCGCATGACGAAGTGATCGGGGCGGGGACTGAACCACAAAGGTACATCTGTGCCTCTGTGGTTCAATCAGTTCTCGGTGCCTCTCCTCGTGCGGTGGATGGCGGACTTTCCGGCATGTGTGTGGGAGCGGCGGCAACGGGCATATGCGGCGCGTACTCCCCGTTTTCGGTCGGAGTCTGTGCGGTCGCTGGCGCCAGCAAGGGATCGGGGGCGGCTTCGGGTTGTCCACTCGGCGTTGCGGGCATCGGTGCGCCCTGGTTCGCCATCTGCCGCCGCAGGCTCTGCCGTGGCAGCAGGAGACTGACCACGGCGGCAAGGGCTGTCCCAAACGTCAGCAGTTTGAAAACATCGCTGACCGCGTATGTCCCGGCGAGGAGGGAAAGGTTCGCGGGAGGGCGGGCGCCGGACGCGGTGGCGACCTGCACGATGTTCGACGCATGGATCGTCACTCGCTGCACGAGGATCGTCGTCACGACGGCGGTGCCGACCGAGGAGAAGATCTGCGCGGAGGCATTGTAGAGCGAGTTCGCCTTCGGCAAGGCGCGGCCCGTGATCGCGCCGAGGGCGACGGTCTGCAAGGGCAGGTTCGAGAAGCCGAAGCCGATGCCACGCAGGAAGAGGATCGGCACGAAAAACCACGCGCCGCTCTCCGGTTTGACGTAAATGAGCCAGATCGTCGCCGCAGTCAAAATCCCCATGCCCGCCACTGCGATAGCGCGCGGGCCGATCCGGTCATAGAGACGGCTGGCGAATTGGATGCCAACGATCGCGCCGATCCCTTGCCCCATCAGAATGAGGCCGGTATGCACCGCGCTGTTGCCCTGGAACTGCTGCAAGAAGATGGGGATGAGCAGGAAGCTGCCGAAGATGATCCCGCGCACGACCCACGTCACGACCGAGGCGATGCCGAAATCTCGCGTCGCCAGGAGGCGGAGATCGAGTACCGGATCGGTGACGACAAATAACTCAAGCACCGCGAAGAGCGCGAGCAGCGCGACGCCCGCAGCGAGGAGCATCCAGACAAGCCAGTATCCCCAGCCATTGATGACGCCGTTCGGGTTCGCGGCGGTGATCGAGCCACCTCTGGTCTGGCTGACGACCACGAAGGCATAGACGACGAGAATGACACCGACAATCGAGAGGAAAAGCCCGCCGTAATCGAACCGGGCAGGCACCGTGCCGGGAGCCGCCTTTTCGTCCGGTCGGAGAATCCGCGCGGCCAGGAAGACGGCGAAGATACCGACGGGGACATTGATGAAGAAGATGCCCGGCCACTTGATGCCGCTATCCACGATCAGGCCGCCGACCGTCGGGCCGAGCGCCGGGGCAAAGAGGACCGGGATCGCGATCACGGCGGAGCTCGCCGCTCGCTCCTCTGGAGGGAACGCGCCGAACGCGATGGTCGCGGCGAGCGGGAAGAGCATTCCGCCGCCAATCCCCTGCATGAGTCGGAAGATGATCAGGAGGTTCAGGCCCGCCGAGCCGGTAGCGATCTCCTTCGACAACCCGCACAACAGACTGCCGACGGTGAAGACCGCGAGGGCGAGCATGAAGACGCGTTTGATCCCGAACCGGTTGCCGAGGTAGCCCGCCACGGGGATCACCGCCGCCTGAGCGAGGATGTACCCCGTGACGATCCACTGGACACCGTTGATGTTCGTCTTGAAGTCCCGCTCCATTGCGACAAGCGCGACATTGACGATCGTCGAGTCCAGCACGACCATGAAGAGCGCGAGCGCGGCAGTCAGTGCGACGGCATATTTGTATTGAATCTTCACCGGGTTCGGGTCCTTTCACGTAGTCGGGCAGCACAGGGATGGGAGCGTTTTTGCCTGGGCGAAACCTCTGCTTTCTTGATGGCGGCAGGCGAAAGCCTGCCACCACCGACAGCTTACCGGTTCAATCGCACTGGAATGCGCTCCGGGGCGGATCGGCGCTTCCCCTTATGGTCACTCGCACATGATGGGTCGGCATGCAGGAACGCCAGCATCATCGCGAGGACGCGTTCCGGTGGAATCGTCATCCCGAAGACGGAGCGGCCGAGCATCACGCCGAGCATGACGCTCTGGATCAGGGCAGCGGCGCCCTCCGGGTCGTTGGCGCGGATGTGACCCGCCGCAGCGTCCCGCGCGATTTCTTCCGCGAGACGGGCGCGCATCTCGCGGAAGAAATCGTGCATGCGCACGGCGATCTCCGGGCGTACCATCGCCTGCGCCATCAGGTGCAGGAAGAGAAGGGAGAGTTGCTGCTTCTCATGTTGAACGGCCGCGTTATGCAGCGTAAACGCCAATCGCTCCTCGAAGGGCGTTCCCTCCGGCATCAGCGGTTCGAGATTTTCGCGGATGCGCCGCGCCGCGCGCTCAAAAACAGCAAAGAGCAGATCGTCCTTATCCTTGAAGTGATACGTCAGGACGCGGTTGGATATTCCGGCGGCGCGGCAAATCTCCGCGAACGTCGTGTGCTCCCACCCCCGCCGCGCGACCAGCGGCTCCAACGCATCCAGGATTTGCGCGCGGCGCATCGAGCGGACATCAAGCCGAGACATTCAATGGCCCCTTCCCACATATGGAAGTATCCAATCCGGTATGGGAGCATACACTCCCATTACACCGGCTGTCAAAGGGCTTTGAACCACAAAGGCGCGAAAGACCCTCCTCTCCATTCTCCATCGCCCTTTCGCTTCGATATCAGAAGATTAATCGGCGATGGAGAGGAGAGCACCTGGGTGGATCTCCGCGTGCCGGATGTTCCCGGAGCGAGTATGATTCCTGTGGGGAAGGAGGGAGCGATGTACCGCTCGGAGAAATACCCCGTGGACCCGGAGGCGGTCGCGGCGTTCGTCGCCGGGCAGCGGCATGGTCATCTGATCGCGACGCCACCCGGCGGCCATCCGCAGGTCAGCATTCTGCCGTTTGTGAAGATGGGCGATGAAATCGAACTGCATTGTGTCCAGGAAGACCCGACCTTCGCCGCCGTGCGGGCGAATCCGCGTGTCACCTTCTTCGTCTCGGATTTTCTCGCTGCCTCGCGCCATGACTGGGTGGATCCGCAGGACGCCGCACGCGCCACGCTCAATTTTCGTGCCGTCTCCTTCGCGTGCGAGGCGACGACCTCCACGGACCCGGGCGATGTCGCCGCCGCCCTCGCCCGGCTGCTCGTGGCGTACGAGCCGGGCGCGGCGTATGAGCCGATTGTGGATGGCGATTTCTATGGCCCGCGCATCCGGCGGCTGGCGACGATCCGCCTGCGCATCGTGGCAACCGACGCCAAGTTCAAGGTCGGCCCCGCCGCGTCTGTCGCAGTGAAGCGGAGCGTCGTCGCCGGACTGCGGACGCGCGGCGAACCGGGCGATGGTCGCGCTGCCGACGTGATCGAGGCGACGCTGCCGGAAGAATACGCGCGATAGCGAAGCGAGAGAGCGGGTGCTCTTTGGGCAGGGGGGTGAGGAAAGGAGAACCATGACCATACCATCGCAGACCGGCAGACCGCTTGCCGCCGATGTGCTTGCCCGACGCGCGACACTGCCAGTGAAGTTCGCACCCGTCACGCTGATCGGGTCATACGTCCGGCTCGAACCGCTCGACCTCAGCCGCGATGTGGACGCGCTTCATGCCGTCTCGAACGGGCAACCCGCCCGACTCGGCGACCGGGAGATTCCGGCGTACGACGCGGACGCGATGGTCTGGCGGTACATGTCCGTCGGGCCGTTCGCGTCTGCCGATGCGTTGCGAGACTCCTTGCGCGCGCAGGTGGACGCACCGAACGGCCTCTGCCTCTGCGTCTTCGATCAACCGACGGGCTGCCCCGTCGGTGCCGTCAACTTCATGACGAACATGCCGGAGCATCTCAAAGTCGAACTCGGCAGCATCTGGTACAGCCCGCTCGTCCAGCGGACGAAGGCGAGTCTGGAGGCGGCCCACCTGATGCTCGGTCATGCCTTTGGCCTCGGCTACCGGCGCGTCGAGTGGAAGTGCGACGCATTCAACGAGCGCTCGCGACGCTCCGCCCTGCGGATGGGGTTCCAGTTCGAGGGCATTCAGGAGGCGCATTACATCGTGAAGGGCCGTAATCGCGACACCGCATGGTTTCGCATCCTCGACCACGAATGGCCGTCGGTCAAAGCCCGGCTGGAAGAAATGCTCGAGGCATGAATGGGAGATACCGTCAGCGGTTGCGGCCACGCTGTCGGCGGCGATCCTGCTTGATCTGCCAGATACGGCGGCGAACGCCCTGAAACGGGCCGTCGCGCGGCGGTAGGTCAATGATCTGGCCGCGCCAGCGGGCATCCTCGCTACGCGATCCAGCCGGGTGATAGATGACCGGCACGAAGAAGAGGACGACCGCGATGAGTACCAGCGCGGCGGCGGGCGTGGGTGCGGTAGTGTGGAGGACGAAGGCGAGGATGGCGAGTGACAGACTCGCGACCATCCAACCGATCCCCCCCAGCCGTTCCCACGCGCGGCCCGGTGAGACGCGATGGCGGGCCTTGTCGAGGCTGCGCCGCGCGCGCGCGATCCGTTCCCGGCCGCGATGCTCCCGCTCCTTGCGTTCGACGAGTTCGAGTATCTCTCGTTCATAGCGACGTGTCATCTTCGTACTCCGCTTACGAAGCCCGATTTTCCTCGTCGGTGGCGAACGCTGCGGGGAAGAGAGCCGAACCATCTACCGCAGTTTCCGTCCCTGTGATGCTGGCACTCTGATTGTACCGTACCCATTCCCTCTCGGCAATGCTTCGCATACCCTCATTGAAAATGTGACCGGACGTTCTACGGTTCCCTCAAATGAGAATGTGACTCAGCAGGGGAAACGGAATGACGACCGATGAGGCAATGACGATCATCGAACGACGCAAGTATCTGGCGATCACTGGCTTGCATCGCAAGCGTCTGATCCGGTTGATGGCGCAATCCTCGTTGCGCCGCAGCCCTCGACGTACCCCGCGATGCGCAATCTACGGCCCCGACACCCGCCACGTCGTACGCGTCGTCTGGGAAAGTCTCGATTGCCTCTGCGCCGAGCGCCTCACCACGCAACTGCTCGCCACCGCCCGGCATCTCGCACGCTTCGGGGAACTGACGCTGACGTCGGCCTTGGAGACGCTCCTCGCGCAGATCTCCCGGCTTTGAGACGCATCCGATATCAGAGCAGGGCTGCTTGACAACAAGACGCGGATTCGGTAGCGTATCGGCGCGTAGTAAAAGGCGAATCCGGACGACGTGTTGGGACCCTTGGGCAGCGGCGCAGACAGTTCTTTGTCTGCGTTGGTTGCCGGGCAAAGCGGCAAGCCTTGGTGGTGGAACACTGTGATCAGTTCGTATCGTTCGTATGCGCACAAGGAGGTTGGCGATGTGGTACGCAGGGAAACCCAAACGGCGCGGCCCGCTCGGTGGGCTGACCGCGCTCTTATTCCTCTTGCCGATGGTGCTCATTGCCTGCGGTGGTAGCAGCGCGACGAATACACCACAGGCGCAGGCAACAGCGGCCACTACGAGCGCGGCATCGAATAGCGCCGCGACTACGGCGGTGACGAAACCGGCTAGCACGACCGCCCCGGCAAGTACGACTGCGGCGTCCTCCGCGACATCCGGCACTGCTGCCCCAGCGGCGAGCGAAGCGGCCTTCGGCACGCCACTGACGACGAAGCGCGGTGAGGGCGGCACGCTGCATTTGCTCTGGTGGCAAGCCCCGACAATCCTTAATATTCACACCGCAAATGGCACGAAGGATTCAGATGCCTCCTCGATCGTGACCGAGCCATTGGCGCGCATCGGTCCGGGGGCAACCCTTCCCAATATCCCGATCCTCGCCAAAGAAATCCCTTCCACGCAAAACGGCGAGATTTCCGCTGATTACACAACGGTAACGTGGAAGTTGAAGGACGGTGTCGTCTGGTCGGACGGCGAGCCGTTCACTGCTGATGATGTCGTCTTCACCTGGCAGTTCATTGTTAAGCCGGAAAACGGGTCTACCTCTACCGCTTCATACTCGGACATTGCCAAGGTCGAGGCGGTGGATAAGACGACGGCGAAGGTCACATTCAAGGCCCCCGCCGCTGGATGGTTCATTCCTTATGTTGGTGATGGTGGCGAGATCATCCCGAAACATGTCGTCGGCAAATGCGCGGACATCAAGAACTGCGCGTTCAACACGAAGCCGATTGGTACCGGCGCTTACATCGTGACGGACTTTGTGTCCGGCGATCATGTCACCTACAAGGCGAATGACAAGTTCCGCGAGCCGAACGCGCCCTACTTCGCTACCGTTGATCTGAAGGGTGGCGGAGACGCGGTCACGGCGGCAAAAGCCGTCCAGACGAACCAAGCCGATTTTGCCTGGAACCTCACCGTCACGCCGGATGTGATCAAACAACTGACGGACGCGGGTAAGACGGTGGCGACACCGACCGGTTTCTATGTCGAACAACTCGAACTGAACATGGCCGATCCGCGGAACGAAGTGGATGGCGAACTCTCCAGCGCGAAGTCGAAGAACCCATACTTCTCCGATCCACTCGTCCGGCAGGCATTCGCCTATGTCGTGGACCGCGAGTCTATCGCCAAGAACCTCTGGGGGCCGGGCGGCGTCGCCGGGAATACACTGATCCCCATCGTGCGCGGCGACAAAGGCCCGGCGTGGAGTTACGACCTGAAGAAGGCGGGCGACCTCCTCGATCAGGCGGGCTGGAAAAAAGGCTCAGACGGTATCCGTGAGAAGAACGGCGTCAAGATGAATTTGACCTTCCGCTCCTCGGTTGTGCCGCAGCGCGACAAAGAGGCGCAAGTGATCAAGGAGAGCCTGAAGCAACTGGGCATTAACATGGACATCAAGTCGGTGGATGCCTCCGTCTTCTTCGGTCGGCCCGACAACCCGGATTCGGCGATCCGCTTCACGGTGGACATCAACATGCTCGCCACGGGTTCCTCCAAGCCTGACCCGCAGGCCACTTTCGAATCATACACCACCGCGCAACTGCCGTCGAAAGCGAATAACTGGGGGCTCGGCAATATCAACCGCTGGTCCGATCCGACGTACGACCAGATGTACGAACAGTACAAGCGGGAACTGAACCCGGAAAAACGCAAGGCGATGGCGATCCAGCTCGATAACTACATCCTTGCCGCCGGTATCCGCGTTCCGATGATTCTGCGCAATGACATCTATGCACATCGGCCGGATCTCATCAACGTCCAGTACTCGCCCTTCTCATCGGAGGCGTGGAATATCGGCCACTGGACCCTCAAGAAGTAACGCACGGAGAAGGGGTGACTGAGCAGTTGACAGTAGCGGGGCGCATTGGGAGAATGCGCCCCGCAAGACACAGCATGGACGGCAACAGAGACGCGGCAGATGGTGGTTCGATCACCGGTAAGGAAGGTAACGATGCGTAGGAAGTTCCGTGCCCCGATCCCGAAACCGCTCGGCCTATTGGCGGCACTCTTCATGACAGTACCGCTCCTGCTCGCCGCCTGTGGTGGGAGCGCCGCGACGAACACGCCGCAGGCGAAGGCAACGGTCGGTGGCGCGGCCACCACTGCCAGTGCTGCGGCGACCACGGCGCCGACCACAGCGGCAGCCGCCGCGACTGCTCCCGCCGCTTCCGCCGCCGCGACCACCGCTCCCGCCGCGACTGCTCCCGCCGCGACCGCCGCCGGGAGCGCCACGAAGCCCGCCGCCTCGGCACCGGCAGCCCAGAATCTCACGCTGCCAGCGGACTCCAAGCGCGGCGCGGGCGGGACGCTCAAACTGCTCTGGTGGCAGGCGCCAACCATCCTGAATCTGCATCTCGCGCAGGGCACGAAAGATTTTGACGCCTCCCGCCCCGTCGTCGAACCCCTCGCGACCTTCACGACGGCCGCTCTCACGCCGGACGTACCCGTGCTGGCGAAGGAAATCCCGACGACGCAGAACGGCGAACTCGCGGCGGACGGCACGAGCGTGACATGGAAACTGAAGGACGGTGTCACCTGGTCGGACGGCCAGCCGTTCACGGCGGACGATGTCATCTTCACCTGGAAGTACATCATCGAGCCGAAGACCGGCGCGACGACGACCTCCAACTATGACACGATCAAAGACATCACTGCGGTGGATAAAACGACGGTGAAGATCACCTTCAAAGCGCCGACCGCCATCTGGTATCTCCCCTTCACCGGTGCCAACGGCGCGGTGCTGCCGAAGCATGTGCTGGAAACCTGCACCGTCGCCACGCAGTGCCCCTACAATCAGAAGCCGATCGGCACCGGCCCGTACGTCGTGACAGAGTTCGTCTCGGGCGATCACGTCTCCTATCAGGCGAACGATAAGTTCCGCGAACCGAACGCGCCCTATTTCGCCAAAATAGATCTGAAGGGTGGCGGCGACGCAACGACGGCGGTCAAGGCCGTGCAGACCGGGCAGGTGGATTACGCCTGGAACCCGCAGGTCCCGCCCAATATCTTGAAGGACTTGGTAGACAGCGGCGCGGTGCTGGAGAACATCCCCGGCGCGAGCACGGAACGCATCTTCGTCAACTTTGCCGATCCGAGCACCGATGTGAATGGCGAGAAGAGCAGCCCGCAGAGCAAAAGCCCCTTCTGGACAGACAAGAACGTCCGTCAGGCGCTCGCCCTCGCCATTGATCGTAAGGCCATGGCTGATAACCTCTATGGCCTCGCGGGCATCGCGACGAACTCGACGATCCCCGCCATCTGGAACGGCCCGGATTGGTCCTACGATCCGAAGAAGGCGAATGACCTCCTCGACGCCGCCGGGTGGAAGAAGGGAAGTGACGGTATCCGCGAGAAGAATGGCAAGAAGTTCTCGATCACTTTCCGCACTTCCGTCAACCCGGTACGCGATAAAGAGTCCCAACTGATCAAGAGCAACCTCAAGGACGTCGGCATCGCGATGGAGATCAAGAACGTGGACGCGGGCGTCTTCTTCGGCCAGCCGGATAACCCGGATAACCGCACCCGCTTCGAAACCGATCTCGAGGTGTACACGAACGGTTCCAGCCTCCCGGACTACCAGCAGTTCTTCAACGACTTCGTCTCCAGCCAGATCGCGCAGAAGTCCAACGGCTGGAAGGGCACACAGGTCATGCGCTGGGTCAATCCGGATTACGACAAATTGGTCGAGCAACTGAAGACAACGCTTGATCCTGCCAAACGGATCGAGATCTTCAAGCAACTCGATACGCTCACTGTCACCGATGTCGCCCAGATCCCACTCATCGCGCGCCGCGGCCTTTCGGCGCATGTCAAGGGAATCGTGGGCATCAACCTCACCAACTGGGACTCGGACCTCTGGAACGTCGGGCACTGGACGAAGACGTAGGCGAGTTTGCCCATCCCCTGCCCCCTCCCATATCGGGAGGGGGTTCTCTTTTTCTCCTCTGAGCAGACGCACGGAACATCGCACGGGCACGGTTCGTCTCGTTTGTGAGAGAATGACGCTCTACGTGCATGCGGGCGAAGCGCGTTTGTGACGATACGGGGGAAGGGACACATGCAACGACGACGGCTCCTGATCCATGCCATGCTCCTGCTTGGCATGCTTTTCTGGATCGCGACACCGGTGTTGGTGGACGCGCGACCGGGCGGTGGCAGCCACAGCAGTGTGGGGCGGTCGAGCGGCGGCTCGTCTCGCAGTAGTAGCGGCTCCTCCCGGAGCAGTGGCGGCCACAGCGGCTTTTTCTTCTTCGGTGGGGGCGGAGCCGCCACCCCCGCCTCCGCCCCCACCGACGCAGAAAAAGCCGCAGTGGCCGCCAC
>CALBSO010000039.1 GCA_937968015.1 uncultured Thermomicrobia bacterium
TCGTTCCTATCTCGCCCGTCCGTGGTATTGCCTACCACCAACTGCGTAAGTCCTACATTTGAACATCCACGTAAGAAAGGATGTTTGTGCCGGGTTGACGTTGTAGATCTGTGTAACCAAGTATTCCGCGGCCTTGTTGATCTAGTGGTCCGATATCGGATGCCGTTATCAGCACCTGAGTTGACAAGATATTGTCCTTGACGATTTGGCTGTTATAGTCGAAGTATACATACTGAAAATCGAGTAGACCGCCAACGAAATCATCATGCGTCCGCCAGTTTCCGGCAGCCGCGTCGGCCGTTTGTGCCCACCCAGGGATAATTGTAACGGGTGAGTTGTATGTATAGCTGACTTGGCATGGATTGTGTATACCGGGGCTCGCTGGTCCACAGGAAACATAATTATAGTCATACCACCAACGAGCCGCATCAGGATAGATCGCGTAGGCATTCACTGACACTGGCATGAGGGCTGTGAACAATGTAACAGCGCATATGACCGCGCCAAAATGGGAGACCAGCAGCGCGGGCCGCCGGTGTGCCATGCAACATCGTAGTATCATTCCCCTACCGATGAGACCACGCACCGTCGCTTTCATATGACCCTCCTGACGGAAAATACTCTCGCCGCGCCGCTGACCCCCCTCTCAATTCACGTATTGATGCGTCAATAATACTAGAATATCATAATTCCATGTAAAGACAAATGACCTGATGACCTGACACCCGAAAACGGCGTCCATCACAAACAAAAGCCGTTTCTTCGCCTAATCCCCTGCGTGGTGAAAAATCCCTCGGAGCCGCTCGGTCACCTCGGAATGCGGCGACATGAGCCCATTATTGGGCCGATTTTGAGCCTTCAAGGCACCACATGTTGCCTCACGAATAAATCTTACTCTGACCGGGGCCGTTGCTGGCCACGACGTACTCTGTGCTATACTGCCGCGCACAGGGTGTGTTGTACGTACAGTTTGCATAATGTTGGGGCTCTTGAGGGTAACTGTGAAGCAACGTCTCCCGATTCCACGGCTGCGGCGTCTCTCCGCCGCGCTCCTTCTCTTCACACTGTTGACTGGCATTGTACCGGCGCCGGTGCGCGCGGCGACGAGTGACCCGTTCAACATCAAGCCGGTGATGACCGCCGCCCCGACCGCCGACCAGGCCGATCCGGTGATGGCGGGCACGGTGATTGCCTGGGCGGACCGCCGGACGGGTATCTTCGATGTCGTCACGTATGACACGGACGAAGGGCAGGAGCAGCGCCTCGCCCTCGCGGTCCCGCTGCCCGCACCGGGTACGGAACGCAGCCAGCCCGCCTTAGACGGTCAGACGCTCGTCTGGGTGAACACGCCATCGCCGGACGCGACGCCGAGTAGCACGCCCGCCGCTACCGCGCCGCAAACGCAAACGATCGGCGCGTATGACCTCACGCATCACAAGGTGATTCCCCTACCGAATATCGGCCCTGGCCCGAAGCGCCGCCCCTCCGTCAGCGGCCCGATGATCGTCTTCGGTGACAAGCGGGGTGGCGACTGGGACATTTACGGGTATGACATGACGACGCGCACCGAATTTCCCATCGCAGTTGGTGGCGGCGCCCACGGATATACTGCGATCAGTGGCGATACAGTCCTCTACGAGATGTACCACGACGGATCATGGGACGTCATGGGATACAACGTGAAGAACAAAGCGACCTTTCCCGTTGCCGCAGGCCCCGGCGATCAGGATTACCCGCAACTCTCGGGAAATACCGTTGTGTACATTGATCAGGGGCTTGCGGGCGGCAATCCGATGCTGAAACTGTACGATATTGAAACCAAGCAGACGAAGACGCTGACAAAAGATCATCGCGTCGCACGCCCGGCAATCAGCGGCGATTATGTCGTCTGGGAAGACTGGCGCAACGGCGCGCCGAATATTTTCGCCTACGACACGAAGAAGAATACCGAGTACACCCTTACGCGAAGCGGCGATGCGCGCGTCCCGTTCGTGGCGGGCAAATTCATCGGCTGGCTGAAGAGTGACGCCTTCAGTGCTCGCGTCACCACTGTGCAGTTAGTCTCGAAGTTGCCCTCGGATCGCCTCGAACCGCCGACCGTGCCGGAACCGGACGCGCTCTACTTCAAGGAGACGGGGCACTACATCAAATATGGTTTCAAAGAATTCTGGCAATCTCACGGCAGCCTCTCCTATTTCGGCTATCCGATCACGGAAGAGTTCCCGGACATCGCGCCGGACGGCCAGCAAGTCACGGTGCAGTATTTCGAGCGTTCCAAACTCGAATATGTGAAAGCGACGGGGGTGACGCGCATCGGTCTCGTTGGCACGGAACTGACGCGTGACCGCAAATTCAATCCCATCCCGCCATTTCCGGATACGACGGACCGCCGGTACTTCAAGGAAACCGGGCACTCGCTCGCGTCGGGCTTCAAGAAATACTGGGACGACAACAACGGCCTCAATACCTTCGGCTTCCCCATCTCCGAGGAGTTGACCGAGAGCGGCCTCAATGTCCAGTACTTCGAGCGGGGGCGGTTGGAATATCACCCCGAACTCCCGGAGGGCAAGCGCATCACTCTCGGCCGTCTCGGCGAAGAATTGCTCGAAGGGCGCGGCTGGATCAAACCACCGCCGGTGGATACCACCCAATTCCCCGAACACTGACCGGGCATCCGATTCGATTCCAACACCCCCCAGTGACAGCAGGCGTTCCAGATTCCTGGAACGCGGCAGCATGCTTTCCGATCCGGGAAATCGTTGCCGTTGCCCTATTGCAATCCGCAATGGTTATCTGGTATATTTGCGGTTAGCAACGTGATTGGACGAGCGGAGGAAGCGATGCACCCCGGACGAGTGGTGTGTTCCGCCGAAACCTACGAACAAATCCGGTCACTGCTGCGCTCGGACAGGTGTGGGGATGCCTGTAAAGCGGGATTTGGGGGAAGCAGGAGGGTTTCTGTCGTGGAGTTCTCAGATCGGACGCTCACATGCCGCGATTGCGGGAAACCGTTCACATGGACAGCGGGGGAGCAGGCATTTTACGCGGAAAAAGGGTTGGTCAACGAACCGGCCCGTTGCCCGGAGTGCCGCGCCGCGCGTAAGGTCCGCCTCGGCCTCGAACCACCACGAATGATGCACACCATCGTCTGCGCCGAGTGCGGCCAGGAAACGACGGTGCCGTTCGTCCCGCGGAATGGCCGGCCTGTCTTGTGCTCGTCCTGTTTCGCCAAGACGAAGGTGGCGGAAGAACGCGTTGAGCCAATGCCCGAAGTCGCTATCGCGGACTAGCGATTCTCATCGTGTGGGGCGACCAGACGGAGTGCGTCCCACAACGCCAGCTACCCTCGTAAAGACCAGTTACGGAGGCAACACCTCCGGCGCTGTTGCCTCGCTTCGCTATTCTTCCTCATCGTCCAGATAATCGTCCGTCACGGATTCGCTGTCAATCAATTGCCGCCGACGCGCCCCATCCTGCGGGCCGATAATGCCCTCGCGTTCGAGCGATTCAATCAGCCGTGCGGCGCGGTTGTAGCCGATCCGCAGGCGGCTTTGCAACATGCTCGTGCTCGCCCATCCCTGCTCGCGCACGAGTTGGCGCGCGCGATCAATCAGGTTATCGCCACCCGGTTCCTCGCGGATCGTCTTACCGTCGGTTGGGGGTTCGACGACCTCCGGCTTGTATTGCGGTTCGGGCGCGAGCATACGCCAGTGCGAGACGATCGCGGAAATATCCTTGTCTGAGACGAACGCGCCCTGAATGCGCTGCGGTTTGTCGGAGTCCGCCGCCTTATAGAGCATGTCGCCGCGGCCGAGCAGCCGCTCCGCGCCGGGCGTATCGAGGATGACGCGGCTGTCAATCTGGCTCGTGACGGCGAAGGCGATGCGTGCCGGGAAGTTCGCCTTGATCAGCCCCGTGATCACATCCACCGACGGGCGCTGCGTGGCAAGGATGAGATGCATGCCCGTCGCGCGCGCTTTCTGGGCGAGGCGAACAAGCGCCGTCTCAATGTCGTCTGGCGCGGTCATCATCAGATCGGCGAGTTCGTCAATGATGATAACGACGTACGGGATATTCTCCGGCGGCTTCTCCAGATGCGGGCCTAGTTCCTTGCTCCGCTTGTGGTACGCCTCGATATTCCGCACGCCGGAGCGCATGAAGAGTTGGTAGCGCCGCTCCATCTCGGTCACGGCCCAGCGGAGGATGCCGATCACCTTCACCATGTCCGTGACGACCGGAGCGAGGAGATGCGGGATGCCGTTGTACTCCGACATTTCGACCATCTTCGGGTCCACCATCACGAAGCGCAGTTCGTCCGGCGTCCGGTTGAGGAGCATGGCGGCGATCAGCACATTGACGAAGATGCTCTTGCCGCTTCCCGTCGAACCCGCGACGAGTAAGTGCGGCATTTTCGCGAGATCCGCCACCTGATAATGACCGTTCACATCGCGCCCAAGCGGAATCGGCAGTTTGGCCCGTGCGGCGGCGAAGTCGCTCGATTCCAGCGCCTCCCGGAGTCCGACCGTGGCGATGGTGTTGTTCGGGATTTCGATGCCGATGCGGCTCTTGCCGGGAATCGGCGCTTCGATACGGAGCGCGGGCACGGCGAGGGCGAGGGCGAGGTCGTTCTGCAGTTCGGTGACGCGCCGCACTTTGACACCGATCCCCGGCTCCAGCGCATACTGCGTGACGGCGGGGCCGGGGTTGATCTCGCGCACCGTCGCCTCGACGCGGAAACTGGCGAGCGTCTGCTCGATCACCTGCGCCTTTTGTTCGAGGTCTTCCTCACTGACCGAGACATCCGGGTAACGATCCATATGCGCGATCGTCGGCAGCGTCCAGCGCATCGGCTCGGCAACGGGAGGATCGGCTGCCTCCCTCGCCGGTTCTGCTTTCGCGGGCGGCGCGGCAGGAGGAGCAGGCGGATCCTTCCGGACAGTTCGCTGGGGGATCTCGGCTGCTCCGTCAGCCACGGAATCCGGCTTCGGCTCCGGGCGACGGATGATCGGTGGTGGTGTGAGAATCTGCTGCGGCGATGGCCCGATGTCATCGAGCAATGCGGCGCGCCCATTGCGCCCCTTCGTCGGCATGGGTGGCTCCAGCATCCGCGTCGGCATCGCGGTGGCAACAGTCGGCAGATCACCCATCCCGGCGTCATGTCGCTCCGGGCCACGTAACCGGGCGAGCAGGTATCGGAGTTCATTGTTCATGAAGATGCCAATGCCTGCGATCATGAGCGCGAGCAGGACGACGCCCGCACCGAAGGCGCCGAGGCTGCGGCTGAGGAACGCATTGATGAAATAGCCGAGATACCCGCCGCCTTTGTGGCTTTCCGCCCATTGCAACGGGGCATCCGAGAGGCTATGCAGCAGCCCGAGAATCGCGAAGACGATCAGGCCACTGCCGACGAGCGTGTGATAGGATGGCCCCGCACGCTTCTCGTCCTTCTCCAAGAAGGCGTCCGCCGCCCACACACCGATCAGCGCGGGCACCGCGACCGCGCCCCAGCCGAACGCGGTAACCAGCGTGCGCCGCCAGTAATCGAGCAGCCCGGTGCGCTCGCCGGCGAGCAGCGTGCCGATCGTCAGCAGCGCGAGGACGATCAATCCGACGCCGATCAGATCGCGGCGGAGGCCGGGATGGAGCGCCATCCACGGTTCCGATCGCGGCCCGCGCGACGTTGTGCGCCTTGGTGCGGTGGTCTTTGGCCGCGGGGGGGCGCGACGCGGCGACTTCGTCGGTCGCCGCGCGGGTGGGGACGCATTCGACCGGCGTTTCGGTGTTGTCGCTGTTCCCGCCATTGTGCCCGCCTTCCCCATACGTACAAAATGCTTCCGGTACATTCTACACATGTCCGTACACAATTGCCATGTCTGGGTATGAAACGAGCAAGGAGCGTGAAAGGCGCTGGCAATAGACGATGAGCAAACCGCCCTGACACAGAACGACCGCCCAACGAGGCGGTCCATTTTCGTTGCGATTCATGGAAGGAATTGGTACGCCCGAGAGGACTCGAACCTCTGGCCTTTTGGTCCGCAACCAAACGCTCTATCCACTGAGCTACGGGCGCGCGTGCCGAGGAGCAGTATTGCATAGACGATGCGCACTGTCAACGCGAGGCTGGCGGGTAGGCAGGGATTCGAACCCTGGGAACGCGTGAGCGCTCACTCGCTTAGCAGGCGAGCCCGATCGACCACTCCGGCACCTACCCTGGCTGACTGGCGGAGAGGGTGGGATTCGAACCCACGAGGCTCATCACCCGGCTGTTTTCAAGACAGCTGCCATCAACCGCTCGGCCACCTCTCCACGCGCTCGTGGCATGATGCAGTATGCGGCACGACGGGCGAATTCGCAAGACGCGGGAAGTAGTCGGCAGTCGGCAGAAAGACGCGGCGAGTGGACCGGCATCGCTTCTATTCGCAGTAACATTGCCGACTGCCGACCGACGATTGCCTAATTTTCCTGCTCGATCCGCTCCATGCCGTGCATGTAGGGGCGGATGATCGATGGAATCGTGATCGTGCCGTCCGCATTCTGGTAGTTCTCCATGATCGCGATCATCAGGCGCGGCAAGGCAAGGCCGGAGCCGTTCAGGGTATGGACATACTCCGGGCGTGCGCCCGCTTCGCGCCGGAAGCGGATATTGGCGCGGCGCGCCTGGAAATCGGTGAAGTTGCCGCACGACGAGACTTCCAGCCACTCATCGCAGCCCGGCGCCCACGCTTCGAGGTCGAACTTCTCCGCCGCGACGAAGGAGAGATCGCCGGTACACATCTGGATGACGCGGTAGGGAATCTCCAAATCGCGCAGGATCACTTCGGCATCGCTCATGAGCGTTCGCAACGCGGCTTTTGAATGCTCCGGCTTTTCCAGCCGCACCATCTCCACTTTGTCGAACTGGTGGCCGCGTTTGATACCGCGCGTGTCCCGGCCCGCCGAGAACTGCTCGCGCCGGAAGTTGGCGGAGTACGCCGTGAGCCGCACCGGCAAATCAGCGCCATCGAGGATTTCCTCGCGGTGGAAGTTCGTCAGCGGCACCTCGGAGGTCGGGATGAGATATTTATCCGGGTCCTCCACGATGCTGTAGAGGTTGTCCGTGAACTTCGGCAGATTGCCCGTGCCGACGAGCATTTCGCGCGAGACGAGGTAGGGCGGGTAAATCTCCTTGTAGCCTTGCGCGATATGAACATCGAGCATCCATTGAATCAGCGCCCGTTGCAGCCGTGCGCCTGCCCCGATAAGGACGTAAAACCGCGAACCTGAGAGACGCACGCCGCGCTCGAAATCGAGGATGCCCAAGGAAGGCCCGAGGTCCCAGTGCGGCTTCGGCGCGAAATCGAACTGGCGCTTCTCCCCTTGATACGGAAAGATGACGTTCTCGCTGTCGTCCTTGCCAACCGGCACATCGGGATCGGGCAGATTCGGTATCTCGAGCATTGCCCGGTCGAGTTCGGCTTTGATGCGGGTTACTTCGCCATCGAGCGCCCTAATCCGCTCGCCGATCCGCTTACTCTGTTCGATCAGTGGCTCGCGCTCCGCCGCGTCGCGGGTCTGTGAAACGCTCTTGGAAAGGGCATTACGCTCCGTTTGTAACTCCTGCAACTCTTTCGTGAGCGTGCGCCACTGATCGTCCAGATGAACGACCGTATCTACCGATCCCGGATCGGCGTACAGTTTCGCAAGTTCACCCTTCACAAAATCCGGCTGCTCGCGGATCAGCCGCAGATCGAGCATTGTCCGTCCTCTTCTCATGCTGCGGGCAGCCGAGTACTGCCCGGCGAATCGTGGCAGGTGACAGAAAGTATCGCACAGGTTGCCGGAGCGTGGGTCAGGAGGCGGCAGCGAACGATTCCGCGCCGGGAATGAACGGTTCCCAATCGGCGCGCGGTCGTTCCGAGAGACGCCGCTGAATCGCGTAATAGGCGCCCGCGTGCGGCTCGAATGGCGCGCGGCGGAGTCGCATGCGTGCCTCGTCCGGCGTATGCCCGCCCTTACGGTGGTTGCATTCTTTGCACGCGGAGACGAGATTATCCCAGGAGTGCTCACCGCCGCGCGACTTCGGCATCACATGATCAATCGTCAAATCGCGCGAGGAGTGGCCGCAGTACTGGCAGGTGTAATGGTCACGCAGGAAGACTTCGCGGCGGGTAAGTTTGACGCGGGGGCGGGGGCGTCGGACGAGGTAGACCATTCGGACAACGGAGGGCATTGTGTACGCGCGCGTTGAGGTACGTAAGTGCACCTCCGATTCTTCCTGCAACACCTCCGCCTTCCCGCCCAACACGAGGACGAGCGCACGGCGCGCGTTGCAGATATGTAAGGGCTCGTAGTTCTGATTGAGAACGAGGACTGCTGTGTCCATGAGCGGCGATGCTCCTTAAGGGTTGTAACCGATGCGCCATGCTGCACCTGGGTCGCACTCCCGCCGCAGTTGTCGTGTCGCGCATAGTGTACTGTCACGAACGCGAACTTGACAAGGGGGGTTTTGTGCCGATGCGAGCACGAAAAAGCGGCAGGGCGCTCCACGACTGCCCTCTATACGTACACCGGACGCGCTGCCTGCATCTACGCGGGCTGACGGGAGTCGGTCGTAGACGCATTGCCTTGCCGGAAGTAAACTATCGGTAGTGGCCGCCCACATCCGGGTGGTGGGTGCGGCTCGTGGTAGTGTGAGGAAAGTGCGTGGGCAATTTTTCGTGGCTGCTTATCGTTCCGATCTTGGCGGTGCTCGTCACGGTTCATGAGTTCGGACATTTTTTTGCGGCACGGTTTTTCGGCGTCGCGGTCGAGGAGTTCGGCATTGGCCTGCCGCCCCGGATCGTCGGGCGGGTGTGGAAAGGCACGCTCTGGTCGCTGAACGCGATCCCGCTTGGCGGCTTCGCCCGCATGAAGGACGAGAACACGAGCGGTGCAGCGCCGGATTCATTCCAGACCAAGCCCGCCTCTGCGCGCGCGATCATTCTCATCGCCGGGATCGTCTTCAACTTCATTTTCGCCGCGCTGCTCTTCGCGATCATCTTTGCGGTCCATGGCGCGCCGAGTAACAAGGAGATCGTCTCCATCGGCGATGTCGTCGCGGGCACGCCCGCGCAGGCGGCGGGATGGCAACCTGGTGACCAGTTCGTCCGCATCGGCGGGCGGGACATTACCTCGCAACAGGACCTCTCCGATGCCATCAAGGCCGCCGCCGGGACACCCGTGCGAGTCGAATTGCGCCGTGACGGGCAGACCATCACCACGACGGTCACGCCCCGCCTGCCCGAGCAGACTCCCGACGGCCAAGGGTCCACGGGAATCAGGGTGTCGGCGCAATCGGTCGCGCTGCGCGAGCCAGTCTGGCGGGCGATTCCCGATGGTTTCCGTGAGACGGCGCGCGGTATCGGCGACATTTATGTCGGCCTCGCCCGCCTCGTCCGTGGGCAGCAACAGGGCGGCGTGGACAACGTCACCGGCCCAATTGGCATCGCGCAGGTCGTCGGTGAAGTCGTCCAGCAGGCGACGATCCCCGTCTGGGTCGTGATCCTCCAGATCACCGCGTTCATCTCGATCAACCTCGGTATCCTGAACCTGCTGCCGATCCCCGCGCTCGACGGTGGGCGTCTCCTCTTCGTCCTGATCGAGTGGGTACGGCGCGGCAAGCGGGTGCCGCCGGAGCGTGAAGGGATGGTCCATCTGATCGGGATGGCCGTCCTGCTGACGATTTTCGTCCTCGTCGCCTTCGTGGACATTCAGCGCATTCTCGATGGTCGTTCGATCTTACCGCGGTAATTCGCGTCACATGGAGGAGCCGACTCGTGCTCGAAACCGTCGTCCCACTCTCCAATCGTCGGTTCAGCCGCCCGATCTTTCTCAATGACCGCAAAGGCAACACCGTCCAGATCGGTGGCGGCGCGCCCGTCGTCGTCCAGTCCATGTGCTCGACCGACACAAGCGACAAGGAAACGACGATCAAGCAGATTTACGACCTCGCGTCGAATGGCTGCGAGGTCGTCCGGGTCGCCGTGCCGGATAAGGAAGCGGCGGCGGTGATGCCCGAAATCGTCGCACGCTCGCCGGTGCCGATCGTCGCGGATATTCATTTCCACTATCAGATGGCGCTTGCCGCGCTCAACGCGGGCGTCGCCAAATTGCGCCTCAATCCCGGCAACATCCGCAAGCGGTCGCAGGTCGAGGAAGTCGTACGGCTCGCGCAGACCAAGGGCGTGCCGATCCGCATTGGCGTCAATCATGGCTCCCTACCGCCCATCCAGCCAGGCCAGGAAACGATGAGCGATCCGGAGCGAATGGTGGATGTCGCCTTCGGCCACATTCGCATCCTCGAAGACCTCGACTTCCGGGACATCTGCATCTCACTCAAAGCGTTCGATGTGCCGACGATGGTCGCCGCGTACCGACTGATGGCAGAGCGATGCGAGTACCCGCTCCACCTCGGCGTGACGGAAGCGGGCACGGCACGCGCCGGTTCGATCCGCTCGGCAGTCGGCATGGGTATCCTCCTGCACGAGGGGATCGGCGACACAATCCGCATCTCGCTGGCGGACAACCCGGTTGAAGAGGTCTATACCGCGTACGAAATCCTTAAGAGCCTCGACTTGCGGCAAAAAGGGACGACGCTCGTTGCCTGTCCGTCGTGCGGGCGCGTGGAGATTGATGTCCTCAAGCTGGCGGCGTCGGTGGACGAGTATATCAAGAATATCCAGACGCCGATCAAAGTCGCGGTAATGGGCTGCGTCGTCAATGGCCCCGGCGAGGCGCGTGATGCCGACGTTGGCGTCGCCGGTGGGCGCGATAAGGGCGTCATCTTCCGCCACGGCGAGATCGTGCGCACGGTCGCCGAACCCGACCTTTTCCGGGCGATCTGTGAGGAGATTGATACCGTCGTCCGCGAGCGTGAGGCGGAAGGTGCTGCCGAACTCGTACCGGCGGACTGATTGAGAAATCGTTTCGGAAACCCGCGTGACAACGGGGTGCAAAACGGACGGCTCCCCTCTCCATCGCCGCAATAATCTCTGCATTCTCGAATCTTCAGGCGATGGAGAGGGCCGGGGATGAGGAATTGCATGGGCATCACCCGACCATTTTTGCGCGACATGCCATCCGAATGGATCGGTTCGCGGATCGTCTTGCGCCGGTGGCGCGATGAAGACGCGCAGCCGCTCTTCGATGCGATCATGGAATCGCAGGGTCGGCTACGCCAGTGGATGCCGAAGGGTCCTTCCATCTCACAGTCGTGGGCGGACACGTACCATAGCGTTGATGACGCCATTGAGTTCGTCCGCCGTCAGTCCGGCCACTGGGCGTTACACGAGCACATCGGCCTCGGTATTTTCGCGGAAGAGACCGGCACGCTCCTCGGCAGCATTGGCATGCGTGTGAATGACACGAAGCTACTGATCGTCGAACTCGGCTATTGGATTCGCACGTCCGCCGAGGGGCAGGGCTACGTGAGCGAGGCAGCGCGCCAAGTGACGATGTTCGCGTTTGAGGGGCTTGGAGCACAACGGGTGCAAATCCGCTGCGACGCCCGGAATCAACGGAGCAAGGCCGTCCCGGAACGACTCGGCTTTCTCTTTGAAGGCTGTCACCGCCGTGACTCGTTGGGGACTGATGGGACGATCCGGGACACACTCGTCTATGCGATGATCCCGGAGGACTTTGCCCGCGTGCGGGAAACGTGGGAGTAGCCGTGGGGACGCTTTCGGTATCAACGATGTGGGGGGCGCAGGGGCGGTATGCCGACCTCGGTGATATGGTGGACGGCGTCCGAGCGGCAGGCGGCGAGCGGATTGAGATCAATTACATGCCGACCCGCGCGCAGTTGGAGCAGTTGCTGGCCCGCCCCGATCTCGTTGTTTCGAGTATCCACAACATCTGCCCGCGGCCGACCGATGCGCGTGGCGCGCGCATCCCCGATCCGTCGCTCGTCGCAGCCGACGATGCCGAGCGACACCACGCCGTTGCGCTCACGAAAGCGACGATGGACCTCGCGCGCCGCTTCGGAGCGGATGCTATTGTCGTCCATGCCGGTCAACTGACGGTCTTGCCGGAGGACGAAAAGCGTCTCGATGAACTATTCGGCGCCGCTGCGATGGAGACCGATGAGTTTGCGACGCTGCGCGAGCGGATCGTTGGCGCGCGTCGTGCAGCGGTCGGCCCTGCGTTGGAACGTTTGATGGACAGCCTGCGGGAACTTGCACCGTATGCGGAAGGAATCGGTGTCCGGCTCGGCCTTGAGTCTCGGCAGGATTATCGCGACATCCCGATTCTGGACGACCTCGAGACAATTTTTGGCAGTGTGACGTCGCCGATGATCGGGTACTGGCATGACACCGGCCATGCGCAGCGGCAAGCGAACCTCGGCTACACGCCGCACGAAGCATGGTTGCGGCGACTGGGCCATCGGCTCGTCGGGTTCCATTTGCATGATTGTCTCGGGCTGCGCGACCATCTGATTCCGGGGCGTGGTCGCGTGGATTTCGCAATGGTTGTATCCTACCTGCGGGCGGATACGATACCCGCGTGCGAATTCGACTACGATGAGGAAGTCACGGATATCCGGGAAGGATTGGACTACCTCCGTGCCGTCGGGTTCGAGCAGGGAGGGGCACGCGCATGAAGTTGATTATCCAAATCCCGTGCTACAACGAGGAAGAGACGCTGCCCGCCGTCCTTGCTGACCTGCCCAAATTGCTCCCCGGTATTGATGAGATTGAAGTGATCGTCATTGATGACGGCAGCACGGATCGGACCGCGAACCTCGCCCGGATGCTCGGCGCGTATGTCGTCCCACATACGGGGAATAAGGGGTTAGCCGCCGCGTTCCAAACCGGTCTCGATGCGTGCCTGACGCTCGGCGCGGACATCATCGTCAATACCGACGGCGATCATCAGTATTCCGGCAGCGACATCGCCGCGCTCATCAAGCCGATCCTCGATGGCGATTGTGACATGGTGGTCGGCGATCGCCAAACACACGATATCGTCCACTTCAGCCCGCTCAAGAAACGATTGCAGGCGGTCGGATCGTGGACGATGCGGCGATTGAGCGGCACGAATATTCCCGATGCGCCGAGCGGCTTCCGCGCGCTCTCGCGTGAGGCGGCGATGCGGCTCAATGTCGTCACTCGCTACACCTACACGCTGGAAACGATCATCCAGGCAGGCAAGAAGAACCTTAGTGTCGGCAGTGTGCCGATCTCCTCCCGGCCAACGCGCCCATCACGGCTCTTTCCCAATGTCTGGTCGTACATCAAGCGCTCCGCCGCGACGATGGTGCGTATCTGGGCGATGTACGAACCACTCAAGACGTTCGCGCTCTTCGCGACGCTCTTTCTCTTCATCGGTGTGGCGCTCGTCGGCCGGTTCTTTTACTTTTACCTGATCATCGGCGAAAAAGGCACGCGGCATATCCAGTCGCTGATTATCGCGCTCATTTTCTCGATGATCGGCGCCGTCCTCTTCGCGGTCGCGCTCCTCGCGGACCTCACGGCGAACAACCGGCGGTTGATCGAGGACAACTTATATCGAACAAAGAAACTCCAGTACATGCTGACGGCGCAAGCCGCACGGAATGGTGAGTCACCGCATCATCTCCTCACGAATCTTGTTGAACCGGACACCGTCGGCGATCTCACGCTCCACAACGACTGACCGCGATCACCACAAGGGGGACGCCGGTGCCGCTACACGACACGCTCTTTCTCAATGGGACCGTCGTGACGATGAATCCGGTCCATCCCGAGGCGGAGGCCGTGCTCGTCCGGGGAGACCGGATCGTCGCCGTCGGGTTCACGGACGAGATGCGCGCCCTCGCCGCGCCGGGCGCGCGAATCGTGGACCTCGCGGGCAAAACGATCCTCCCGGGCTTCAATGAGGCGCACAATCACATGCTGATGTTTGGCCGTTCCCTGGCACAAGTGGACTGCCGTGCGCCTGGCTGCGGCACTATTGCCGAGTTGCAGCAGCGTGTCGCGGCCCGCGCGATCGAGACACCCGGAGGCGCATGGGTGCTCGGACGCGGATACGACGATCAGTCGCTCGCAGAGCGACGGCATCCGACCCGCTACGATCTGGACGCAGTCGCGCCCGATCATCCTGTCGTCATTACCAATGCGTCCGGGCACCTCTGCGTAGCGAACAGCCGCGCCCTCGGTCTTGCCGGCATCACACATGCGACGGAACCGCCCGAAGGCGGTGGCATCGTGCATGACGCCGACGGTAATCCGACCGGCCTGCTCCTTGAGACCGCGCAAGGCTTGGTGACGGACCTGATCCCGGAGCCGACCGAGGATGATCTCGTCGAGGCGCTCGGGCGGTGCGCGCAGCGGTATCTTGCCGCCGGAATCACGAGCAGCGCCGACGCGAGCGTCCACACAAAGACGCAGTTCCGCGCCTTCCAGCGCGCGGCCACGACCGGCGTGAACCCGCTCCGCACGACACTGATGCTGCGCGAGCATCTCCTCCCCTATCTGACCGAAACCGGCATCCGCACCGGATTCGGCAGTGATCGCCTCCGTTGCGGGCCGATCAAACTCTTCATTGATGGCAGCCTGATCGGGCGTACCGCCGCCGTCAGCCAGCCCTTCCTCCACGATCCCGACCCGAACAATCTCGGACTGACGATGATGAGCGAGGAGGTCTTTCAGGGATATGTGATGGACGCGCATGCCGCGGGCTGGCAGGTTGCGGTGCATGCGATCGGCGATCGCGGTATTGAAATGGTGCTGGACGCCTACGAGCGCGCGCTGACCGCCCACCCGCGGGCCGATCACCGGCACCGAATCGAGCATTGCGGCATCCTCCGCCCGGATTTGATCGCCCGGATCGCCCACCTCGGCGTGGTCGTCGTCACCCAACCGATCTTCATCACCGAATATGGCGACTCGTTCATCCGCCATCTCGGTGAGGAGCGCGCGGCGCTCACCTATCCCTTCTGGTCGCTTCGGAGCGCAGGCATTCCGATGGTCTTCAGTTCGGACTGCCCGGTCTCTGCCTATGAGCCGTTGAAAAGCATCCAGGTTTCCGTCACGGAACGTACCGGCTCCGGCGCGGAATACGCGCCGGCCGAGGCGATTACGGTGAACGAAGCGCTCCACGCCTATACCGTCGCGGGCGCATATGCCACCTTTGAGGAACATATTAAGGGTTCAATCGCGCCGGGTATGCTCGCGGACTTCGCGGTGCTCGACCGCGACCCTCGCCACTGCCCACCGGAGGAGATTGCCGACATTCCCGTCGCCATGACGTGGATCGGCGGCGAACTCCTCTATGAGCAGCCATGATCGCATTTCCGTTAGAGCAAATATCGTATTGGTGGTGGCAGGCTAAAGCCCGCCACCACCGGCTCAATGCTTCTGCAAAACGCTGTAGCGTCGGCGTCAGCCTGCGCCAGCGGATTACCGGATTGGCTCATGAGGCTCAGAATCACAGGCTGATGCCGACGCTACCCACCCGATTAGCGGAGTTCTTCCGGCATCTTCAGCGCGCCGGATGGCCTGATCTCTTGCATGCGCCCGGTTTCGGTGAAGATCACCCGCTCGCAGATATTCGTCACACGGTCTCCGATCCGCTCGAGGTTGTGCGCCGCCCACAAGAGCAGCGTCGCCTGATGGATCGTGCGCGGATCGCCGATCATGAAGGTGAGCAATTCTCGATAGACCTGGTTGTAGAGGGCATCTACCGCGTCGTCCTCGGCGGCAACGCGCCGCGCCGCGACGACATCATTATCCGCGAACGCGAGTAGCACCCGCCGGAGCATATCCGTGACTGTCTCCGCCATCCGCGGAATATCCAGGAGCGGCTTGAGGAGTGGCTCATCGCCGATCATCAGGGAGATCGTCGCCGTTCCCTCCGCGTGATCCCCCATCCGCTCGAGGTCGGTGATGATGCTGAGAACCGCCGCGACCGTCCGGAGATCGTGGACGAGAGGCTGTTGCGTCGCGATCAGCAACAGCGCGCGATCTTCGATCTGGAAGCGGAGGGCGTTGATCGCCGCGTCTTCCTCGATCACCCGCCGGGCAATCGAGGCGTCACGAGCCCGAAGCGCCTCTACCGACCGCTGAATCGCCTTTTCTACCATGCTCCCGAGCGTCAGGACATCAGCGTGCAATTCTCTGAGCCCTTCCTCGAGCACGATCCGTGGCATTCTTGGTCCCTTCTTGATGATGGGGCTATCGTGGACTATGAACTCATCCCGCGCGCCATCATCCAAATCGTCCGGTGATGTACTGCTCCGTTCGGTCATCTTTCGGATTCGTGAACATCTCTTTGGTCGGAGCGTACTCGATCAAATGACCAATGCGATCCTCGCCGCCGAGCAAAAACGCGGTCCGGTCGCTGACGCGCGCCGCCTGTTGCAGGTTGTGCGTCACGATGATAATCGTGTAATCCTTGCGAAGTTCGACCATCAGGTCCTCGATCTTCAGCGTTGAGATCGGATCGAGCGCACTTGCCGGCTCGTCCATGAGGACGATTTCTGGCTGCACCGCGATAGCGCGTGCAATGCACAAACGCTGTTGTTGACCGCCTGAGAGGTTGAATGCGGACTGCTTCAACTTATCCTTCACTTCGTTCCAGAGCGCGGCTTGTCTCAGACTGCGCTCGACGACCTCGTCCAGATGATCCTTCGGTACCCTGCCCGCCAACTTCAAACCGGACGCGGCGTTGTCGTAAATGGACATCGAAGGAAACGGATTCGGCTTCTGAAATACCATGCCGACTTTCCGCCGAAGCAACACCGCATTCATACCCGGAGCATAGATATTCTGGCCGTCCATCATGACTTTGCCCACGGCGCGGGCGTTCGGAATGATTTCGTGCAGGCGATTCAGGCAACGCAACAGCGTAGATTTCCCGCATCCGGACGGCCCAATGATTGCCGTAACGTTCTGCCGGTCGAACGACAGCGACACGTCTTCGATTGCTTTGAACTTGCCGTAGAATGCGCTCAGACCCTCAACAGACATGGCGACGTTGGCCTGGCTGGCTGCCGCCTCGCCCTGTGCCGGTCGTTCTGCCACCTTCGGGCGGAGATGGACGGGTTCAAGCGCCGCAGTCGGTTCGACCATTGGCTTCCTCTCAGACGACATTCTTGAATCTCCCACGGGCGATGCGGCGAATGAGGACCATGAGAATCAGGATGAAGAAAACCAGAATGAAAGCCGACGCCCATGCAATGCGATGCCACTCATCATAGGGCCCAATCGCATAATTGAACAGTCGGAGCGGCAAGGCGTCTATCGGCCTGCGAATGTCCTTTTGGAAGAAATTATTGCCGAGTGCGGTAAAGAGCAGCGGCGCCGTTTCCCCACCGACACGGGCAAATGCGAGGACGACCGCCGTGCCGATGCCCGAGCGCGCCGCGGGAACGGTGATGCGCATCACTGTCTTCCAGTACGGGATACCAAGGGCGAGACTCGCCTCCCGCAGTGTGCCGGGTACGAGACGGACTACTTCCTCGGTCGTTCGTGAAATGGTCGGAATCATCATCACCGCGAGTGCCACGCCACCGGCAATCGCCGAGAATGAATGGAATGGCCGGACGAGCAGCGTCCAGATGAAGACGCCAATCACGATAGATGGAACGCCAAGCAGTATGTCAGCAACAAATCGGACGGTCGTCGCGAATGCGTTTCGATTGCCGTATTCGGCCATATAGACGCCTGCCAAAATACCCGTCGGGATACCGATGAGTGAAGCCATGACAAGAATAATCCCGCTGCCAACGAGGGCGGTTGCGACCCCGCCCCCCGGTTGGCCGGGTGGCTGAGGCGGCTTCGTAAAGAAATGCACATTGAGCGATGATGCACCCTTGATCAGTGAGTACATCAGGATATGCACGAGCGGGATGAGGATGACGATCGCGCAGACCGAGAACACCCCGATCATGATGACATTGACGGTACGCCGCCGACGCATCACCTTCGGTGTGAACTGACCGTACTGCCGGACGACACCTGTTGCCATGCCGTTCTCCTCGTCACCGACTCCGTGCGACCGACCAGACGAGCAGTCTGCCGAGAACGTTCATAATTAGCGCGACAACAAGGAGCAGGAGGGCAATGGCGATTAAGGAGGACGTGTAAAGCGTCGTCGCCGCCTCCGCAAACTCGTTCGCGATCACACTCGACATCGTCGCTCCCTGCGCGAAGAGTGACGGCTTAATCTGCGCGCGATTGCCGATGATCATCGTGACTGCCATCGTCTCGCCAAGCGCGCGACCGAGGGCGAGGATCGAGCCGCCGACGATGCCACTACGCGCGAAGGGCAGAATGACATAGCGAATCACTTCCCACCGTGTCGCTCCAAGGGCAAGCATGCCTTCGCGCTGGTTTGTTGGGGTGAGGAGCATCACCTCCCGCGTCACCGACGTAATGTATGGGACGATGATGATGGCGAGGATGATACCCGCCGATAAGACGCCGAGGCCAAACGTCGGCCCTTTGAACAATGGAATAAAACTGAAATGGCTGACGAGAAACTTGTCCGGGCCATTGCGCATCCACGGTGCGAAGACGAAGATGCCCCAGAGGCCGAAGACGACCGACGGCACCGCGGCGAGGAGTTCGACCATGAACGAAACAGGGCTTCGTAGCCAGGCAGGAGCAAACTCGATAATGAACACCGCGCAGCCAACCCCAATTGGCGCCGCGAGCATCAGCGCGATCACCGAGGTGATAACCGTACCGTAGATGTACGGGAGCGCGCCAAACTTGCTGAACGGGGGCGCCCACTCGGTGCCCGTGATGAAGCCCAGGCCGAACTTCCGCCATGCCTCGGACGACTGGGTCACGACCATCACGAGCATCAGGCCGATGATCACCAAAATGATCGCCGCGAAAACCGCCAGCACCGACCGGAAGATGGCATCGCCGCGAACATTCATGCCGCCGACGCGCCGCTGAGGCATCGGTGGGATGGCCGCAATCCCCATCTGCCGCCCCGCCCACCATTGCCGCCGTGGGCTTTGGCCTGCCATAGCCACATCTCTCCTCGGTGAGAATGGATGCGGCAGCAACGATTGATCCCTTGCTGCCGCGACGCACCGGATTACTTATACACTGGCACACCGTTGACCGTGATCAACTTGAGTTTCTCAAGCACTTTCGCCTTGAGCGGGGCCGGGATCGGTGGGTAGTTCTTCGACCTCGCGATTTCGTCCCCGGCCGGGCTGATCGCCCATCGGATGAAACTGACAAGTGCATCGGCCTTATTCTTGTCCGTCTGCTGCGTGAACGGCAGGACCCACGTCGTGCCCGTGATTGGGTACGCGCCCTTTACTTCCGCCGCCGGGTTCGTGATCGAGAAGCGCAGATCATCGGGGTACGACGTAAGTGCCGCCGCCTTCGATGCGGAGTCAACGGTCGGAGGGATGAATTCACCGGCCGCATTCTTCACCAAACTGAGCGGCAACTTATTTTCGAGCGCATACGCGAGTTCGACATAGCCGATACCACCCTCGACCTGCTTGACCTGACCGGCAACGCCTTCGTTCCCCTTCGCGCCAATGCCGGTCGGAAACTTGACCGACGTGCCGCGTCCGACCTTGCTTTCCCAATCCTTGGAGATCTTCGAGAAGAAGTCAACCCAGATCGAGGTTGTCCCGGAGCCATCCGAACGATAGACGACCGCGATGTCCGTGCTCGGCAGCGTGATGCCCGGATTATCCGCCGCAATCGCCTTGTCATTCCATTTGGTAATCGTGCCGAAGTAGATGCCAACGAGCGTTTGTCCGGAGAACTGCAACGGCTTATTGACATCCAGTTTCAAGTTGTACGTCGGGACGACCGGGCCATGCACCATCGGGATGTGCAGAATACCGGGCGCGGCCTTGATCTGGTCATCGGTCAGCGGTGCGTCCGAAGCGCCAAAGTCAACCGTCTTTTGGGTAATTTGCTGGATGCCGCCACCCGAACCGATGGACTGATAGTTAATGGTGATGTTCTTGGCAATTGACTGGTTGAATGCTTGCGCCCAGGTTGTCAGCAGCGGGTTGATGAACGTTGACCCGGCACCCGTCAGTTGGATATTCGCTCCACCGGCGATTGCTCCAAAGGTCGGCTGTACGGCGGCCGAGCCTGACGGCGCACTGCTGGCGGCGGTGGTTCCAGCCACGGGCGATGTGGTGGCCGCCGTAGCCGCGGCGGGGCTTGATACGGTCGCGCCGGTACTTGATGTCGCCGCTGCCGGCGCCTTCGTCGCGGTGGCTACCGCGCCCGCGGCGCTTGTCGTTGCGGCTGTTGCCGCTGGCGCCGGGGTGCTGGTCGCACTGCCGCCACAAGCGGTAAGAATCGCCGTACCAGCCGCACCGGCGATGCCCATCAACACCACTCGCCGATTGACAACTCGGTTTGCACTCGCCATGTATCTGTTCCTCCTCGTCTATTCCGAACCCTTCCAACCGGCGCTCATGTCGCGGCGACGCAGACCGTCGCCAGACACGAATCGCTTCATGCAGCCTAACAAGACCAGATCAGCAGGTTATGAGGGAATGATGAGAGGATTGTGAACGTTCGTCTCACTGCTCACATCCCGATGCGTCACGCGTGCCTGCGCCGGCTCCGCAACGGGCAGGACGATCATAAAGCGCGACCCATGACCAACCGCGCTCGTGACAGCGACCGTGCCTTCGTGAACACGCGCGACATGTTTGACGATTGCCAAGCCTAGCCCCGTGCCGCCGCCGGAGCGCGCGGGGTCTTCCTTATAAAATCGCTCGAAGAGGCGCGGCAAGTGTTCGTCCGGAATACCAATGCCTGTATCCTCCACCCAGAGACAGACGCGATCATCGCCGTCACGGTGCGCACCGACCGTGACACGACCATCTAGCGGGGTGAATTTGACCGCGTTGTGGATGAGATTGACGAGCGCGCCTTCGAGCATCCGCCGATCGCCGTACACGGTGGGCACGTCCGGCGACACCGCAGTCTCCAGGACGACACCGGCCCGCTCGGCCTGCGCTTCCAATCGCTCTAACGCGCGCTCCGCAAGGTCGGCGACATCGAGCGGCACGAGGTTTGGTTGGTCCCGGCCGGATTCGAGGCGGGCAAGTTCGAGGAGTTCACGCACGAGTTGCGTCAGTTCGTCCACTTCGCGGTTGATTTTGTTGAGCCGGTCCTCAGCCATCCCCGGCACTTCGAGGCCACCGTCGAGCAGCGTCTCGACATAGAGTTTGATGCTCGCGAGCGGTGTGCGGAGTTCATGCGAGACATTGGCGACCAGTTCGCGGCGCACCGTTTGGAGATGCTGTACCTGCGTCACGTCGCGCGCCAGCAGGAGGACATCATCCTTCGGAACGTCCGCTGGCACGGCGATCGCGCGCACGACGCGCCCGCTGCCGGAGACTTCCACCGTATGTTCCTGCCGCTGACCGGTGGCCTGACAGCGGCGTACAAGATCGGCAATCTCGTGATCGCCGGTCATTTCAATCACCGTCCGTCCCCGTACGGTCGCGAGGCTCGTAGGAAACAGCGCGAGTGCCGCGTCATTGACTGAAAGGATTTCCTGCCCGGCCCCGACGACAATCACCGCATCATCGAGCGCGCCAAGGATCGTCCGCAGGCGGATATTTTCCGCTGCGAACTCCTCGGCGCGGCGCCGTAGGTCGTCTATCGCATGACGGATATGCGATACGACGGGCGACGATCCGGCATCGGGGACAGACTGCCGGAGTTCCGCTTCGCTCGCGCGCAGCCGCGTCCGGTATCGCACGGCATACCAGAACGCAACGGCGCAGGCGACGAGCGCGCCAAATGTGACTACCCACGCGACCGTCGTCATGCGCCCCTATCCTTCGAAGCGATAGCCGTGGCCACGCACGGTGACGAGGCGGGTCGGCATCGCAGGCTCGGCTTCGATCTTCTCGCGCAACTGGCGTATGTGGACATCAACCGTGCGCGGATCGCCGTAATAGTCTATCCCCCAGACATTATCGAGCAGTTGCTGGCGGGAGAGCGCGATCCCGCGATTTCGCACGAGATAGGTCAGGAGATCGAACTCGCGCGGCCGGAGCGGGACTTCGACACTGTTCAATAACACTCGTCGCTCCTGCGGCGAGACAACGAGGTTGCCATAGATCATCCCTTCCATTCGGGGGATGACACCGTCCATTTCCGCTGTCGGCGTCTCCGGCAGCCCTTCACGTCGCCGGAGGACCGCGCGGACGCGCGCGAGCAGTTCACGCAATCCGAACGGCTTCGTCACGTAATCGTCCGCACCGAGTTCGAGACCGACGACCTTATCCGTCTCATCATCCCGCGCGGTGAGCATAATGACCGGGACGTCGCTGTCGCGCCGGATCGCCTGACAGACTTTGAAACCGTCCATGCCCGGCAACATCACATCAAGAATAATGAGATCCGGCTTCTCCGACCGCGCCAGCCGTAGCCCGGATGGTCCGTCACTCGCTGTGAGGACGCGATAGCCCTGTCGCTCCAATGAGAATTGTAATGACTCACGGAACGGTCGCTCATCATCTACGACCAAAATGGATGCCGTCTTTTCCATGAGTTGCATTGGGTTCGGACCTCCCGCGAATGCAGCCGACCGGCACGCCTTCAATGGCAGTGTACCATTCGGTTTGTTATCGCATCGTGAGAAGGTTGCGTTCAATCTGCGATGTCCGTTATCCTCCCGCGAACGATGCGGCAGTGAGCGGAGTACATCGTGATCGGAATAATCATGCGCTTCCCGGTATCCGACAGCCCGCCTACGGCGATCTGGCCGCCACACAGAGATATGGGCGTGGGATGACGGATACAACGGTTCCCTCGATCTGCATTGTTGGTTGCGCGTCATGGGACACACTGCTACCTGTGGATCACTATCCTGCGGAAAGCGAATATTGTATCGCGTCAGACGAGATCCAGATGCCCGGTGGGACATCTACCAATGTCGCGGTCGCGCTCGCCCGCCTCGGGATGCCGCCGCGCTTCGCCGGCGTCGTCGGGGATGACTGGCGCGGCGAGCGGCTGCGCGCCGGGCTGGAGGCCGCCGGTGTAGTGTGCGACATGCTCGGCGTACACGTCGGCCAGGATTCAGACCGCTCGATCATCCCGATCAGCCCGTCCGGGAGCCGGACGATCTTCTGGATCAAGGGCGCAATGCTTGGGCGGGGCGACGTGCTCGATCTTCCCGCCATTTTCCGGCATTCGGTCGTCTACCTGGATATCGTTGATCTCGACTTCTGGGCGGATATTCTGGATGCGTATGATCGCGATCGCGACAATCGTCCCAATACACCGCTTCTCATCGGCCAGACCGTCTTCGTTGCCGGTATCCTTGCTCCCGAGGCCGCGCTGCCCTTCGTTGGGCGGCACGATCTCTTCATTGGCGGCGAGTGGGAATGGCAGTTGATGACAGGCGCCACGTCGCGCGCCGACATCGTCACACGTCTACAACACACGATGCATGACACACGGCTGCGGATGGTGGTCGTCACTCATGGCGCGGATGGATGCACGGTGATCATGAAGGGTGCGATCTTCGAGGCGCCTGCAGCCAATGTCCGTGTCGTGGATACAACAGGGGCGGGTGACGCATTCGCCGCCGGGTTCATCTTTGGGCTTCTGCGTGGGTGGTCACCGGAGCGGTGCGCTCAATTCGCGAACGCCGTCGGTGGCCTCGCAACGCGCGCGTTAGGCTCGCAAGTCGCGTTGCCCTCGCTGCACGAAGCCTGGCGGCTCGCCTTCGGCACTGACCCCGACGAAGCGTGCTAGCCGCTACGGCGCGATCTTTGCGCGCAGCACCTCGACTGCCTTGTCCAGTTGTGGATCGCTCGACCCTGGCCCGGTGTCCGGTCGCTCGACGACATCATCGGGCATCAGCCCCTGCTTCTGGATCACGCGCTCCTTCGGCGTATACCAGTTCGCGACCGTGACGCGCACGCTCGATCCATCGCTCAATTCAGTCACTTCCTGCTCGGAGCCTTTGCCAAAGGTCTTCGTTCCGACCAAAACCGCGCGACCGTAATCCTGCAATGACCCCGCGACAATCTCCGACGCGCTCGCCGTGCCACCATTGACCAGCATGACCATCGGCAGATCGAGCAATTGCGGCCCGTCGTTTTTGACAAGAATTGGCGTCAACTTTCCGCCGGTCGGCCGCCGGTCTTCAAGCATCGCCACAGAGTCCTTCGGCAGGAACCGCCCAAGCAGTTGCTGCGCGCCATCCACATAGCCGCCGCCATTGTTGCGGAGGTCGAGGACGATGCCCTTCAAGTGCGTATCGCGCACCTGCTTGAGCGCGTCGTCGAGTTCCTGATTTGTGTAATCATTGAATCCCGTAATGGTGATTTTGCCGATGTCATTGGGCAGCACATCCAGTGTCACGGCAGGCAGCGTGATTTTCTTCCGAATGACGGTGATATCAATTGTTCCTGGCGTGCCAGTGCGGCGGATAGTCAGGCGCACGGGGGTGCCTTCCGCGCCACGGATCGCGGTCGCCCGATCTGCTTTCGGCACGGGCGTCAGATCCATACCGTCAATCGCGACGATCACGTCGCCCGCCTTGACACCCGCAGCCTCGGCAGGCCCGCCCGGGATCGGCGCGGTGATCAGCAGATCGTCCTTGGATGTATCAACGTAGACACCAATCCCGACGAACTGACCATTATCCGAGGCTTTGCGGTCTTTCGCGGCATCCGGCGGCAGGAAGACGGTATAGTCGTCACCGGCAGCGGCGAATAATCCCTTCAGTGCGCCATAGACAAGATTCTGCTCGTTGAGGGGCCGGTAATAGAAGCCCTTTTCGAGCAAATCAAATGCTTTCCAGAAGTTATCGAACTGAGCGCGCAGTTGGTCCGGTGTCGTATTCTTCGCCGGATCGAGGTTGATGGCTGGATCGGACGGGCGGGGTGTCACCGTCGGTACCGGTGTCGCCGCCGGTCTCGGCGTCGAGGTTGGGCGACCGGCTGGCACCGTGTCTGTCGGCGCGGGCGGTACGGTCGGTATGATTACTGCGGCAGCGGTCGTGCTCCCGCCGCTGGCGGCGTTGCTGAACAGCGCGCGATCCGCGACGATGCCGAGCGCGAAACCGCTGAGCACGAGAAACATGCCGGCGAGAAAGCCGACGAGCGCCGCTCCTGACCGGGCCGGCGAGGGCGTATCCATATGTGTGGCTCCGTTTCCGATGGCCTGAGATGCGATGAACGACGCCCCATCGCTGAAGCGTCGCACCTTACGCATATCATCCCGCCGGGGGCGCGCGGTGTCAATCGCACCACCCGCGCGCTATACTGGCAATCCGCGTCGTCGCGCGTCGGAAGGATGATTGATGGGGGCATCGCGTATTCAGGTCGGCGTCATTGGTACGGGATTTGGCGCGCAGGTACATTTACCGGCGCTCGCGGCGCTCCCGGATTTCGAGATCGTCGCGGTCTGTGGTCGCAATGACGCGAAAGTCGAAGCAATTGCCGATGCCTACGACATCCGCAACACCTTCGCCGATTACCGCGATCTGATCGCATGCGCAGATGTCGAAGCCGTGACCATCGCGACACCCCCCGCGCAGCATCATCCAACGGCAATCGCTGCGATCACCGCCGGGAAGCATGTTCTGTGCGAGAAACCGATGGCGCGCAACGCCAACGAGGCGCGCGAAATGCTTCGCATGGCGGAAATGGGCAACGTTACCGCGATGCTCTCCCATGAGTTCCGCTTCGTCCCCGCGCGGGCGCGAATGAAGGAACTGCTGGATGAGGGCTACATCGGTGCGGTGTCGCTCGTCCAACTCTCTTTCTTACGACCATTATTGGCCGATGCGCGCGGAAATGCATGGCACTGGCTGGTGGATGCGGACGCGGGCGGCGGGATGCTTGGCGCACTTGGCGCGCACTTCGTGGATGCGCTGCGCTGGTGGTTCGGCGAGATCACCGAGGTCGCCGGTGCATCGTCCGTAAGCGCACCGACCGTCCGCGCTGCGGGCGCCAATGTTCTCCATGCCGACGCGGAAGACACCTTCGCGATGCTCCTGCGGTTCTCCTCCGGTGCAATCGGCAATATCATCTGTTCCGCTACCGCGTGGCACGGGCCGGGCGAGGAGATTCGCGCTTTCGGTTCGGGCGGCATGCTGATGATCGCCCTGGACGGCACGCTCTGGGGCGCGCAGCATGGCGATCCGTCTCCCCAAGCCGTCCAGATCCCCGCGCGGCTGATAGGCAGCGGCATCCCGGAAGTTGACGACGCCCCGGCGGTCCATGCGCTCATCCCGCCCTTCATCCGGCTCGCACGCACCTGGGCGCACGGCATCCGCACGGGGACCAGCCCATCTCCCTCCTTTGCTGATGGGTTGCGCGTTCAGGAGGCGCTGGACGCCGTGCCGCGCTCGCAAGAGCAACACAAATGGGTGGATGTGAGCGGCGCGCGATGGCCGGTCGCGCCGGCCCGCTGAGCCGAGCGTGTATACTGCCCTGGGATACGATGTGAACGACGCGCGGAAAGCGAGCGACGGAATGCAACCGAACATGAAAATGCTCCAGGAGATGCAGCGCCAGATGCAGAAAATTCAGCACGAACTCGGCGAAACAGTCGTCGAAGGGCAAGCAGGTGGCGGGCTTGTCAAAGTCCAGGTTACGGCGCTGAAGCAGATGCGTGGTATCACGATCAAGCCGGACGCCATTGACCCTGACGATGTCGAATTGCTGGAAGATATGATCGTTGCCGCCGTCAACGACGCGATGGGCAAAGCGGATGAGACCGCGCAGGGTAAACTGGGTGGCCTGACTGGCGGTCTTGGCATTCCGGGACTGATGGGATAGTGGCTCGTCCGCGTGCCGTCACCTTTGACTTTCATGACACGATCGCGATTGCACCCGCGTGGTTCGCGCTCGAAGTGCGCCAATTGCCGGGCATGGTCCTGGATACTCTGGCGGCACGGGGTGTGATCCCGCATGACGGCGCGCAGATGGCGGCCGCCACCGAGCCATACCGCGCGTTACGTCTTGCCATCCATGAACATGGTATGGAGTCAGATGCCCTTGCGGGCGTCCAACACGCGTTCCGGGCGATCGGCGTCGCGCTCCCGGACGCAACGGTCATGGCGGCGATTGATGAACTGATGGCCTCGGTCCGTGCGGATGCACACCCACGCCCCGGCATCATTGAGGCAATTGATGCGTTCACGGCGGCGGGTGTGCCGATGGCCGTGATTTCTAATGCGGTCTACCACCCCTTCATCGAATGGTGCCTTGCCGACTGGGGAATCCTTGATGCATTCACCGCGGTTATTTCCTCCGCGTCGTGCGGATATTACAAATCCCATGAAGGCATCTATCGGTGCGCGATGGCAGCCGTTGGCGTCGCGCCAGATGCGATGGTGCATATCGGCGATTCGTACCGCTTCGACATCGAGGCCGCGCACCGACTCGGATTGCGGACGGTCTGGCTGAACCTTACCGGTACACAGCGCGATCCATGCGTCGCCGATCTCGTCGTGAGCGACGTGTGGGAACTGGCTCCGCGCGTGCTCAATCTTGCCTGAATGACGCGCAGCGTATTCGAACACGAGACGAGCACTATCCAGTCTTGCCAATCACCTACCGACGTGGACATCACGGATGCGAGCGGCCGTTCATCTTTGGTGTACAACCGTCTGGAGGGCGGCGGCCGGATCTCAGCAATACGAGCCCGAGCCCGTGGGATTTCCCATCGTGGAACATTGCGTACTGGCAGATTCACAAGTAATGCGTACGAGATGGCGCGACGAGCAGCGGGGTACTTGACGGCCCGCCGCCCGTCCCGTACACTCCCGTGCTACTACTATACGAAAAGGGATCGCCGCCTGAAACGTGTCTCTACGGGCGATCCGGTGGAAAGAGAGCATTGACGTTATGGGCAAGTACATCATCCGACGATTGGTGACGGCGGTGCCGACCTTGATCGCCA
>CALBSO010000040.1 GCA_937968015.1 uncultured Thermomicrobia bacterium
AACTTGCATACGTCAGGCTTGCAATCGTCTAAGTTCGATTGGCTGCCTACTTAGACATTCCATTGCCCTCGATACCACGTTCCGCGCAGCCCGAACCCACCCGCTTCCCGATACGCGGGATGCGCTACTCGCCGACTTCGATTTGGATTTCATCACCTTCGACGCGCACTGGATACGTGGCGACGGGCATGACGGCGGGGAACGTGCCTCGCCCGGTGCGGAGGTCGAAGATCGCGCCGTGGCGGGAGCACTCAATCGTATGGCCCTCGATCAGGCCGTCCGAGAGTTCGTTGCCGTCGTGCGTGCAGACATCTTCGATAGCGAAATACTCGCCGCCGATATTGGCGATCAGTACGTACGTCTCACCTATCTCAACGACCTTGCGCCCCCCATCGGGAATCTCCCCGACCTGCGCGACCGTGATGTAGTTCGCCACAGTATCCCTGCCTTTCGTCAAAATTCCATCGCAACGAAGAAGGGCGGTTCGCGAACCGCCCCGCATCTTGCTCCCCTTCCTTTTCGGGAAGGGGCTGGGGTTAGGTCAATACCCGGTGCCAGCGAGTTTCTTGTCAATCGCGTCCCGCAGGCGGGCTGCAAGGGCGGGCATCTGAATTTCGTCCTCGACCTGCGCGAAGAAGCCTTCGGCGATCAGGCGTTCGGCGTCCTGACGGGGCAGCCCGCGCGCCATCAGGTAGAAGACCTGGTTTTCGTCCACCTGGCCAAGCGTCGCACCGTGCGTGCAGCGGACATCGTTCGCCTCGATCTCCAGTTTCGGGATCGAGTCCGCACGGGCGCGATCGGAAAGGAGCAGGTTGCCGTTGCGCTGGTAGGCGTTGGATTTCTGCGCGTGCGGGCGGACATGGATTAAACCGCTGTAGACGGTGCGCGCCGTGTCCCGCAGGCCGAACTTGAAGAGTAAGTCCGAAACGCTGTTTCCCTTCACATGATCCTGCAAGGTCTCGTAGGAGAAAATCTGCTTCTTGTCCGCGAAAGTCAGATTGAGGATGCGCGCGTACGTCCCCTCGCCCTGCAAGACGGTATCAATGTTGTACTTCGAGAGTTGCCCACCGAGGCCGACGTTGATCGTCCGGGCGGTGCTGTCGCGCTCCTGCACGAGCCGCTGCGTGTGGAAGGAATAGGTCGTCCGGTTCCAGCGCTGCAAGTTCGCGTATTCGAGATGCGCGCCGTCCCGCACGATCAATTCGACCACCGTGGCGGCGAAGCCCTGCGCGTCGCTCTGTGCGGAGGCGTATTCATCCACGAGATTGAGGGATGCCCCCGCATCCACGATCACCAGTGTATGCGGGAACGCGCCAAGACGGGGCATCGTCGCCCAGTAGACGGAGTGGATCGGCAAGTCCACCGTCACACCCTTCGGCACGTAGACGAACGTACCGCCGCTCCAGAACGCGCCGTGCAGGGCGGTGAACTTACTTGCATCCGCCGGGACGGCCTCGGTCATGAAGTGGGGCCGCACGAGGTCTTCGTGATCGCGCATCGCCGTGGCGAGGTCAGTGAGGATCACGCCCTGCACGCGCAACCGTTCCGCGACTTCGGAGTGGATCGTGCTCGCGTCATGCTGGATGAACAGGCCACCGCGCTCCTCGGCATTCTCCAGCACATCCGCGATCTCCGCCGGGATGCCTCGCTCATCGAGTACGGGGCCATAGGCCAGCACCGAATCCATCTTCAGCCCCTTGAGATCGGTGCGCCGCCACTCCTCATCGCGCAGTGTCGGCATCGGGATGCGCTCGTACGCCTCCCATGCGTCGAGCCGCTTCTGCAGAACCCAGCCCGGCTCCTGCCGCGTCGCCGACAGCGCCTCAACCGCATCGCGGCTGAAGCCTTGTGTCGTCTCACTGATCACCGTTGCCAATTTGCAATCCTCCTCAGATGTCATATGCGTTCTATGGTGCGTTTATGGTCGCGTAGGGATAGTGAAGAGTTCGCCGAGTTCACGCACGCGGGCGACCACAAAGGATCGCCCGCGCCCCTGTTCTCGTAGGGCAAATTAGCCGACCGAGCCTTCCAGTTGCAACTGGATCAGGCGGTTGAGTTCGAGCGCGTACTCCATCGGTAGTTCCTTGACGATCGGCTCAATGAAGCCGTTGACGATCATCGCGATCGCCTCATCCTCGGAGATACCGCGACTCTTCAGGTAGAAGATCTGCTCGTCGCCCACCTTCGAGACGGTCGCCTCGTGGCCGATGTTGACCTTCTCCTCCTCGATCTCGATGTAGGGGTAGGTGTCCGTCCGGCTCTCCTCGTCCATCAGGAGCGCGTCGCAACGGACATTGCTCCTGGCGTTCTCCGCGCCGGGATAAACCTTGAGAAGGCCGCGATACGAGGCCCGCCCGCCGTCCTTCGAGATGGACTTCGAGAGGATCGTGCTCGACGTATTCGGCGCGACGTGGACGACTTTGCCGCCCGCGTCCTGATGCTGCCCCTTGCCCGCGAAGGCGACGGAAAGGATGTCCCCATGCGCGCCCGGCTCCATCAGGTAGATGGCAGGGTACTTCATTGTCAGTTTCGAGCCGAGGTTGCCATCCACCCACTCCATCACGGCGTTTTCGTAGGCGACGGCACGCTTCGTGACGAGGTTGTAGACATTGTAGGACCAGTTCTGGATCGTCGTGTAGCGGACGCGTGCGCCCTTCTTGACGATGATCTCCACGACCGCGCTATGCAGCGATTCGGTCGCGTAGACCGGCGCGGTGCAGCCCTCGACGTAGTGAACCTGCGAGCCTTCGTCCGCGATGATCAGCGTCCGCTCGAACTGCCCGGAGTTCTCCGCGTTGATGCGGAAATACGCCTGCAATGGCAGGTCCACCTTGACGCCTTTCGGCACGTAGACGAATGAGCCGCCGGACCAGACCGCCGTATTGAGCGAGGCGAACTTGTTGTCGTTCGGCGGGATGATCGTACCGAAATATTCCTTGACCAGGTCCTCGTGCTCGCGCAGCGCGGTATCCATGTCGCAGAAGATGACGCCCTTCTCCTCCCAGTCCATCGAGATATTGTGATAGATGGATTCGGAGTCGTACTGGCCGCCGACGCCCGCGAGGAAGTTCTTTTCCGCCTCCGGGATGCCGAGTTTGTCGAAGGTATTGCGGATGTAATCCGGCACATCCTCCCAGGTGCGCGCATTCTTGTCCGTCGCGCTCATATAATAGTGGATGTTCTGGAAGTCAATCTCGGTCAGGTCTCCACCCCACATCGGCAATGGGCGCGCCTCGAAGTAGTCGAGGGACTTGTGGCGGATCGCCCGCATCCACTCAGGCTCCTTCTTCAGTTCGCTGATCCGCTCGACGACATCGTGATTGAGGCCCTTTTCGAACTTGACGGCATACTGCGATTCGCTGTCGTGAAAGCCATATTTCGTCTGGTAACTCTCGATGCCGAGGTCCGCCGCCAGCTCGTCCTGCGGCAGCAGTTCACGCGTTTCCTGAATCGTCTCGTCGCTCATGGGTATTGCTCCTTAGACCGTCGTGCTCGGCACGGCGATCTCTTCCGGGGTCAGTTCCTCGCCGAGTTCGGCGAGCATCGGGCCGTAACCCTTTTCTTCCAGTTCGAGCGCCAGTTCCGGGCCGCCCTCCTTGATGATCCGGCCACGGGCGAGCACATGCACGAAATCGGGCTTGATGTAGTTGAGGAGGCGTTGGTAATGGGTAATCACCAGCACGCCCATCGTGTCGCCCTCGCGCTCGATCAATTTGTTCACGCCGTCCGCGACGATGCGCAGGGCGTCAATATCGAGGCCGGAGTCCGTCTCATCGAGTATGGCGATCGTTGGCTGGAGGATCGCCATCTGGACGATCTCATTGCGCTTCTTCTCACCACCGGAGAAGCCCTCGTTGACGTATCGCTTGGCGAACGACGCATCCATCTGCAAGTCGCCGAGTGTGTCCCACAGTTGCATGCGGAACTCGATCGGCGTCAAATCCGTGCCATGCGTGGAGTTGTACGCGAGGCGCAGAAAGTCCTCCACACGCACGCCGGGGATCTCCGTCGGGTATTGGAAGGCGAGAAAGAGGCCGAGGCGCGCCCGCTCATCCGTGTCGAGTTCGAGAATGTCCTGTCCCTTCAGCCAGGCATGGCCGCCATCCACCGTGTAGGCGGGATTGCCCATCAACGCGTTGGCGAGGGTGGACTTGCCGGAGCCATTCGGCCCCATGATTGCGTGGACTTCCCCGGGGCGTACCGTGAGGTTCAGCCCCCGGACGATCTGCCGGTCTGCCACGGAGACGCGCAAATCCTCAATCACGAGGGCATTGACATCCTTGTCGTGTCCGTTCTGCTGCACTTCCGCCATCGAGCCTGTACTCCTCCTTTTGCATGTCCGCTGGATGCGTACCGGCATGCAATCACGCACGCCGCTTTTCTCAACTGTTCGGTTTAAAATATACCATATGCGCGTGCCCGCGACAAGAGAAACCCCCTTCTCTCACACACGCAACGGCGCAGAATACCATAATCTCGGCTGTCAGGTGCAACGATAAACTGCACCGATTCTGCATCGCTATACTGCACTCTGCCGGTTGAGCGCCCTTCATGTTCTCTGCACAGGTTTTCACCACATGTGGCGACGGAGACAATCCCGCCGTACGGGCAGATCATTCCGAGGTTATCCCCGACGTCAGGGGAACTCTGCAGATAATGAATCGTATCCGACCAGTCTTTTCTCGTGGGGCAATCGCGCAGCGCTCCACGGACTGCGCGGCACGGCCACAGCACGTTGCGCCGCGGCTCGATGTGCGTATCATTCGTCGGAGATCCCGTGTCTGTCCTCGCGATGAGAGGCAGGATGAACCAGACCGCCGCTACACAGGTCCCGCCCAACCGTACGCCTCTCGTTGCCCTTCTAACGGCAAACATCGTCTCGACGATCGGCAACCTCTTCACGACCATCTCGGTACCGTGGTTCGTGTTGCAGATCACGGGCAGCGCGACGAAGACGGGCATCGCGGGCGCGGTGACCGCGCTCTCATTCGTCGCGTCCTTCTTTGGGGGCACGCTTGTTGATCGCATCGGGTTCAAGCGGGTCGCGGTGGGTGGCGATCTTGCCAGTGGTATCGCCGTCGCCCTCGTGCCCCTGCTCTATCACACGATTGGCCTCGCGTTCTGGCAACTCCTCGCCCTCGTCTTCCTGCGCGCGCTCTTCAATACACCCGGCAGCACCGCGCGCCTCGGCCTCCTTCCCGATCTCATCGCGCTCGCCGCCGCGAGCAAGGAGCGGGTCAACGGTATCTACCAGGCGACACTCAACGGCGCCAGCCTCATCGGCACCGCCCTCACGGGTATCCTCATCGCCCTCATCGGCGCGAGCAACATGCTCTGGCTGGACGGCACATCGTTCCTCTTCTCCGCGACCATCGTCAGCCTCGCCGTGCCCGCACTCGCGCGACCGGCGTCGCATCCATCGCGATCATCGTACGGACGCGAGCTTGCCGAGAGTTGGCGGTTTCTCATACGGGATCAACTGCAGTGGCGGATGGCGGTGCTGGCGTCCCTGGTCAATTTCATCGGTGCAGCACTGTATGGCGTCATCCTGCCGGTGTATGCGAAGCAGGTCTATGGCACGTCGGTATCGCTCGGGGTCTTGTTCGCGGGGGTGAGCGCGGGCACGCTGATCGGCAGCGTCTCCTACACCGCAGTGGCACTGCGCTGGTCGCGGTACCGCTTGTTCATTGTCGGCATCACGCTTCTCAGCACAGTATTCTTGCTCCTCACATCCCTCCCCGCGCTCGCCATTGCCGCCGTCGCCGTCGCGTTGCGCGGCCTCGCCACGGGACTTATCGCGCCGATCTTTATGGTTGTGCAGCAAGAACGTGTGCCGTCCACGCTGCGCGGGCGCGTCTTCGGCACGGGCCAGGCACTGGTCACGCTCGCGACACCACTTGGGGCACTGCTGGCAGGGTATTGCGTCAGCCTCTTCGGGCTGCGCGGAGCGCTGGTCAGCATGGGCACATTCACGCTCGTCACAACGCTGTGGGCCGTGACCGACCGCGCGTTACGAGAGATGAGCACCGTCTCGGCTTCGTAATCAGCCGCGAGGGTGCAGCATAGCGATGCAATCAGTGCAGTTTATCGTTGCAGGTTTACGATCTCGGCACCGAAAGGGATAACTGATACTTGACTTTACAATTGGTACGGTGTAGTATCAATTCATGGAACAATGTCGAGAACAAGAGGCAAGACAAGCGCGTATCCTTGAACGCATCCGCCCACTGATTGAGGAGCGCGGCTACGATGCCGTCTCCGTGGACGCGATGGCGGCGGCGGCGGGCATCTCGAAGGCGACGTTCTACCGTGTCTTCCCCGCGAAGGAGGCGGTGCGGCAAGCGCTGCTCGCGGCGGGTGTCGCACCGGAACGACTGGATGCGCGCGATGGGCGGGAAGCATTGCTCGACGCAGCGATGGAAGTCTTCGCCACGCATGGGTATGAGGGCGCGACGGTGGACGCCATCGCGCAGGCCGCCGGGATGAGCAAAGCAGGCTTCTACTGGCATTTCGAGAGCAAGGAAGCGATCTTCGCCGCCGTCATCGCTCGCTACGCGCCCTTCGCGACTGTCGAGCGCATCATCAGCGCGGGCGAAGACCCGCATGCCGTCCTGACCGGCATCCTGACGGCGATCACCGCCGCGATCACACCGCGCTTCACGCTCTTTCGCACGATCATGCTCGAAGCGTTCCAGAACCCGGCGATGGGCGCCGCGGTCGCGCGCAATGTCCTCGGCGTCGTCCTGCCAATCGTCGGTGGGTATCTGACGCGGCAAATGGCGGCGGGTCGCCTCCGGCCGATGCATCCGGCGCTCGCCATTCAATCGCTCATCGGCCCACTCTTCATTCATCTGCTCACGCGAGAGATGTTCGCATCGCAATTCGCGGTGGAGCCGCCGATGGATGTCGTCATCACGCATATCGTGACGACCTTTCTCGACGGCGCGCTCGTCCGTCCGGCAGGAAGCGAAGGGAGGATCGCGCATGGCCGCAATGGTTGAAGCACAGGGTGTCGTCCTCCAGTTCGGGGATCGCCGCGCGCTCGATGGCCTGACGCTGACCGTCAACGAGGGCGAGACATACGGCCTGATCGGGCCGAACGGCGCGGGGAAGACGACGCTGATTCGCGCCATCGCCGGGCTGATCGCACCGACGGGCGGATCACTGACCGTCCTCGGCCAGCGGATGCCGAGCCGGACAGTGGCGGCGAAAATCGGCTACATGACGCAGTTGGAGGCGCTCTACAACGACCTGACCGTCGCCGAGAATCTCCGCTTCTTCGCTACCCTCTTCGGCATGGCGAAATCGGTGCAGCGGGAGCGAATGGCGGAATTGCTCGCCCTCATCAATCTCAGTGACCGGGAAGACTCGATTGTCAGCACGCTCTCCGGTGGCCTGAAGCAGCGCGTCTCGCTCGCCGTTGCGCTGATCCACAAACCGCGTCTTGCCCTGCTCGATGAGCCAACCGTCGGCGTGGACCCGGAACTGCGTCTCGCCTTCTGGGATTATTTCGCCCGCCTTGCCGCTGAGGGTACGACGCTGATTGTCTCCACCCATCATCTCGACGAGGCGGTGCGTTGCGATCGCCTCGGTATGGTGCGCGCCGGGAAGACCATCGCGGAGGATACGCCGCAGCATCTGATGGCCGCGACGCAAGCGACGACGCTGGAAGAAGCATTTCTGCACATCGCCCGACAGGATGACGGGATGGCGGGCAACGAGTATCGAGTATCGAGTGTTCAGAACACGACGCCGTAGGTATCGCTACTCGTTACTTCGAGGGAGGGGCAACCATGCTTGAGCGTGTGGGAATCATCGCGTTGCGGATTCTCTGGCAGTTCCGGCGCGATCGGCGTTCGCTCGCGCTGGTCTTTGTCGTGCCGCTCATTGTGATGACGCTGATGACAGCGCTGATCCGCAGCGGGGGCCAGTCACTGGAGATGGCGGTGACCGGGCCGGGGGTACTGCCGGGCGTGACACCGATCGTACCGGAGGGTGCGGTAAAACTGAAAGAGATTGGGGCAAAATCCGCCGAGCAGGCAGTCCGGGATGGCGACGTGTATGCGGTACTGACGATCCCGCGCGAGGGCGCCAGTGGCGCGACACTGATTGTGGACGGTTCCGATCCGGGACGAACGGAGGGCGCGAAGCAGATCACGCGGTTGTTGAAGATAGCCTTCGGGGGCGGGGCCGCGAGCGCGGCAGGCATTGCGCTCGCCCAACCCGTCCCGACGACCTATCTCCATGCCGGTCCGCAGTTCACGACAACGGACACGCTTGCGGCGGCGCTGCTCGGCCTCTTCGTCATCCTCTTCACCTATCTCCTCAGCGCGGTCGGCGTACTGCGAGAGCGGAGCCAGGGGACGCTCGAACGGCTGCGCGCCTCCCCCGCGACGACGACGGAGACGGTGCTCGGGTACCTCGGCGGTTTCCTCTTCTTCGGCATCGCACAGTCGGTGATCGTGCTCGGCTTCTTCGTCGGCGTGCTGCGCATCCACCACAGCGGCAATCTCGCGCTCGTGCTGCTCGTACAGACCCTGCTCGTCATCATCGGCGTCGCGCTCGGCCTCGTCTTCTCGACGGTCTCCGCGAACGAGTTGCAGGCAGTGCAGTTGATCCCGCTGATTATCGTGCCGCAGATCCTGATGTCCGGTGTGATCTGGCCGGTTACCACGCTGCCGATTGTGCTGAAGCAACTGGCATACGTCCTGCCGCTCACCTACGCGGTGGACGCCCTGCGCGGCGTGATGATCCGGGGCGCGGGCCTCGGCGGCATCGCGCTCGATCTCATCGTCCTCTGTGGCGCCGCGATCCTGTTGCTCGCGGTCGGCACGCGCGCGTTGGGAAGGCAAGCGGCGTAATACTCCTGCTTCACCATCTACCGCAGCGGACGATGATCGTGCCGCTCCTTCTCCCAGTGCCCTGACGGTAATGCGATTCCCCGCAGTTATTGTGGCACCGGATTTGCATTGCTCTATTGTGGAGGAAACATCCCGCGGCGCGTGGTCGAACGGATGTTGAATCCATAGTGAAGGAGAACAACGATGGTAACTGACAGCCACCGCTCAATTACGGAACTGGTCGAGCCGCCGCTGATGGCGGTGGATATGCGCGTTCCCTCGCTGGTCGTCCTACGACGATTGGAGCAGGAGGGCAACCATATGGCGATCATTACGGACGAGGGCAAGCCGATTGGGCTCATCAGCCTCGCTGCCGCGCGCGAGGAGGCGTCGGAAGATAAACTCGTCGGTCAACTGACCGTCGAGCCGTTGCCGATGGTCCTCCATGACACCGATACGGTGGACGACGCCATCCGGATGAACACGGCAAACGTGGACCGCTTGCCCGTCATCAATGCGGACGGCGTGCTCGTCGGCGAATTGCCGCGCACGAAGATCGCCGCGACCGGCCTGCATCAGGGCGATGAAGTGCCGATCGTCGCGGAACGGCTCGGCACGGAGATGCCAATGACCATTAAGGCCGGGCAGGGCGTGGTCGGGAGCAACGGCGGGCACATTGGCACCGTGAAGGATGTTGTCGTGGAAGTGAACACCGGCCGCGTCGGGCATATCGTGGTCGAGGAGGGGAAACTCTTCAAGAAAGACCGCAAAGTCCCCGTGGACCTCATTGACCCGGTGGCTGACGACGATCATGTCCATCTCAAGGTGGACAAGGCGGACGTGGATCGGCTTGGGGATTTGAACACGCGGTAAGAGAGAAAGGGAAGCCTCACCCCCAGCCCCTCTCCATTGCTTGTCAGCAATGGAGAGGGGAGCAAGAGAAATGAGGCAAGCGGATGGCTTGAGGGCCATCCGCTTTGCGTGTATGCCACCTACTGCGTCTTGCGCGATCTTTTCCCCTCTCCTTTGCTCGGAAGCAACGGAGAGGGGTCGGGGGTGAGGCTTCCCCTACCCTGCCGTCATCGCGGCGACTTCGTCACGGATGTCCTGGAAGGCGATGGTGCTCAGGTACCGTTCGCCCGTGTCCGGCAGGATAACGACGATCAGTTTGCCCGCGTTCTCCGGCCGCGCCGCGATCTGCACCGCGCCCGCCGCCGCCGCGCCGCAGGAGATGCCGACGAGCAGCCCTTCCTCGCGAATGATCCGGCGCATCATCTCCAGCGCCTCATCGCTGGAGACATGCAGCACCTCATCGAGCATCTCAACCGCCAACACATCGGGGATGAAGTTCGCGCCCAGGCCCTGAATCTTGTGACCGGCGGGCTTCATCGGTTCGCCCGCCACCTGCTGCGCGATAATCGGCGATTCGGTCGGCTCGACCGCGATGATTTGCAGGCCGGGCTTCATCGGCTTCAGCACTTCCGCAACACCCGTCAGCGTGCCGCCCGTGCCGACGCCGCCGACAATGAAGTCCACGGCGCCATCGGTATCCTCCCAGATCTCGACCGCTGTCGTTTCGCGGTGAATCTTCGGGTTCGCGGGGTTCTTGAACTGCTGCGGCATCCAGGCATTCGCATTCTCCGCGACGATTTGCTCCGCTCGTGCCACCGCGCCGTTCATCCCCTGCGCCGCCGGGGTGAGGATCAATTCCGCGCCGTACGCCCGGAGGAGCATCCGTCGTTCGAGGCTCATGCTGTCCGGCATCGTCAGGACCAAATGATAGCCGCGCGCCGCCGCCGCCCACGCGAGGCCGATGCCCGTGTTGCCGCTCGTCGGCTCGACGATCAGCGTCTCCTGGTTGATAACGCCACGCTCCTCCGCGTCCGCCAGCATGCTGACAGCAATGCGATCTTTGACCGAAAAGCCCGGCGTGAGCGCCTCCAGTTTTGCCACTACCCGCCCCGGCAGCCCCGCGGTGACCTTGTTCAGTTGGACAAGCGGCGTGTTGCCGATCAAATCCCAGGCATCCCCGGCGATCTTCGGGCGTACGCGACGGTTGAGCGTGGTCTGCGCCATGGTGCGTGACTCCTTCTGCGGTATGCTTACGGCACGGGGGCTTTCCGGCCTGCGTCGGATGTGTATTCATCGCATCCGGACATGGGTTTGTCAAGAATGTGGGGAAGCGCACTTCACCTCCCAACCCTCTCTTGATCGCTTGGCAGCAATAGAGAGGGAGTGATACAGGAATAGAGGGCGCACAGCGGTGCGCTTGGTTCCCCCTTCCTCGCGGGAAGGGGGCTAGGGGGTTAGGTTGAAGAATCTCCTCGTCTTTCAGTCCGGTGGGGTGACGGCGGTCATCAATGCGAGCATGGTCGGCGTCGTGCGCGAGGGGATGGCGCAGGACGCGGTCGGGGAGATCATCGGCGCACGCTCGGGCATCCGCGGGCTGTTGGATGGCGACCTGATTGATTTGCGCCGCCAGCCTGCCGATACGCTCGCTCGCGTGCGGGAGACCCCTTCCGCCGCGCTCGGCAGCACCCGCCACAAACCGACGGAGGACGACATCGCCCGCGCCCTCGATGCGCTCCGGCGGCTGAACGTCGGTTATGTCTGCCCGATTGGCGGCAACGATTCGGCGGATACGGCACACCGTCTCCATCGGGCGGCGCACGCTGTGGGGCTGCCAATCCGCTTCGTCACCGTACCGAAGACGATTGACAACGACCTGCCGCACACGGATCACACACCGGGATACGCCTCCGTCGCGCGGGCGGTGGCGCGGATGGCGCGCGAGACGGCGTACGACACCGCCGCGCTCCCGCTCTTCCCCGTCAAACTACTCGAAGTGATGGGGCGGGACGCAGGCTGGGTCGCCGCCGCAACCGCCCTCGCGCGCGAGGAGCCGGACGACGCCCCGCACCTCATCTATTTACCTGAACGACCGCCGACTGCGACGCAAATCCTCGATGAGATCGCGGCGGTCGTGCGGCGCGTCGGGTGGTGCGTCGCGGTCGTGCCAGAGACGCTACGCGATCCGGACGGCACGCCGATTGGTGGCTTGGGTACGTACGTTGACCCCTTCGGCCACGCCTACGCCGCTAGCCCGGTCGCCGCGCTCGCCGCCGCGCTCGAACGGGAGCGGGGACTACGCGCCCGCTTCGACAAACCGGGTACGCTCGCCCGTATGATGCCGGCCCCATTGGACCTCGATGAGGCGGAAGCATGCGGCCGGGAAGCGGTGCGCCGCGCCATCGCGGGTGAGAGCGACCGGATGGTGACGATTGAGCGCGTCTCCGACGAGCCGTACGCCGTGCGCTACGACACCACCCCGCTGAGCGGCATCGCCAACATCGTCCGCAACGTGCCGGACGACTTCATCGCGCCCGATGGGCGCGGCGTCACCGACGCCTTCCGCCGCTATGGCTTGCCCCTCCTCGGCCCGGAACCCTTCCCGCCCTTCGGTCGGCTGGAACGGACGCCGTTTTGCCTATAACCGAATGCCTCCTCTCAAGAGATTTCCCGTTACCACCAAGCCAATCTCATGCGGGTGCGGTTGGACACGGAGGAGGAGACGGAAGCCCTCGCGCACGCAGATTCTCCGGCAAGCATCCCTCGGGAGAGACCGTGACGACGAAGCGCAGTTCCCGATCCGCCACTTTCCCGGTGATTTCCCAGCAACCGGGCGTCGGTATATCAATACCCGTCGCTTGGTTGCCGGTTTGGCCGTAGCCATCGGGGATGAACGCACTGACCGGCGGCGCATCGCCATCGAGCCGCCTGCCCTCGATGGTCAGTTTGCCACTCACGGAACGCCACCAGAGAACTTTCAGACTGCTGGCGAACCACTTCCCCTGATAGGGTGGGGCAAGCCCTGCCCATAGCACATCATTGCCATACCAGGTTTGGGTAAAACCTGCGGTATTCGCATCAGGCGGCCTACTGGTTGTGAAGGGCGTTACCGGACAAGTGGTGCTTGCGTACGGCGTCGCCGATGCCCTGCCGTTATGGATTGCGGTCGCCGTCTGGTTGGATGGAGTCGTGGACAGCACGATAGACCGGGACGGCACTGTCGTGGCCCCACGTGTGGTACACGCAACAAGCAGTGTCATCAGGATGAGCGAAAGGAGGCCTTTGTTCGGTGTAGGGCTCCACATCGCCTGACTCCTTTCGTGTCATGCACGTAGTGTACATCTCTGGTACAACGCAACGCGGCGGACGGTTCCACAACCCGCTCTCCATGCCCTGTGCTAGAATCGCGGTACGAGCCTGACACACCGGATGCCGTGGCCCGCGTTATGCTGCATATGGGAAAACTGTTCACATCGTGCGACACGGGGAAGCCCATTCCCCCGGTACATCTCAGGAGGGACGATATGCAGGTTCATGAGAATGTCGCGGGGCTGATGCACGCGCTTCATCGCGCTGTCGTGGTCAATGACGACGCATCCAGTGTCACCGTTCATGATCGGGGTGCGGTGCGCGGCGACCTGATGGACACGCTCGCCTGGAATGCCGCCTTCGGGCAGAACGGCGTCAAGGAAGCGGCAATCTGGTTGATCCGCGCGATCGGCGAGCAGATGGGCGTCATCCCCGCCTCGATCCACGACTACTATATGGCCGCCGGGCGCGGCGAGTTCTCGAATGTCACCGTCCCCGCCTGCAACATCCGCGGCATGACGTACGACACCTCCCGCGCCGCCCGCCGCGCCGCGCAATCGCTCGACGCCAAGGCGCTGATCTACGAGATCGCCCGCTCCGAACTCGGCTACACCGGGCAGGGGCCGGAGGAGTTCGCCGCCCAGGTGCTCGCCGCGAATATCCGCGAGGGGTACGAAGGTCCCGTCTTCATCCAGGGCGATCATGTACAGGTCAACGCGAAGAATTACGCGAAGGACGCGGACACGGAGATCGCCGGGATGCACGACCTCATCAAACGCGAGATGGCGGCGGGCTTCTACAATATTGATATTGATACCTCGACGCTCGTTGATCTCGACAAAGGCTCGCTGGACGAGCAGCAAACCATCAACTACACCCTCGCCGCTCACTTCACACACTTCATCCGCAGCCTCGAATTCGGGGATTTGACCGTCTCGGTCGGCGGCGAGATCGGCGAAGTCGGTGGCAAGAACAGCACGGTCGAGGAACTGCACGCCTTTATGCAGGGATACGAGCGCGCCCTGAAGACGCTCGATCCGCGCGCGGTCGGTATCTCGAAGATCAGCGTCCAGACCGGTACGTCACATGGTGGCATCGTCCTGCCCGATGGGACGGTCAAGCAAGTGAGTGTGGACTTCGAGACATTAGGGAAACTCTCCGAGGTGGCGAAGCAGGAGTACGGCCTCGGTGGCGCGGTGCAGCACGGCGCAAGCACGCTGCCGAAGGAGGCGTTCAATGAGTTCTCGAAGGCGAACGCGATCGAGGTACACCTCGCGACCGGCTTCCAGAACCTGATCTTCGATCACCCTGCCTTGCCTGCCGACCTCAAGGAGCAGGTCTATACCTGGCTGCGCGAGCAGCGGCAGGAGGAGCGCAAAGAGGGGATGACGGACGAGCAGTTCTACTACACAACCCGAAAGCGCGGCTTCGGCCCGGCGGGGATCAAGGAGGCGTGGTGGAACATGCCAGCGGAGCGCAAGCAGGCGATCATGACCGACCTCCAGGAAGAGTTCCGGGTCATGTTCGAGCGGCTCGGCATCACCGGCACCGCCGCGAAGGTGGACGAGACCGTCCGGCTCATCAAGTCCGCCCAGCCGATGCCCCACTCGATGCGCGCGACAGTCGGAAATTGACGAAGGATTGAGGGCGGAAATGGGGCGGTCTGCGAGACGCCTCTCGGTTGCTGATATTCGTGCAATGTGTGGCACAGATTGCACGGTGGCAACCGCGTACTCCCAATTTCCTCAACTACTCTCGCCCCAGAGCGATGGGAATCAAATAATGAAGAAGCCCCTTTGTTCGTACGGCAAGATGCCGACGCCGTCCACTTCTCTCGCCATCACGAGTTCATCCCGCTTGCAAGCACTCCCGACAAGCTGTTCATCCCCATCGCGACGATCGCGAAACTCTACAATCCCTGAACTTCACCTCCGCAAAGGAGTTGCCAGAATGTACGATTGGTTCACAGTGCCGGAGGGGGAGACGGACGAGGCGCACCTGACGCCCGGTGCGTTTCTGGCGTATCGTCTCCAACGGCTTAGCAGGACGGCGGAGCAGAACATCGTCCATCCCACCGTGCTACTCACCTTCCAGAAGCGGATCGCGGAGCAGTTTGTCAATGAGACGCACGCGCGACCGGCGGGCGAGGGGCTCTCAACCGAGAACCCCTCGCCCGCATGGAACGGCACGCTCGGCGGCACGCCGGTCTCCATCCGACAACTCCCCATCGGCGCGCCGATGGCGGTGAGCACATGTGAACTGCTGATCGAGGCGGGAGCGCGGACCTTGATCGTGGCGGGCGTCGCGGGGAGCCTGACGCCCAGCGTGCCGATTGGCGGCATCGTCATCCCGACGGGCGCGCTGCGTGAGGAAGGAACATCATACCACTATCTCCCACCGGATGTGGACCCCGTTCCCGATGCCGAACTCACCGAGGCGCTCATCATGGCAGCCGAGGCGCGGGGCATCACGCCGGGTGTCGGGCGCGTCTGGACGACGGACGCGATCTTCCGGGAGATGGGCTGGAAAGTCCGGCAATACAGCGCGGCGGGCATCCTCGCGGTCGAGATGGAGCTCGCGGCGCTGCTCGCCCTCGCGCAGGTACGCGGCGTGCGGCTCGCGGCCGTCCTCGCCATCTCCGACGAACTCTTCCATCCCTGGACGCCCGGCTGGCACGTCGGAGAATTCCGCACCGGCAGCCACGCCGCCGCGAATATCGCCCTCGATGTCGCTGCGGCGGTGAACAGCCTTGAGCAATGAGCAAATGCACCATGACGCTCCCACTCATTGCTCGTGGCTCAAGGCTCATTACTCATTGCTTCGTCTACGGCGCCGTGACGTACCGAATAAATCCGCCGAGGCCGATGGTACCCGCACTCTCGATGCGTGGTTCATAGTATCGCTTACCGGGTTCCCAACTGTTGCCGCCCCAGGCATTGAGGCCGCCGCGATAGCCCGCCGCCACTGCCGCATTCCACACCCGTGGGTTCGACTCGCCGTACGGATAGCAGATGTAGCGCACCGGCCAACCCACACGCGCTTCGAGATCCGCTTTGCTCTGCTGCATCTCGTAGGCGAGTTGACCGTCACTCATCCGCGTCAGGAACGGATGAGTGACGGTATGGCTCTGAACGTCGTTGCCAGTGCGAATGAGGTTGACAAGTTGGTCGTTCGTGAGCGCGCTGTGCCCGGTGATGATGAAATACGTCGCCACCATGCCCCGATCTTGCAAGATGGGGAAGGCAATCGCCTGATCGGCGTTCGCGTCGTCGAAAGTGAGAGCGACGGGTTTATCGGGCAGTTTGCGGCCACCGAACATCGCCTCGAAGAGTTGCGAAATCGTGACGGTGTGATAGCCATTCTGCTTCAGCCAGTCCATCTCCGCAGTGAAATCGCCAGACGCGGTGAAGTAGCGCGATGGCGCGCCGATATGATGATAGACCATGACCGGCACATGAAACGCGACGGGAGGCGTCGCCTGCGATGGCGCGCGGCCCAGCCAGTCCGCCGGGTACTTACGGGCATCGAAGCCGCCGCGGCCGAGCGGCATCAGCACGACATCGTCCGCCTTGCTCGCGTGATCGGGCCGCCACGCTAGTTCGCCCCGCTCGAAGAATTGCACCGTCATCCCCGGCACGCTGAACTCCTCGGAGATCGGCAGGCCGAGCAGTGACGCACCATCGTGTACTTCCCAGAAGCGGCGCAGCGCGTAGGCGATGGTATGCCTGGATTCCGTAAAGCCGCGCCGATCCGGGCCATCGGGTGGCAGCACGGCAATCGGCGCGAACGGGCCATCCGTTCGTCCGCCACTCGCTTCCTGACCAAGCGGGCCAGGTCGCACGGCGCCATCTTTTTGGAGATCGAGCCGGATGTTCTGGAAATACTGAACGGTCGCGTCGCCCTCCGGGAATGCCTCGGTAATCGGCGCGCCGATAATCTCCTCACCGCCGTGCGCGTACCAGTACGAGAGGAACGGCTCGCGAATGTTGTGACCACCCATATCGTTATAGGCGACCGGGCTTGTCGGCTCATCGGCCTGAACGGAAATCACTGACGAAACGAGACTGACCACGACAATACCGATCACCCACCATGCCCCACGGCGTGGCCACTCCATGCGTCTCCCCTTTTCCCCGGCGCGCTCCAGGCGCGTATTCTCTCGTCCCCATACCATCAGAAGCAACGTAGCGGTATCGTATCAATTATTGTGGTGATGTAAAGCCCTCTTGTCGAGAAAATGTGGGCAGTCCACGCATCAGCACGGAAAGAGGCGCATCCGTTTCGCGGGTGCGCCTCTTTGCTGCAAGTAACGACAGGATCTATCGGTTAGAGGAGGTTGAATCCCAGCGCCTGCGCCAGAATCATTAGCAACATGGCGACGGCAAGCAGCGCCGAAACCACCGTCACGTCCGTGCGGGTGATCGTGCGTTGGTCGTTCATCATCGGTCGCATCGCCATATCGCCGCTCCTCTCAATTCGTCCTCTTGCTCCTACAACGTACGCTATGCAAGAACGGTTCCACGAGAAGAGAAGTGCTGAGTGCTGAGAAAGGGCATCCATGCACGGCGTGCGAATCGCAGTACGCGGTCATTTCCTATCTGCGGTACAGTGACACCTATGAGCAAAGCCAACGGCCCGCGGGCGAGATCTCATCACTCAGCACCCAGCACTCGGTCCTTCCGAGCGGCGCTCGTGGTCGCGCTCGCGCTGGTGCTGGTCGGGAGCGCGGAGATCGGGCCGCTGATCCCCCCACGGAATCTGCTGCTCTATCGCGCGCACCGTTTCGTGGATCAGCGGCTGCCGCACCCGATCGCTCGCGGCCACGGCAGCATCATCGGGCGCGTGGTGGAACGCGATGGAGGGGCAATCGCGGGGGCGGTCGTACTTGTCAGTACGCCGGATGGCACAGTCTATCAAGCGACCACGAACGCGGATGGCGCGTATACGCTCGCCGGTGTTCCCACCGGCCTCTACACGCCGATGGCCGCGAAGAGCGGCTACACGGATGCCTTCCCGGCGAACCGATCGCATCAGTTCCTCGCCTGGCGCGTTGCGGCGGTCCATGTGCATGACGGTGAGACGGCGAAGGATGTCCGCTTCGTCCTCCTGCGGGCCACGGTACAACCGGCGGCGCTGCCGACCGATCTTGCGCTCGGGCCGGTCGAGACGCGCCAAAGTGACCTGCCCACCACCGTCGAGAGCCACGCGCGCACGGTCGCCTTCACGCGCGGCGGGAAATGGCTGACCGATCTCGCCGTCTACGAGCCGACGGAGGGAAGCGGGCCACTCCCGGTGCTGCTCGCCATTTATCCGGGCACACCGGCATCGTGGGATCGGGTCTCGGTGCCGCTCGCGGCACGGGGCTATATCGTGCTGGCGATCTTCCCGACGCGCGGCCTCGATCTGGAGGCGGATCTGGACGATACCGCCGCCTTCGTCGCCCTTGCGCGGGCGGGGAAAATCAGCCCGCGCGCGGACATGACGCGGCTCGGCATCCTCGGCGGTTCATTCACATCGCTCCATGTGTACCGCTGGCTGGAACGCGAGGGCGGCGTGCGGGGCGCGGTCATCCTCGGCGGCATCGCGGACCTCTTCGCCTACCACCGCGACTGGGAACACGGCGCGCTCAATCTGCCGCCGGAGGTGGGCGACATAGATAGCGCGCTGATGGCTCTCGGCACGCCGGATCACCGCCCGGAGCAGTACCTCCGCTACTCCACCACCTTCCACCCGGACCGCCTGCCCCCGCTCTTGCTCGCCCACGGCGCAAAGGATCGCATCGTCCCAACGCATCAGACGACCGACTTCGTCACCGTCCTCGCAGCGCACGGCAAACCGGTCGAGACGCACTATTACCCAAACATGGAGCACTACTTCGCCGACGCCAGCGATGCTGACACCCAGGACCTCTACAATGCCACTGTCGCCTTCTTCGCCAAGAGCGTCGGAGGATCATGACCAATGGCGGCAGGCTTCAGCCTGTCGCGAGAAAGAGAGGCAAAGCGATGGATGCTCTCTACGTATTGATTCATAGCCCGCTGTGTGGGCCGCTCACCTGGTCGCTCGTTGCCGGGCAATTGCGGCAGCGGAGAATCGAGGTGATCGTTCCGACGCTTCACGACGCGGACGAGAGCGACGAGCCGTACTGGCGGCAGCAGGCCGGATCGGTCGCGGCGGCGCTCGCGGCAATCCCCGCTGATCGGCCGCTGATCCTCATTGGACACAGCGGCGCGGGGTCGCTCCTGCCGATCATCCACCGGATGACACCACATCCCGTGGCCACATACATATTCGTGGATGCCGGGCTACCGCACGGCGGCACAAGCAGACTTGATGAGATGGAGGCAACCGCCCCGGAATTCGCCGCGCGGTTCCGAGCCATGCTCGAAGCCGGCGATCGCTACCCGGCATGGACCGACGCCGATCTCTGCCCGCTGATCCCAGACGACCGGCTGCGACAGGGCATGATCGCGGAGTTGTGCCCGCGCTCCCTACCATTCTGGACCGAAATGTTCCCGCCACTGCTCGGCTGGCCGGACGCTCCCTGCGCGTACCTGCAATGTACTACCTCGTACGGCGCGTCCGTCGCGCATGCCAAGCGGGAAGGCTGGCCCTTCCACGCCTTCGATGCCGGGCATTTCCATATGCTCGTTGAACCGGGAGCGGTGGCCGATACACTCTTGGCGTTGCGCGACGAAGTGGCAGCGCGGGGACCACACGATCACCCCGCCCGATCGCCGAGACGCGCGTCGAGCTCCGGCAGCAGAACGATACCGTCCTGATCGCTGCCGGACGAATGCGCGACGAGCCATGTGCAGGGCGCGCCGCTCTCATTGCACGGCGCGTGAGGCACGTCCGCCGGAAGATAGATGTGATCGCCGGCGCGCACAATGGCCCGGTGTTCGACGTGTTCGCCGTAATAGACGGCGCATTCGCCGTCGAGCAGATACGAGATCGTCTCGATACCACGGTGGAAATGCACCTTCGCCCGCGCGCCCGCCGGCATCGGCAGAACATTCATGCAGAGATGCTCCGCACCGGTCGTCTCGGCGGAAACGCCCGCACCGTACGCGAACCCCTGCTTGCCCACGTACGTCTGTCCGGGCCGAATGACCCGGACACGGTCTGTCGCCAGTGCTGTCATTGCAGTCTCCTTATCATTTGGCGCCGAGATTGCCGGCTTCAGCCCGTCTTCTCCCTATCTACGCATCCTCGGGATACACCGTTGCGCATCTCGCTTGATGAAATACCTCGAAGGTCTTATCATTAGAAGTGCTAACAGTTGAGGTACGCGGTGCGGGGCAGGGAACGGATGATACGCGAGGCACGCAAGGCGCACATGGCCGAGGCAACGATCACCGCACGGCCGGAGCGTGTGCCGCGTACCATCGCGACGGATGGAAAAATCCCGGGGCGAACCCCACGCCCGCCGCTGAAACAGACGTTTCGCGCGCTGCGGAACCCGAACTTCCGGCTCTTCTGGTTCGGCCAGGTCGTCTCGATGATCGGCACCTGGATGCAACGCATCGGCCAGGCATGGCTCGTCCTCCGGCTCACTGACTCCCCACTTGCGCTTGGCATTGTCACTGCCTGCCAGACGCTCCCCGTCCTGCTGCTCGTGCTCTTCGGCGGCGTGATCGCCGATCGCATGCCGAAGCGACGGGTGCTCGTCGTCACACAGGGGGTGATGCTCGTCCAGGCAAGCGTCCTCGCGCTGCTCACTGCCGGGGGATGGATTCATCTGATCCACCTCTACATCCTCGCCGCCGTGCTCGGCACCGCGAGCGCGCTCGACAACCCGACGCGCCAGGCGTTCGTCAAGGAGATGGTTGGGCCGGAGGACGTGCCGAACGCGGTTGCGCTCAACTCAATCGTGATGAATACGGCCCGGCTAGTCGGCCCCGCACTCGGTGGCCTCACGATCGCGGCAATTGGTGTGGCAGGTTGCTTCACGCTCAACGCGGTCAGTTTCCTCGCGGTGATGAGCGGGTTGCTGCTGATGCGCCCCGAACGCTTCTACGAGATACCAAGCCCGCCACGCGGTAAGATGTTGGCGCAAATCGGCGAGGGTTTGCGCTATGTCGTGCGAACGCCTGATATCGCCCTCGTCATGCTGCTGATGGCGGTGATCGGCACCTTCGGCTACAACTTCACCGTCCTCCTGCCGCTGATCACCCAGTATGTGCTCCACGCCGGCCCGATCGGTTTCGGGGCGCTCACCTCCGCGATGGCGGTCGGCTCGTTGATCGCCGCGTTCGGCATCGCCTACAGCGGCCGGGTCACGCGGCGGACGCTGCTCACCGGCGCGGCGGGATTCAGCACACTCTTGCTCTGCCTCGCGCTCACCAGCATCTGGGCCGTGACGATCGCGGTGCTCGTCGCCCTCGGCCTGTTCAGCATTGTCTTCACGACGACGGCAAACAGCCGTCTGCAGATCCTCACGCCGCCGCAGTTGCGCGGGCGGGTGATGAGTCTCTACACCATGCTCTTTCTCGGCTCGACACCAATCGGGAGTGTGGTGCTCGGCACCCTCGCGCAACGCCAGGGCGTACAAGTCGCCGTAGGCGAAGTCGCCATGATCTGCGGACTCGGGACCGTCGGCGGGTTTTTCTACATCCGCCACCATCGCGCGTCGTCGCCCATTCTTGCGAATGAGGCAGAGATTCCCCCAGCCTGATCGCCTGAGGGCACGGTGGCGGGCGAATTAAAGCCCGCCACCGGAAGAATTCGCGTGATCTTCCGAATACGCGCAGCACTCCCAGACCTGTTTCGGCGTGTCATAGCGGCTGATCGTCCGGTGCGCGAGATGGACAATCCGCCAACCGGACGTCAGCAGGGCGCGGACGGACGGTTCGTCGAAGAACCGCTTGTACGGGCGATTGTTCCGGCCATCGGGCGGGACGTGGTAATAGTTCGGCTCCAATTCCTCCCCCTGCGCCGCGCCAAAATTCACATCATCGGTCGCGTTGACACGGAAGACGAAGAGACCGCCCGGCCGCACCACGCGGCGCACCTCATTCACGATCCCCAGTGTTTCCTGCCACGGGAAATAGTGGATCGAGAGCGAGGCGACGACGACATCCCCTGCCCCACTGCGTATCGGCAGCGGTGACTGCAAATCCGCGATAAAGAAATGTGCGGCGGGAGCGTTTTCGACGGCCCTGCGGATCGGCTTACGTGCCACATCGAAGGCGACGACGCGGAACCCCTGCGCGCCCAGTTCCGCCGCATCCTCACCCGGCCCGCAGCCGAGTTCGAGCACTCTGTTCCCCGCCGCTCGCATCGCGTCAAGGAATGGCAGCAACCACAGATCATCACCGTGCTGACGGGATATGTTGCTGCATGTGATGGTCATGGCCGCACCCTGCCCGTCGTGATCGTCCCGTCCGCCGGGGCGCCGCGCACCCACAGATGCCAGCCCGCCGCCTGCCATGCGCCACTCGCGTGCCGGAGCATGCTCCCCTCCTCCACGACCTCGATTGCCAGCGCCGGGTTCCAGTCGCCGTCGCGGGTGAAGAGCGGCACACCGCCGATCTGCGTGCTAAAGAGATGCTGTCCGTTCGGCGAGCGCGATCCGCTCGCGTCGCGCACGTCTCTGCATATCTCGTCCGCAATTCCGTCTGTTTCGTCACTCATCCGCATCCTCTGGTTCAGCATCGCTCAGCGCCACGACCATCACGCGTCCGTATGATACCGCTACTGGCACAGTGCGTGCGTACGCCGAAACATGCGTCGTGGCGATTGAAGGAGCAGACAACCATGCACGAGCGACAGGCGCCCATCGAAGGAAATCGCGGGAGCGAGGCAACGTCCCCGACACGCACTGGCGATACTGTCCCGACGAGCGAAGTCACCCCGCGTGAGGCCAAGACCATGGCCGCTGCGCCAATTGGCTTCATCGCCTTGGCAGTCATTGTGGCGGTTGTCGTTGCCATCATCCTCTTCGCCCTCAAGTAGGCAGCAGGCGGCAGGCGGCGTCGAGAAACGAAATGGCGAAAGACTGTAGCACGCTCAGCGTCCCTTTCGTCTCCCGTCTCACCGCCTGCCGCCTGCCGTCTATGCTATGCTAGCGCCACCATGAAGAAGGCGCTCGCGCTCCTCCGGCAGAATGAATTGATGTTCACGCTCTGCGTGATGGTGGCGCTTGTCATGGTCGGGCTTTCGATGGTCGCCCCCATCCTGCCGCTCTATGGGCGCACCTTTGGCGTCAATGGCGCGCTGATTGGCCTGATCGTCTCGGCCTATCCCATCGCCCGCCTGTTGACGAACACCCCCGCCGGGCGGTTGGCGGATCGTTTTGGCCGCCGCCCCTTCCTGCTCGGCGGGATGTGTTTCACCGCCGTCTCCTCGATCATCTGCGGGCTTGCGCCGGTCTATGCCGTCCTGCTGTTTGGCCGCTTCCTCGAAGGGATCGGCTCAGCGCTCTTCATCACCAGCGCGCAGGCGACCATCGCGGACATTAGCACACCGGACAACCGGGGTCGGATGATGAGCACCTTCCAAGGCTCCTTTCTGCTCGGCTCGACGGCAGGCCCGACCGTTGGCGGGTTGATCGCGGGGGCAGTGGGCGCGCGGGGCGTCTTCTTCGTCTACTCGGGGATGGCCTGCCTCGCCCTCTCATGGGCATTCGCGCGCCGCCGCACGATCCCAATGCCCGTGCGGGAACAAGCGCCGGTGCAGGAAGCCACCAGCCTCCGCCGCGCCTCCCCCTTCGCGGCATGGCGGTTCCTCGGTGACATCTCGTTCCTCGCTATCTGCATGCTCACCCTCGCGCAGTTCTTCACCCGCACCGGCACGCGCACGACCGCGCTCCCCCTCCTCGGCGCGGACCGTTATCATCTCGGTGAGGAAGCCATCGGCGGCATTCTGACGCTCGCCACGCTCGGCAATCTCGTCTGCGTCCCGATCGCGGGGTGGATGGTGGACAATCTCGGACGTAAAGCGGCGATTGTGCCGAGTACAATCCTCTCCGGCATCTCCGTGATTTGCTTCATTGTCAGCCCGAACATCTTCTGGTTCACGATGTCCGCCGCCCTGTTCGGCATCAGCACGGGCGTCGCAGGGCCTGCGCCCTCCGCCTATGTCGCGGATTTGGCGCAGGGGCAGGGGATCGGCGCGCGGCTCGGGGTCTATCGCTCGTTCGGGGATATCGGCTTCATCCTCGGCCCGATCTGTATGGGCATCGTCTCTGACGCGGCGGGATATGGCCCGGCGCTCGCCATCAATGCCACGCTGATTATCACGACGGGGCTCTTCTTCGCGATGGTCGCGCGCGAGACGGGTGGCAAGCGGCAGCGTGCCAGGGACGCTGCTTCGGCGCAAAACGCCGGGGCGATACCCGTGCCGGAAACTGTGCATGGCGACGACTGACCTGCCCGCGTCGCTTGCCATCCCGCCTCCCGCCGATCCACAGGAACTGCTCCGCCTTCTGCGCTTGCCGCGCGCGGGCGTCATCACGGACATAGATGGCACAATTGCCCCACTCGCGGCGACGCCGGGCGCGGCTCGCGTGGACGAGGACGCCCGGCGTGCCCTGATGCGCCTTATCCCCCGTCTGACACTCGTCGTCGCGCTGACCGGCCGCCGTGCCGAGGATGGTGCGGGCATCGTGGGCATCCCCAATCTACTCGTCGTCGGCAACCATGGCATGGAGATGCTCGCGGGTGGGACACTCACCGCCGACGCCGATGCCGCGCCGTACGCCCCGCATGTCCACCGCGTGATCGAGCAGTTGCGGACCGCGCCATTGCCACCCGGTACGATTCTGGAGGATAAGGGGCCGACCGCCAGCGTCCATTACCGCCTCGCGCCGAATCATCCCGAGGCGCGCGCTACCCTCTTCGCTCTCCTCGAACCACTCGCCGCCACCGAGGGATTATGGCTCACTGAAGGCCGGGCACTGATCGAAATCCGCCCGCCGGTACCGATCAACAAGGGATACGCCCTCCGCCGCTTGTGTACGGCGTACGCCCTCGACAGTGTCGTCATGTTCGGCGACGATTTGACCGATGTGGACGCCTTCGATGCGCTGCGCGACTTGAGAGCCGCAGGGGAAGTCGCGGGTCTGAATGTCGGCGTCATCGCGCCGGACGGCACCGCCCCGCCAGAAGTCCTTGCCAGCGTAGACGCCATCGCCACCGGCGTTACCGGCATCGCCGCCCTGCTCACTGCCGTTGCGGATGGGTTGGGCCGCTGATGTTCATCAATCTTTGAGACGCACAGGGCTTCACCCTGTGCCACCGACACGAGGAGGGAAAGCGATACGTATGACGTACCATCTGGAGCATGTCGGCATCGCGGCGAGCAGCGCGACATTTGAGGCGACGGTGCGCTTCTATGAGGGCGTCTTCGGTTGGCACCGCATTCGGGAGGAGCCGGGCGTCCTCGTCTTTGTCGGCGACGGGGCAGGCGGGCGGTTCGAGATTTTCGTCAGCAAAGCGCCGCCGCTCACCCACCCCCATCATCTCGCCTTTGGTGTTTCGTGGGACGCGTTCGACGCATTGGCGGCACAATTGCGCGCGATGGGGACACAAATGGACGAGCCATTCGTCAACACCTTCGGCGATCGCATCGTCTTCTTCACCGATCCCGCCGGCAATCGCGCGCAGATCGTCGGGCGGCGCGAGCCGCTCGCGCGATAGGAAAACGGAATCCGCTACACCGAAGCATGCGTTTCGCGCTCAACAGTGGCGATGTCGTTCAGTTGGTCGGTGATCCAGCGGACGATGTCCGCCTGCTCGACGGAGGCACGCAGGGCCGCCGCGCGCCGGAAGCGTTCGTCGGTCGGCATCGTCAGGGCGAGGTGCAGCGCGTCCGCCGTGCTGGCGACATCGCACGGCGCGATGGAGAGGGCGTGCGCGCCCAGTTGCTCGTGCGCGCCGGCCGTTTCGGAGAGGATCAGCACGCCGCCCCGCTCATTGAGCAGCGCGCCCTCCTTCGCGACGAGATTCATGCCGTCCGCCAGTGAGTTGACCAGGAGCGCGTCGTAGAGCGTGAGCGCGGCGAGGGCACGCTCGTAGTTATCCCCGACGAGCAGGCGGACGGGCCGCCAGGTCTCCGTCCCGTGCTTCGTGTTGAGCCGCCCCATGAAGGCATAGATGTCGTCCAGATATTGCTGATAGCGCGGCACCGAGAGGCGCGACGGAACGAGCAGCGCGAGAAAACGCACCTTGCCAAGCCACTGTGGGTAGCGTTCGAGAAAGAGATCGAATGCCTTGAAACCGCGCAGGACGTTTTTGCTTGGCTCCGCGCGGTCCACGCGCAGGATCGTCTGCTCGCCGAGGTAGTCCTGTAGCACGTCTATGTACTCCGCGACTGCCGGACTTGCCGCCGTCCGCCGGACGGCGGGGACATCGAGCGAGATCGGGTACGAGCGCACCCTGATCGTCCGCCCCTGATGGCGCAGGCACATCCATTTGTGGTCGCCCTCCGTGCCGGAAACATTCTCGACGCAGGTCTGGATGAAGTTGTGGCAGTGATCGAAGGTCTGGAAGCCGACGATATCGTTCGCCATCAGGCCGAGGCAGATTTCGCGCCGGATCCGCGCGGGCAGGAAGCGCCAATAATCCTTGTCCGGCCACGGGATATGAATGAACTGCTGGATCAGAGCGTGCGGCAACCGCTCCCGCACCAGTGCCGCCGTGAGATAGAGGTGGTAATCCTGCAACATGACGATCGGCCGCTCGCTCTTCGCCAGTTCGGCGGCGCGATGGATCGTATTCGCGAAGGTGAGATTGAGGATCGAGTAGCCGACATCCCACGCGCGCCAGACCTGCTGGTCAATATCCGGTTCGTGCGCGGCATCCCAGAGGTAGTGCTGCAAAAACCAGAGGATCGAGTTACTGATCTCGTTGTAGGCGAGATCGTAGGTCTCCGGCGGCACCGTGGCGAAGTGAATTTTGAGCGGTGGCTGCCCCTCGTCTTCCACCGTGACCGGTTCGCCACCCGCCGCGACCGCTTGCTGGCGGTCCCCGTCCGTCATCGCGCTCGCCACCCAGATCGGATCCACATACTTGCCCAGCGCGCTCATCGCCGTGACGACGCCACCACTCCCCCGCTTATGCGTGAATGAGCCGTTCTCCTGCCGTGTGAACTCCACCGGGCCACGATTCGCGGCGATGATCAGCGGGTGCGCGGCGATGAGTTCCGCGTTCGGGAGGCGGTCGGTCGGTCGGTCAGCAGCCATCAAGTGATCCCCTTTATCCGCGACGCGTCGCGTTGCGCGCCTGCCCCTAGTATACGCGGCGCGCGATGTCCGTGAATGACTGAATTGAAAGGTGATCGCCGGGAAAACATACGGAAAGGGGAGGGATTTTCCGTATACTAGCCCTGTAGCATCGGTTTGTTTGCTCTTGCACATAAATATGATTTATAGACTAAAAATATTCGTTCTCTGTGGTGGGGAAAAGGTGTTGCTTCCGTGAGCATCGTCATGATTGACCTGGATGAAACGGTTCGGACATTCGTCCATGCGCTCGCCGTTTCGCTGGGGCAGTGTTCGGTGACGCTCTATGAACGGGACGGTGACGACCTCGTTCCGCGCGCACACGCCGGTCTCGGCACGGTGATCGAGCGGGTGCGGATTGATCGCGGCGTGATTGGGCGCGTCTTCCGCACCGCGCAGCCCGCGCTCGTCCAGGATATTGGCAAGGAGACGGATTTCCTCCCGTTCGGGACAAATGTGCAAAGCGAAATGGCCGTGCCGGTACTCGTGGACGGTGCGGTCTTCGGCGTGGTGGATATCCAGAGCGCGCAGCCGCTCGACCAATTTGACCTCGAACTCCTCGGGCTGATTACGCAGCGGATCAGCGCGACGATCCAGCAGGCGGAGCGGTACGCCAGCGCCGAGCGCCGCGCCGCCCGTGCGGAAACGCTGCTCGATATCGGCGTCTCGCTCGGCGCCTCGCTCGATCCGGGCGCGGTGATGGAGGTAATGCTCGATCAGATCGCCCGGCTCGTCCCGTACGAGGGCGCGGCGCTCCTGACGATGGCGGATGGCGGCAAACTCCGCCTCGCCGACGGACGCGGGCCATTCGCCGTCAATGCCGACCTCTTCGAGGGGATCGAACCGGGTGCATACAGTCTGACGAAGGCGATGACCGAGACGGGAAAGCCCTTCCTGATCAGCGACGTGTCCACGCACTACAACAGTGCCACCCTACCCGGCTTCGCGTGGCTCGGGTCGCTGATCGTCGCGCCGCTCCGCGTCGAGGGGCAACTGATCGGCGCGATCATGGTCGGCGGCACGACCCGGGCCCGTTACACGCCGGATGACACCGCGATCGTCGCTGAACTGGCACGCCATGCGGCCGTCGCGCTTCGGAACGCCCAAATGCATGACGCGGTCGCTCATGCCGCGCAGACCGACGCGCTGACCGGCCTCTTCAATCGGGGGGCGCTCCTGGAGCGGTTGGAGCGCGAATTGGAACGGTCACGCCGGTATGGGCGGTCGCTCGCGGTAATCTTCTTCGATCTCGACCGCTTCAAAAGCATCAACGACACCTACGGCCATCAGTTCGGTGACCGCGTGCTGCGAGATCTGGCGCGCATCGCCACAGGGACAGTGCGGAGCATTGACCTCGTTGGCCGGTACGGGGGCGAGGAATTTGTCGCGGTACTGCCGGAGACGGACGGCGCGCAGGCACTGATCGTCGCGGAGCGGCTCCGCATGAATGTCGCCCGCAACCGCCTTGATCTCCCCTCAGGCGAAGAGGTCCGTGCGACGATTAGCGCGGGCGTTGCGGTCTTCCCGGCGGACGCGACGACGATGGACACCCTGATCCGCATTGCCGACACCGCCCTCTACGCCGCCAAAGCGGGCGGCCGCAATCAGGTCCATTACGAACCTGTCAGCGGATAGCGGGCAGCAAGCAGCAAGAGCGAGAGAGACAGATACACGGTTCCGGTCTGATTTCTGGCCTCTGGTTTCCCCCACGTATTGACTTTCCACCTCCTCACCCCTACACTCGATCATGGCATCAGTTGGGATGCCACGTTATCCGGCACGAGAGGCACATGATGAGCGACAGGTTGCTCAACGCTATCAGCAACACGGTGGACCGGCGAAAGCCGCGCGCCGCGTTTTCCGATGGCGGCAGTGTGCCCACCTGGATCGTGCCACCCCATTAAGTAGACCCCCAACCGCACGAAACCAGACCTGTGGGCGCCACAAGGCTCACGGGATTTTTGCGCCTGCCCGTCGAGCGCCCGCCCCCATCTTTGAGGCGTTCGCGAAAGGGGTTTTTTATATGCAGGTCTATCTTGTAGCATCGCTTTCGGCATCCGTTCTCGCAGACTGGAAGGTCCGCACTACCCAGAAAGGACACATCACACATGGCGCAACTGCTGGCTGACCCTGAAACGAATCGGCTTTCGGTCGCGACCCCGGCGAGCGAAGCCGTCGTCGTTGACCGCATCTGCAAGCAATTTGGTGGCGTGCTGCGTTGGCCGTGGCGGGCCGCGAAGGAGCCCGTCCATGCATTGACGGACATCTCGTTCACGATTGGCAAGGGCGAGGTCTTCGGCCTCCTGGGGGCGAATGGCAGTGGCAAAAGCACGATCATCCGCATCCTCAGCACGCTCATCCTCCCCGATGCGGGGCGCGCAACCGTCTTCGGGCACGATGTCGTGCGGGATGACCGGGCGGTGAAATATCTGATCAACCGCGTCTCGGTGGAGGCGAGTTTCTTCAAAAAACTCTCGCCGCTGGAAAACCTGCTCTATGCCTGCCGGCTTTATGGCCGGGGCGCGGAGGCGCGGCGCGACATCCTCCACACGCTCGACCTGCTCGGCATCACCGAAGCGCAGGCGAAGCGGCCCTTGGAGACGATGAGCCGCGGCATGCAGCAGAAGGTCGCCATCGCGCGGGCCTTGCTCACCGCGCCGGTGCTCTTGCTCCTCGATGAGCCGACAACGGGCCTCGATCCGCGCTCGAAGCAGGAGGTACAGCACTTCGTCCGCGCCGTCCGCGACAGCCACGATGCAACCGTCCTCCTTTGCACGCACGACATGGAAGAAGCGGAGGCACTGACAGACCGTATCGCCGTCGTGGATCAGGGGCGGATCGTCGCCCTCGGCACGAGCGCGCAACTGAAAACCCGGCTGCGACACGAAGGGCATGACAACCCGACGATGGAAGACGTTTTCATGGACCTCACCGGCAAATCACTCGTCAACGATACTGAGCCACGCAAGGAGTAACCATGGCATCCATGCTCGACACGCAATCATTACCGCCCGTGCCTGTGCCGCCGACGAGTCTTTTCGTGCGCGAGGGGCGGGGGGTGTACGCCTTCGTGGCACGCAATGTCCATCTCGTCCGGCGGTACTGGGGCTGGGAGATTGCCTTTTTCGTCTTCACAGTGGCGAACTCGCTCTCGATCATGTACATCGGCAAGGCGCAGCAGGCCGTGAACAGCCCCGAGGCGACGCAGCGGCTAATTCTCTATCTCGGCATCGGCACGCTCGTCTGGAGTTACCTGCGCGCCGTCTTCGACAGCATCTCCGAAATGATTGCCTGGGAACGATGGGAAGGGACGATTGAATATACCATGATGGCCCCCGTAAGCCGTCTGACACATCTGCTCGGCACGGCACTTTTCAGCATCGTCTACGGTGTCGTGCGGACAGGTATTCTCTTGGTTATCCTCTCGTCGTTCTTCCGCGTGGACCTCTCGCATGTGGACGCGACGGGAGCGGCAATTGTGCTGCTGATCGGCTCGCTCTCGTTCGTCGGCGTCGGGATGGTCGCGGCGATCCTGCCACTGCTCTTCCCAGAGCGCGGCGCGGAGATGACCTTCGTCATTAGCGGCATTCTGCTGCTCGTCTCCGGCGTCTACTACCCGGTCAGTGTCCTGCCGGGCTGGATGCAACCATTCGCGACCGTCTCCCCCGCGACGTACGTGCTGCGTGGCATGCGCTCAGCGATCCTCGACGGGCAAAGCGTGACGCACCTCGGCGGGACACTCCTGCCGCTTTTGTTCATTGGTCTGCTCTCCATCCCCATCGGCATGTGGGTCTTCGGCATCGTCGAGCGATACGCGAAGCGGACCGGGAAGTTAAAGCGGAGTGGGTAGGGGTGAGGTTTAAGGAGGGGACACCAATGCGAACAGATCAACGGTTTTTCAACGCGGCACATCGTGGGGAGGCAGACGCGCATCCCCGCATCGAAGGAGAGCCTGATTGTTCGCAAAAAAGACCCTTGGAGCGGTTCCCGTCTATCTGCTGATGATCGGCGGTGGGGCCTTCTTCTCGACACTCGTCTTCACGGTGAACCTGATCTACCAGGTGCAAGTGGCACACCTGAACCCGCTGCAACTGGTGCTCGTTGGCACGGTGTTGGAGGGCGCGACCTTCATCTGCGAAGTCCCGACCGGTATCGTCGCGGATGTGTACAGCCGCCGTCTCTCGATTATCATCGGCGTCTTCCTGCTCGGCATCGGGTTGGCGCTGCAAGGGGTTGTGCCGAGTTTCGGCGTCATCCTCCTCGCGCAAGCGATCTGGGGGATCGGCTACACCTTCACGAGCGGGGCCACACAAGCGTGGCTGACGGATGAAATCGGCATGGATCGCGCGAACCCACTCTTCTTGCGCGCCTCACAGATCGAACTGATCTGCGCGATCGTCGCTACGGCGGTCAGCACCGCGATTGGGAACTTCTCGATCCAGTTACCCATCCTGCTTGGTGGCGGACTCTGGCTCGCGATGGGCGTCGCGCTGATCGTCATCATGCCGGAGCACGGATTCACACCGACACCGCGCGAGGAGCGCACGACGTGGCAGATGATGGGCGGCACACTGAAGGGCGGCGTCTCGCTTATCCGGCGCTCGCCGGTGCTACTCACGATCCTCGGCATCGCGGTCTTCGCAGGTGCGGCGACGGAATCCTATGACCGCCTAAGCACCGATCACTTTCTGACCAACTTCACCTTCCCGACATTTGCCGGGTGGAAGCCCGTCGTCTGGCTCGGCGCCTTCAGCATCATCGGGCGGCTCTGGAATATTGGTGTCTTCGAGGTCGTCCGCCGCCGCATTGACACGAACAGCCATCGCGCCGTCGCCCGCGCCCTGACGATTTCGACCGCGCTGCTCGTCCTCTTCTACCTTGGCTTCGCACTGGCCGGGAACCTCGCGCTGGCGGTGGTCGCCTCAATTGGCGTGCGGATGTTTCGGAACATCAATAACCCACTGCAAACGGCGTGGATCAACCAGCATGTAGATTCCCGCGTCCGCGCGACGGTCCTCTCGATCAGCAGCCAATCAGACGCCTTCGGGCAAATCGCGGGTGGCCCGGTCGTCGGCTATGTCGGCGTCCTGGCATCGGTGCGCGCCGCACTAGTCGTCGGCGGCTGCATCCTCTCGCCCGCGCTCGTGCTCTATGCCCAAACCCTGCGGCGCGCCGATCCCCTTGCCGTCACTATGGAAGAGGCCGTGCTGCCCACACCTTAATCAAGCCGCGTCGCGAGCGTCCGCGCCAATCAGAGTCGGCGCTCGCTGCTCGCTGCTCGATCCGATGACCTACCGGGCGGCTGATGGCTCCGAAGAGAGCGGTAGCCAGCCGGTAAATATGGCCCCCCCGGTCGCTTGATTCGCGGCCGAGAGATCGCCTCCGTGCGACCGGAGGATGCGCTGGGCGATCGCCAGCCCGAGCCCCGCGCCTCCGGTCTCCCGGTTGCGCGACACTTCCCCGCGATAGAGCGGATCGAACAGATGCGGTAAGTCCCGCGTGGCGATCCCCGGCCCGGTATCCGCGACCGTGAATGTCACGTCGGCCGGTCCCGCGCGCCAACCAACGGTGATCTCGCCACCGGCCGGAGTATGGTGGAGTGCGTTGTCCAACAGGTTCTCCACTGCGCGGTTCAGGAGATGTGCGTCCCCCTCGATCAAAGAGAGATCGGCCGGCGTAGTGTAGGTAACAGATATGCCCTTGTCCCGCGCTCGCGACCGGAGGCCATCAACCGCCGCTTCGATCAGCGATCCAAAGTCCAGCCGCTCGCGATAGATAGCCTGCCCCAAATACTCGGCCTTCGTATAGGCAAAGAGGTCTTCCACCAGCCGGTCGAGGTGGTCCGCCTTCTGCCGACAGACCGCGACATAGCGCGCCGCCTTCTCCGGTGAGGACGCAAGCCCCTGTTCCAGCCCGACCAACGAGCCACGCAGCGCGAACAACGGCGTGCGGAGATCGTGCGCGATCGCGCCGATGAAGAAGCGTCGCTCCTCCTCCAGTTCCGCCTGTCGCCGGATCGAGTCGCGCAGTCCCTCCCCCATCGCCTCGAACGCGTCCCGCACATCTGCGATCTCGCGCACCCGCGAGGTGGGCAAGGTGAAGTCAAGATGACCGCCCGCGATCCGTCGCGCCGCCCGCCCCATCGCCTCCAGGGGTTTCACAACGGACCGTCGCATCTGCCAGCCCGCGTTGAACAGGGCGAGCACGAGTGCGATTGTCGCCGCCGCTCTCGCCAGAACGTCGTCGCGCTGCGGGACGGAGAGTTCCACCGTGCCGATTTCCTGACTACCATCCACAACCGTTACCTGTCGGCTCACCACCCCCTGCCAGCCCGGGTGCGATCCCGATACAACGCGGCCAGCATGAAAGATTTCAGCGCCAGCCGGATCACGGAGCGTGCCACCGACGCCGAGTGTGTCGAGCGTCTCCCGGATTGATGCTTGCCACTGGGGATCATGCCACCGCGCCGCGTTCCCCGCGATGTCGTGCAGCGCGGTATCAAGCGCGGCCCCTTCCTGCGGGGTCTGCTGCCGCATTATCTGTCGGTCGAGCACGTTCGTGGCGGTATAGGCCAGCGTGGGGAATGCCACGAAGGTCAGTATTCCCACGATCATCCACTTGCGGATGCCAAGCGCCCTCACGACCGTTTCCCCTCGAAGCGATAGCCCACACCCCAGACATTGACGATCAGCGCCGGCGCGCTCGGATCGGCTTCGATCTTCTCGCGAATCCGGCCAATATGAACCGTGACCGTATGCCGGTCTCCCGCACCGCCCCAGAAGCGTTCGAGCAGTTGCTCGTACGTGAAAGCCTGGCGCGGGCGCTCGGCGAGCAGACAAAGGATTTCGTACTCACGCGGGGTGAAGGAGACTGGCTCGCCATCCACACGGACCTCGCGCGCCCGCGGGTCGAGCACCAGCCGACCGAAGTCCAGCACGGCGTCACGGGCGGGTCCCTTCCCACCGGAGCGGCGCAGCACCGCCTTGACGCGCGCCACCACCTCGGGGGGCGTGGCGGATTTGACGATGTAGTCGTCGCCGCCGAGGCCGAGGCCACGAATCTTATCCAGGTCCTCGCCGCGTGCCGAGAGGAACAAGATCGGCACATCGCTCGTCCTGCGCACCCGCCGGCAGAGCTCGAACCCGCTCTCGCCCGGCATCATGATGTCCAGCAGCACGCAATCAATCGCAGTATGGCCCAGCACGGTCAGGGCTTCATCGGCGTTGACGGCTCCCTCGACACGGAAGCCCTCGGCTTCGAGAAAGTCGCGCATCATTGCAACGATGGCGGCGTCATCGTCCACGACCAGCACCGTTCGTTCGTGCGTCACGGATACCCTCCCAGCGGAATGCGCCCCGCGTCGGTGCGTCGCATTGCCGCCATTATCCCACGCGGAAAGGGATGCTCCGCGCGTTTCCCGCAAACGTGCCCGCACTGTGGGCAAGTCGTGACCGTTCCGTGACTTTTCGCCACACGGGTTCGTGATTCTCGCGGGCGATCATGGAGGTGCGTTCCCGGATGTGGCCCGGAATGCGCGTTCCGTACCAAAGAGGAAAGGGGTTTTGCGATGAGAAAGGTGGTATTCGCGATGCATACGGGGCTAGCGTGGATCATCCTCGCGGCGGTCGGCGCGCAATTCTTCTTCGTGGGGCTCGGGCTGTTCGGCGCGACGGATCTCCGCGCGCATCGCCTGACCGGCTCGCTGATCATCCCGGCATCGCTGATCCTGCTGATCCTCGCGCTCGCGGGCAGGCTCCGTGGCACGCAGATCGGGTTGTCGGCGGCGCTCTTCGCCCTGACGATCGTCCAGTCGTTCCTCCCGAAAGCTCCGTCGCTAATCGCCGCGCTCCACCCAGTCAATGCCGTGGTGATCCTCTTCATCGCCCTCAATCTCGCCCGATACGGGTCGAGGACGAACAGACAGATGCGCGCCGCCGCACCTTCGGTGGGTGTCAGATGAGCGACAGACGGAGGGAGATGAAGATTCGTCGGTAGGGAAACGCACGCGATAAGGAGTAGAAGATGGACAGCGATCGCAGCAATCGAAAAGATGACACGAGCGGGCGGACGAGTGGTGCGGGCGGGCGGAGAATGCGCGCCTCCGACGCCGACCGCGCGGCGACTGCCGACCGGCTCCGCCAGCATTATACGGAGGGGCGACTGGACGCCTCGGAGTACGACGAGCGGATTGACCGCTGCTACGCGGCCAAGACGGTGGGCGAACTGGACGATTTATTCATGGACCTGCCACGGGGCGCACCACGACAGCCGGGGACGGAGACGGAACACCATCATCGCGGCTACCCACCACCGTGGCGGATCGCGGCAATCGTGGCGGTCGTGGCCGCGGTGATCGTCGTTTCCGCGCTGACGGGCGCGCACCTGTTCTGGGTCGCATGGCCGCTCTTCTTCATCTTCTTCTTCGGGCCGTTCGGCCGCTGGCGCCGCGCGGGCTGCGGCCGCTGGCGCGGCAGGGATGTGACCTCTGCCTGAGCGGCGACGCGCGACGCCCTGCCGGTACCGTGCCTGTGCGATGTGATACAGTACTGCTCGATGGTTCGGGTTGGCTGGGGATGATCTTCACATGCACGCAACCGGCATGGTCGCAGCAGCATCGAGGAACGACGCGCGGGGCGGCGCGTGATGGCCCGTGGCGATGCGACTCTCACACCCACGCCACCCACTTCACGGGCGCGGAATGATGCGCCGACGGCATGGCGGCGGGCGATCATGGCGCTCGACGCTGCCGTGCCGGTATTGCTCGGCCTCGCGATGCTCCTCTATATCATCATCATCTTCGCGGCGTCCAAGTGGCAACTCGACGGTTTACATATGGGCTTCGACCCGCTCGTCTACGAGCAGCCCTTGTGGAATACCCTCCACGGCCATATCGCGGAGCAGTCCGCCCTCTCGTACACGACCTCCGCGTTCGGGCAGGATTTGTTCCTCTTTCACTTCGTCCTCGTGCCCTTCTATGCCCTGAAAGAGACGACGGCAACGCTACTCTTCCTCCAGACGGTCGGGGCGGCGTTCGGCGCGCTCGCCGTCTACCTGATCGCGCGGGACGCGCTGCCGCGCACACGGTTCGTGCCGCTCTTGTTCGGCGTGCTACTGCTCTCGTACGTGCCAATGCAGAATGCGAACCTCTACGAGGTCCAGCCGCGACTGTTCGCCGCGACGTTCCTGCTCTTTGCCTACTGGTGTATGACACGTAGCTACGCAGTCGGCTTCTGGGTCTGCATCGCGCTCGCGATCATCAACCGCAACGACACCGCGCTCGTCGTCGCGATGCTCGGGCTGTACGGTGTCCTCAGACGGCGGCGTGCCGTCTTCAGTTGGGCGCCGATGGTCTTCGGCGCGGTCTACTGGCTACTCGCCGTCTTCGTCATCATCCCGGCATTTGCGGGCGGCACGCAGTTCTCGTACCTGCAAAACTATGACTGGCTCGGCGCGACGACGGGTGACATCGTCAGGACGATCGTCACGCATCCGCTCTTCGTCGCCCGCACCGCGTTCGGGCCGGATCGCTGGCAGTACGTCGTCAGCCTCCTCTTCCCGCTCGCGTTCCTGCCGTTCCTCGCGCCGCGCCCCTTGCTCATGGCGCTGCCGCCCTTCCTCATCAATCTCTTCGCCGGTGACCACTACAAATACCAGCGTGACATCTTCCATCAGTACTCGGCGCTGATCACGCCCTGGCTCTTCGTCGCCGCGATCCTCGCCGTCGCCGCTCTCACGGACGGTACACACCCGCTCTATCGTCTTCTGCCACGTCTCACGGGCGTGCTCAAGCGTGTGCCAACCACGGCGGTTGGCATCAGCCTTGTCGCGCTTATGCTGGCGTTCAGCGGATTCCAGTTCGCGTATACGAAGCCGGATAAGGTCGCGGGTTGGGTAGAAAATGGTGGCCGGATTTCTCAGGCAGACAAGAACCGTACCGCCTCGGCCGATCTCCTGATCGCGATGATCCCGACGGACGCCCCATTGAGCGTCACGAGCCTCGCGGCGACACGCGTGCCGCTTCGCCGCCACCTCTATGAGTTCCCCGGCAACGAGTTCTACGACGCTACGCTGATTGACCGCGCCGACTACGTCCTCGGTGACCGGCGGCGTGGCGATGAGGGGACGGTACTCGATACACTGAAGGAGAACGGCCAGTGGCAACTCGTCAAGCGGCAAGGCGACTTCGAACTGCTCCACCGCATCGCGCCACCACCGGGGCGAACGGGTTAACCGCAACCGGCAGCAATAAAGGAACTCGCTTGAACCGCAAAGACGCATGCCGCCCGGAGGGCGCCCGCGCAAAGGTAGAGAAGGAATCGGGAAATACCGCCCTCGTTCGTCCACGCTCTTCGCGCTCTTCGCGTCTCCTCACCCGCCTCATTGCGTGTTGGCCGTACGCGGTTTTTCTGGCGCTCACGCTGCTGACGACCGCGCCGGTCACGCTCCATCCGCTCCATCATCTCTTCAGTTACCGCGATCCGCTCGACAGCGCATGGCGATTCGCCTGGGCGGCGCACGCGTTGCCGCACGATCCGTTTCACCTCTTCAACGCGAACACCTTCGCGCCGCATGCGGACAGTTATCTCTTCGATGAGATGCTGCTCGGCGCGGCGCTCCCGGTGCTGCCGGCGCTCTGGCTGACAGGGAATGCCGTCTTCGCCTTCAATCTCGCGACGCTGCTCGGCCCGCTGATTAGCGCGATCGGTGCGTTCCTACTCGTCCGGCATCTGACGAAGTCCACCATCGGGGCGGTAGCGGGCGGGATCATCTACGGGTTCGGCGCACCGCATCTCGCGCACATCATCCATGTCGGCCTCAACGACGCGGGCTGGATCCCGCTCGCCATTCTTTTGCTCATCCGGCTCAGTGAGGAACCGACCTGGTGGGGCGTCCTGCTCTTCGCGGGCGCGGTAGCAATCCAGACGCTCGCCGCCTTCTACTACGGCTTTTATCTCGCCTTCCTGCTCCCCGCGACGCTGATTGTTCTGCTTGCGCGGCGGCAGAGGCATCGCCATTTCCTTCCGGCTGCCGTGACCGGCGCGGCGCTGGCAGTGCTGATCGTCGCGCCCTTCGCGCTGACCTATTTGCGTGTCCAGAATCGGTACGAATTCGCCCGCAGCGTGCAGAGCACCGAGGCGTATTCCGCGACGCTCTCCAGTTATCTCGCCGCGCCGCACGTCAATCTCCTCTACGGCAAGGCGCTCCAACCGATCACGGATATTGGCGGCGATTCGGTGGAGCGGATGCAGTTCCCCGGCCTGATCGCCCTCGCGCTCGCAGGGTATGGCCTCTGGATCGGGCGGCGGCGCTGGTGGGCGCGCTATGCGGCGGGGGTCGCGGGGGTCGCCACGCTCTTCTCCTTCGGCCCGAACTTGCGCCTGACACCGGACGGGCCGACGCTCATCCCGTGGCTACCGTATGCGACACTCTATGAACACGCCCCCGGTTTCCAGGCAATGCGCGCGCCCGGCAGGTTCGGCATCCTCGTATTGCTCGGTGTGGCGATCCTCGCCGGTGCGGCGGTCAGCGAGATCGCGGCACGGTGGCCAACGACCCGTCTGCGGCGCTGGAGGTTGCCAACCGCTCTGCTCGTCATTGGCGCGCTCTCCCTCGAAGTGCTTCAACTGCCGCTCGGTATGGTGATGGCGCCCGTCGGCCCGACGCCGGGCGAGCAATGGCTGGCGAACGCGCCCCCCGGCCTCGTCTTCGATGCGCCCTTCCATCTCGATCGGATCGGCGGCAATGTGACGGATTATCGTAGTACGTTCCAGTGGAACCAGATGATTAATGGTCAGTCTGATCTCCGCCCGCCCGCCTTTACTGCCGTCGGCACGGAAATGCAACGATTCCCTGACACGCGCTCCATTGCGACCTTGCAGGCGCTCGGCGTCCGGTACGTCATCGCGCGGCTCGATGACACGAGCGCGCAAGGTAAGGAATTCGTACGCCGCCTGCGGGATGGAACCATCCCCGGATTACACAGCGAACTCGCCAATGATCGCGAGCGGGTCTATACCATTGAACCGAATGACGCTCTCCGTGCCTTTGACGCGGCAGTACCGGCGGGAGCGACCGTGCTGCTCGGATCAACCGGCGCACCGATCGCTGCTGGCGCCGTCAAAACCGACGGTTATATGGCGGCGCTGGGCTGGCGGCTTTCCGGGGCGCGCCGCGTCTCTGACACGGTCCCGGCGTTCGGCACGGCGTATCCGAAACCGCGCTCCGGCGAGACCTACGACTATCTGCTGCTCGACCGCACGCTCGACCCCGCCGCGATTGGTGTGCCGAGCGGCATAGTCGTTTGGGAAGACGCCTTTGTGCGACTTTACCGCGTGACAGCGGGCTGATCGGCGGGCTGCCCGGTCGCGCCGTTCAGGGAGGAGATGGCAACCGGACGAGGCATATGCTCGAAGGCGATGAACATGTCCGCGCCGAAGACGTACTCGACTTTCGCGGGCCGGAAGCCGTAGCGGGCGAGGAGCGCGGTCAGGCTCTCCTGGGTGTAGCGTGTGATGTGCTCGTCCGCGTAGCCACCCGGTGCGGCGAGGCCGTAGAGCCGCTCGAGCACCCGCCACGCGCGGCGGCTGTAATCCGGTGTGCCGAGTACGAGCGTTCCATCCGGCGCGAGAACACGAATCAGTTCCTCAATCACCTGACTGTCGTCCGGCACATGCTCCAGCACTTCGGAGCAGATCACACAGCCGAACGCGCCATCGCGGAAGGGAAGATCGAACGCGGATGCATGCACGACGCGGTTACCGAACTGCCGGAGGTAGCGCAACTTGTTGTGCTGGACATCCACGCCGACCGCGTCGAGGTCAATCGGGATCATGCTCGAACCGCAGCCGACATCGAGCACTTTGAGGCCCGCCCGTTTGCCCGCCATCCCGGTGACGATCCGGTAGCGCGTGCGCTGCCAGGCGCGCTGGAAGGGCATATGGCTATAGTACGCCCGATGGTCGTAATCGGCGCAGGCGACGGAGGTGCGCTGCCGCCAGGTCCGCCAGAGTGTGCGGACGTATGCTTTCCCGAAGGCCCACATCCGTGCCTTCGAGTGGCCCGCACCGCGCGGCTGATAGACGAAGGGAATCTCCCGTACCCGGTAGCCCGCCGCGTAGATGTGCATAAGCGTCTGCTGCTGCACATCGAAGTCGCTCCCTGTCACGTCAATCCCGGCGAGGACGGGGCGGCGGTACAGGCGGAATCCGGTCGAGATGTCCGTCAGGTCGAGCGAGAGGGCGTAGGCGAAGCCGATGTTGAGGATGCGACTGAGGATATAACGGACGACGGGCATCATCGCGCCGCCACCCGGCAGGAAGCGGGAGGCGAGCAGCAAATCCGCGTCATGCCGGGCATTCCAGAGCGAGGTGACGAAGGTCGCGGGGTGCGAGAGATCGGCATCCATCGTGATGATGTATTCACTCCTCGATGCCGCGAACCCCTCCTGGAGCGCCCCCCCGTAGCCGCGCGACCGCTGCTCGATCACCGTCGCGCCACGTCCGCGCGCCACGTCCGCGGAGTTATCCGACGATGGCCCGACGACGACAAAAATCTCATACGTGCAGCCGAGATTACCGACGACGCGGAAGAGCTCCGGCAGGAGGGCGGCGAGATTATCTGCCTCATTCATCGCCGGGATGACAATGCTCAGATCATATGCTGAGTCCGGCACGCTCATTGCTTCCTGCCCAACGGGCGCCCGCTCGTTGCTCATTGCTCACCTTGCCCGATAAATGGTGCGCGCGCCATTCGACCAGACCGGGTCGTACCGGCTTTGCACCCACGCGACGTACTCTTTGAGGCGCGGGAATTTGTCCGAGGCGATGACGATGGCGGCAGGTTGCTCCGCCTCAGTTTGCGCGATCGCCTCGGCGTTCGTCAGATAGCCACTGTCAATGCGATACGTCGAGGTATCGGCGAACCATGGCCCGACCGGCAAATGCGCGTGGAAGACTGCGAATTGGTCGTCCGTAATCACCAGCGCACCGGGTGGGATATATTGCCGGAGGGCCGCATCGAACTGCTGCTCGCTTGCGCTCCGCACCTGCCGCACGCTGGCCCGGTTGATCGAGGCGAGATGCGGGACGAGTGCGACGACGCCGAGCAGGACGAGCGCGCTGAACGCACTCGCGAACCATGCCCAGCCGTCGAGCGGTTGCCGTGCTCGGAGCGCCACGACCGACGCCACAACGCGTTCGACGAGCGCCACCAATCCGACCCCGGCGAAAATCGCGAGCGGCGGAAGGAGCGCCGGGATATGGTGCGAGAAGAGCGGCGTATGCAGCACGAGAAAACCGCCGCCGATCACGAGCCACGCGATCAGCAGCACCGGCACGAGCGAGAGCGGGCGGCGCAGCGCGAGGAGAGCACCGACGGCGGCGAGAACGACCAACCCGCGATCCAACCAGATGAATGAGGCGATGTGCCGGATGTTGCCCGCCGGGTCGAGCGGATAGGCGCTGCGGCCGGAGAGTTCGTACGTAATGGACTGTGTGTAAGCGTGTGGTTCAAGGCTGAATGGGAGCATAAGCAGCAGCACCGGCGCCGCGCCGGTCACGGAGAAGAGCGCGCGGAGGAATGCGGGCAACCATGCGTCGCGCGGCTGCTTCCAGAGCCACCAGACGAAGCCGACGATGACGATCGGGATGATGAGGCCACCATTCGGCTTTACACCAATCGCCGCAATCGCCGCCCCGCCCGCGATAGCCCATGCCCTTCGCGATTGTCGCTCGATGGCGATCACCGCGGCAAGGAGGCCAAGCATCATCAAGGTAAAGACGGGCGCGTCCGAACCGAGCGGGCGGGCATAGAAGACGAATTTTGGGCTGATGGCGAGGAGCGTGGCCGTCGCCACCGCCGCCCACGGCCCACGCCATCGCCAGGCAAGCGCGGCGGCGGTCAGCAGTGTGACCAGCGCGCAGAGCGCCATCACCAGCCGGTAGCCGCCGAGATGCCAGCCGCTGACGCGCCCGATCCCATCGAGCAGGACGGCGAAGAGGGGAGGCTTCGAGAAGAAGAGAGTCTTGTACGGCGCGTGGCCCGTCGCGAGACTCTGCGCGGAGGTGAGATACACCCCTTCATCATAGCCGGTGCCCGGCCCGTTCAGGTGCATGGACTGCCAGCCGAGGAAGAGAAGCGCGATGATCCCAATCAATGCGAGAGCGATCTGGCGTGTCATCATCGCGCGCGGCGATGCGGCGAGAGTTTTCGTTTTCGTCGTGTCGGTCGCGGGCGCGTCCGGTGGGGGACGATGCGCTGCGGGCGATGCATCGCCGGTGGCGGGGAACCGTTGCGGGAAGACGACACGGTATCCATAGCGACGACGCGTTGCCATCCGCACGCTCACGATTTCCGTGAAGAGCGTGGCGGCGGATGCGACGCGGCCATGCCGATCGCACGGGGCTGCTTCAGCGCCTCCGCGAGCCCCGCTTCCAATGTCGTTTCCGCGCGCCAGCCGAGCAGTTCGTGCGCCCGCGTGCAGTCGCTGAGGATGACTGGGTTATCGACAGGGCGCATGCGAGCGGGGTCCTGCGTGACGACGAGCGGGCTGCCGTGCAGTTGCTCGATCAGCCGGATGAGTTGCCAGCCGTCCACGGCACGCTCGCTGCCGAAGTTGCACGTCAGGCTGCCGTGCGCCCGGCACGCCCCCGCCAGCGCGATCAGACCGCGCGCGGCATCATCGGTGGAGAGATAGTCCCGCCGACTGGCGAGATTGCCGAGGCGCAGCGGCCCGCCCGCCCGCACCTGCTCGATGATGGATGGGATGAGGTGCGCATTCGTCTCCCCCGGCCCGAACTGGTTGAAGAGCCGCGCGATGCCGACCGCAATCCCGATGCGCCGGTGAAAGAGCGCCGCCTGCTGCTCATTCCAGAGTTTCGTATGACCGTAGATGTCTGCCGGGCCGAGCGCGTTCTCCTCGTGGAGCGGCTTCTCGCTCGGCGCATAGACCGCCGCCGACGAGGCGAGAACGACGGATTCGACCGTGCCGGACGCCGCGCAGGAATCGAGAAGCGCCTGTGTCCCGGTCACATTGACATCAATCGCCCGCCGGGGATCGGCATTGCAGGCCGGGATGAAGTGGATCGCCGCGAGATGGAAGACGGTGCGCGGGCGGTACGTCGCCAGGCAGCGCGCAAGGGCGTCCGCGTCGCGGATATCCGCTTCAACGAGCCGCGCCGATCCGACAGCCGCCGCTGGGAGATTTGCGGGCGTGCCAAGCGTGAGGTTATCGAGGATGATGACATCGTGCCCATCCGCGACGAGCCGGGCAGACAACCGCGACCCGACAAATCCACACCCTCCGGTCACCAGCACTGGATCAGCGAGCAACGGGACTCCTCACAACGCCGCCGCACCGCGCCATGAAATGGCATGCGGCCCTCCCACTTCCCGGCGGCATTCTACCGCACACGCGCCATCCGTGGCGCGCTACCCGCATGACACGCAGGGCTTATGCGTTGATCAACCTCACCCCCATCGAGACGCATAAACCCTGTATAGCACGCACCGTCGCCTTTACGATGCGCGCCGCTTCCGCGAGAATGACGGCTGATATGCCTACGCGGAGGAATAACGCGGTGAAGCATCCTTCTGATGGAGCAGGCTTCGGCCGGCAAGAGCGAGATGGCAGGCCGAAGCCTGCTCCACCGTCGCCGAAGTGAATATCGCCATCGCGAGCCGGGTGGTCGCGCCGCTGCATGGCGTGGGCGGGCTGGAGCGGGCGGTCGCGGATGTCTGCACTGCACTCACCGATTGCGGGCATCATGTGACGCTCGTCACCGCCCTGCCGACGCATCGCGAGGTGGACGATTCGCTCCCGCGCGTGGACGAACTGATCACCGTACCGTGGGCGGATGGCCGCCTGCTCCGGCGCGGCGGGGTGCTGGATCGCATCGTCCACTACCCGCGCTTCGTCCGCCGCGTGACGGACGCGCTACGGGCACACGACATGGTTTTCGACGCTGCGATCGGGCATGGCGCAGCGGCGGCGGCCTTCGTGCCGCTGCGCGAAATCGGGCAGGTACGCCGCCTGCTCATCAACCCGCACGGCATGGAGGAGTTCTCCGCGCGTGGCCTGAAACGCAGCCTGCTTACATCGCAGCGGGCGCTCGTCCGCCATGCGGCGCGGCACGCCGATCGGGCGATCGCGCTCGATGCGTTCCTCGTTCCGGATGTGATGCGGAACCTCGGTCTGCCGCGCGAGCGCGTGGCGATTGTGCCGAACGGCATTGATGTCGAGCGCGTGGATCGCCTCACTGGGCCTGTTTCCCCACCGACCGACGGCCCGCCGACCATCGTCAGCCTCGCACGGATCGAGCCGAACAAGGGGCTGGACGTGCTCGCCACCGCGCTTGGCACAATCCGCGAGCAGTTGCCCGATGGATGGCGCTGGCTGCACATCGGCGACGGAGCCGCCCGCCCGCAGGTGGAAGCGGCAATCCGGCGCGCCGGGATTGGCACACATACATCGCTTCTTGGTCGCCTGCCCGATGAGGAACTCCATCGCACGCTCGCCGACGCGACGCTCTTCGTCCACCCGACGCGATACGAGGGCAGTCCGCTGGTGCTGCTCGAAGCGATGACGCACCGCCTGCCGATTGTCGCCTCCGCCGTCGGCGGCATCCCGGACAAGGTGATCCCCGATGAGACGGGCTGGCTCGTCCCGCCGGACGATCCGGCGGCGTTGGGCGAGGCGATCCACTCGGCACTCGGTCAACCACCTGCTATACTGCGCGCGGTTGGGGAGCGAGGGCGCGCGCGCGTGCTCGCCCACTTCAGTCTGACACAGGTCGTCAACGAATTAATCGCATTGCTCGCTACGATTCCGCCCCGCGGCTGAGCGGCTGAACACCGAGGTCTGAGGTATGCACGCGTGAGCCTCGCCGAGGCACAACCCGCACCTCTTCCCGCCCGATGGGGCAATCGCATCGGCAGTGGACTCGCCGCCGGTTCCACCTGGCTCCGCGCTGCGCTCGGCTGGCAACCGCTCGCCCTGCTCACCGTCAGCCTCATCGCGCTGCTCGGAGCGTATCAGGTGGAGCGACCGATTCGCGTCAACATCGGCGGCGCACACGAAAAGCCCTTCGTCCAGAATTTCCACGATAAGGATGTCGCGGAGGATGGCGTCACGCATTATCGCTGGACGAGCGCCACGTCGTTCATCATCTTCAAGGGGATCGGCGGTGGGCGCGCGCGCGCGACGACGCTCCGCCTCCGCTCCGGTCGCCCGCCCGGTGTGGCGCAACCCGTCACCGTACTGGTCAACGGCGTGGAAGTAAAGCGGTTCACAGCCGGCGCCGATTGGCAAACGATTCCTTTCGATATTCGGGGCGCGGCAACGACGGGGCACGGCGTTGTCATCGAATTGCGCACGCCCGCCGAGAAACTCGCGAACAGCGGCGGCCGCGTCGTCGGCGTGCAGGTCAATCAGTTGCGGATGACGACGGTCGGCGGTGGCCGGACCATCCCGGCAGTGGGCACGCTCGGGCTGGCGCTGCTGATCGTGCTCGCCCTCTATCTGATCGCCGCCCGCGCGCTCGGCATCGTCGTGGCGAGCGACAAGCGGCGGCGCTCGCTTGCGGCCCTCGGCACGGCGGTCGGTCTGCTGATCCTCGTCGCGCTCTTCGCCTTCGCGCGGCCATATATCGCGGCGTACAGTGGGCCGCTGCTCGCGGTGCTGCTCGGAGCGCTGGGCGTGCTGCTCTTGCCGCGCCCGCTGATCTGGCTCGGGGCACGCTGCGGCCTCACGGTCACGACTTCCGAGGCGACCGCCCTCTGCGCCATCGTCGCGCTCGGCATCGTCACGAAACTCGGCGGCCTCCTCTACCCGGACACGATCGTCATTGACCTCGGCTGGCATACCCGGTGGATGCGCACCTTTCTCCAGCACGATTTCGGTGCGCTCTACTTTCCGTCCGACCTCTCGTCCGGCCCGAAAGAGTGGGGCATCGGTGTCTTGATCCCCAAGTCGCCGCTCTTCTACGCGATGCTCGCGCCGTTCACGCTTCTGCCGCTCGCCATCGGCACGGTGCTGAAGCTCTGTGTTGGCATGATGGAAGTCTTCACTATCTTATTCGTCTTCGCGATGCTGAAGCGGGTGGGGATGGGCACGGCGGGCATCGTCGCGGCCTTCCTCTATACCGTCACGCCGCTTTCGTACCTCGCACTCTCGTACGGCAACTACCCGACGCTCTTTGCCCACTTCCTCACGGTCATCGCCTTCACGCTGCTCCTCTTCGCCGGGCGCCGGTTGGACCGCGTCGGCGTCTTCGCCCTGTTTACCTTCATCCTGACGCTCAGTTTGCTCGCCTATCCGGTCGTCGCGGTCTTCAACGTGTGCGTGCTTGTCGCCTTCGGCCTCTGGCGGTGGCGGCAGGAGACGGGCGCCCCGGAGAAGCGACGCGCGCTCCTCATCCCCGCCAGCGCGCTGCTCGCCGCGCTGCTCGCCTTCGTCTCGTACTACATCCAGTATGTCCGGGTGACGCTCCAATCCGTCCGCACGCTCGGCACAAGCACGGCGGCGAACCGCGGCTACACCGAGGGTGGGTTGCTCGGCGCGCCGTGGCACATCACAACGGTGATTGCGAAGAATATCGAAGTCGGCAACCTGCTCATCCTGCTCGCGGTCGCCATCACCGGCGTCATCGTCTACTATCGCGCCCTGCCCGATGATGAAGGGCGGCGGACCTGGCAATTCTTCCTCCTCTGGCTACTCATCATGCCGCTCTTCACCCTCGCGGACGCCTATGTTGATCTGCTCTTGAAACCGCTCTTCTACACGATGGTCCCGGTCGCCCTCTTCGGCGGCGTCACCGTTGTCTGGCTCTGGCGTCGGGGACGGATCGGGCAGGTGGCGGCGATCCTCTGCTGCGCGGCGATCACGGCGCAGGCATGGTGGCTCTGGTTCCAGCGCATCGCCTACGCGGGGCAGGGATAGCGGGCGCCGATGGGCGGATTTTCCTCCCGTCTCATAGGTCGCAGAGCGTGTTTGACAACACAAAGACATGAGGCGGCTCGGGACGCTGCCATATATGACATGGATCACGGCGGGCGCTTCTGACGTTCTTCTTCTGACGGACGCTGCGCCGTGTCCGCGACTCGCGCTACATCCCGCATCCCGGAGGTTGTCATGCCTATCTCACGGCCCGCATTGCGTGTCACGCGAGCGCTCTTCGCGCTCTTCGCGCTCGTCTCCGCTCCGCGCGGCGCACATGTCGCGGCCTGCGTACCCGCTCCGTCGCCGCCCCCCGGCGCGACAAGGCCCCTGCCCACCGCGACGCTGACCGTCAACGCGGCTGCCGCTCAGGCGGAGATCATCTTCCGTGGTCATCCCATCCGCCACGAGGATGTTTCCTACAAGCTCATTGATGCCCCCGCCACACGCACGACCTTCGCCATCGAGACACTCTGGAAGGGGGCGGCGACGGCGGAGGTGACGGTCCTGACGTATAGTTGCGGGGGAGATGCCAACCCATTTACCACGGCTGGGACGTACATCGTTTATGCCAGCAAGGGATTGAATGGAGAACTCGTGCCGCTCTCTGGGATCTCGCGCCGCGCTGGGGCGAATGACCCGGAAGATCATGTGCTCGGCCCCGGCGCCGCCCCCGGCGCCACGGCGATTGCGCCGACGGTCTCCTTGATTCCATCACCAGTTCCTATCACGACAGCCGCGCCGCTGCCGACGCCCGCCGTGTCCGCGAGCGGGCATCGCAGTCGTGCGCCGGTGTTGTTTGCGGGCGGAGCGATCCTCGTGAGCGGTAGTCTGCTCACGGCCCTGCTACTGCGACGGCGCTTGCAACGGAAATGAGTGAGGCGGGCAGTTGGACAGCCGAACGAAGAAAACCGCCATGTGCGATCGTGCGTCATGGAACATGGAGATCGTCATCGAGTGAGAGAAGGAGCAATGGCAGCGAAAGCAAACCCGCTCTACACCTTCGATGCGGACGCCGTCGCGTGGCTGGAGACGCGGATGTGGGAGGCGTACTACGCGAAGCAGGATGCGCGCCTCTTCATCCTGCTCATCCGGCTCGTCGCCCGGCAGTTTGGGCTGCCGTGGGAGCGCGCCTTGCGGATCGCGCTGATGCTCAGGCGCCCGGCGATGCAGTTCGCCCGCACGCGCGAAAACTATGAGGCGGTCATCCCCGACATCGCGGCGGCGTACAAACGGCTGCGAGAGGAATGCGGCTCGTCGTTCGACGCCGACGAAGTGGCCGCGCGGGAATTGCAGTGGTGGATCGTCCACCGTCACCCCGCCGAGGCCGGCGAGGCAGGGCTGACGGACGCGATCGCGGCCCTCTACGCCGCCGTCTATCGCCTGCCGCAATCCGCCGTCCATGAGGCGGCTCGCCTGCGTGCGGAAGCGGCGCTCGTTTGCGACGATGGCCGGGAACGATACGGCGTGCGTGGCGCGCCATACTGGCAGGAAGTCGGCGATCTACTCTAACGCTCCTACCGCGCCTTGAAGAGAGCGGTGCAACCGGCCTGAACTGATCCCATCCTGCCGGCCCCGTGCGCCTCGAGATGGAAGCGCATATCGGTATCGGCACGAAGTAATGGGCGGATATCGTCACCCACCGAGTGCGGCGTACCGGAAGCAGTCGGTTGTGTGGTCATTGACCATGCCGGTCGCCTGCATGAAGGCGTAGCAAATTGTCGGACCGACGAAGGTGAAGCCGCGCCGCCGGAGATCCTTGCTCATTGCGGCAGATTCGGGTGTCTGTGCCGGAATCGTTGCGGGTGAAGGCCACGCGTTGAGGCGGGCTTCGCCGCCGACAAACTGCCAGATGTACGCGTCGAATGTGCCGAACGCGTCGCGGACGGCGAGGAAGGCCCGCGCATTCTGGATCGCGGCGGCGATCTTGGCGCGATTGCGGATGATACCGGGGTCGGCGAGTAGTCTCTCCACCTTCCGCTCGCCGTACCGGGAGACGGCCTCTGGGTCGAAGTGGTCAAAGACGGCGCGATAGCGGTCACGCTTCCGCAAAATCGTGTCCCAACTGAGGCCCGCCTGCGCGCCTTCGAGGATCAGGAATTCGAAGAGCAGCCGGTCGTCATGAAGCGGCACGCCCCATTCCTCGTCGTGATACCGAATGGCGAGGCCGTTCTTCGCCCACGCGCAACGGCCCAGCGGCGACGACGGATCGTCTTCCGGTCGGTTCCTCTTCTCAGTCATCTCTCGTGCCTGACCTTTCCTCCATCGCGGATTTTCTCGTCACCCATAGCGTAGCAAACAGCGACATGGCACGCGCATTGCGCATGCGATTGGCAGGTTCGGACGGTCACGCGGCGTCAGGAGGCGGGCAATGCGGTGCATCGGGAGAAGGATTCTTATCGCCTGCATCGCGTGTTGTCTCACCCTCGCCATGACCGCCTGTAATGGCAAGAAGATCGCGGTAGCAGCCGACAATCCCGCACTCGTCGCGACCGCATCAGGCCCGACGCCGACGCCACTCGCCAACGGACTGCGCGCCACACCGACGCAGCCCGTTGGCGAGCCGCCCGCACCCGCGCAGACGCCTCCATCCTACGCGGCGCCTGCCGTCGCGCCGACCGCCGGGATTCCGCGCAAGGTGATCGAGGAATTCTATAATGCCATGCTGGCGAAACGGAACATCGCCGCGTTCCTGACACCCGCACTGCGGGCCAGATCAAATGGTGACGGATATGCGCTCCTCGGCGCGCAGCCGCCGATGCGCTTCTTCAGCGTGGACGGCCAGGAAATGGGCGCCGACGGGACGACCGCGACCGTCACATCCACACTCTCTGTCGCCAATGGCACAGCGAAGCCCCGGTTCGCGATGAAACGCGCGGGCGACACCTGGCTAATTGACCGGATCAGTGCGTGATCGGTTGCACCTCTTCTGGCCCACATGACAGCCGAGCCGTCGCCGTGCTATCGTGCGATATGGGAGGCGGCGATGCCTCCCCTTGTCTTAATCTGAGGAGGGTCCCACATATGGTGTTCGCCCGTTCGAACCGCCTTTCGGCGCTGATCATCCCGCTCGTCATCACCGCGCTTGCCGCGTGCGGTGGCAGCGCCAAGACCGCGACGGCCACGCCAACGACTGGTGTCGCCCGCGTGCAGACGACGCAAGCCGTGCCGAGCGCGACGACCACGACACCCGGCACCCCGACCCCGCTCGCGAATGGACTCCCGACCGTCACCGCCCGTGCCACAACGGCTGCGACGGCAAATACGGGCACGCCGACATCGCTCGCCCGCACGACCGCGACCGTTGGCGCGAGCGTGACCGCAATTACCGTGACGAGCGGCACTGCCACGCGCGTCACGCAGGTCGCCGGTTCGGCAGTCACGGGCACAGGCGTGGCCGGGACGCCGACCACGACGCCTGTGCCGACCAGCGAGGCGCGCGGCGTGACTGAGCAGTTCTTGCGCACGGTGCTGGCGAAAGGAGATATTTCCGGCTACCTGACACCGTCGCTCAAGTCCCAGGCGGGCAATGACGGCTACGCGTTGCTCACGATCCAGCCGCCCGTGCGGGAGTTCACGATAGATAGCGAGCAGCGCGACGCCGACGGCAACGGCGCGACCGTCGGCGCGACGATCACGACCGCATCCGGCGTGGCGAAGCGTACCTTCGTGTTGCGCAAGCAGGGCGGCACATGGCTGATTGATAGCATCCGCAGTTAGCGCCACATGCCGCGCGGTATCAGCGCCGGTTGTCCGCCGGATACATGAGCGCCGGTTCGGCATCGCGCGCCTCGGGGAGACGCAGATGCCGGAGCGACGCGCGCAGAATGGGGTAGGCGCGCACGAAGTAGTCGCGCTCCTCCGGCGTGACCGTCATGCCCGCGACGGCGATCAGATGATCCACGGTCGCCGCGACATCGTCCTTGTCATGCTTCGTCATGCCGTCACCTCCGCCGCGTAATCCGTCTCCGGGACGCGGATATGCCAATCGGTGATCTGTTGGTAGGCGTCGCCGACGCGGAACACGATCGGCTCCGTGAAGGGCGCGCCGACGATCTGCATGCCAATCGGCAAGCCGGTTGCGGAGAACCCACAGTTGACGCTGAGTGCGGGGAATCCGACAAGATTCCAGACGCCGGTGAGCGTCGGTGTGGTATCCACCTTTGTTCCATCGAAACTCTCGAACGTCGGCGCAATAGCGGTGGAGGTCGGGGTAATGAGCACATCCACCGCGCGCATCGCCGTTGTCCATGCATCCCGCACGACCGAGCGCATACGCTGCGCCTGCACGAAATCCGCCGCCGTGTAGAGCATGCCGTGCAGGAGGCGCAGCCGCGTGTGCATGCCGTACTGTTCCGGCTGCTCCCGCAAGCCCTGTTCATGGTAGGCGTACGCTTCCGCGCTGATCGTCATGCGCTGTGCCGCCGCCGCGCTCTCGCTGTACGGCAAGTCAATCTCCACCACCGTGGCACCCGCCTCGCGCATCGTATCTACTGCCGCGAGCACCATCGCTTTCACCTCGGCGTCCAATTCCGGCGCGGAGAAGAAGTAGTCGCGCGGGATGCCGATGCGGACCCCGGCGAGCGTGCCGTCCAGCCCCGCCGTCATCGAGGGCACGGGGACGTTGACGGTGCAGGGATCGGCGGGATCATATCCGGCGATGGTATCGAAGATGATCGCACAGTCTCGCGCGGTGCGCGCCATCGGCCCAATCGTGTCGAGGCTGTAGCCGAGTGGGACAGCCCCTTCCTTGCTGACGCGCCCAAAGGTCGGTTTGAGCCCACTGATCCCGCAGTATGACGCTGGACCGCGAATGGAGCCGCCGGTATCGGAGCCAAGTCCGCCGAGCGCCAGCCCCGCGCAGACCGCCGCGCCGGTGCCGGAACTCGATCCGCCCGGCGTCCGCGTCGGATCCCAGGGGTTTCGGGCAATCGGGAAGCCCGTCGCAGGGTCCGGCCAGCCAATCGCGAACTCGTGTAACACGAGTTTGCCCATCAGGACCGCGCCCGCATCGCGCAACTTGCGCACGACCGTCGCATCTGCCCGCTGCCCCCACGCGGGATCGAGCACGCGGCTGTTCGCGGTCGTCGGCGCATCACTCGTGGCGAGCAGGTCCTTGATGCCGAGCGGGATACCCATGAGCGGGCCACGATCAATGCCACGGGCGAAATCCGCGTCCGCCGTCCGCGCCGCCATCATTGCCGCCTCATCAGTGATGACATTGAATGCGCCGAGCCGCTCCTGCGCGGCGTAGCAGCGGGCAAGCATCGCCTCCGTCAGTGTGGCCGCCGTGATTTTCCCGCTCCGCAGCCACTGTCCAGCCTCCACAATCGTCCGGGGCAACTCAGACACCGCGCACTCCTTTCTGTCCGACCTTTTGGAGCATCATATGTATAACAGAAGCCACACATTGCCGCTATCGTGGTCCCTGCATGGTACAATGACCGGCATTGGGAAGCCATGCATGTTTTTGCTGGCACATCCCACGAACGCATTACCGAAGGGCATTGAGCAACACGATGACGCCTCCATCCACTGACGACATTGCATCCATCGCGTCCCGCGCCGCGATCCCGCCGTTGGCGCCGGGTGAGAAGAAAAAGTGCGTCGTGGCAATGAGCGGCGGCGTGGACAGCGCGGTGACCGCCCTGTTGATGCGGGACGCGGGGTATGATGTCGTCGGTATCACAATGCGTCTCTACAGTGGCGATGAGACAGGCGCGGTCGCACACGGGACCGGCTCCTGCTGCGGCTTGGAGGGCGTCGAGGATGCCCGCGCCATCTGTCAGACACTCCGCATCCCCTTCTATCCGCTCAACTTCGAGCGGCAGTTCGAGCAGCACGTCATCGCGCCGTTCGCCGCCGAATATGCCGCCGGGCGCACGCCGAACCCCTGCCTGAATTGCAACCGGCACCTGAAGTTCGCCGCCCTGCTTGGCCGCGCAATCGCGATGGGCGCGGAGTATCTCGCCACCGGCCACTACGCGATCATCCGGCGAGGCGAGGGCGGCGCCCACCTCCATCGCGCCGTGGACGAGACGAAGGACCAATCGTCCGTCCTCTACACCTTCACCCAGCAGCAACTGGCGCGCACGCTTCTCCCCCTCGGCACGCTGACGAAGCGGGAAGTGCGAGCAATCGCCCGGGCGCACGGCCTGCCCGTCGCGGAGAAGCCGGAAAGCCAGGACATCTGCTTCGTCCCGGACGGCGACTATGCCCGCATCGTCGCGGAGCGGCAGCCGGAGGCCTTCACGCCCGGCGAGATCGTGGACACGAGCGGCGCGGTCGTCGGGCGGCATGCGGGGATTGGGCACTACACCGTTGGGCAGCGGCGCGGCCTGCATGTCGCGCAGGGCGAGCGGCGGTACGTCGTCGGGCTAGACAGCGACGTGAACCGGGTCGTCATCGGCAGCGCGGAGGACCTCACGGCGCACGCGCTCGTCGCGGATGATGTTCTGTTCATCGGCGAGACCCCGACGGAGCCGGTCGCGGTCGAGGCGATGGTGCGCTACCGAAGTACGCCGGTACCGGCGATCCTGATGCCTCTGTCGGAGCGAACTGCACGTCTCGTCTTCCCCGACGGGCTTCGTCAGCCTGCCGCGACGCCGGGCCAGGCAGTCGTCTTTTACCGGGGCGATGAGGTGCTCGGCGGTGGCACGATCGAGCGCGTCGAGCGGGGCGACGGCACGGCGCTCGATATGGACGCACTGGCTGGCACACAACCTGCATCACGCATCGCCGTGATCGCGATGCGTGACCTCACGGTCATCGGCGAGTGACAACGAGGAGGGCGTAGTGTCCCCGTCGGTGCTCCTGAGTCTCCTGATCGCCGGGATTCTTGGCCTGCTCGCGCACGCGATCCTCGGGCGGTATCTGTGGCAGTTACCGATCTACCTCGTTGCGGCAGTCACCGGAGTGTTCACGGGTGAGGTCGCCGCGGTGCTGGCGGGTGGCGGCTGGCTCCGGTACGGGAATGTCCCGGTCGGCTCCGCACTCATCGGTGGCTTCGGGGCGATCCTGCTGGCATGGCTGATCACTTTCCGCGCCATCACGCGCACCGAAACTGGCGACTAGGAAAACGAGGGCGTTTCAAAAGGTACAGGCGGGAGATCGCTCGCGATTGGGCGCGGGCTACACGTTGAAGGAGCGGTAGATGAAGAAAGTGTTGCCATTTATTCTCGCGGGTGGGCTGTTCGCCCTGTTGATCGTCGCGGGCTTTTTTCTCTATCACTGGGACGGCCTTCAGCAATTGCGCGATATGGCAATTGTCTTTCTCGCGGCGCTCTTCGTCGTCGCCGTACTCCTCCTCGCGGCGATGGTCGGCGTCTTCGTCTACATCTCGCTCTTGATGAAGGACAAACTGATCCCCGTCCTTGAGGAACTGACCCGGACGGCGGGAGAACTGACACAGACCGCCCAGCGCGTCAAAGGGACGACCGAATTCGTCTCTGAGCAAGTCGCCAGTCCGATTATTGGGCTCGCAAAGAATTTCGCGCGGATGCGGGCGATGGCAAAGGCCGCCACGAACCGCGACGGTGAGAGTGAGCCGACGGTCTAATCGCCGGAGGAGACCATGGAACACACCGAGCAGCAGCCTGCCGCACCCCTCGCGGTCGGCCACAGTACCTTTCTCCCGAATGATGGGCCGGAGCCGCACAGCGGCTTCCGGCTCGGCTTCATCCTCGGTATCGTCGTTGGCGTCATCGCGACGCTTCTCCTCTCGCCGAAAACCGGCGAGGAGACGCGCGAGCAGGTGAAGGAGATCGGCATCGTGCTCAAGGAGCGCGCCGTCGGCATGATGACGGGCGAGCGGCCATACATCCCGAATCAGGATGAAGCGGGCCCGATGCCGGCCTGAACGCGCGAACCTTTTTGCCGGTCAATGTATGGGCTGAATGCGTTCGATCCGGTTGCAGGAACGGATCGCGCGCCTCGCTCGTTGCTCATTCGCCGACCTCGCCCGGCGCGAGGCCGAGGGGCAGGGGCGCGGGTCGGTCGCAGGTGCTCGTCACGTCAATATGCGTTCCCGTACGCGAGGCGTCGTGGAAGGCGTGCATGAGGTCGAGGACATGATAGGCCAGCACGCCGCTCGCCCGGTGTGTACGGCCGGACCGCATCGCGGCCGCCATGTCCGCGACGCCAAGGCCGCGGCTGTTCTCCACGTATCCGTGCGTCAGGGGCACATCTTCCCATTCCTGCTGCCGCGCGCGGTTGAGACGCACCGGCCCGCCGAACGTATTCGGGTCCGGCACGCTCAGGGTACCTTCCGTGCCGTAGATTTCGATGCGCGGCAGGTTGCTTCCCCAGACATCAAACGACGTGATGATCGTGCCGACCGCGCCGCTTGCGAAGTCCATCAGCCCCGCGACGTGCGTCGGCGTCTTGACGTGGATCGTCGTGCCGTGTTTCGGCTCACTCGTGATCGTCCGCTCCGAGGAAGTAATCTGCGCGGAGCCCGTCACGCGCCGCACTGGGCCGAGCAGGTTGACAAGCGCGGTGAGATAGTATGGCCCCATATCGAACATCGGGCCCGCGCCGATCTGATAGTAGAAGTCGGGGTCCGGGTGCCAGTGCTCCGGGCCATGGTTCATCATGAACGCAACGGCGGCGACGGGCTGACCGATCGCACCGTCGTCAATCAATTTCCGGCACGTCTGGATGCCGCCACCGAGAAAGGTGTCGGGCGCGCAGCCGACGCGCAACCCCTTCGCCGCCGCCAGCGCCAGCATCCGCTGGCCGTCCGTGCGACTGATCGCCAGTGGCTTCTCGTTGTAGACCGATTTCCCGGCTTCCAATGCCGCCAATGCGATCTCCGCGTGCGCGTTCGGGATCGTCAGATTCAGCACGATCTCGATCTCCGGGTCCGCCAGCAGTGCCGCGACGCTGCACGCCTTCGGCACGCGGTATTCCGCCGCCCGCGCCTCCGCCCGCTCCAGAAAGAGATCGGCGCATGCGGCAATCTCAACCGCCGACAACCATCGCGCGTTCTTGAGATAAATTGCGCTGATCGTCCCGCATCCAACGATGCCAACCTTCACTGGCTCTGCCATACTGCCCCCTTCGGGAGTCAGAAGGAACAATTGACGAGCACGCGCCGATTTTCGACCGCCTTTTCCTCGGTACTTTCGACGTGGTGCTCGTTACTCGTCACCTGCTCGCCCAGAGCATGCCACGCTGAACAATTTCGCGCGCTTCCGGCACATCGAAGTCTTTTGCCACATGCCCCAATGAACTGTAGAAGACGCGCCCCGCACCCCATCGCCGCTTCCAGACAACCGGCATCACCGTTCCCGCGATCCACGGCAGAAAGTCGCCGCTGAAGGTCGTCGTCGCTAGCACCTCGTTCGAGGGGTCTACGTGCAGGTAGTATTGCTCGGAATGCATCGCGAAATCCCCGAGGCCCGCCGTGATCGGGTCAGCGTGATTCGTGATCTGCACGGTGTAATCAATGATGTTGCCGGGATGTGCCACCCACTGCCCGCCGACCATGAACTGGTACTCCACACTCTCGCGGAACGAATCCGCCATGCCGCCGTGCCAGCCCGCGATGCCGACGCCGCTCTCCACCGCGCCCAGCAGCCCGGTGAGTTGCTCCCGCTTAATCGTACTCTGCGTCCAGACGGGGACGATGAGATCGAGCGCGCGCAGGAACGGCTCGTCCATATAGGTATCGAGCGTATCGGAAATCGTGACGTCGTACCCGTGCGCGCGCAGGAACGGGGCGAATAACCGGACACATTGCTCGGGTTCGTGCCCATGCCACCCACCCCAGGTCATCAACGCGCGTTTCATCAGGCGATCTCCTTCGTCCGCGCTGTTGCGCCGGATTCAGGGCGTGTCCGGTGTGCCATTACCCGGTCCCATCCGTCATGCGCGCGTACGCCGATCGCCGCCATCCCTGCGGCAATGAGCAAGACGACCGGGTAACTGAGAAAGATGAACAGACCCCGCACGCCACCCTGCGGGATCGGCCCATGCTTGAGGATTACTCCGAACGGGAACCAACCGGTGACGCTGAGAATCTCCTGCCGCCAGGCGTGCGGTTCACGCAGCCAGATGCGGAACCAGATCAGGATGCCCCAGTAGACGACCGCGCCGACCATCGCCCAGACCATCAGCGAGACGAAGGTGATACCGATGAACCAGAAGACGCGCGTCACCGGTTCTTCATCCGCGATCAGTACCTTGTACACCTGCATGCCGACGATACTGTAGTAGATGGCGTAGAGTATGATGGCATAGAGTACCGCTATGCCGCCCTCGATGAATCCCATCGCGCTCCTCGTTTCTCATACCGATGATCCCGCGCAAGGATAGCACGCACGGGTGCCCGCCGCACATCTCTTTGTCTGCGCCTGATTGGGTACATAGAGTGTAGCGCTCTTGTCTATGTCGGCTGCCACACCGCCGCTGCCAAGGCGAAGAAGGCCTCGCGCCGTACCGTAGTCAGGGCACTGTTGAGGCCGGAGGTGCTGGGGACAACGAAGAGACGGCAGCCCGCGATGCCGCCCTTCTGTGGGCCGTAGCACACCGGGCCGGACGCGCCGGTGAGGTTCTGGTACACGCGTGCGCCATTGCAGCAGAGCCAGGACGGCTGATACCGCGACAGGAGCGCGACGATCCGCTCCCGCCCCGCGCGATAGACCGCGTCCGGCACCTCGTCCGCGCGGCGGGAAGGGCGGGCGTGCAAATCCGTCAGGCCGATGCCGAATGTCGGCAGGAGGATGTCTTCCTCCGGCATCAGCCGCCGGGGCGTCAATCCCGACGCAAAGAGGAGCGGATAGAAGCGATTACCGGGGTGCGCATAGTAGTGGCCCGTCTCGCCTGCGCGGATGCTCGGGTTCGAGCCGATAAAGACGAGGCGGAGGCCGGGCACAAGGATGTCCGGCAAACCGGGCAGGTCGGGCGATTGCATGCGGCGTGTCATCGCGGGATTGTACCATCGGGGGCGCAACCCGCTGCCTTGACAATACGTAGATTGTCCCGTAACATGATGACGCGCCGATGAGTTACAAATTACATGCGCGGCGCGGGACAAAGAAGGAGTAACGACGATGCAGTACGAAGAGCGGGAAACGCCGGGCGAACACGGCCCACGGTCCGAGCGACGCGGCCCCGGTTATGGACACGGTTTCGGCCCCGGAGACTTTGGTCCCCGATGGGCGGAGGGTGGCCCGCAGATCCCCTGGCCGGAGATGAAGCGGCGGATGCGCGAAGCGTTTCGCGAGGGCTTCCGCCCCGGCGACCCGGAATGGCGGCGCTTCTTCAAGCAGTTCTTCGATGGCGAAGGACAGAATGGCGGCCCCGGTGGTGACAATCGTCGCTCGAATGTCCTCAGCCTGCGCGTGGATGATCGAACGCTCGCCGCGATTGATAGCCTCGTCGAGGCGGGTCTGTTCGCGACCCGCGCGGAGAGCGCGACATGGCTCCTCCAGGCGGGCGTCGCCTCGAACACCGAACTGTTCGAGCGCATCAACAATACGGTCTCGGAGATTCGCCGCCTGCGCGAGGAGTTACAGCGCCAGATGAACGCCGCAACCGGCGCGCCGCAGGAGGGCGAGCCGCACGCCGAGTCGGCGAGCGGCGAGCAGCACGATCATCACGATCAGGGTCAGGAAACGCGCCACATTTAAGGCCGTCCCTGCCAGGCCTGATGCGTCACAGGCAAGGTTTGCTCCCCTCTCCATTGCCGGAGCAATGGAGAGGGGGCTGGGGGCGAGGTTTCTCGCCCCCGTTTTCGTTCGTTGTCGTCGTGCGGCTGTCTCATCGGTGGGGCGGGGCAACGCGGGCGCAACCGGGCGACGCTCCCCATATTCAACCGCCAGACATTCATCACGCTTCTGCATTGTCTCTGCGCATATCATACGTGGTATCGCGCAAATCAGTGCACGCAACCCCTTGACAAGCGACACACCTATACGTACATTTGTTCTGCTCGGATATTCGCGGCTTCGTTCGACCGGAGTGGCCCCCATGATCGTTCCTCAGTTGCAATCAGTTTTCGTCTTTGTGCGCGATCTCGACCGCGCGTTGTTCTTCTACTGCGGCACGCTCGGGCTACCGCTACGGCGGCGGTGGGCGGGTGGCGCGGAAGTCGGTGGTGGCGGCGCTGCCCTCACACTCGCGGTTATGGACGCCGATACCGCGGCGGAGGCGACGGGCCGCGCCACGGGCATCACCTTCGCGGTGGACCGCACGACGTATGATAGCCTCGCCGCGCGTGGTGTCTTCGGCGCGCACCCCATACACTATCCGTGGGGCACGCTGGCAATCATGGCGGATCCGGACGGCAACGAGTTCGTCCTGCTCGCACCCGCCGCCGTGGAACGCGCGGAGGAACCGGCGCCCCGGCCAATTCCGGCGATCCACGCGTCGTTCCGCTCACGCCCGCGACTGAGAGGGAATGCATCGTGACAGAGAACGAGGTTACGCCCGCGATCCAGGCATACATCGAGGAGCATCTCCTTCACTGGCCGGGCGTGGCGAAGCGCAAGATCTTCGGCCACGACGGTTACTACGTGGAGGGGCGGCTTTTCGCCTTCGTCGGGGATCGCGGCATCGTCCTCAAGCCACCGGCGGACGAGAAAGCCGCTCTCCGCGCGCTCGATGGCGCGGAGGGCTGGTCGCCCGACCCCGGCGCGGACCGCGCGAAAGCGAACTGGATTGAAGTCCCCTGCGCGGACGAGGATGCCGTCGAACAACTCCTCCCCTACCTCGCCCACGCGATGACCTTTATCCGCACCGCACCGCAAACCGGCTGGCAAGCCGAACGCCGCCGCAAGCGCAACGAGAAGAAGGGTCTGCCCGTCGCGGAATAGCGCTGAAACGCCTCGCCACCCTCATCCGATAGGAGGAGTGCGGTTTTTCACCCGGCGGACGAACTTCAGGCCGGACCAGTGGGCGTCCACAGCGCAGACTTTCACATCCACGAGGCCACTCGCGAGGCCAATGTCGCGGATGATGTTCTCATCGAGATCGGTCACGATCTTCGCCGCCTTCTTCGGCCACGAAACCCAGAGCATGCCGCGCTCCGCGAGTTGCGATTGCAGGGCCGGAAACTGCCGCGCCAATTCGTCTCGTTCAGTCGTGAAGAAATGGATGAAATCGAGATCGGTTGTGTCGTCTTCAACGAACGTCACGGACGATGGGAGCGAGCCAAGCAACGCCCGGTAGTGATCCGGCGCGCCGACAACGCGGGCACGAAAACCCTCTCTCAGGCCGAGTTTCACGATCAGCGGCGTACTGGAATAGCCAACGGTCATCGCTCAGTTCTCAGCCCTTGGTTCTTCTCTGACCACCGACAACGACAAGATCGCCGTCTCGCCAGACGCACTCGGCGTCCGCGAAGCCCGCTTCATCGAGCAGAATGATGTGCTCGCGCACGCCGAGGCCGTGACTGAGAAAATCGCCGTAAATCAGGCAGCCGCCCTCTTCCAATGAAGCGTAGACTATGCGCAAGAGATTACTCAAGCGCGTGCGGAAGATCGCGTCCGTGCTCTCCTCGCCGACGATGCCGCCGAAGGTCGTCGAGGAGACGGCGAGGGCATAGGGTGTGCCGGGGAGCGGCTGCGCGGCGGCGTCCGGGTCAATGCGATGACAGAGTGGGACGGCGGGCGTGCCGCCCTTGCCCATCTTCTTCCGCGCCGTCTCGATATTCTCCTCATCCGTGTCGAGCAGCGTCAGGGGCGATTCCGGATACGCGGCATGGAAGCGCGAGGCGAGCGTGCCAACGCCACAGCCGATGTCCACGACCGAGGCATCCGTCGGCAGCGGCGGCACTGCCCAGACAATCGCCGCGACCATCGCGGCGAAGTGTGGTTCGAGGTAGTTGATGTGGATGTCGTACCAGCGAGCGTGCTCCCAGAAGGAGGGATCCGGCGTCCGTGCGAGGCCACGCCGCCACGAAATCGGTGCATCCATCGCCCTCACTCCTTCGCCGTACCACGCGCGCCACTCCGGCCAGCGTAGCAAGAACACCCCCGCACGGCAAGGGCAGAAAGCCCTGCGTTCGCCGGTGTGCCCCCTTGTCGGGCGGTCGGGATTGGAACAGAATACGACCAACGGATTTCTCGTTCCTGCTCCGCCACAACGACGATGCCCGCGAACGTACCCGTCCCTCTCTCGTCTCGTTACTTGACTGTTCCGCCTCCATCTCCCATCTTCTCTCTTTGTGGTTCACCAATTTTTTCCTTTTTGCGGAGGGTCGCGCGTGATGGCAGGGGATGGATCACTGAGGGGAACGTGGGCGGTCGTGCTTGGGGCATCGAGTGGGATTGGGGCGGCGTGTGCGGTCG
>CALBSO010000041.1 GCA_937968015.1 uncultured Thermomicrobia bacterium
GCTCCCACCCTCGCCGCCGTTCAGCGGGTCCTTGCCAATGGATAAGGCGGCGGATATTTACCACAGAGACACAGAGGATACAGAGAAAACGCGGAGAATACGAGGCTGGAAGAAGCGAATCGTTCGTATAACGCATCTCGGAACAATGATGCGCAATACTTTGATCCCGTTCCTCTCTTTCCCTCTCGGTGTTCTCTGTTTCTCTGTGGTTCAATCGTCCCATTCCGCGCCCGGCAAGCGCAGGCGGATCAGGGTGCGGGTTCCGGCGTCGAGCGCGAATCTTGGGCCGGGCTTCGACCATCTCGGGCTTGCGCTGGCGCAGTACACAACGATCACGGTGACGGCGGGTGTGGCGGGCGCACCGACGGTGACGGGAGTGGATGCCCATCTGCTCGCGGATGCGCCGAACCTCGTCGAATCTGCCATGCAGCGGCTCGCGGCGGAGGCGCACAAGTACCTCCCGCCGCACATGCTGCATGTCGAGAACGGTATCCCGGTCGCGCGGGGGATGGGCGGCTCGGCGGCGGCGGTCGTCGGGGGCGTGCTCGCCGCGAACGCGCTGCTCGATGAGCCGTTCGACCGCTTGTCCGACGATGTCGAGGACCCGCTGCTCGCGATTGCGTCCGCCATCGAGGGGCACGCGGACAATGTCGCCGCCGCGATCTATGGCGGCATCGTCGCGGCGGATGGCGGCATCGCCTTCTCGCTCTCGGACGGCTCCGATTTGCGTGCCGTCCTCTTCGTGTCGGAAGCGACGCTGCACACGACTGCCGCCCGCGCCACGTTGCCACCGGAAGTTCCCCACCGGGACGCCGTAATCAATGTCGGCCACGTCGCGCTGCTCGTCGCGGCGCTGATTGACCGGGAGTACGATGCGCTCAGCCGGTTCATGCGCGACCGCCTCCACGAGCCGTACCGCGCCGCGCTCATCCCCTGGCTCGAACCGCTGATCGGCGCGAGCGAGCGGGCCGGAGCCTACGGGGCCTGCCTGAGTGGTGCGGGGCCGTGCGTCCTCGCCCTCGCCGCGCCATCGCAGGCGAAGAAGGTCGCCACTGCGATGCGCGAGACCGCCGCAGAGCGTGATTATGTCGGAAAGGTGCTTATTCTCGCCATTGACGACACCGGCGCGACGGTCACTGAAGGATAATCACGGCGTAGTACAATCAGAGCGGAGGTGTCAACATGGCCATGACGGAGAAGGCTGTAACGCTCACGGTGCGTGTGGAAAATAATGCAGTCGCGTACGCAGTCACGACTCTTGCGACGGAGCAGCATCGTTCGGTTGAGGAGATCGTTGAGGAGGCGCTTCGAGCTTGGCTGGAACGCCAGGAGGAGTTAGAAGACCTTGCAGCGATTGCCGAGGTGGAGGGTGAACCGACAATTCCATGGGAACAAGCCAAAGCCGAACTAGAGGCCGCTTGGAAGTCCCAAAGTGGTGAGTGATGATTACCGTCTCATCATTATCGCTGCATCAAACAAAGAAATCGCCGTCTTGCCAGCAAAGATTGGTAGGCAAGTCGCGCGCGCTATTGAGCGACTGATGCAGGCATTCGGTAGTGGGTCAGTTTGACAATTTTTGCCCCGTCACGACTGGCTCGAAAGTTCAAACTGACCCACTACCAGGCATTCCAATCCGGCAAACGGCCGCAGGATATGAAAGCGATTCAAGGACGACCGAGAACGTACCGCGTTGATAGCGACGAGTATCGAATCGTCTTTGAACACGATGAGGAAGCGAAGACGATTACTGTCATTCGTGTTCGGCACCGCAAAGATGTTTATCGCAATCTATAGAAGTCGGATGATCCGAGATTGATAAATGACACTCGACGAACTGCGACGTATCGCTGCTGAGGTGGCGCCGCGACGAGGATGGGATTTCTCGCGGATGCGGGATGACCGCGATCCGGCGCCGTGGGAGTATGGCGATGTCGTGCGCCGGTATCTGCGGCCGGATGATCGGGTGCTGGATGTCGGCACCGGGGGTGGCGAGCGGTTCCTCGCACTCGCGCCGTCGTTCGGCACAGGCGTCGGCGTTGATTCCGACCCGGTGATGATCGAGACGGCGCGGGAGAATCTGCCCGCTTCGCTCTCGGAGAAAGTGACCTTTACCGAGGGGCGGGCAGAGGCGTTGCCGGCGCCCAATACGTCGTGCGATGTCGTGCTGAACCGGCACGCGGTGGTGGATGTGGCGGAAATCGTGCGCGTCCTGCGGCCGGGTGGGTACTTCATCACGCAGCAGGTCGGCGCGCAGAATACCTTCAATATCACGACGCTTTTCGGCTGCGGGCCGGGGATGGGTGGCCAGCGCATCGCGCCCAAGCAGGAAATTCCCACGCTCGCTGACGCTTTTCAGGAGCGCGGCTGCGCGATTGTCTCCTACGCCACATACAATGTGCCCTACTACTTCAAGGATGCCGAATCGCTGCTCTTCTGGATGCAGGCCGTCGGCGTGCCGCCGCACTTTGACATCGAGCAGGACTGGCAATCGGTGAATTACCTCCTGACTGAATACATGACCCCGCGCGGCGTCGAGACGAACGAGCATCGCGAACTGCTGATCGTCCGCGCGCCGGAGTAGGGAGATAAGAAAATGGTGGCGGCGGGCTTCAGCCTGCCAAGAGGTTCGGCAGGCTGAAGCCCGCCGCCACCGAATTAATGCCAATCTTCTTTGAGATTGTCCTTGATGAAATCCCAATTAATTTCTTCGCCAAGCCCCGGTCCCTGTGGCATGGCGACGTTGCCCTCGCGGTCAATCGCGTCAATCGGCGTCTTCAGCCACGGCTTCTCCGCGTCGAAGTCCACATGTGGATGCAGCAGGCCGCGCTCGTAGAACTCGCCCGGGATCGCCATCGCGCCGAGTACCTGCAGGTTCGCCGCCCCACCCCCGTGAATCTCGCACCGGATCCGGAAAGACTCGCACAAATGCACGACCTTCATCGAGGGCGTGATCCCCCCCACGTCGCTCACCCCCACCCGGGAGATGTCCGACGCGCCGCGCATGATCCACTCCGCGCGCGTGTACATTTGCCCGTGCGCCGTCTCCGGCCCGCAGATCGGTAGGTCGAGTTTCTCAGTCAGCCAGACGAACGAGGAGGTGCTGTGCTCGTTCATTGGCTCTTCCATCCAGTAGTAGTCCAGTTCCTCCAGCGCGCGGCCAAGGTAGAGCGCCTCCTCGCGGGTGTAGTCGTGGTGCGGGTCGAGCATCAGTTTCATCTCCGGGCCGACGGCGTCGCGCACCGCCGCACATGCCGCGATATCCCGCTTCAGGTCAGGGCCATGCGGCGACATCCAGGTGTGCAACTTGAATGCCGGATAGCCTTGCGCCTTGCATGCCTTCGCGAATGCGCCATAGGCTTCAGGGGTGTCGAGGCCGCCGGGGATGTCGTCGCCGCACATCGTGCTCGCGTAGGCGGGCACCTTCGCGCGCGCCGCGCCGAGCAGTTTGTAGACCGGCAGATTGGTCAGGCGGCCGGTGAAATCCCACAGCGCGCAATCAATCGCGGCGAGGTTGCGGTCGTCCAGCGAGCGCCGCTCCAGGCGTTGCCCCTGGAGCAATTTGTACCAGATCGCCTCGCGATGCAGCGGGTCCATGCCGACGATGTAGCGCCGCGCCACATGGGTCGTCGCCTCCGAGCCACCGAAATAGTAGCCGTCAATGCCCGCGCTCGTCCGGACGCGCGTCAGTGTCTGGGTCGCATCATGCTCCGGCGCCGGGTGCCCATGCCCCTCGTCATCACGCCCGGTATGCGAGCGGTAGGTAAAGGTGAGGCTCTCGACGCCGGTGACTGTCATGTCCGGTGCGTTCGGTGCCATGCAGTGTTCCTTCCTCGATGCGCGGCCAGCAATGGCGGCGATTATCGCACAGGCCACGCCACCGCGAGATTGGCGACTGCCTAATGCAGCGGCCCGCTCGTCGCGGCGCGGATTTGCTCGATGGGGAATTTCGGCGTCCGGTCGGCAGAAAGGAGGCCGTTCGTCTCCTGATAGGTATCCGTGAACTGCGTGTAGCAGAAGCCCGCAAAGAGCGGGAACGCGCGGACGACCGCCAGCAATTGCGAGTAGCGCGCCGCGAATTCCTCTTTGCTCCCAGCATGGGAGTAGCCCCACGCGCCGGGATCGTTCGAGAACGTCAGGCCGCCGAACTCGGTCAGCATGATCGGCTGGCCGCCATGACGCTCTTCGACGAGCGAGACGCGCCGCCCGGCCGGGAGCATGCGCGAGAAGAGATGCACGAGCGCGTCCGGCGTGCCATAGCGGGCCTGCAGGCGTTCCAGGCTGTCATCGTAGTCGTGGATGGCGACGATGTCGGTCGCGACGTGTTCCCAGCCATCATTGCCGATCACCGGTCGGTCGGGGTCAAGCGTCTTCGTCAAATGGTAGAGCGTGCGAACGTAGTCGCGCTGCGCCATGCTGTTCGGCAGGTCCGGCACGCCCCACGATTCATTGAACGGCACCCAGGCGACGATGCAGGGATGGCTGAGATCGCGCGTGAGCGCCGCGAGCCAGTCGCGGATCAGACGCTCGACAGAGTCCTTCGTGAAGCGGTACGCGCTCGGCATCTCCCCCCAGACGAGTAGGCCGAGCCGGTCCGCCCAGAAAAGATAGCGCGGGTCCTCGATCTTCTGATGCTTGCGGACGCCATTGAACCCCATCGCCCTCGCCAGTTCTACGTCCCGCTTCAGCGCGTCGTCATCCGGCGCCGTGAGACCGCTTTCGGGCCAGTAGCCCTGATCGAGTGCCATCCGCAGGCGGAGCGGCCGCCCATTGAGCAGGAACTGATCCCCCTGCACGGCCACGGAGCGGAGTGCGGTGTAACTGCGGATGTGGTCAATGAGGGCGCCCTGCCCGTCGCAGAGCCGTACGTCCGCATCAATCAGCGTCGGGCGCTCCGGGCTCCAGAGCAATTCATTGCGCGCGTCGCCGATGCCGGGGTCGGAGAGGGCGATGCGGCGGGTGATGTCGCCACCGACGACCGCGTAGGTATCATCCGCCAGCAGTTTCCCTCCGGCGCGCAAGATCACCTGCAACCGGAGGTCGTCGCGCTGCGGGCCGGTAATCGCCGCTTCCAGGCCGATTTCCCAACGTAGGAGGTTCGGGCGCCAGATGATCTGCCCGATAGCGCTCCCGGGGATCGGTTCGAGCCAGACGGTCTGCCAGATACCCGAGGTGCGCGGATACCAGATCACATGCGGCTCTCGGTGCCAGTCCTGCTTGCCGCGCGGCTTCGCGAGATCGTGCGGGTCGTCGTCGGCGCGCACGATGACGGTTTGCGGCCCGTCTGGGGTGAGTACATCGGTGATGTCCGCGCTGAACGGCGTGTAGCCGCCCTCGTGCCGCGCGACGATCACCCCGTTTACCCAGGCGGTCGCGGCGTAATCCACCGCGCCGAAGTGGAGGAGGAGGCGCAGGCCGGGCGCCAACGTGGGCGCGTCGAAGGTGCGCCGGTACCAGCAGACGGCATGGAAGTCGGGGTCATGCACGCCGCTCGCGGGCGTTTCCGGCGCGAAGGGCACCGTGATCTGACCGCCCCAGCGCACTTCCGACGGATCGCGCCAGCAGGCGGTTTGCTCACACGCGAAGTCCCACATCCCATTGAGAGAAATCCATGCGTCGCGAACGAATTGCGGGCGGGGATACCCATGGGATGTTGGTGTGGCCGCTGCCATCGTTCGTTGCACTGATCTTCCTCCACGATGTGCCATGCACCGACGAACACGCTGTCCGACCTGCGCCCGATGCATCATGCGGAGGATACCACGCCAACCGTTCGCGTTTATCCGAACGCATGCACGGCTGACCTGCCCTGACGCAGTGACGGGCGGTTTTCGCGTACAATCCTCGCGTAGCAGGGAGCGGGCAGTTGTGAGGGGAGAGTGGCGATGCGATGGCGTGGAGCAATATTTGGTATCGCAGTCGTGACATGGCTGCTCGGTGCATCGGTTGTCGCGGCTGATCCGGCCATCACTGTCTCGGCGACGCGGCGGGGCGCGAATGGCGCGGTCGTCATCATGAGCGGCCAGGGGTTTCCGGCGAACCAGCCAGTGCAGGCGTCTCTCGTCGTGCAAAACCGATCCTATCCGCTCGCGTATGATTCGACAACTTCCGTCAGCGCGCTTCAATCCGTGCCGATGACGGATGCCACCGGCGCGTTCCAGAACCTTGTCTTTACGCTGCCAACACCCGGCCAGGTATCAGGCACAAATGGGGAGATCTTTGCCAGTGTCGGGTCGGCAACGGCGCATGCCCCGATCAGTATTGATTCCGGCATCGGGATGACAGGGCGTGGGGACAAAATCGCCGTAAGCATCGGCGCGGCGTTCCTCGTCGTCGCGGTCTGTCTGATTCTCCTCCTCCTGCGCGGCCTGCCCGTCTATCCGATCGGGCAAACGACGGCGCGGCGCGGGCGAGAACCGGAGGTGACGTAGCACGCGGCAAGAAGGGAAAACGCGCATGATGTTGGCGGGTAAGCGGGCGCTCGTGACGGGCGCCAGCAAGGGAATCGGTGCAGGTATCGCGCTTGGGTTGGCGCGTGAGGGCGCGGCTGTCGCGGTCAATTATTACCGCGACAGCGCCGGGGCCGCATCGGTCGTCGCGGAAATCCACGCGCTCGGCAGGAACGCGGTCGCGATCGGCGCGAATGTGGGGGAGGTCACGGAGTGCCAGCGACTGGTGCGGGAAGCGACGGACGCGCTCGGCGGCCTCGACATCCTCGTCAATAATGCCGGTATCACCCTCTGGGAGGACTTTTTCGCGACGGACGAGGCGCACTGGGACGCGACGCTCGACACGAACCTCAAGGGCATGTTCTTCTGCACGCAAGCCGCCGCCCGCATCATGCGCGATCAGGGCTGGGGCCGCGTCGTCAATATCTCCAGCGGTGCGAGCAAATCCGCCTTCAAGAACGCGACGCCGTACAACGCCTCGAAGGGCGGCGTCAATATGCTGACGGTTGGTATGGCGGTCGAACTCGGCCCCTATGGCATCACCGTCAATGCCGTCGCCCCCGGCGCGATCCTGATCGAGCGGACGAGCCACGAACTGCCGGACTACGCGGGCACGTTCGCCGCCGCAACGCCCCTTGGCCGCGTCGGCTACCCGGACGACATCGCCGGTGCGGTCCTCTATTATTGCTCGGATGCCGCCTCGTACGTCACCGGGCAGGTCTTCTGGGTGGATGGCGGCCTCTCTCTCCGCTCCGGCCGCTTCGGTGACCGGAGCACTGCGAAGGAATAGTTGCGAAGCCGTATCGTTGTTAAGTTTGCGACGAAGGGTAGATTGTTTTGATCTATCCCGGTATACTTTCAGAGCGGTGCCGACGGCCGCGTATCAGCGAGATCTAATGACCACCACGACGATGATTCCGCTCAGCATGGTTGATCTGCACGACCCGGCGCACGACGCGTTCGGCCGCCGGATCAACTATTTGCGTATCAGCCTGACGGACCGTTGCAACCTCCGCTGCGTCTATTGCATGCCCGCCGAGGGCGTGCGCTGGCAAGGGAAAGAGGAACTGCTGACGGACGACGAACTGCTTCGCGTCGTCCGGCTGGCGGCGGATGTCGGGTTCACGAAGATCCGCCTGACCGGAGGGGAACCAACGCTGCGCCGGAACCTGCCTGATCTCGTGCGGGAGATCGCCGCGAATCCCGCGATCACCGACATCGCGATGACGACGAATGGCATTCTCCTTTCCCGCCTCGCGGAACCGCTGGCGCAGGCCGGGCTGAAGCGCATCAATGTCTCGATTGACACGCTCGATCCGGAGCGGTTCAAACAGATCACACGCGGCGGCAGGCTCGATCTCGTCATGGAGGGCATCCAAGCAGCGGAGGCGGCGGGCCTCGCGCCGATCAAGTTGAACGCCGTCGTCATCCGCGGGCAGAACGATCACGAAGTCGCCGATCTCGCCGGATTGGCGTACGAGCATCCGTGGCAGGTCCGGTTCATCGAGGTGATGCCCTTCGAGGGTGTGGACGATGTCGCCTTCGATTTCCTCGTGCCGACTGCTGAGGTGATGGCGCGCATCGAGGAGCGGTGGGGCACACTGACGCCCGACCCGACCGCCGACCCGGTAGACCCGGCGCGGCCCTTCATCTTCCCCAATGCCCGTGGCTCGGTCGGCTTCATTTCGGCGATGACGGACGCCTTCTGCGCGACCTGCAACCGCATGCGCCTCACCGCCGACGGCAAACTGCGCCTCTGCTTACTCCGCGATGACGAGGTGGATGTGCTCACCCTGATCCGCTCCGGCGCCTCGGACGACGAAATCCGCATGCGACTGCGCGAGGCCGTCTGGCAGAAGCCGTGGGGCCACGGTGTTGCTACCGGCGAGGTCTCCCTCAATCGCGGCATGTCACGTATCGGCGGCTGACGAGAAGTTCGGGGTTCGGGGTTCGAAGTGGTCTGATCCGTTCCCCGAACCTCGAACCCAATTGGTTGCACGCCATCCTGATGCGATGCATACTGTCCGGGCGGGGAGTGCTGGCGCGACGATGGCGCTCCACGCGATAGATGCCCTCTCGGTGTCGTTATTTGATGGAAGGAGTCAAACCCCATGGCGTATGAACTACCTCCGTTGCCGTATGCGTATGACGCGCTCGCACCGACGATCAGCAAAGAGACGATGGAACTGCATCACGACAAGCATCACGCGACGTATGTGACGAACGTCAATAACGCGCTGAAGGATCAACCGAACCTGGCGAATAAGTCGGTCGAGGCGCTGATTTCAGATTTGAACAGCGTGCCGGAAGGCATCCGTACGGCGGTCCGCAACAATGGTGGTGGGCATGCCAATCACACCCTCTTCTGGGAGATCATGAAGCCGGGTGGCAGCAACCAACCGACGGGCAAACTCGCCGAAGCGATCAATTCGACCTTCGGCGGCTTCGATCAGTTCAAGCAGCAGTTCGCGCAGGCCGCGACGACCCGTTTCGGCAGTGGCTGGGCATGGCTAACCGCGAGCGGCGGCACACTGGCAATCTCCAGCACCGCGAATCAGGACAGCCCGCTGATGGAAGGCAAGACGCCACTCCTCGGCCTCGATGTCTGGGAGCATGCATATTACGTGGACTACCGGAACCGCCGCCCGGATTACATCAGCGCCTGGTGGAACGTCGTCAACTGGGATGAAGTTGGCAAGCGGTTCGCCGCCGCGAAGTAGGATGCCCTCATACCCAACCCTTCCCTATACTACCCAAAGGGCGCCCGCACACGGAAGGGAAGTCCAGTGAGAGTTGTAAGGGCGGTTCGTGAACCGCCCTTTTTTGTTGTATCGGTGCTACAATTGCCCCGTCTTTCGCAATAGGCTGGCGAGGTAAGGCAATGGAATCCTTTGGTAGCGGCATCGCATACCAATCGCCCATCATACCGCTCATCTGCCCGCACTGTGGGCAGCGCGAGACGGTCGAGCGGGTTGCGTCCCTCGTCGCGGGCGGCGTGATGCCGATTGTATCAACGATCGGCCGCATGCCAATCGTCCTCGGCACCGGCCGCACCTATGGGATGACGCCGCGCAATTCGGCAGGCGTCGGGATCAGCGGTGTGCCCGCCTATGTGTTGCCGCCGAATGAGCCGCAGGGGATGCGATACCGCGTCACCCGTCATATCGTCGCGATGGGCGGGCTGGGACTTGTCGGCCTCGTCGTCTTCGTGATCGGGAGCGTCTCCGCCGTGACGCGGAAGACGATCGGTGACTCCGCCTCGGCCCGCCCATTCACGGCCATCGGCGCGATCATCCTCGCTGGCGCGCTGGCCTACGTCGTTTGGGGCATCGCGCAACTCGTCAGCGGTCGGGCACGCCGCCGGGTTCGCGATGAAACGGCGCGATACACACGAGCGATGGAGCGATGGAATCACCTCTATTTCTGCACTGATTGCCATTGTCTCTTTGCGTCGGGGATGGATGCATGCATCCCCCATCGGCACGTCCATGCCTATCTCTACTCCTAGCCTCCCGTCATCATTGGCATCGTCTCTTTTCTTCGCGCTGTGTATGGGTTGCAAAGCGACGGCATTGTGTGGTTACGTACGCGGATCGTGATTTGCACCCGGGCAAGGAGTGGGGAGATGGGGCCGCTTGCGGAGCCGAAGATCGTTGAAAAACCGTGGGGCCGGGAAATCTGGTTCGCGCACACAGGGGATTACGCCGGGAAGGTGTTGGAAGTCTCGGCGGGCAAGCGGCTCAGCCTACAAAAGCATGCAATTAAAGAGGAGACGCTCTACCTGCTCTCCGGCCACATCACGCTGACCTTCGGTGATGAGCAATTCGACTGGTGGCCGGGGATGCTCGTCCATATCCCGACGGATACGATCCACCGCTTCGAGGCGATCGAGGATAGCGTGCTCCTCGAAGTGAGCACGCCCCACCTCGACGATGTCATCCGCATCACGGACGATTACGGACGCACCGACTGATATTCCGGTGGCCTACGCCACCGAATCCTCCGATGAGGAGCGCGTATGACTCGCGAGCGCGAGGGTGTCCTGTTTTGTATCCTTGCGGCGACGGCGTACAGCGTCACGGCGGTCTTTGCGAAACTCGCGTACGCGGCGGGCGTCAATGTCGTGACGCTGCTGATGGTGCGCTACCTGATCGCGGCGCTCTTCTTCTGGCTGCTCATTCCCCGGTTTGGCAGCGGAATGCCGCCACGCGCGACGATCACGCGCGGCCTGCTGCTCGGTGCGGTTTTTCAGGCCGGTCAGACGTGGCTCTTCGGCACCGCCCTGACGCGGATTGATGCCGCGCTGGGGATTTTGCTCCTCTATGCGTACCCGGCGATGGTGACCGTCGGGGCGGTGCTGATCGGGCGCGAGCGGTGGAACGCGCGGTGCGTTGTCGCGCTGGTCGTCGCCACGACGGGCGTCGTCCTCGTCGTCTCCGGCCCGCATCGCGGCAGCCACGATCTCGTTGGGATGCTGCTGGCGCTCGGCGCGGCGTTCGTCTATACCTGCACCCTGCTCACCGGGCATGCCATTCTGCGTGCCGTGCCGCCGCTGACTCTCGCCGGACTGGTCGCGACGGGCGCGGCAATCACCTTCTCGGTGACCGGGGTGGTGAGCGGCGGGCTGCGGTTCGATTTCGCCCCCTGGGGCTGGCTGCCAATTATCGGGCTTGCCCTGTGTGCCTCTGTGCTAGCGACCGTCGCGAATTACGCGGGAATCACGCGGGTTGGCCCGACGGTTGCGAGCATTCTCGGCACGCTGGAGATTCCGCTCGGCGTCCTCCTCGCGACGATCGTCCTCGGCGAGCGGCTCGGGCCGGTGCAAATCGTTGGCGGGCTGTTCGTCCTGTCCGCGATCTTGTTGCTCCAATTCCGCCGCACCCGGCCACGCATGAGGGGCGACAGCGCGGGCAACGGCGACGCCGAGGTTATTGTCGCGCCCGCGCCCGTGCCGTGATGCCCTCCTGCCCCCTCCCGACACCGGAGGGGGCAGGAGATGGGTCAAAGTGCGGTGGTCGCCGCTTCTTCTTCCAGCCACTTCTTCGCCGCGTTGAGGAAGAAAACCGCCTCGCGCCCATCGAAGATGCGGTGATCGAAGGTGATGCCGAGCGTCACCATCGAGCGGATGGCGATGCCGCCATTGCGCACGACGGGCTTCTCAAGGATTGCGTCCACCGAGTAGATGCACGCCTCATTCGGGCGAACCATCGCCATCGTCGCATGCGAGCCGAAGGAGCCAGGGTTCGTCAGGGTGAGTGAGGCGCCCTCGATATCCTCGATCTTCAGTTTGCCGCCCCGCGCGCGGCCAATGATGTCGTGCATCTTGCGGGCGAGGCCGGTGATCGAGTAGTCGCCCGCGTTGTGAATGACCGGCACTTGTAAGCCGTTGTCCGTGCTCACGGCGATGCCGAAACCGACCTGCCGGATGATGCGGATCCCTTCATCCGTCCAGCGCGAGGAGATGATCGGGTACTGCCGGATCGCCGCCAGCCCCGCCATGACGAAGAAGGGGAGATAGGTGAGCGGCACGCCCTCCCGCTCGAGGAAGCCTTGCTTCTCCGCCTCGCGCCGCGCGACGAGGTCCGTCACATCTGCCTCGACCCACGACGCCGCCTGCGGGATCGTCTGCGCCGCCTTCGTGAGCGCCTCCGCCGTCCGGCGGCGGATCGCCGTCATCGGGATCAGATCGCCAGACGGAGTGCTGAGTGCGGGTTGCGAAGCGGGTGCCGGTGGCGGTGCCGGGGTGGGCGGGGCGGCAGCAGGTTCGGCCGCGGGCGCGGCCTCAGCACTCAGCACTTGGGCCTCAGCACTGTGTTGCTGGGCGGCGTGCGCCTTCATCATATCTTCGCGTGTGACGCGGCCACCGGCGCCGGTGCCCTTGACGGTCGCCGGGTCAATGCCGAACTCCATCGCCAGCTTGCGGACGGCGGGAGAATACATCTTGCTCGCGTCGGCGGATTCGGTGTATGCCTTTGCGCCGTTTGTCGCGGCGGCCGCGTTCGCCTGCGCCGCCGGTGGCGAGGATGCCGATTCCATCTGCTGTGTGGCGTTGTCCGTCTCCGGTTCCGCTTTCACGGGCGCCGCTTCCGTCGCCGCTGCCACCGGTGCGGGGGCTGCCGCTGCCGCGTCCGCCGCTGACTTGTCTGTCTCGATCCAGAGGAGCGTCGTACCGACGGGGACGGTCTGCCCGATCTCGACGGCGAATTCCTTGACGATGCCCTTGAAGGGCGACGGGATCTCGGCGACGACCTTCTCCGTCTCGATCTCGGTCAGCAACTGATCTTCCTCGACCGTGTCGCCGATCTTGACGAGCCACTGGAGGACGGTCCCTTCCACGACGGACTCGCCGAGTTGCGGGAAGGTGACCGGGGATAAACCGGGCCGGGTCATCGTCGCGGCGCCGCTGCCGTGTACCTCTGCCATATCGTTGTACTCCTTAAAATGCCGCAAGTTCGCGCATCGCGGCGGCGATTTTCGCCGCATCAACCAGATATGCTGATTCTAGCAGGTGATTATATGGCATGGCAGGGGAGTCGGGGGCGGCGAGGCGGCGCACGGGGGCATCAAGTTCCATGAATGCCTCGTCCGCGATGAAGGCGGCGAGTTCCGCGCCGAAGCCGTTCGTCTTGCTCGCCTCATGGACGACGAGCGCGCGGTGCGTCTTCGCGATTGACGCAAGGATCGCGGGCTTGTCGTACGGTTGGAGAGAGCGGAGGTCGAGCACTTCGGCGTCAATCCCGTCCGCCATCAGGCTTCCCGCCGCCTTGATCGCCTCATGCACCGTCGCGCCGTAGGTAATGACGGAGAGCGTCGTGCCGGGTCGGGCGATCCGCGCCATACCGAGCGGCACGAGCACGTCATCTTCCGGCATCGGCTCGCGTAGGGAGCGGTAGAGCCGCTTGTGCTCGAAGAAGATCACCGGGTTCGGGTCGCGGATCGCCGCCTTGAGCATTCCTTTCGCATCGGACGGCGTGGCAGGCATCGCCACCTTCAGGCCCGGTACGACAAAGAGATTTTCCGGCGACTGGGAATGATAGAATCCGCCGTGAATGCCGCCGCCGATGGGGGCGCGCACGACCATCCGCAGGCGCGCGTCCCCATTCGAGCGATAGTGCATTTTCGCCATCTCGCTGAAGATCTGCTCGAGCGCTGAGTAGATGAAGTCCGCGAACTGGATCTCAATGACCGGCACGCTACCGAGGAGCGCCGCGCCAATGCCGAAGCCGGTAAAGCCACTCTCCGCGATTGGCGTGTCGAGGACGCGCTCGGGGCCGAATCGCTCGATCAACCCCTTCGTCGCACCGAAGACGCCGCCGCGTGGCCCAATGTCCTCGCCAAGCAGGAAAACACGCGGGTCGCGCTCCATCTCCTCCGCGAGCGCCTGATTGATCGCCTCGATCATCGTCACGCCGCTGCGGCTGTCAGTTCCCGTGACACCTGTTGGGGGAGAAAAAAGACCGTGGGCGACAGGGCCATGTTCGTCGTGGCTATCGTGGTGCTCGGTCGCCGTCATGCGATTCGGAGCGGCGGCGGCCTCCGTAAGTTCCTTCTCAATCGTGGAGCGGGTCGAGACGGCCATCAGATTCCCTCCTCGACGGGGGCGTAGACACGGTCCGCAACGGTCACCGGGTCAGCCTCAGGCGCGGACTGCGCCGCCGCAACGGCCGCCGCGATCTCCTTACGAATGCGGGCACGGCGAGCGGCGATCTCATCCTCGGAGAGAAGGCCGCGCGCTTGCATGTACTCAACAATCCGGCGGAGCGGCTCACCCTCCTCCGCCTGCCGCACTTCCTCGCGCGTGCGATAGGTCATGTCATTGTCGTCTGAAGTATGCGGGAGGAGGCGGTACATCTTCGCCTCGATCAGCGTCGGCCCCTCCCCCGCGACGCCGCGTGCCCGCGCATCCCGCACGGCGGCATAGGTGGCGAAGGGGTCGGTGCCATCCACGATCACACCGGGGAAACCGAAGGCCGCCGCGCGATCCGCGACATTCGGTACGGGCGATTGCTTGGACATCGGCACGGAGATCGCATAGCCGTTGTTTTCGCAGAGGAAGATGACCGGCAGTTTGTGCAGCGCGGCGAGCGAGCACGCCTCGTAGAAATCGCCCTTGCTGCTCGTCCCCTCACCGAAGCAGGTGATCGTCACGGCGCCCGTTGTGCCTTGCAGCCGCATCGCGTATGCGCCGCCCACCGCGTGGGGGATCTGCGTGCCCAAGGGGGCGGAGATCGAGGCGACATGGCGGGCCTGCGAGCCGAAATGGTGCGTCATCTGCCGCCCGCCGCTGATGCTGTCCGTTCCCTTGGCGAAGAACATCAGGAAGAGTTCGTTTGTCGTGAAGCCGAACCAGAGGGCAAGCCCGAGATCGCGATAATGCGGGAAGAGCCAGTCCTTTTTGGGGTCGAGCGCCCATGCCGCGCCCGCCTGTGCTGCTTCCTGCCCTCGGCAGGGCACAACAAAGGGCGCTTTACCTTGCCGGTTCAGCGCCCACATCCGCTCGTCAATTTCGCGCGTGCGAAGCATCACATCGAAAATCTGGATCGCGTCGTCATCGCTGAGGCCGACCGTGCGGTGATCGGTCAGCGGTGCGATGGCAGTGAGGGTGGCCATGCGCCTGCTCCTTTGCCGATACGAGAGGTCATGCGTACATGCGCATAGTACCATACGGTGAACCCGGTTGCAGCAATTTGGCGGTCGAAATCAGCGAATGGCTGCTGTACGTACTATACGACATGCGTTCGTCGCAGGTTACGTGCCGGGTGTGTGCTGAGTCTTTCGCAACGCGAGTGAATGATCCCGGCGAACAAGGTATGATACGATTCGTAGAGTGGAAATTGTCAAAACCATCGTGGCGAAGGATACGCACATACGGGGGTTATCTGTCGTGGTAGCACTTGCATGACACCGTTGCCACATCGCCTATCGCTCGAACGCATCGAGCAGGCCGCGCGCATCATTGACCCAATCTTCTTGAACTCGCCACAGTTCGTATGCGAACCCCTCAGTGATGAACTGGGTGTGCGGCTGATGCTCAAGATCGAGACGCTCAACCCGCTCCGCTCGTTCAAGGGGCGCGGCGCGGACTATTGCGTCTCTCAACTCCCCGCCGATGCGCGCCTTGTCTGTGCGAGTGCGGGAAATTTCGGCCAGGCGATGGCGTATGCATGCCGCAAACGCGGTCTCGTGCTGACGGTCTACGCGAGCGTCAACGCGAACGCGTTCAAGGTCGAACGGATGCGTGCGCTCGGCGCGAACGTGGTGCTGCACGGTGAGGATTTTGATGCCGCCAAGATCGAAGCCAAGCGTTTCGCATCGCAAACCGGTGCGCGCATGATCGAGGACAGCCTTGACCCCGCTACCGGGGAAGGGGCGGGCACCATCGGGCTTGAACTCCTCGCGTTCCCCGAGCGTTTGGAAACGCTGCTCGTGCCGCTCGGCAACGGCGCGATGCTCGCGGGGGTAGCCAGGGTCATGAAAGCCCGCAGCCCGGAGACACGGGTGATTGCCGTGCAGTCCACCGGAGCGCCCGCGATGGTCGAATCGTGGCGTGCAGGTCGGGTCATCGCCCATGAACGGATGGATACCATCGCCGACGGCATCGGGGTGCGCGTGCCGGTCCCGGAAGCGCTCGCCGATCTGCGTGGTCTCGTGGACGATGCGCTCCTCGTGCGCGACGAGACGATCATCGCGGGCATGCGCCTGCTCCACCGCCACGCCGGCGTGGTTGTGGAACCGTCCGGCGCAGTCGGCGTCGCCGCGATTCTCGAACATCCCGCAGTGTTCCGGGACCGGCTCGTCGGTACGATCGTCTGCGGCGGCAATCTGACGGTGGAGCAGATGCATGCGTGGCTGTGAACCACCTTGCTCCGTAACAAATCTCCTGCGATGCATCACTATTAAGAAGATAAAAAGCGTCATGATCGCAGGGCTGCGTCCGGGCGCCGTCATTCCGCTACATTGTTGGGATGACCCGCTCTCTCAATAGTGAAACTCCGCATAGACGACGTCGCCGGGGATGGTGCGAACGGTCATCTTTTCGCCGTTGAGGGAGGCGGGGACGGCGCGTTCAGGACCGGAGAAAGGCACCTTGAATGCCGAATCGGTCGGGATACCCTCTTTGACGCCGGGCACGGGCACACCATCGAGCAGATGCTTGTCGCGGCCGGTGGCGACGTAGCCGCGCGGGCGAGTGAAGATGACCACTCCCTGGTTCGCGATCGGCGCGTCCTCCGCGAGGCGCATCGAGACGACTGACGACGAGCGCGGGAAGGGCGACCGGAAGATGTGCCGGATTGCCGCGCCGGGCTGCTGGATGACGAACTCGTAATTGGCCGTCGGACTGCCCGTGAACGTGCCCCACGAGCCGTCCGCGCTCGTCATCATTTGATGCACCGGCGCGCCGATTCGCGCGCCCGTCGCCGGATCAACCGCGAAGATCGTCACGGCGATCCCCGCGACGGGGAGGTTGGTCGGCACCTTGTTCTCGTAGCCGGTGATCAGGCCGGAAAGTCGCACGCTGCTCTCCGGTGTACTATCGGCGCTGGCGGTGTGTCCGGTGATGAAGCGGAACATTTCGGCGAACGCACGCGCGCTGAACGCCGTCTCGCGATGGTCAATTCCTTCGAGGATGACGTTCGTCGCGCCCTTCAGTTCCGGCGCGTCGTAACTGATATTCGAGGGAGCGCCCGTGCCGAGCATTGGCTGGGCGTACTTGTCGAACTTATCGCTACGGATTGTCATGAACGCCACGCCCAGTACGACCTCGCTCCCCGCGTTCAGTTCCTGCATGAAGCGGCTCGCGCCGTTAAATTCGCTGTTGTTGCCGGGCGCGCTGTAGACGCCGTGATTGACCCCGCCACCGAGCACGACATGGCTGACTTTCTCCGCGCCGCCATGCTTGACGTAGTTACGGATCGAGTTCGCCCCGCGCGAGTTGCCAACGAGGGCGAGTTTGGACGCGCCGGTCTGCGCCAGCACCGCGTCCACTTTGGCCGCGAGTTGGGTGCGCTGCTCCTCCGTGCCCGAGCGGCCCGGCTGCGGAATCGCGTCGTCGTCCCGCGCCGTTGGATTGGGATAGTCAATTGCAAAGAGCCGCTCGCGCGGGTAGCCGTTCGATTCGAAACGCCAGAGCGTCGTGATCCAGAGCGCCGAGGAGTCGCTGTTGCCATGCACGAAGAGGATGGGTGAGTTGGTACTGTTCGCGCCCGTCGTGATTGATGCCGCCGGTGCGGTGGCGGGCGCGGCGGTTGATCGTGCGGGTGGCGCAGTCGTCGCTGCCGGGGCCGACGTGGGCGGATTGGTCGGAGTGGGCGATGCATTGCCGCACGCGGCGAGCAGCGTGGGCAGCGCCGCGCCCGAGAGGCCCGTCATCGCCCCGCGCCAGACGAACGCACGCCGCGAACACCGAACATCGAACGTCCCGTCTGCGTGCATCTCCGTTGCTCCCTTCCGTGTCTCGCCGTCATCCGTCGCGTGTTGTCCATTCTTCCTTGATTGTCGCACAGTGCCAGATACAGATAGAGAGGCGCCCGCTCCTGATGCGACACAATTGCGCTGTGTGCAACCGTCCATCGCGGCGATTCCGTGTTCGTGTACAATGCAACGAACATCTCTTTGCGAGCACGCGAAACGAGGGGGGAAGTGACGATGGCAGGGGAACCGGCGATCCGTTTTGTGCGGTACGAGCATGGGGGCGCGGCGCGGTATGGCGTGCTCGACGGCGACATCTACGCGATCACTGTCGAGGGCGTCGGCACGCTGACGAACCCCTGCGTCGCCGAAGATGATAAGGACTAGGGACTAAGGACTGAGTGAGGCGCCGATCTCACGTAGTCCTTAATCCTTCGTCCTTCCGACCAAAGGGAGGGCGCGTGCAATCGGAGTGGGCCGACGACGGAGACGATTCGCTGCGGGGGTTTGACCTCGGTAGCCAATGGGACTCGGTGCTTGCCACCGGAGGATACGTCGTGGGCATCGAAGTCTCGGGGCGGGGGCAGCGCGTGGCGGTGGCGGATCTGCGCGGGCGGATCGTTGAGCGCACGCCGGTGGAGGGGGACGCCTCGCTCTCGGCGGATGATCTGCGGCTCCGGCTCCGCAACCTCGTCACCGAGACACTGAAGAAGGCGAACATCCTGATGGATCGCGTCGTCCGTATCGGCGTCGCCTTCGGCGGGCCGGTGGATGCCGGGCGCGGCGTCATCTTGTATTCGCCCCGCACTCCGGGCTACGACAATTTGCCGATTGCCGCCGTCCTCGAAAATGACCTCAAGGTGCCGACCTTCCTCGATAACGACGCCCGCGCTGCCGCCCTTGGCGAGGCGATCTTCGGGGCGGGGCGGGGCGAGGAGCACATCATCTACGTCCATCTCGGCACGGGTGTCGGCGGCGGCATCATCCTCAACGGCCAGTTGCAGCAGGGTGTGACGACGACGGCAGGCGAGATCGGCAATGTAATTGTCAACCCCGACGCGCATCAGGGCGGCGGGCGACCGGGCCGACTCGAAGCGTACGCCTCAGCGCGGGCAATCATGCAGCACGCGCGGGAGCGCGCCATCGCGGCGGGTGACGAGAGCGTGCTGCTCACCGGCGGCGCGCTGACGCCGAAGAAGGTCTTCGAGGCAGCGCGCGATGGCGATCGTGCGGCGCAAGAGACGGTGGACGAGGCGGTACGCATGCTCGGCCTCGCCCTCGCCAACCTCGTCACAACGTTGAATCCTGGCGTGATCATCGTCGGCGGGCAGGTGGCGGAGGCGGGGCCGCTCCTCTTCGAGCCGCTCCGCTCGACGATCCGCCAGTACGCGATGGACGTGCCCGGCCGCGCCGTTCGCATCGCCCCCGCCGAACTGAAAGCGGACGCCCCCCTTGTCGGCGCAGTCGCCATGGCCCTGCAAAGCCTGAACCGGTGATGAGGAACGATGAACTGCAGAGACACAGAGGGCAGAGAGAAAGAAGAGGAGAAGGTGGAAGATTTTTCTCCCTCTTTGTGCCCTCTGTGTCTCTGTGGTTAAAAATGTGAAGGTGGTATGGCGG
>CALBSO010000042.1 GCA_937968015.1 uncultured Thermomicrobia bacterium
CGATTCCCGAAGCGATCCAGCGGCGGGTGATGGTCGAAAACGCCCTCGCCCTCTACGGCGACCGGCTCCTGGGTTGATATGATCGGACCATCACGACGCCAAGGGGCCACGAGGAGGGAGAGGAAATGGAAGGAGATATTCTCCATTTTGTCCCCTTCCTGATGTCCCTGGCGGTTCATTTTTCATTGGAAGGGGGAACGATGTGGATGCACGGGAACAGACGCTACGGAACGAAGTCTCGCTCGACAATCTGACGCGGTACAACGCGGAGATCGCCAAAGGCGTACGCCTTTCGGGCAGCGCGGACGAGGCGGAGGCCTTCGCCTACCTCGCCGAACAGTGCCGCTCGTATGGCATGGCGGTGGAGCAGTACGCGATTGATGCCTATGTTAGCCTGCCGTGCGCGGCGGCGCTGACGGTCGTCGCGCCGGAGGAGCGCCCGCTCTCCTGCATCACGCACTCCTTCTCCCTCGCGACGGGGCCGGAAGGGTTGACCGCGCCACTTGTCTATGTCGGCAAAGGCGAGGCGACGGACTACGCGGGCAAGGATGTGCGCGGCGCGGTCGTCATGACGGACGGGCTGGCGATGCCCGCCGCCGCGCATGCCGCCTATCAGGCCGGGGCGGCGGGGATGGTCTGTGTCAACCCGGAGGGGCTGCACGAGATGATCATCTCGCCCGTCTGGGGCACGCCAACGCCGGAGACCGCGCCTCATCTGCCGCAACTCGTCGCCGTCTCCGTGCGGCGCGGGGATGGCGATACGCTCAAGGCGCTCGTGGCGCGCGGCCCGGTGACGGTGCGGCTCCAAACCGAGGTCGAAACCCGGTGGCGGCCGATCCCGACGCTCACCGCCGAGATTCGCGGCGCGGAGGATCGTTTCGTCTTGCTTAGCGGCCATGTGGACTCGTGGCACTACGGCGCGATGGACAACGCGAGCGCGAACGCGACGATGCTGGAAATCGGGCGCATCCTCAGCCAGCACAAGCGCGGGAGCCCTTTGGGCAGCATGCGGCGCGGGCTGCGGCTCGCCTTCTGGTCCGGCCACTCGCACGCGCGATACGGCGCGTCGGCGTGGTATGCGGACACCTTCTTCGCGGATCTTTACGATCACTGCGTCTGCCACGTCAACGCGGAATCCACCGGAGGCATGGGCGCGACGAACCTCGCGAGCGCGGGCTGCATGGCGGAGACGTGGCGGTTCGCGGCGGGGCCGATCCGCGAGGTGTCGGGGCAGGAGCTGCGTTACCGCCGCCTGGCGCGCAACGGCGATCAGTCGTTCGAGGGTATCGGTATTCCCTCCGCGCTCGCCGGTCTCTCATCCCAACCGGAGGGTGGCCTCGGCTGGTGGTGGCACACGCCAGACGACACGCTCGATAAGATTGACGGCCCGAACTTCGTCCGGGACACGCAGGTCTATCTGCTCACCTGCTGGCGGCTCTGCACGCTGCCCGTCCTCCCCTTCGACTATACCGAGACGGCGAACGAACTGCGCGACCGACTCCACATGCTGCAAGAATCCGCCAATGGTCGCTTCGATCTCACGCCGCTGATGACCGAACTGGACGCCCTCCATGCCGACGCCGAACGGTTGAACGCGACGGTGGCGGCAGCCGGAAACGATGATGCCCGCGCCGAACGGCTCAATGCGGCGATCATGGCGGTCGGTCGGGCCATCATCCCGGTCAACTACACGAAGGCGGGTCCATTCGAGATAGATCTGGCACTGGAAAACCCGATCCTGCCCGGCCTCGCAGCGGTCGTGAATCTCGCGGAGATGGACCCGGTGAGTAACGACGCGGGCTTCCTCCGCACGCGGCTGGTGCGGGAGCGGAACCGCGTCCAGCAGGCGCTCGCCACCGCCCGGCGGGAGATCGCGCGGGCGCTGTAACGGGTGGCGCGGGCATGAGAACAAATCTTATCGGGGAGAACGTGACGGAACTGAGGGGCTTCGCGTTGTCGCTCGCATGTGCGAGAGGGACGGCCAGCCAATCGTTGTCGAATAGTCAGTGATTATTGTTCGAACAGAATAGGAACCGGACCAATCTTCACCGAGACTTCTCGTGATACATCGCGCCGGGCTCCGGTGAGATCGCGCATGTATCGAATTCCCCACTCCTGCGGCAGAGTATACGAGAGTGCTCCATCTGGATTCCACAGAATGCGTGCGGCATAATTTTCACCTCTCGTTACCCGGCAATGATGGGTGTTTATGCGATCAATCGTGTATGATACGATCCGTGCGTCAATCAGCCATTTCTCTATCTCTCCAAATGCAACCCCTGCGGGCTTGAGCGTCCGGCTATCCTCCGCTGTCAACAACAAGGTCGCCCACTCCTGATTATCCCAGGCATACCAATAGCATCGCTCCACGCCGCCGACCCAGTTCAAGATGTATGCGCGCGCGAGATAACCGACTGCTTCCATGTCCGAGGAAAAGACCTTTGGAAGAGCCCAGCCAATCTCAGAGTTCCACAGCGGTTTATCCGACATTCCGTGCTTCGCAATAATCTGGCGCACGCGGCCAATGAATGGGGTGAGCGTTTCCGGTGGACTGGGAAACACGTATAAATGGTGCGCGATCACGTCGAGATAATTCCCTCCCCCGATCGAGAGATACTCGTCCAACCATGGGGGGCCCGTTTCACTGTCCGTCGCGGATGGACCGACGATCGTTATTGAGGGATCAACGTCTCTGAGAATCCGGGATGCCTCGTGTGCCAGGTTCACGAGTTCCTTTGTCGTACCTGTCCAGTACTCTGGTAGATTCGGCTCGTTCCAGATTTCATAATTACGGATGCGGCCCTTGTAGCGTCTGGCGACCGTGGAAATGTATCTGCGCCAGTCCTCGATATATTTCGGCCCCGCTACGCTTCCTGGTTGAAAGTGCGGCGATCGCTGATCTGGCCGCGCCGAAGCCCAGGTAGCGGGAAAGCCGAGGGGTAAGAGGAGATCAACGTTATGCTTCTGAGCGAGCGTGACGTATTGATCCAACAACTCAAAGTGCCACTCACCGTTGCGCGGTTCCAGATCGGACCAGCCGACGTCCGCATCCCATAAGCGCCATGCACCAAACGGGATCGCGGGCCATGGCGTCGTGGTCGCGACACGATGAATATGCATACCGAAGTATGTTGCCGGGATGGCGCCGACGGGCGACTGAAGGTCAACGTTCGCGCGTACGCTTGGTGTTTCAGTTTTCGATGCCGGCGTTGGGCTAGGAGTCACCCCGACAATGGGACGGGGCGTGCCCGTACTTGTCGGCGCTGGAATGGCCGGGGTGGATGTCGGAACCTCACCCGTAGGCGTGCGCGTCAAAGGAGCAGTTGATCGGGGAGTGCCTGTGCTTGTTGGCTGACGAGGGCGTGTCTCACTGATGCTGCCACATGCGGAGAGGATCATTGCGCTCGCCGCGCGTGCAGCCATGGACAAGAATTGTCGTCGGTATAGTCGCATACATGCCGCTCATCTTATAATGCCTGGTCACTCGACTGTTCCAACCACCGCTCCGCACGGCGGGCAACCCTTCCAAACTATCATTTATCTCGGAAGAGGATTCCTGCTTGCGCGGTGAAGTATCCCATACGTCCTATTGTTTGTCAAAGTGAGCCAATATGTTTGTACGTTCCCTTCTCAGTAACACACCGAATCGCCTCTACAATGCGCTGCGCGACCAACGTGGGAGTGAGATCCTGCACCGCTTCGCGTGTTCGCACACGCATTTCGTCCAGGAGGGCGGGAGGAGTAGAGAGCGCGCGATCGAGCGCCCCGTACATCTCATCGGCTTGATCGCTACGAAACGTCCATCCCGTCGTCGTGTCATGCACCAATTCTTCAACTGCTTGGCTGTACAGGCTTCCCAATACTGGAACGCCGCTCGCAAGCGCTTCATTGATGACAACGCCCCACTCATCCGCAAGGGTCGGCAATACAAAGATGCCGACTTGTGTATAGATCTGCGGCAGGTCCTGGTAGGCGACAGTACCCATAAAGCACAGTGTGACGTTCCGCGGCAGTTGCATCTCCTGCAATTCGGTGCGGAGGGGCCCATCGCCGGCCAGCCAGAATTCCACGGTGCGATCCGGGTGCTGCTCTCCCCACCGCGCAAGAACAGTAAGAAAGGGAACGAGGCCTTTCCGCTCGACGAGCTGCCCCGCGTACAATAATCGGTGCGCTTGGCTAGGAGTACGGTGTGGTGGGATCGCCATGAAGGGCGACATCTCCGTCGTACAGGGCACGCGGAAAATGTGCTGGGGTGGGACATGAAATCGCCTGATGTACCGCGCCCCGCTCTCCCCATTCACCAGGACCGCATCAGCACGACGGAGAATCCACTGCCGTAGCCATGTGCGTACTCGCCCTCTTCCTTGTTCACTATATTCAGAAAGCGTGGCCCAAACGATGAGACGGCTTCTCGGTACGAGAGCGCGATAAAGCGTCGCCTGCAGCGTGCGCAATCCCAGTTCACCGGAAATCACCACGTTCGGCCGATACCGCGCAAGCAACCAGAGTGTGTCATAGGGAATATGCACATATATTGGTTCGGAGAACCCGTGGGGATGGCGCCACGCCGCGTGGAATGTGAGATTGTGCTGCACCGTCACATCGAGGCCGCTCCAATCGGTGGGCCAGGGACGGTTCGGCTCCATTGGTGTTGAGATGTAGATACGCAACTTCCTCACGCGCTCAGCCAGCGCCCGATAGAAGAAAGCGCGATATGGTGGGATGAAATTCGTAAGTAGTGCGACGGTTTGCATCATTCGCGTTTCCTCTTTTGCGGAGAAGCATCGTGCATCGTCTCCAACCGTAGGCCCCTCGGTCGCTCTATGACGCTCGACGCTCCATGCGCCGCGACTGTACCGGATCGCCGGCAAGATGACATCGCTCATGATTTATTCTTTAGCGGGCTGGTGTCGCGCAGATCGAAGTCATCATTCTCGGGATTGACAAATTGTGGATCAACGAAGCGGGAGTTAGCGTCCTGCTTCGAGACGGATTGCCATGTGTTGAAATCCATCCCCTTCTCATCAACATTGAATGCTTCGCTGCTCTTCGGGCTAAACCACACATTCTCATCCGACACGAGTGTACTGAGGAAACGATCCTTGTTTTCACCGACACTGTTCCCGATCTGCACGAGGTGGGGGGTCGTATCGGTGCCGACGATGATGTTCTTTCGGAACGTCCACCATTCTGCAACAAGCTCGGAATCTTCGTTTGTTTCCCAGTTCTTCACCGGGCGTATCCCCTTCAACACGCGAATCTGCGCGCCCGCGTTGCCATAGACGATGTTCCCCTGCAACGTGACGTTGTCGCCTGCCTCGGTGAGTAACCCCCATCCTCCCTGGCTATGGCAGATGACGCAGTCTGTCACGCTCGTGGGCCCCTCGCTCGCTTCAATGAACAACCCCGTGTAATTGCGGCAGAAAAACGCTTGCTCGATCTCGATATCGGCGCAGTCCGTATCAAACCAACAACCGGTCGCCTGATTGCCCACCGCGCGATGTCGGCGGTACACGCCACCATGGATGAAGAGATGTTTCATCCCAGCGGTTGACCACGAATAGAGCTGACCAAGGGCGCCGCGCCAATTGTTGTACGACGTCTCATTGTCTTCGTAGAGCAGGTCCGTGACTTTGGACGCTTCCAAGCCGATTGCACCGTTGTAGTTGGCGAGATTGCGGCGGGCGATTACTGAATTGGAGGAATGCTGTTTGGTGGAAATAAATGTCATCCCACTCCAATTATTCCAGAAAAACCCGCAATCCTCCACAAGGACGTTGCTGCAATTGGAGAAAATGACTGCGGTACCGCCGACAGGCGTGTTGCCATGCATGAATACCAGGCCCCGAACCGTCAGATTCTGTGCGCTCTCGACAAAGAAGAGATCGGGGCGAACCGCAATCTCGACGGTAGCGTTCTCGAACCCCAAACCCGAAGGAGGCATAAGGAATACCGTGGATGTCTGTTCAGAGACGTAGAATGTTCCATCCTTCAATTCCCGATTCGATAATACCTGCGTGAGCGGTCGGCCATTGATGAAGATCATCTCCCGCCGTCGGACGATTGGCTGGAGGACGACATTTCCTTGCCATCCCTGTGGATAGGGCGCAGCCCCCCATTTGTATGGCCACGTATGCGTGTAGGTGTTCATCGTGCCCTGTTTTTTCCACCCGGTCCAGACATCGGACCCAGAGATCGTCACCGTGCCATGCTCTTTGGCCTCGAACTGGATGGATGCGTCTGAGAGGCCCGTATTCGACCGTAGCGAGATGGTTTCCCGATACACCCCCGGATAGATAACGATTCGCGTGCCGGTGTTCCGCAGATTGTTCTGCACGGCGAGGTCCACCGCCTTCACGATCGTTTTGAGCGGGCGATCGTCCGTCCCCGGATTGCCGTCATTGGCATGGGGGTCAGACATGTTGACGACGAGAACGTGCTCGGGACCATTGGGAGGGGGAGCTGTAGGCTTTGCGACGGGCGATGGATTTGCGATGGGCGACGGGGATGGCGCCGGCGTCGCAGTGTTCGGGGCCTTCTTGTTCGCGGCGCAGGCTGCGACGATGAGCGACCCAAGGAGAATCGCCGCCCGTTGGACGAACGAGCGTCGCGTCATCGTTGGTGATCTATCGTTCTTCATCGGCGATAATTCTCCCCGTGCCAGCGCCGGTTCATCGTGGTGTATTCAGGAACCACGTATCTCCCTACTGCTATCGGATGTCATGGAGGAGTTCATCCATGACGTAGCATTCCGCCGCTCCACCAGATCGTGCATCCATGGGACGCGGAACAGCGCTGTGCGGACGCTCACAGCAGCCTGTTCTCGTCGTGAGATGAAGCCGCTTTGCACGCGCCGCGCGAAAACATCAAGCGGGGTGCGACCATCAAGGAGGATGCGGTGGAACTGGAAAGGATCGTCATGGAAGGTCGCCGGCCCGATATGAGCCGTGTACGCGCTCTCGTATCCTGCGTTGCGAACTTCCCCACGGACCATGTGATTATATCCTCCATAGGGATAGGCAAAATGCTTGACGGCGCGACCCAACGCGTCTTCGAGGATGACTTTACACGTAGAGACTTCCGTTCGCACATGATGCGCATCCAGCTGAGAGAGGCGCGGATGGCTGACGCTATGGGCCTCGACACGCAGACGATGCAGAGCGCGAACCTGCCCCCATGTCAGCACCCCTTCGTTCCGTGCACCCAAAGGGTCGCGTTGGCCGATGACATTGGTCGTGAGGAAGAGCGTTGCCGGATAATTGTACTGATCGAGGACACCCTCCACGTTTTCGCAGGTCGCTGCGTAACCGTCGTCGAATGTCAGCACCACGCTTTTCTGCCCGAGCGGCTGATGAGAACGATATGCCTCCCAAAAAGCATCGAGCGCGCACACCGCAATGTTATTTCGGGCAAGATACGCCATCTGCTCGCGGAAATCGCCGAGCGGCAGCGCCCAAGGACCGCGCTGTGCGGCCTCTTTCGGGACGCGATGGTAGACGAGGATCGGTACATTCAATCTATTCCACTGCCTTTTCGGTCAATGCATTGCTGTACACTGCGGGAAGGCGCCATCGCCGAAGACGAAACGTTTGCATAAGGACGAGCGCGACGAATCTCGGGTTATTGAGTAAATACCTCCGCCACAATCGCCTCGGCTCTTGGAGGAAGCGAAAAAACCACTCCAAGCCATTGCGCCGCATCCAGTGCGGCGCTTGCTTCTTGCGACCGGCATGGAAATCGAATGCCGCGCCCACACCGACCATGACCGAAGCGGCAATTCGTCCGTGATGCTCCGCCATCCAGCGCTCTTGCTTCGGTGTACTCAAGCCGACCCAAACGACATCGGGGGCTGCGTCGTTGATTGTTCGCACGATTTCGGCATCCTCTTCCGGCGTTACTGGCCGAAATGGTGGGGCATAGGCGCCGACGATCTGTAGCCCGGCGTAGCGCTGACGGAGATGCGTGGCAAGCGTCTCCACCAACTCCTCGTCGCCTCCGTACAGAAAATGGCGATACCCCTTTTCCGGCGAACGCTCGCACATCACGAGCATGAGATCCGGTCCGTAAACGCGGTTCACATGCCGAAATCCTTGTAATTTGCTTAGCCACACGAGGGGCATGCCATCGGGCGTCGTGAGGCCGCTGCGACAGAGTATAAGACGCAATGCGGGATCGCGCTGACTCTCCATCACCCCGTGCACACCCGTGATACAAACATACTGCTGCTCACGGCGAGCAATCCATTCATCGAACATGGCAACTGCCACATCCATGTTGATGGCGCTGACACCGACACCGAGAATATTGACTCGCGCCGGGTTCGTCATCATCTCGCTAACGCTCCGTCAACGCGAGTTCCAGGGACGCCGAAACTTCCTTCCGGTTCTTCGTCGCGTAGTACCAGTCAATCGTCTGGTGCAAGCCATCCATGAACTTCATCCGCGGCTCCCAGCCGAGCAACTCGCGGGCCAGGCTGTTGTCCGCCACCCGGTTCAGGGGGCCGGTTGGCATGTCGGGGCGCAGGAGGATGTCCGGGTTATAGCCGGTGTAGCGCAAGATTTCGTGCACCGCATCAATGACGCGCGTCCGCTCCATCGTGCCGAGGTTCACGGCCGTCCCGTCATCAATCTTCTCCGCCGTGAGGATCGTGCCGTCCACGATGTCGCCGACATAGGTCCAGTTGCGGATCTGCTCGCCGGTGCCCCAAACCTCGAAGGGATTCTGCCTGGCGAAGGCGCGCGCGATCATCGCGATCACCGCGTGATCTTCTTTGCCCCACTCGCCGTACACCGTGAAATAGCGGCATGAGGCGGCCTTCATTCCCCATTCGCGGACATACGACTGGAGCGTCATCTCCGCCATCAACTTCGCCCAACCGTACATGTGGTCCGCATCATAGGGCGGGCCGATCTTGTCTTCGGTCAGGTAGAGTTCCTGCGAGGGGTCCATCTGGATATAGGACGGATACGCGCAGCCCGACGACGCAAAGATCACCTTCTCGACGCCCGCATTGCGGCACTCAAGGAAGAGCATGCCGTCAAGAGCAAGATTCGTCGCGCATGCCGCCTGATGGAGGTCCACATAGCCGCGGCCGCCATGATCCGCCGCGAGGTGGAAGACGTATCCCATCCCTTGGACGGCGCGGCGTGCTACCTGCTGATCGAGCAGGTTTCCCTCGATGAACTCGATCTCGCCCGAGACAATGAGCGGGTTAATATGCTCGCGCTTACCGCTACTCAAGTTGTCCACAACGCGAACATTGGCGCCGAGTGCCGCGAGCTTGCGCGTAAGTGGCGCCCCGATGAAGGATGCTCCACCAGTGACGAGAACATCCTTTCCTGTCCAGAACATGCCTTCCTCCTTGCACACTTCTTGAATCGTTTGCGCGTTAAATCGTGACAGATCAACTACTCGCTACCGAACCGATTCCTTGCATTTCGGACGCCGTGTCCCTCCTCGCCTTCCACACATGCGAATAGATTTCCATCAACCGGCGGTAGTTTTCTTCAGCGGTGTAGCGCGCCTCGAACTCCGCCCGCGCCTGCACGCGCATCCGTGCGAGTTCCTCCGGGTGCATGAAAGCGTCCGCGACCACGCGCGCGAGGTCCTCTGGATTGCCGGACTGAAAATGCAGACCGCTGCGGCCTTCGTGGACGACCTCATGCATCGCTCCCAAATTCGCTGCGACGACCGGGGTGCCGACCGCGAATGACTCGAGGATCGTGCGCGGAAGCCCCTCGTACCACTCGGATGGAAAGACGAGTAAAGCGGCATCCTGCATCGCGGTTGTGACCGCTGCTGGCGACAAGCGGCCAAGCCATTCAGCATTCGGCAACCGCCGCAGCGCATCGGCAACATCGCCCGCGAGCGGGCCGTCACCAACGATCTTCAATGGGATCTTTCCGGCCAGCCGCTCCCATGCTTGGAGGAGTGTCTGGACTCCCTTCTCGGGTGAAAGACGACCGACGAAGAGCGCATACTGCCCGTGCCCATCCCCAACGGAAGGATCGGGGACGAAGTGTGGTTTGACGACCACCTTGTTTGCCGGCAGCCCTCCCTGAATGAACTTCTGACGCGCGAATTCCCCGAGGGCGATGTAGCAGTCCACCATGCGCGTCCAGGTTCGAAGCGCACGATGAGCGGTCAGCATCGTTATCGCCGCGCCGCTTGCCGCGCGGCTTCCGCGGTAACAGGCATGCACAACCCCCGGCAACGGCACGGATTTACCTAGACAATCCTCACAGACGTGCCCGTCGCGATAGAAAAGGCCGTTGGCGCAGAGCAGGCGGAAGTTGTGCAATGTCTGCACCACCGGTACCCGCTCGGCCCTGGCCGCGTAGTATCCGGCCGGCGAGATGAGCGGGAAGGTATTGTGAAAGTGGACGAGATCGGGGCGGAATGTGCGGATAGCGTTTCGTATCGCCGCATAACCATGCTGAGACCAGACCGTCGTTCCCGCAAGCCGCACCGAATCGAGCGCCGACCGATGCGGGATGATGTCGTCATTGTCAAAGACTAATTGCTGCACGGCATGCCCATGCGCCGTGAGCAAGGATGCTTCCGAAGCAAAAACCATGTCCTCACCGCCCGGCTGCTGGTAGCGGTTATGCACGACGAGCATTCTCATCTTCCCGTCCCTCGGCATGACGGCGCAATCACGGGGGTCATTCTGGCAGGCGATCCCATCAATAACCCATCGGCGTCCCGTCTCGATTCTGTAAGAGTGTTCATTTCAGTTTCCGACCGACGAAGTTCGACCGGAGCCGGAAGTTGACGAAGCGCAGCACATCCCGTGTGTAAAGTCCGAGGCGTGTCCGCCAGTGCCGCGAGAAACGATCGAGGGGCAGTGCCGTACTCTCGGCAGGCGTGCCGAACAGATTTGCCCGATACACCGCATACCGCGTGGACTGCGCGATCTTTATCCATCGCGTGAAGGTGTTGCTCTTCCCGGTGTGACGATAGAGATACAGCGCCTCAGGTAACACGCGGAAGTTGCAGCTCCGCCGGATGCGCAGGAACCACTCGAAATCGCCCGAAATTCGCATATCCTCATTGAACGGACCAAAGCGATCGAAGCACCAGGATCGAATCATCGAAGGACCGAAGGGCGCGCCCATCTTCCCCTTCGCGAACCGGCGATCAATCGCCGCGGGGTCTTCCGGATAGAGAAACATGGACCGTGGTGGCTCGTCACTGTCGAAGTCCTTCATCTGCGAGGAGACAACATGGATTTCCGGATGGCTCTCCAGGTACGCAACCTCTTTCGCAAACCGCTCCGGAAGGAAAATATCATCGCTATCACAAGGGGCGATGTACTTGCCGCAGGCAAACCCCAGCGCCACGTTGCGCGCTTTCCCGCAGCCGCCGTTTTCCTCCAATTCGAATACCCGGATGCGCGGGTCCGTGTACCGTGCAAGCAACGCTTGCGTCCCGTCCGTGGAGCCATCGTCCACGACGATCAACTCCCAGTCCGTGAACGTTTGCGCCAACACGCTGTCAATCGCTTCTTTCAGATATGGCATCGCGTTGTACGTCGGCATGATGGCGGAAACTGTCACTCGGTCTCGCATAAAACGTCCTTCCTGATATGCAATTCTCTCTTCCCTTCCGGCTTGCCGGACAGAGCGGGAGGCACTGCCGCGATGGAGATCGGGAGCGGCCGGTATGCGCTCGGCCGAGAGTAGGGGCGACCGACGCTCCGCCTGCCACCAAAGGGAAAGTTGGAGCGAGAGCGTGACGAAGAGCGCCCACGAAAGCGAGTTGTACGCGACGAGGAACGACTCCGTGATATTCGAGACGAGGAAAAAGGCCAGAAAGATGAGCGGGAATGCGGCGTCGAGCGTTTTGGCGCGGAGGGCGAGCGCGTACGCACGGCGAAGGGCGGCAAGGACGATGGGCACGAAGATAAGCAGTCCGACGACCCCGAGGTCCAGCATGAGATCCAGGAAACCGTCGTGCGCGTTCGGCGGATTCCAGCCGGTGGCGAGCCACACGGGTGCGGAAGGGCCGGCGAACCCGAGCCAGAACCCACCATATCCATACCCGAACAAGAAGCGCTCCCGGATCATTTGCCAGACGAGACCCCACAACTGCGTTCGCCCGGTCAGAGTTGAATCTCTCCCGAGCAACCCGAGCACAGCCGCCGGATCACTCGCCACACGCACAGCCAGGTATCCGCCGACTGCCAGGGTCAGCATGATGATCGGAAGTGCGAGACGACCGCGCACGCGCAATAACCGTACGAGCAGCAGGACGGCGATGAGTGTGACGAAGATCACGAGGGCCGTCGCCGACCGGCTAAGGAGCAGTAAGATGACCGAGAGGGCGCCGAACAGTACCGGAAGGAGGTACCGCCTGAAGCTCGCGGCGGCGAGCAGCCACAAGACCGCGGAGAATGCCATGAATTGCCCGAGTTGATTCTTATGACCAAAGACACCCTGCCAGGCGCCTGACGTATCAATCGCATATGCGGGCAAGGCAATGCGGATGGCAACACTCAATATGCTCGCGATGACCGAAACCACGAGGAGTAATCGGAGCAACGTCGTGCGCGGATAGCGCGTCGCGAGGTACAACCCGAAGACCGACGTGCCGACAAGCGCCACCGCACGCCGAAAGGAGATCGCTGGCGCATCGGACCAGACAACCGAGACCATCGCATAGAGGGGAATAAGCCAGAGGAGGCTGGGCTTCAATGCGCGCGCGAGCCGCCGTGTGGGTTGCGTGGCCAAGAGCGCGAAACTGATGACGTAAATCGAGAAAAGAAGGATCTGCATGAGCGTGCTGCCCTCAGTGTAGTTCACCTCGGTGCGCGTGTTCTGAACGGGACCCTCGACGCCGCTCAGTATCCGGATCGTACGAATGCCCGCATCGAGGCAGAGGAACAGACCGAGGACGGCGAACCCCTTTTCCCAGAAGGGAATCGTGCTGGATCGGGGCGCCGCCCTGACTCGCAGCGCTTGTCGCGGCAGCGCGTACTCAGCCATCATGGGATCGCCCCCGTAGGTTTTGTCTTCGCGATGTGGCGATAGCACTGCCACAGAAAGACGTTGAGAGTGAGATCATTGGCAATCATGCCGAGCGCCGCACCCAACAGGCCAAAGAGATGTACCGCGGCGACGCCGAGGGTCAGCACCATCAGGCCAGCCCACAACTTTGCGTGAAAAATCGGCGCGCTGGCCCCTTGCGCTTTCAGCGCAATGACAACCGGCGATTGTAGGTACCCCAACAGATAATGAAGGGCAAGGAGAGCAAGAAGCCAGCTGTATTGGCGGTATCGGTCGCCGTAGATCGTCGTGAGGAGTGGCTTGGCGAATAGGGTGATCAACACGCAATATGTCATCATGAGCGGCGCGGTAACGGCGATGACGCGCGCGGTGAAGAATCGCAGGCCGGGCTGGCCTCCCGCGGCAAATGCACGCGTAGCGGCCGGTGTGAGGGTCGTGTCCATCGCCGTGAGAAGAATATGCGTGGGCCCAAGAAGTGTGAGCATGGCTCGCAGCGTTCCCACCTCCGCGATGCTGACCAACCCTCCGACCAACACGGGATAGAGTTGGCTGGAGACCCACGATGTGAGGGCGGCGCCAAAGAGCCACTTGCCGAATCGCCAGTTCTCGCTGAACCAGTTCACTCGCATCCGATACCAGACGACCGAGCGATCGAGCGATCCCCGAATCTCCCAGAACCCCCAAGCCGCCGCGATTGCGGACGTGAGCGCGACGATGGCGAGGGCGCTCGCCCCGGTGAGATGCCCGGACCGCCCGAGCCAGACGATGCCGACGACCTGGCCGCCGTAGCTGACGAGGTCATTCGTGAAGGTGGCCTTCAGCCTTCTCTCTGTGTAGAAGACCCGGCGAACGAACTCTTGCAGTTGCCATGCGGCCACCGTCGGTACGAGAGGGAAGAGCAGTGGAGCGATCCCCCAACCGGCGTGACGGGCGACCACTGCACACGGGAGCGCGAAAAGGACAAGAATTCCTGTCAGACAAAACTGACTCATGGCGGTATTCGTCGTGTAGCGACGATACTCCGCCCCATCGCGTGTTGTGCCGAGGACGTTGTGCGGTTGGGTGACGAGAGCGGACTGTAGGCTGTTCGCGAACATGATTATCACGTATGCGAGCGTAAAGGCGCCGAAACCGGTGGGATCGAGCGTACGCGCGAGCACAACCGTCGTAATGAAGTTGCTCGCGGAAATGAGCGCTTGATCGCAGAGCCCCCAGAAGCCTCGCTGAAGCAGGCCACCGAGGCGAAGCTCCCCGATCCGTCGCCCCCTGATCCGCTGATACACTTCAAGCGCCATCTGCTCAGTTCTCATTCCGAAGAACCGCCCCGATCAGCGTTGTACAAGACGATCCCGAGCATTCGGACTTTCACCGCCTGGATGCTCGCGAGCGCCATCCGAAGCGCATCTACGCGAGTGCGGCCGGCACTCACGACGACGACCGTATGATCGGTGGCAACCGCATAAAGCAGGGTATCGGAACTGGTGCGAACGGGCGGCGCGTCAATGATAAGCACGTCCGCCCGATTCCGGAGATCGGCGACGATCTTCTCAAGTCGCTCGCCGATCACGCGTTCCGTAGGAATCACGGAGACCGGCCCGGCGAGCAGGAGTTGCAGACCATCAAGCGATCCGCTAGCCAGCACGTCCTGAGGCTCCAATGCCGGGACAGCGATGAGTTCAGCAAGTCCGGGGTGCTTTGCGTCTTTCTTGAATCGCTTCCACAGAGAGGGATCGCGCAAGTTACCATCCACAAGTATCACGCGCTGACCCGTCTGGGCGAAAGCGACCGCGAGGTTCGCGGCAATTACCGATGCGCCTTCTCCGGAGTGGGGACTGGTAATCGTGATCGTCGCGGCCTCGTTCGTCCTCGTTTCCAACCATATCTGCGTTTGGATTGAATAGATGGCCTCGCTCATGGAAGATCGTGGTTCATGCATTACTTCGATGCTGTCTTCATTGCGGCTCCGGGGGACTGCGACAAGCATCGGGGGATCGGCGACACGTCGTACGTCTTTCCGTGACCGTACTCGTGGGTTTGCCTGCTCACTCAACAGAATGCCGACAACGGTAGCGCCGAACCCCACAAGCAAGGCGCCCGCGGTGGAAATTAACTTGGGCGAGTGGACGGGACGCTGGGGTGGGAGCGCGCGCACGGCCAAGCTCACACCATTCTGTGTGGTGAACTGCGCGAGATCCATGCGTTGCTGCAAATCGAGCAAATTGCTGTAGGTAGTCTGATACTGCGCGCGGAGCGAATCGAGCGTCGCAATCCGGGCAATTTCGTTCGGTGTCGGTGTGTCGGGTGCGGCCCGGAGGGTCGCGAGCTCCGCGGAGACGTTATCCCTGTCGTTACGCGCTTTATTGACACTGTCTCGGAGTATCTGGCTGCTCTGATTCGCTCCCGCCTTCTGAAGGTCTGTCAGGAACGCGATGAAATGATCTCCGATGGCGTTTGAAATATCGGCCGCGACCTGCGGGGAACGGTACTTCGTGGAAATCCGGATGACCGCCGATGACGGTCCCGATGATACGGTCACGAGGCTTGCGAGTTGTGTGGGCGTCTCTCGCAACTGAAGATCGGTAACGACGCCTTGGAGAATGGGGGGGGAAGTCACGAGCGTGCTATAGGTCTGCGTCAGTAGCGTTGCTGCCGTTACATCGTTGGAAGGGTTGCCGCTCTGCCCGCCCACGGGGCTGACGAGCAATGTCGCGGTAGCGCTGTAGGTCGCTTCAGGCAGTGATGTGAGCCAATAGACGCCAAGCGCAAGCAAAAGCGGAATGAGAATAACGAGCCACCACCGTCGCTTCAGTATGGCGATGTAGCCCGTAAAATCGCTCAGACTCGCGTCATCCGGCTCACCCTCCAAGAGTGCCGGATTTTGACGGGACGTACGGTTCATCGTTACCATTGACGTGGGACCTCTCTACAATACTGTGCCTTGTTCGCCTTAAGCACCGGATTCGAAGGACCGTATCACCGTGCCGAAACTGTGGAATCGCTCTTCCCTTCGTATGGCAACACACACGAAGGCGGACTAAAATGCTCCAGATCGCAACGTGAGGGCACGCAACGTCCCAAGCAATATCCGGACATCTGTTGCAAAGGAAATATTTTGAACGTAGTAGAGATCAAGATCCGTGTGCTCATGCATCATGAGATCACTGCGTCCATGCGTTTGCCACCAGCCGGTGATACCTGGAAGCACCAGGTGTCGCTGATGTTGCCACCCTTGATATTTGCTGACGATTTCCGGTAACTCCGGGCGCGGACCGACGAGGCTCATCTCGCCGCGCAGCACATTGAGTAGTTGCGGCAATTCATCAATGCTCATCCGCCGCATGAACTTTCCCGTGCGGGTCACACGGGGATCGGACGCTCTCTTATGTACCTTGCGTCGCTCCGGGCCAGAATAGGGCTGATCGGCTTGCCGCCGATCAGGGCTCATCGTGCGGAATTTATACATCATGAACGGTTGGCCGTATCTCCCGATCCGACGTTGCCGGTAGATTATCGGACCACGCGTATCCAGCCAGATGATGAGTGAAACGAGCAGCAGCAAAGGTGCGAGGACGATGATCGAGAGACTTGCGATCAGCACATCAAACCAGCGCTTGAAGACGAAGCAATACATCAGTCGTGCAGGGCGTTGATGCTGTGTCGCTTCCAGTAGAGAGAGCCACGCGCATTCCTGCCATGCGAGCGTGGCGCCATTGATGGCATTCACGGACGGCAATGAACCCTGCCCATCATGTTCCGTTCCCCCGGCGGCCTTCGCAATGCTCAGGTTCGGAAGGGGGTGCATCTGATGATCAACTCGCTCTGTATCCATATTCGATCCTTGTCAACTTCTTCCAACCGCATGTACGCGAGATCCTCAATCGCCACCGCTACAGTCAAGCGCATCATGAGACTTGACGTCCTCACACTAACCTTGTGACCTTGCAGTGAAGCGGTTGTCGGAACGGCATTTCATTACAAGCCAGCAATATTTACCAACCTCCGCCGCGTCCATCGCGTTTCAGTCGCTCCAAGATAATCATTCCTTGCATAGCAAAACCGCCCGAGAATCTTCGTCACCGGAGATCACACGGCTCCTGCCACTGCCAGCACATGAGCCGGCATGGTCCCCCCTGCATCGCAACAGCCCCGACATAGCCGGGATCAGGCAAGAGATGATGAAGAGACCAGTCATGGAGCGTATCGCCGTCTTCGCGGCTCATCAGAATCGCCGCAGGTTCGTCCGGTGCCAGCGAAACATCAAATTGGTCGAGACCAACAGTGATGCTCTCGCCCCGCGCTTTTATGTACGCTTCCTTGCGGGTCCAGCACGCGAAGAACGCCTCATGCTGAAGCGCTGGATCGAGCCCGCGGAGGGCGACGATCTCCTGCAGTGAGAAAAAGCGCTCGGCAATCCGCTCGCTCGCCATATCCGCGCGGACGCCTTCGATGTCCACACCGACTTCTCGGTTGCGAGTCACCGCATAGAGAGCGATATCGTCCGCGTGGGATACGTTGAAGCGGATTCGGTCTTTCCCAGGTTCATCGGGCAACGAGGGCTTTCCGAAGGCGTTGTACTGGAATGCGATCGCGCCCGGTTCCTCATCCCGATAGCGACCGATGATTGCCCGGAGCAGCCCACGGGCGACAATGTAGCGTGTGCGATCGCGATCGAAGCGAAATCTCTCCGCCCGCGTTCGCTCATCCGTGGCGAGCGTGCGGATCAGGGCCCCGACGCGTTCTGGCGTGACGGTGAGAGAGGCGCGCCAGACGTGGACATGATCATCGTCCAGGACAAGAGGAGTTGGCGGAAGGCGCCAGATGTGGTCCCAATGGTTACCCATCATCCATCGCGCTCTCGTTGGGTGGTGCGTCCTCACCGGTGTTCAGCCACACCCGCAGCTGCTTCGCCAAAGTCTCCACATGGGTCGTAATCATTGAGGTATGTCCGCCGGGGGTAAAGTGCACCGCAATATCGTCCGCGACTGCCTGCCATCCCTTGGTGGGATCACTCAGGGGCTTGACGTGCCTCTCCCCGGCCCAGAACAGGGCGATGCGTCCGCGATACCGTCGTGGCCGGTACCCGGCAATCGCCCATGAATGCCTGCCCAGCCGGTCGGCGGCCTCTCTGGAAAGGAAGACCGGCGCCTCGTGTGTCGGGAACGGCGCGGGCAACCGCACCGGTCGAGCGCCGGGTCGGAGCAGGCGCGCGATCCTGGCGAGATGGACAGTGACAAGGGTATTGACAGTGGCAATCAGCTCGGCCCGTTTGGTTTGCAGGCACTCGAGGAACCGATTCTTGACCTCGTTGCGCAGGAGGAGAAAGAGGCGCACCCGTTGCTCCGGCTCAAGTCCGAAGAGGGCGCCGCCTCGCGTGATCAGGCGCCAGGCCAGTCTGGCCCGGGCATTGGCCGGGTCCGGCTCGATCATGACCAGCCGATCGGCCTGCTCTCCTTGGGCTTGCAGTTGCTGCGCCATTTCAAAGGCAACGTGCGCGCCCGCACAAAAGCCGCCAAGCAGGTACGGGCCTGCGGGTTGAATGGCGCGCAGCGCGTCGAGGTGAGCCGCCGCGATCGCCTCGAGCGTGTGGGGTAATGGCCTCCCCTTGGTGAGGGCGGGGTGGATGACGTAGAACGGCCGGTCCGGATCGAGGGCGCGGGCGAGCTTCAGGCTATACAGGCCGCTATCGCGGAGATCGCCGTGCAAGAAGAAGAACGGCTGCTTTGCCTTGCCTGCCTGGACCTGCACCACCGGGGAGTCGGGACCGTGCTCCGCACTGTGGAGCAGGACCGCTTCCAGATGTGCGATGGTCGCTCCGGAGAAGAGCGTCGCAAGGGGGATCCGCTTGCCGAAGTCGTCCATCATCCGGGTGGCGAGGCGAGCGGCGAGGAGCGAGTGGCCGCCCAGGTCGAAGAAATCGTCCGTGATGCCAACGGGTCGCACGTCGAGGAGCTCCTCCCAGATGTGGGCTAACTGGAGTTGGAGCAGACTCTTCGGCGGCACAAAGGAGACTGCTCGTTCGCGCTGCATCGCGCGGGGCGCGGGCAGCGCCTGGCGGTCCACCTTGCCGTTGGGAGTGATGGGCATCGCAGCCAGCAAGACGAAGGCCGACGGCACCATATAGGCGGGCAGGCGCTCCTTGAGGTAGGTACGAAGTATATTGGTATTGACCTCTTCACCTTGTGCGGGCACAACGTAGACAACCAGTCGCGTATCACCCGGGGTGTCTTCACGCGCCAGCGCCAGTGCCTCACGTATCATGGGATGAGTCATAAGCACCGCCTCGATCTCACCCAGTTCGATGCGGAAGCCGCGGATCTTGACCTGGTGATCGAGACGCCCGAGGTATTCGATGTTGCCATCCGGCAAGTAACGGGTGAGATCGCCCGTCTTGTAGAGGCGCGCCTCCGGCTCCGGACCGAACGGGTCAGGGATGAAACGCTCGGCGGTGAGATCGGGGCGATTGAGGTAGCCGCGGGC
>CALBSO010000043.1 GCA_937968015.1 uncultured Thermomicrobia bacterium
CCGTCCGCGCAAGGCGTACACCAAGCGTGCGAACTTACCAGCACCTACTTAGGTGCCGTTTCACCCGCCGCTCCAACTCGGCAACATCGTCAATCTGCTCAGTGACGATGATGCCCGCATGGGTATTCCCGGTCGCTAGCCACGTCTGATGGATTGAGGCGTACTCTGTGGCATTGTAGGTCAGTATGGCCCTGTCCTCTTGTGTGGCGTACTTGAGTTGCTCAGAGTCGGGAATCTTCTTGTTACTGCGACCTCGGTCACGGCAGCACACCACATCATAAAACTGACTGACGAGACGATGCGCCAGTTGCGGCGAAATCATCTCGTCAGTGAACAGTTTGATTCCTAGTAGTCTGACACAGATGATATACAGGATTAGGCGGGAAGCGGGACGGGATAGAGATGCTTGAGTTTGATGCGTGCATCGGCGGTCGTGAAGCGCCAGTCGATCCGACTCTCCGCCGCGTTGCGCCTCGCCTCCCATCCGCTGACCGCCTGGCGCAAATGGTCGGCGTCTGGCAGCCGCTGCCCCAGGCATTGGCGCACCAAGACGCTGAACTCGATCTCTGCCATGTTCAGCCAACTGCCATGTTTCGGTGTGTGGTGGATTTCCAGCCGGTCGGCGATCCGCTTCGCCTCGGCGGGCGGGAAGGCTTCGTAGAGCGACGCCGGGGTGTGCGTGTTGAGTTGATCCAGCACCAGCACGATCTTCTCGGCATCAGGATACTGGACATCGACCATCTCCCGGACACAATGTGCCCAGTCCACGCCGGTGCGTCGTTCGGTCACCGTGACGTGTCGCCAGCCGCGCAACGGCTCGCAGACGAGGAAGAGGTTGGCGACCCCGCCGCGCACGTATTCCGGATCATGGCGGGCGACCTGTCCGGGTGCGGTGGGCAGCGACTCGCGCACCTCGTCCAAGAGTTGGGTATGCGTCTCATCCATGCAAACCTGCGGGAAGCGCGGGTCGTACGGGCGGGTGTAGACATCGAGCACGTCCTCCATGCAGGCGACGAAGGCGGCACTCTGCTTGGGTGGGATGCACCAGCACTCTTTCAACCATGGCTTGAGCGCGCTTTTTTCAAAGTGCGCCGCACCAACTCGCGCGAGACGGTCGCTCCACTCTCGACGGTGACGAACTTGGCGGCGAGCAAGCGCACGCTCCAGCGCTCGCGTCCAGTGGGCGGAGTGCTGCAGGCGAGGGCGATCAGGTGCGCCTCGTCGGTACCGGAGAGCGTGCGCGGCTTGGTGGCGCGCGGCGGGCGATGGCGCAATGCCGCGTCCCGCCCTTCAAGGACGAACCGACGGCGCACGCGCTCCACGGTGGAGCGGTCGACCTCCAAGGCATCGGCGATGGCAGCGTCCTTCCATGCCGGGCCGTCCGACCCTTCGTCCGACTTGAGGAGGATGCGGGCATGCGTCAGTTGGCGGGCGGGAGCGATGCCACCCGCCGTGAGGCGATACAAGGCGGCACGGTCAGCATCGGTGAGGAGGACACGGTAGAGCTTCTCGCGCATGGCGAACCTCCGGGAGGTGAGGATGGTGCTGCAAGTCGCGGCACTCTCACGGTACCGAAGAATCGTAATGCTGTAAACTTACCGTGTCAGGACACCGATGCCCTGACGCTCTTGCTGCACATCTCTCGTCGCTCTTCATCTGCCACAAGAGGTCAGCGTACGCAGCACGGATTTATCAGATACACGCTATACGGATACAGTCGATCGCCATACAGCGGCAATTGTTGTCTTGTACGAGCAGCGCGCTGCAAGGACAGCATGGGGATCGTGGATAATTCGCGCAACGGGCTCAACACTCAGATTACCGATAATCGCCAGCCAATAGTGTTCACCACGATATTCGGCCTCTGACCATTCGCGATCAGTAAACTGAATGTCTCCGCGATGCTGCTTGATGCCTTTGACCTCAATAGCAAGTTCGGGTCTTCGATCAATACCAAAATCGAATCCGAGTGCAGCTTGACGTAAATCGATTACTTGGGAGGAATTGAACCCTATCAGTTCTTTACTGTGTTCGAGGAAATACTCTTCTGCTCGACGACCGGTAAGCAGCCGTTCCGCGACGTTGTATGCAACGCGTGTCGTCGTCGCAAGTGATTCGATAGCCGTACCAATCGCTTCCTCGTCTTGGGATAGAATCCGTGAGATGAGTTCGAGCAGAGCGTCATCACTCAATACTGCGAGTTCGTCGAGCACACGCTGACGGCTCGGTCGCAACCGATCGGTATGACGATGCCATCCTCGCCGTGGGTTTGAGTGTACGGGATCGAACTCATCCCGGAGGTTTTTGAGACTCATCGGGGGACAAGAAAGCACCTTGCCGGCCTCTGCATAGACTTGTCCCCATGTCTGAAGGCGTCGAGCCGCTAGATACTTCAAATCCAAGCGACTCATGGCGTATCCAATAACAACGGCCTCGATATCAAGTCGGGTGTGCCCATGTTCGTCAGACATCAACACATCCTTTCCGATAGGGTACTAATTCGGCTGTAATTGCCATTCTACATGATAGCCAATGCGCGCGAATCATGACGCATGCTCCCCTCTCCATTGCTCTGGCAATGGAGAGGGGGCGGGGGTGAGGCTTCCCTATGCCAGCACCGACAGGCGAATCGCGGCGTGGACGTGGCCCATGCTCTCCGCGATCTGGCGGAGGACTTCGGGGAGGATCGCCTGTGGGCCATCGCAGAGCGCCTGCGCCGGATCGTGGTGAACCTCGACAATCAGGCCATCCGCACCGGCGGCGATCGCGGCGAGCGACATCGGCGCGACGAGCGCGCGGCGGCCTGTGCCATGCGACGGGTCCACGATCACCGGCAGATGCGTCAGGTCCTTGAGCAGCGGCACGGCGGTCAGATCGAGCATGAAGCGGACGATCGGATCGAAGCCACGGATGCCCCGCTCGCAGAGGACGACCTCCTCGTTCCCCTCCGCCAGCACGTATTCCGCGCTCATCAGCCATTCCTCGATCGTCGCGGAGAAGCCCCGCTTGAGAAGGACGGGACGGCCGCTTCGCCCTGCCCGCCGCAGCAGGGGGAAGTTCGACATGTTCCGCGCGCCGATCTGGAGCATATCCGCGTACTCGGCGACGACCTCCACCTGATCGGGCTCCATCACTTCGGTGACGATGGGCATGCCCGTCTCCTCACGGGCAAGCGCGAGCAATTGCAACCCCTCGACGCCGAGGCCTTGGAAGGAGTACGGCGAGGTGCGTGGCTTGTACGCGCCACCACGGAGCATCACCGCGCCCGCTTCCTTCGCCGCCCATGCCGTCTTCAGGAGCGGCTCGCGCCCCTCGACGACACATGGCCCTGCCATCAGCACCGGTGTCCCGCCCCCGATTTCCACCTTGCCGATACGAACGACGGTGCGCTCCGGGTGAAACTCCCGCGAGGCGAGTTTATACGGCTTCGAGATGCGGATCACCATCTCGACGCCCGGCAGCCCTTGCACGCGGTCGAGCAAGTCCTGCGACGGCGCGCCACCGAGCACGCCGATGACGTTCCGCTCCGTTCCCTCGATCACCCGATGGCCATGCCCCGCCGCGCTGATCGTGTTCAGCACATGCTCCAACTGCCGCTCGTCCGTCCCCGTCCGCATCTGCACAATCATTGGTCCTTCTCCTTGTTGTTGCCGCGCCAATCCCGGTATCGCGCATGTCACCATCAGTTTCGCCCCTTGATGCTTCCCCCGCCGTGCCTCCACGCACAAAAAAACAGCGGGCCGTTCGTGCCGCTGCATCCGCCGGTGCTGTCATCTGATACGGGGCGGGTTCGCTAGGTCAGCGCCTCCATCCCGGCCGACAACACCGGCGGGGTAAAGTACGCATAAAACCAGTTGGGGCGAACCATCTGCTTCATCATGTCGCGCACCGTACCAGATGCCTCCGGGAAAGTCAACCTCTCGCGTTCCCGCATCTGACGAGCGGCAGATCATCGCCGGGATAGCAGGGAAATCCGGTCAATCGTCGCCAATTCGGCGTCGGTCAGCCGCCAGCCGAGCGCGCCCGCGTTCGCCTGTGCGTGTACCGCGCGCTTCGCGCCCGGAATCGGGATGATGCGATCGTCCTGACAGAGCAGCCAGTTCAGCGCGACCTGCGCGACGGTGCGCCCGCGCGCGCCCGCGATCTCCCGCAGAACCGCGACGGTCGCATCAATCGCGCGCAGCCGCTCGCCCCGATAGGCAGGCAGGAAACGTCGTGGCCCGCTGACCGGCATCGGCCGCCCATCGGTGGCAGCCGCGAGCATGCCATGAACGAGCGGGCTATGCGCGATCAAGGCGACATCGAGTTCCCGACAGGCCGCACGCACCCCGTCCGTCTCGGGCTGCCGCGCGAGCACGTTGTACCGCACCTCGTTGGCAGCGAGCGGAATGCCATGCCGTGCGAGCCGGTCGTGGGCGCGGCGCATCTGCGTCGCAGTGAAGTTGCTCACGCCGACCGCGCGCACCTTCCCGGACTGGACGGCTTCCGCCATCGCGTCCATCAACGCCTCGATGCGCAGCATGGTATACGGCCAATGCACGAGGTAGAGATCGAGCGTCGAAACACCGAGCCGCGCGCATGTGCGGTCAAGTGCGGCATGGAGTGTGCGCACGGAGAGCCGGTGCGGGTAGGGCGTGAACTTACTGGCGATCACGACAGGTTGCCCGGCTTCCCGCGCGAGCGCGCCAAGTAGCCGCTCCGAGCCGCCCCCGCCATAGAGTTCCGCCGTGTCGAAGAATGTCACGCCCGCATCGAGGCTCGCGCGAAATGCCGCCGCGATCTCGGTGCGATCCGGCGCGCCGCCGTAGCCCCAGAACGGCGCATCGCCCCACGACCATGTCCCGACACCGAGCGCCGAGACGGTTAACCCGCTCGCACCCAGCCGCCGTCGCTCCTCCATCGCGGCCCTCGCTTCCAGCGGATGCGTTGTCGTGGCGATCGCCGATTGGCGAGTGAGATCGTCAAGGGGCAGGTACAGGTCGGCAACGCGACGTTCCAGTCAAAGCCCTCGCCCGCATTAAAGCAGATCGGGAGATACCGAACGCGGGGCAGGGATTCCCGACGAGAGTTCGGGGGGTTATCTCTACTTTGGTAAGTATATCAGCAATGTTGACGCATCGAACACCGACCTGTTCGTCATGATCCGCTGCTGATCTGTCTCACTGGCCCATTCAGTGCGGCGTGGCATCATCTCTGTCGTTCACTTCGGTACGCGAGGATGAGTACTCGGCTTGAACCCGAATACATTATTCACCGCCAAAATCCGCGCTTGCGGAATAATTTGACAAGGTTCTCTGATCTGCGTACCATGCGCCGCTGATGCACGGACGTTATGTTGACTGTCCGTGCATCTCGTTGGGAATGGCAGGCCACGTTGTTGTGGCGCTGCTTTGGTCTCGTAGGAGGGTCTGTCCGTTTTGCGGTTGTCAAAGAATTCGAGTGCGGTATCGAGCGCCACCGAGCAACGTCGCTCCCCGGCCTATCGCCTCATCACCCCCCTGTTTCTCCTTTGCTTTCTCGCGGTCTTACCCCTGAGCGTCGTGCGGGCGAACGACGATGGCGCACCCACATTCCCGTCGTCCCTCGCACCGACACCAACCGCGCCATCACCCACCGCGACACCCGCTCCGGTCGTACCGAACACCACCCTGCAGGTGCGCTCCATCACCGCGCCCTCGCCGCCCGCCCCACCCGCCGACCCGACGGCCGGATTGACGGTGATCGGTGAAGGAGGGGCCGCCTTCTACTCGTCGGGCTATGACGATGGTGGCTGGGATGCGATCATCCGCACGCACATGCGCGGCGGACAGGGAAGCCCCGATACTTTTCCCTATTCGCCGGAGGGGTATTACTGCGTCCATCCCGATTTCATCTTTGGCAATATCCTGACTTTGCAAAACACAGACACGGGTAAGACGATCCGCTGCACCATTGCGGACGCCGTCGCCCCAGGGGATCAGGGCTACTGGCGCACCCACTTTGTCATCGAAATCAGTTACCGGCTCTTCACCGCCCTCGGCCTCAACAATGGCAATCATGTCCGCGTCTGGGCAATGACCTAACCCCCGATCCCTTCCCGATACTGCCCAAAGGGCGCCCGGAAGGGGTGACTCATCGCACTACCGAGGCATTCCTGGAACACTCCGATCTTGTACGGGCTTGCTCCCCCTTCCCGTGTCGGGAAGGGGGCTGGGGGGTTAGGCAAGAGAAAGCCCCCGCTGGGG
>CALBSO010000044.1 GCA_937968015.1 uncultured Thermomicrobia bacterium
TGACGGCCGCGTGATCGCCATCGATCGCCGACGCACCCGCCGCGTCCCCCGCGACAAAGATGCCCGGCATGCTCGTCTGCAAGCCAGCAGTATGAAGCGGCACATGCCCGCCGAGCGGGGCGCACCACGCCATGTCGCAGTCTATCATCCGGGCGAGTTCGTTCGCCGGCTGCATCCCTTCCGCCAGGATCAGCACATCGGCCGGCATTTCCGACACGCGGATATCGCCGTTCCATGTTTCCACCGCGGCAAGCGTGCCATCCGGCCCAGGAACGGCACGGATTCCCTCGGAAGATGGGAGAGACCGGAGATCTCCGATCCCTGCCTCGCGCGCATAGTGAACGATACACCCTGAAATCGGCTCTTCCCCGACGACACAGACGCTCGTACCGGGCCGAACATGCCAACGGTGCATGATGATCATCGCGGCGGTCGCCGTCATCACGCCGAGGAGGGTCCCGCCGGGAAATGGCGTGCAACGATCCACCGCACCCGTCGTGATGAGTACAACAGCCGCGTGCAGCAGGTCGCTTCGCTCGGTATCCGCGCCGTGATTAATCGCCAGGCCGAGCGTGCGGTCCTCGAAAAGCCCCCAGGCGAGCGTGCGCGGCAAGAGCGTCGCACCGGCCGCCGCCGCCGCATGCCAGAGCAGCGGCCCGATGGCCGCGCCGTGCAGCCCGATCCCATCGTATGCGTGCGTCTGAAGAGCAAGCGCGCCGCCCGGCTGCTCGCCGAGATCAACGAGTGTCACCCGGATGCCACGGCGCGCCGCTTCGATGGCCGCCGCAAGCCCCGCCGGGCCACCACCGACGATCGCCAGTTCGGTGTGTATCGTCATGGGGTTGTCGTGGCGTCCCATGCGCCGAGGCCGTGCTGCGTCTCCACACGCATCCCCGCGCGAACCGGCGTTATGCAGGCGCGCACGCCGGGAATGCCATCAATTTGCATGATGCAATCCCCGCACAACCCGATCGCGCAAAAAACGCCGCGCGGCTCGTTCGTGCGAGCCGTCGTGCGGCAGATACGCCGCCCATGGGCGAACATCGTCGCCGCTACCGGCTCCCCCGCGCGGGCATCAAGCGATTCGCCATCTACTGTAATTCGGACGGTCTCCGCGGCAGGTGCCGGGTCGAGGTGCGGATGCGCGACGATGCGAAATGATGCATCACTCACGGCGGGTTCTCCTCTGCGGGGGCGGGGACGACGCACGGGATTGTGGCACCGGCGATGATCGCATGTCAAGACGAGCGAGCGGTCAGGGCAATAGATAGCGGGTTATGGACGACCCGAAGAGGGTAGTGAGTAGGCAGCAATCCACGTCCTTTCTTGCCGCCCGCTGCCTACTGTCTGCTGCCTACTGGTTTGACTTGCGGAATGCTCCGAGATTCGGTATGATACGAACGTGGAGTAGATTGAAGGCTTGCTAACTGCGCTCGTGTTCGCAGGGTCGCTCTCGTTATGTCCGTCGAATCCTTGCCGGGTACGCACCGAACCTCTCCACAGGCGGTCGTTTGTTGTTGTCTGATGGCCGGGGGCCATCGAGGAGGTTCCGGTGAGTTTCACGGACAAGGTTTTGACATGCCGCGATTGCGGCGAGCAGTTCACCTGGACTGCGGGTGAGCAAGAGTTTTATCAGAGTCGTGGGCTTCTGAACCCGCCGACGCGTTGCCCAAGTTGCCGCTCCGCGCGCAAGTCCGCACAAGGCGGTGGCGGTGGCGGTGGCTATAACACCCGCAGCAGTTACGGGAACGATGGTGGCTACAGCGGTGGCGGTGGCTATAGTGGTGGCGGCGGTGGCGGCGGCTACAGCGATCGCCCGCCGCGCCAGATGTTCGACGCGGTCTGCGCCGACTGCGGTCAGACGACGCAGGTGCCATTCCAGCCGCGCGGTGACCGCCCGGTCTATTGCCGCGATTGTTTCCAGAAGCGACGGGCCAGCGGCTACTAGGAAGTAGTCAGTAGTCCGTCGGGGTGCCCTTTGTGGGCACCCTCTTTTTTATCTCATGGATGAGTATCCACGAAGTTCGCACGATGGCCGTTCGCGCACTCAAAAGCCAACGAATGCCACAACGCCGATACCGATAAGAACGACAGCGGTGATCGTCGTGGCGTGCTTCTCCAACCACTCACCTCTGATCTGGTAACCGGCAAGCATCGCAATCACGGTCAAGCCAACGAATGTTGCCATCGTGACGAGGGTGAATGAGACGAGTACCCCGGCAACGGCGCCGATACCTACCGCGCTCGCCGCAAGCGCGACGGGCAGCACGGTCAAATCGGGCGATGCGGCAACGCCAAACGCGACCACAATTCCGCTCAGTCGCCGCACCAGCGGTTGTTTTTCCTCATCAGCGTGCGCGTGATCGTGTTCCTCTGCATGCGTATGGGTATGTGCACGGCCGTGAGCGTGGGCCTGCGCGTGCGCTTCCTCATCGCTCTGTGAATGGTCATGTGAATGATCATGTGCATGTGCATGTGCATGTGCATCGGCATGTTCGTGCGCATGCGTGTGGCCGTGATCGTCGTGACTATGGCTGTGTCCGTGGCCGACCAGTCCCCAAATCAGGAAGCCGATGCCGGTGAGGATGAGCACCACCCCGATGAAGCGGCCTTGCTCGGTCTCGATCTGATGCTGAAACTCAAGCCCAACGGCTGCGACTATCGCGCTCAAGATCACGGATGCGGTAACATGGCCAGCCGAGGCAAGCGCACTCACTCGGGCTACGCGAAGCACACTCCATCGTTCCGTGCGACCAATCACCGCGAGCGGTACCCAGTGATCAGGCAGGACGGAATGGAGAAAGCCCACAACCCCGCCAGTCAGAATAAGCAAGAGAACGTGCATCTGCGTTTCTGCCTCCCCACAACCACAGATCGGTCTATACTGACAGGGTAGCGGGTTTCAGGTCGCGCATGGCTTGTTGCAAAAACTGGCGACAAGGGGCTGTCTATGTCACACGAAACAATGGACTACGAAGGCATCATGCACCGAGCAGGGTATCGCGTGACGCCGCAACGGGTGATGATCCTCGATGCGGTCTGCGAAGGGGGCGGGCATACCACGCTCAAGCAGATTTACGGCCGTCTGCATAGAATGGACGCAACGATTGACCGTTCATCGGTCTATCGCACCTTGAAGCTGTTCGTCGCGCTCCGGCTCGTCGTGTCTGCCGAGACATCAACGGGGGAGACTCTGTATGAGATTGCCAAGCCGAAGCCGCATCATCATCTCATCTGTCGTATCTGCGGGAAGGAGCAGGAAATCGGACAGGAAGCGATGGCTGGCATGTTTGCGCTCGTGGAGCGACAGTTTGCGTTCACCATAGCCACGGATCATCTCGTTCTCTACGGCATCTGCGCTGATTGCCAGAAAGAAAGCGTCACTGGATAGTGCCGCACGAGGAAGCAAAGCCGTTGCGACACGAGGTCGGACGAGATGCGTGGAGCAATCGCAACAGCGGAGAGGGGACCGACTCTGGCTACCTGTGTGGCTTTGTCCGAATCGGGCCACTTCACGACGTTGGATGAACCGCCGCGGGGCGACCGTCAATGACTTCAATCGTTTGATCGCCGTGCTGATCCACGAGTTCCCAGCGTGAAGCATCACCTTCCCGCCAGAAACGGAGATGCAAGCGCGCGTCACCGACGCGGAGATTGCTGAGATCGAGGTTTGGTAACCAGTCCGGCAGGATCGGCGCGACGACAAGGCGATTATGGGGCGCGTCCGCCGCGATGCCGAGGAGCGCGCGGAGCAGCATGAAGATCGCGCCCGCCGCCCATGCCTGCGGGATGTTCGCGCCGAGGTACTGGACGGGGAAACTCGTCTCGCTTCGCTGCAATCCGGCGAAGAGTTCCGGCAGCCGATAGCGGTCGAACCCGGCTTGCGCGTCGAGTGTCGCTTTCGCGACCCGGTGCAGCCCCTCCGTATTTCCGTACCGCCGCATCCCCGCCGCGATGATCGCGTTATCATGCGGCCAGACCGAGCCAAGTTGGTAGTCGAACGGATTAAACGCCGGGTTCAGATCGCTTATCGTCCTGATCCCCCAACCGCTGAACATATCGGGCGCCAAGAGGCGCGCGATCACCCGGTCGGCACGGTCAGGCGGGACAATGCCACTCCAGAGGCAGTGCCCGGCATTCGAGGAGACCGAGCGGACGAGCCGCTTCTCCGCCCCCCCGAGCGCGAAGCCGTACGTGCCCTCCTCCTCGACCCAGAAGACGTCGTTGAAGCGTTGTTTGAGAGTCTCCGCTTCCGAATGCAGTTGTTCGGCACGCGCGTTCTCGCCAAGGACAGTGTACATCTCGGCCATCCGCTGCTTCGCGTCGTAGACGTACCCCTGCAACTCGCAGGTGCCGATTGGCAGGTCCACTTGCCCGCCATCCGGCCAGACGACGGCATTGCCCGCGTCCTTCCATGCCATATTGTGGTAGCCGAGCGAGGAGCGCGTCTTGTATTCCTGAAAGCCATCGCCATCCAGGTCACCGTACTGATCAATCCAGTCGAGGCAACGTTCGGCAACATCCCGATAACGGTCGAGGAGGCCCGCGTTGCCTGTCCAGAGGTACGCTTCGTGGAGGGTGATGAGGTAGAGCGGCGTGGCATCGGCGGTGCCGTAATAGGGTGTATGTGGGATTTTGTGGAAGTGCGCCAGTTCGCCGAAGCGGATCTCGTGCGGCATCTTCCCCGGCTCAGCGTCGCGCCAGTCGTCCATCGCGGTCGCCTGATGCTCCGCGAGCCGCTGCAAGGATCCGAGCGCGAAGGGGTGGTGGATCATCATCGTTTGCAGGGAGGCGATCAGGCTGTCTCGCCCGAAGATCGTCACGTACCACGGCACGCCCGCAGCCGGGATCCACGCATCCTCCGAATAGTCGTGGTCGTAGATGCGCAGCGCGCCCATGTCGTCAATGGATTGATCGAAGGAGTGGTTGAAATGGATGTTGTCGCTCGTGCAGTTCGCCGTGACGATCTTCCACCGCTCCTGCATCGCTCGCATGTGCGCGCTGATACCGACAGGTTGCTCCAGATCATTGACGGGATCGCGGACATCGGCGCCGAAGATCGGCACATGCTCTGCCTGGGCGTACCATGAGGCTTGCGGTGCGAGTGCGATATCGAAGAGGATCCGCCCATTCGAAAAACGCGGCTCACTCGTGGTGTCATGCAGTCGGTAGAGAAAGCGCCGGTGAAAATCGTCGTGATGATAGGTATTGAGGAGTGCGTAGCGGCGGTCATCCCAATGGGAGCGGATGATGCCCCGATCCACAAGCTTGTGCGCGCGAACATCGAAAATATCCGCGAAGTCGGAGCGGACAATGATCTCGAACTGGAACGTCACCGGCGTGAGACTGTAGTTCGTGATCGTCATCTCCTCGCAGATACCGTGGCCGATCTCCCGCTCGACCATCATGCCGATGGCGCGTTCGGGGAGCATGCCGGCCTCAGTCTCGACGGCGGGGTTCGTGTAATACCAGCGGGCGGCGGAGTAGGAGACCGCACCCCCGTTGAGGAGTGTCCACGGCGAGCGATTGATCCCGAGTTCGTAATGGCTGACGAACCGCGTGTCCTGCGCGAAGAGGCCGAGTTCTCCCCCCGCTTCAATCGTGCCATCCTCCCGCGTGACGAGGAACGTACTGCTCTGATTGATTGTGACGACCGATGGCCCAACGCGAACTTCCATGCCCATGTGCGCCTCGATTCATACCCTTTTACGTTGCCCCCACAATATACTCCGCAAGAGATATACCGCCTCGCTCCCACTATACCCAATCACGCAATGATCTCGCCCCGTATCACCCCCGGCATCATGACATATGCCGCTGCACTCGACCCGGCGTTCTCCGCTTTGCAATGCGCTACTTCTTGTGGCAGCACTCTTGCATTGAGGAGACTAACATGATGTCGCGTCTGCGACTGCGAGGGTCACGATGATGTACAACACAGAGGACACCCAGGGTATCGAATCTCCCGAACTCATCGCGATGCGGACGCATCTCACTGTGGCGATGCTTGCTGCCGCGCAGTTACACCGGAAGACCCGGCATCTGCCTGAAGCGGCACACCTTCAGGATTACCTCGATCAATCGCTGAAAGCGCTCGTTGAGGATGTTGGGAAAGTGGATGCTCTGGTCACGCTCACCGAGGCATGCACGGCGATCGCGCCAGCAGAGACGGTACACCGACGAATGCCGCGCCCCCTGCGATGGAGCATCACGCTCCTACAGCGTGCGACGCATGGGTTCCGCGGATGGATCCATCGCAAGCAACACGCGCGATTGACGACGCTGTATCTCTATCGGTGAGTATCCGTATCGCGGCCGGTTCCGGCCCGCATCACTCGGCGCGCCGCAGTCGCACCTTCTCCGGCGTGATCCGGCAGACAATCTCCTCCTTGATGTAGTCGCGCTCCGCGAAGCGCATGCCCGCCTGCTCGCCGAGATAGCGAACCGCCATTTCGCGGGGTTTCGCGCCCTCCTCCCCGCTCTCCAGCCGCGCCCGTCCCTGGATCGTCACATAGGTATAGCCGCTCTCGTCCATCACGACGTACATGACGCGCGGATCGCGCCGGATATTGCGCGCCTTCAGGCTTCTCGGCCCGATCACCAGCCAGAGTCCGTCGCCCTCCCGCGCGTGCCAGGTCGGTGTGAGGAGCGGCGTTCCGTCCAGATTCGTCGTCCCCAGCATCCCAACGTGCGGCGCATCGAGCAGCGCGCGGATTTCATCGGTAAACATAACCATCCTTCGGAAAGCAATGAGCAATGAGCAACGAGTGATGAGCGACGAATTCGGAGTTGGGTGTTGCGGGTGGGAGAGACGCGAACGTCGAACGTCGAACCTCGAACCTCGAACCCTGAACTGCCTTCCGTTCGCTCATTGCTCATTGCTCGCATGCAGCGCCCGGATCGCCTCGACCGCTCCGCCCTCGACACATTCCTTCGCGACACGGATCGCATTGCGGATGGCGCGAGCATCGGAGCGACCATGCGCGATCACGGCGACACCGTCCACGCCGAAGAGGAGCGCGCCACCCTCACGCGAGGGATCGAGTTCGTCCCGCAGCGCGCGGAAGGCGGGGCGGAGCAGCGCCGCGAAAACCTTGCGCGGCAGGCTCTTCGTCAGTTCCCGCCGCAAGATCGCACCCATGAATGAGGCCGTCCCTTCGGCAGTCTTCAGGGCGACGTTGCCGGTGAAGCCGTCGGTCACGCAGACATCGCACGCGCCTTTCGGCAAATCCTTCCCCTCGACATTGCCGATGAAATGGATATTGGGCGTCGTCTTCAGAAGTTGGTGCGTCTCCTGCACGATCTTCGTCCCCTTCGTCTCCTCCTCTCCGGACGAAAGCAGGCCGATGCGGGGCCGCGCGACGCCACGCACCGTGCGCATATAGATGCTGCCCATCTGCGCGAACTGGACGAGATAGTCCGGGTGTACTTCGGTGTTCGCCCCGGCATCAATCAGAAGCAGATCGCCGGTCAACGTCGGCATGATCGCGCCGATCGCCGGGCGGTCAATGCCGACGATGCGGCCAAGATGGAAGAGCGCGGAAACCATCGTTGCGCCGCTGTTCCCCGCCGAGACCATCGCGGCGGCGGCGCCGTCTTTGACCGCCTTCATCGCGACATTGATAGACGCCTCCGGCTTGCGGCGGACGGCCTGCGCGGGATGCTCGTCCATCCCGATTTCATCGAGCGCCTCGACAACGGGGAGCGACAGCCCAGTGGTCGCATGTTTCGCCAGTTCCGCATTGATCCGCTCCGGCCGCCCAACCAGCGTAACTGCGATGCCAAAATCCTTTGCGGCGGCAACCGCCCCCCCCACATTCGGCG
>CALBSO010000045.1 GCA_937968015.1 uncultured Thermomicrobia bacterium
ACGAGCTTTCTGCCTGTCTCGTGGGCTCGGAGATGTGTATAAGAGACAGCCTTAACCCTCGCGCACTCGAAAGCCGGACAATCGGCACGCAAGTCGCGCAAACAGAACGCTTATATCCATTGTAGCAGGTGCTACCGCGTGTAACTATAGCACGCGCAGGGTTGTGGTCAAGAGAAGGCTTTCTGACAGCCCGCCATCACCGGACGCTTCGGAGTCTGCGCTCATGGATGTCCCGATGTCGGGTCAACCGCTTGACGACGGGAATTTTGCTGGTATCGTGACAGGCATACGGAAAGCAAGACAACCTGGTGGCCACAGTCAGTCAAGTGGTAAGGACGTTCGGTCCTGTCGTGTTTGGTGAAAGGGAGAGGACAACTATGAAACGCATCGCTCGTTTCCGTCGGTACGCCGCAATGGCGCTCCTCGCGCTGATTGTGCCGTCGTTGCTTGCCGCCTGCGGTGGCAGTAGCGCCGCGACCAGTACCCCGGCCGCGACCAAGGCAGCCGCCTCGACCGGCGCCGCGCCGACGACGGCTCCTGCCGCCGCGACGACCGCCGGTTCACCGGCCGCTGCAGCGACCACTGCGGGTGTGGCGCCGACGACCGCGCCCGCCGCGGGCGGCACGACCGCCGCCGCGAAGCCCGGCGGGCAAATCATCATGGGGCGCAACATCAATGATCTCATCACCTTCGATCCCGGCCATGTCTATGAAATCTCGTCCAATCCGATCATGGCGGGCGCGTATGAGACGCTTGTCTTCCAAAACCCGCCGGACATCACGAAATACGTGCCTGTCCTCGCCAAGGAAGTACCGACGACGCAAAATGGCGGCATCTCCGCTGATGGCAAGACCTACACCTTCAAGCTGCGTGACAATGTCAAGTTCCATACCGGCAACACGATGACCGCCGATGACTGGGTCTTCTCGATGCGGCGGCTGCATTACCTCTCGGACAACCCGTCGTTCCTCGCCGACCCGTTTAGTACCGCCACCGCGGTGAACGTGAAGGCGGTTGATCCGATGACCGTGCAGTTCACCCTTGCCGCGCCGAACGTCGCTTTCCTGTCCTACATGGCGACGAACAACACCGTCGTGCTTGATAGCAAGGCCGTCAAAGAGAAGGGCGGCACCGATGCACCGACCGCCAAGGACACCGACAAGGCAAAGGACTTCCTCGATCAGAACAGCGCGGGTACCGGCCCATTCATCCTCAAGTCCTTCAAAATCAAGGACGAGGTTGTGATGGACAAGAACCCGAACTACTGGGGTTCACCGGCGAAGTTCGACCGCTTCATTCTGAAACAGATGAAGGACTCCGGCACGGAGCGGCAGCAACTCGAAGCGGGAGCGATTGACATCGCCAATGACCTTGATCCGGACGCGGTGGCCGCGCTCGCCAAGAGTGGCAAGTACACGATCACCAAGGGCAATACGCTCGATCACGTCTATCTCGCGCTCAATACCTCGTCGGATGTTGGTGGCCTCCTCGCCAACAAACTCGTACGGCAGGCGATCGGCTACGCGATTGACTATGATGGCATCATCAATGGCTTGCTGAAGGGTGCGGCGGTACGGCCACCGACGATCATTCCGCTCGGCCTGCTCGGCGTGGACAAGGTCACGCCGATGTACAAGACCGACCTCACCAAAGCGAAAGATTTGGTCAAGCAGGCAAACGCGGTGGGGCAGACGATCAAGCTTACCTACGGCGCGGGGGACGTCATCGAAGGCGTGGCGCTGGATACGCTCGCGCCAAAGTTGAAGGCGGATATCGAGCAGACCGGCCTGAAGGTTGAGTTAGTGCCGCAAGAGCCGCAACAGCGCCTCGCCGACTACCGTGCGGCCAAGTTGCAGTTCACCGTTTCCAGTTGGTCGCCGGACTACGCGGATGTCCACACCTATGCCGAGCCGTTTGGCAAAACGGGTGGCGCGGCTGCCAAGCGCGTCAAGTACTCCAATCCCGAGGTGGACAAACTGCTCGCACAGGGCCTGACTGAGAACGATAGCGCGAAGCGCGCGGACATCTATGGGCAAATCCAGAAGATCATCCAGGACGACGCGCCGTTCCTCGTGATCGAGCAGCCGGTCGCGCAGATCGTGACAACGAAAGCGATCACCGGCTACGTCTATCATCCCGTGGACCTCGTCAATCCGTACCTGCTCGCCAAAGCGGGCTAACGGGAGCAATGAGCAACGAGCAATGAGCAATGAGGGATCGAATCAACTCATTGCTCATTGCTTTTCCCTCATTGCTGAAGGAGTGACGCGTGGCACAGTATCTCGTCCGGCGATTGCTGCTATCGGTGGTTGTCTTGTTCCTGACCACGATCGCGACATTTACGCTGGCGCACTCCGTACCCGGCGATCCGACGGCGGCAATCGTCAGCGAGAAGATCGCCACGCCGGCAGTGATCGCGCAGGTACGCAAGAAGTATGGGCTGGATAAGCCCGTGCCGGTGCAGTACGTCCTCTATCTGAAGAACCTCCTGCACGGCGATCTCGGTCAATCACTGACGACGCGCCATTCGGTCGGTCGTGATCTCAAGGAGTTCTTCCCCGCGACCGTCGAACTCGCGCTGTTCGCGATGATGTTCGCGATGGTTGTCGGCGGGCCACTCGGTGTCCTCGCCGCCATTCGGCACAACGGCGCGGTGGATCACGCGGCGCGGGGCGTCTCCCTGCTGGGCACCGCCGTGCCCATTTACTATCTTGCCCTGCTCGCGCAGACCGTCTTCGCCTACCGTTTGAAGATTCTTCCGTTTGGCGGGCGGCTGGATGACGGTATTGATCCGCCCAAACATCTCACGGGCCTGTACACCGTGGACGCACTGGTGCATGGGCAGTGGAATTTGCTGGGCATGGCGCTCAAGCATGTCCTTCTGCCCGGCATCGTGCTCGGGTCGTTCGCCATCGGCATCATTGCGCGGATGATCCGCTCGTCGTTGCTTGACGTGATGAACAATGATTACGTGCGCACCGCGCGGGCGAAAGGGTTGCCGGAACGCGCGGTGATCGGCAGCCACGCCTTGCGTAACGCGCTGATCCCCACCGTCACGGTGCTCGGCCTGACCTTCGGTGGTCTGCTGGCAGGCGCGGTCTTCACCGAATCCATCTTTCGCTGGCCGGGCCTCGGCCAGTACGCGGTGCAAACGGCGACGAAACTCGATTTCGCCGGCATCCTCGGCGTCACACTCGTCGTCGCGGTCGTCATTATTTCCCTCAATCTCCTGGTTGACATCCTCTACGGCTTCCTCGATCCTCGCATCCGCGTGAACTAAAGAGGGCGAACGAATGGCAACGATACGTGCGGCCGAGAACGCGGCGGTCATATCGCAAAAGGTGCGGCGGGAGCGGTCGCCGTTCGTCAAGGCGCTGTTGTCGCTGCGTCGAAACCCGCTGGCGATGGTGGGTCTCGTGGTGTTGGCCCTCTGGCTGCTGATCGCCCTTACCGCACCCCTGATCGCGCCGGTCGAGCCGAACAAACAGGACATCAGCCACCGGCTCCAGGGGCCGAACCGCGCGCATTTCTTCGGCACGGATGACCTGGGGCGGGACATTTTCAGCCGCGTCCTCTATGGCGCGCGGATTTCCGTCCCGGCGGGCATCCTGACGATTCTCGCCACGGGGACCATCGGGATCATCCTCGGCGCGTTCGCGGGCTACGTCGGCGGCTGGCTGGACAATATCATCATGCGCGCGGCGGATGTCGTGCTCGCGTTCCCCTCGATCATTCTCGCGATGGCAATCACGGCGGTACGCGGTGGGCCGAGTGTGGCGAACGCGCTCGTTGCGATCATCCTTGTGCTCTGGCCGGAGTACGCCCGTGTGATGCGCGGGGCGGTGCTCGCATTGAAGTCAAACGAGTATGTGACAGCGGCGGAGGCAATTGGGGCGACCCGCTGGCGGATCCTCGTCCGCCATATCCTGCCGGGCACGGACGCGCCGATCATCGTCAAGATGACGCTGGATATCGGCGCGGCGATCATCCTCATGGCGGGGCTGTCGTTCATCGGGCTTGGCGCGGTGCCGCCGAACCCGGAGTGGGGCGCGATGATCAATGCGTCCGTGGCGAAGTTCTATGACTGGTGGCTCGGCACCTTCCCCGCGCTCGCCATCATCAGCGTCGTCATGTCGCTCAACTTCGTCGGTGACGCCCTCCGCGACGCCCTCGATCCCCGTCTCAGAGGGAGATAAGACTGAGGACTGAGGACCGAGCGTTTCCACTCAGTCCTCAGTCCTCAGTCCTTTACCCTTCGTTTAGTGGCAGGCCTCCGCCTGGCCCTTTTTGCCCGCGACGCGGAAGGAGTGGCCGCAGCCGCAGGTGGAGGCAGCATTCGGATTCTTGACCGTGAAGCCGCGGCCGAGCAGCGAATCCATGTAGTCAACCTGCGAGCCTGCGACCATCTCCAGTGTCTCGTCATCCATCAATACCTTGACGCCGTCCACCTCGCTGACATTGTCGCCGGGGCGCTCCTGATTGTCGAAGAACATGCCGTAGGAGAAACCGGCGCAGCCGCCTCCCTGCACCATGATCCGCAAGTGGGCCTCTTTGCCCGCCGCGCGCTGCTCGCCGATCAGTTCGACAAGTTTCTCGCGGGCCGTATCGGTGAAGAAAACAGCATGCCCCTCGTCGGTCTCGGTCGGGGCTTGAATTTCCGTTACCATCGTCGTGGGTCTCCTTCCGCCTGATCGCATCTTGTCCTGAGAGTATAGTCCTGACAGGGTGTGGCGTCTATAACGTTCGTATCGTGAAACATGGTCTTTCAATTTTTGTTCCGCTCATTGAGAATCCGTACGATGGTAGGGGCGATACTCCTTACGTTTCGAGCATCGCCATCGTGGCCATGCCGTCGTTTGTGTGGCGGAGCGCGGTAGTATACAGGCGATGATACTGCCCCTGCTGTGTCATGAGTTCCGCGTGCGTGCCCCGCTCCACGATGCGGCCGCCATCAATGACGACGATCATGTCCGCCTCCACAATCGTCGAGAGGCGATGCGCGATGACGAGTGAGGTGCGGCCACGGAGCACCGTCCGCAATGCTTCCTGAATAATCAACTCCGTTTGCGTATCCACGCTGCTCGTCGCCTCATCGAGGACGACGATGCGCGGGTCCGCCAGCACGACGCGGGCGAAGGCGATCAGTTGCCGCTGGCCGACACTCAGGCCGCTGCCGCGCTCGCCGACTTCCGCATCGTATCCCTCCGGCAACTGGGCGATGAAATCATGGACGCCGACCGCCCGCGCTGCCGCCTCGATCTCCGCGTCGGTCGCGCCGAGCCTGCCGAAGCGAATATTCTCCTTGATCGTGGCGGAGAAGAGGAAGGTATCCTGCAGGACGATGCCGAACTGGCTCCTGAGTGATTCGAGCGTCACCTCGCGCACATCGTACCCGTCAATCAGGACGCGGCCATCCCAGACATCGTAGAAGCGCGGCACGAGATTGATTGTGCTCGACTTGCCTGCGCCCGTTGGCCCGACGAAGGCGACGGTCGTGCCGGGTGGGATGGTCAGATCAATATCGCGCAGCACCGGTGTCGTGCCGTAGCCGAAGGTGACATGATCGAAGCGAATCTCGCCCGCGATGGGCGGCAGGGTGATCGCGTCCGGCGCGTCCGTGATGTCCGGCGGTTCATCGAGGAGTTCGAAGACGCGCTCGGCGGCGACGGTGGCGGCCTGCAAGGTATTGTAGCGATCCGAGAGGGTGCGGACGGGCTGAAAGAAGCGCGCCACATAGCCGATGAAGGCGGTCAGCGCGCCAATGGTCAGCGTGCCGCTGATGACGGCGTTCCCGCCAATAATCAGAACGATCACCGTCGCCATGCCGCTCATCATCTCTACGCTGGGGGCGAGCACGGAGTTGAGGCGGATCGAGTGGGTCGTTTCATTATAGACATTGCGGTTCAGCCGCTCAAATCGGACAAAATTCTCCTGCTCGCGCCGGAAGGACTGGATGGCGCGCATGCCGCTGATATTCTCCGCCGAATACCCGGTGAGGCGGCTCGTCGCGGCGCGCACGGCACGATAGACGCGAATCGCGAACCGCCGCCAGATCATCACCACAACGATCATGATCGGCAGGACGATGTACGAGAGGAGCGCCAGTTCGATGTTGATCGTCAGCATGGCGATGATGATGCCGACGAGTACCAGTAAGTCCGCGAAGAGGCCGATAATGCCGTCCGTCAGGAGGTCCTGGAGGACAGAAACATCGTTCTGCACGCGCGAAATGAGCCGCCCGACGCCCATCCGGTCGAAGGTCTTGAAGCCGAGAATCTGAATGTGCCGGAAGAGGGAATAGCGCAGATCGAAGATCACGCGATTGCCGATGCGCGTCGTCGTGTATCCCTGCGTCCAGCGCGCGGCGAAGACGAAGAGGACGCAGCCGAGGAAGATGCCGACCGCGACCAACAGCGTGTGCGTGCGCTGCCGCGCGATACCCTGGTCAATCGCGATGCCCAGGAGTCGCGGCAGCGCCAGTTCGCCGAGCGTCTGGAGGGTGATCGCGATGAGCGAGATCGCGCATTGCGCCCGGTAGGGCCGCAGGAAGGCGAGCAGCCGCTTGGCGCTCTCGCGGTTGAGGCCGCGCCCGAGATCGTTCTCGCGGTCATCGAGCGAGAGGTACGGCTTCACGTCCGACGTGGCGTTCGAGATCGGATCCGTCGCGCCGTTGGTGGGCATCGTTGCGGTTCTGCTCATCCGTCGGCTCCCCTCACCCCCGACCCCTCTCCCTCACGGGGCGAGGGGAGCCGTGGCGAACCTGTTCCCCCTCTCCGCGTGACGGAGAGGGGGCTAGGGGGTGAGGTTCCCTGCGTCTGCACGTCGTAAATCTGGCGGTACGTGCCGCCGAGCGCGAGCAGTTCCGCGTGCGTGCCACGCTCAACGATCTCGCCGTCGTCGAGGACGCAAATTTGATCGGCGGTGCGGACGCTGCTCAACCGCTGGGCAATAATGAAGGTCGTCCGGCCTTCCATGAGAATATGAAGCGCTTGCTGAATCTCATACTCGGTCTCCATATCCACGCTGCTCGTCGCGTCATCGAGGATGAGGATGCGCGGGTTGAGGAGGAGCGCACGGGCGATTGCGACGCGCTGCTTCTGGCCACCGGAGAGATTGACGCCCCGCTCGCCGAGCAGGGTGTCATATCCCTCCGGAAGGCGGGAGATGAAGTTGTGCGCCTGCGCCGCCTGCGCCGCCGCGATCACTTCCTCTCGCGTCGCGGTCGGGCGGCCATAGGCGATGTTCTCGTGGATCGAGTCGGAAAAGAGGAAGGTTTCCTGGAGGACAAAGCCGACGTTTGCGCGTAGGGTTGACAGATCCCACTGCCGGACATCAATGCCATCCACGCGCACGCTTCCGGCGCGGACATCATAGAAGCGGGCGAGTAACTGGATGATGCTGCTCTTGCCGCTGCCCGTCGCCCCAACAAGGGCGACGACCGAGCCGGGCGGCGCGTTGATCGAGACGCCGCGCAGGATTTCCCGGCTCTCACGCGAGTAGGCGAACCGGACTTCATCGAAGATGACATGGCCGCGCACTTCCTTCGGGCGATAGGCGTCCGGCGGGGTGACGATGCGCGGGCGGCGTTCGAGCACCTCGTAGATACGCTCGGTGCTGGCGAGGGCGAGCGCGACGTTGTTGACGATCGAACCAATTTGCCGGATCGGGTCCGTGAGTTGTGTCAGGTAGAGGTAGAAGGCGAGTAAGGTACCGACCTGAATCTGCCCGTGGATCACTTCCAGCCCGCCGACACCGATCACGAACGCCGTGCCCACGCCCGTAATCATCGGCATGTTCGCATTCGCCAGCACGGAGAGTTTCGCGGCCTCCATCTGTCGGTGATAGTAGGTCATCCCCGCTGTCGCGAACTTCGCGGACTCAAAGTTCTCGCGCCCGAATGCGCGGACGAGTCGCATCCCGGCGAGGTTCTCCTGCAAAACGTTCATCGCTTGCCCATACTGCTGCTGCGCCCGTAAATAGCGGGGTCGCACGCGGGTGCCGAAGACGAGGGTCACACAAAAAAGGATGGGCACGATTGCCAGGGAGAGCAGCGCGAGTTGCCAGTTCAGCGTAAACATGATGATCGCGCTGCCCGCGACAAGGACCGTCGTTTGCAGCAGGACGCGGAAGGCGGGCGAGTAGAAGCGACGGATGTTGCGGATGTCTTCCGTCAGGCGGGAAAGAAGTTGGCCGGTCTGGGACGCATCGTAGAAAGAGAACGAGAGCGCTTCGAGATGGCGAAAGAGGCGATTCCGCAGATCGTACCCGACCTTCTCTCCGATCCACTGCGTCGTCACGGAGCGGAAATAGGTCGTCACTGCCGAGAGGGCGGCGACGACCATAATCGCGATGGAGACTTCGATCAGCCGGCGGTGCTGCCCGGCGGCGATGCCATTGTTGATCAGCGAGCGGATGAGCAACGGTTGGAGGAGCGAGAAGCCCATACTCAAGAAGATGCTCAGGACGCCGCCGATGGCCAGAAGCGGCGTATCCCACGCGTGGCGCAGCAAGCGTCGGACCAGATAGCGTACGCTGTGCTGATCGAGCATCAAGCCCTCCCACGGCCTACCGCTTGTGGAACACCCCGCATGTGCGACGATGCTGACGGCGCCGATTTCACTCAGTGATAATACACGATAACGAAACCGTGAAAACTGCTACAGTCGCTCCCACTCTGCGCGGGGAATGTCGGCATCACGCAGTATCCGCGAGAGCAAGCCTGTGCGGATGTCTCCTTGTGCCAAACGTGGGAACGCGCAGTCGTACCTCAGCGCCGGAGCAGGTCAACCTCCGTCGGCGGGGTGACGCGGATATGCCTGGCGAAATCGGGTTCGCGCGCGGCGAGGGCGGTGTACATCGCGTACGCGGCATGGCGATACGAGAAGTGGCCGCCGACTTTCGTCCGCTGCTCGATGATGTACGCCGCCTCAGCATAGTCCATCTTGAAAAGGGCACGGCAGCGGTTCGCCATCGGCAGGAGATACACCGCTTCGTTCGGATGTGCGGGCGAGAGCGCGTCAATCGCGGCGCGCGCGCCGTCGAGCGTGTGCTGATAGCGCGCGACGAGACCGGCATTCGCCGCGCGCGCGGCCGCGGCGTCACCCAAGCCCCAGGTGAACCACTGTGTGGGATCGTCGGTGCCGTGGGCGGCGGAGAAGTTGGGGATGATCTGGACGCAGCGCCGATGCCGGTGGAGGTCGCGGAAGGCGCCGATATCAATCGTGCAATCGAATTGGAGGGGTGCGCCGACCTGATGAGTGCGGAGCAGGTCGTCGTGCGGGCCGCGATGCCGCAGCGCGCGATCGGCGATCTCCTGCTTGAAACCCGCCGATAACTCGCGCACGATCTCCAGAATCTGACGGTACGAGTGCTGATCGGAATCGTGTTGGTAGAGGAGCGTCGCGACGAGTTCATCCGTCGGGTCGGCGGCGGGCGCGAGCGCGACCGTTGGGCTGACCGGATCGCGCGGGATGTCCGCCAGCAGTTCGCTCGCCGCCTGTCGCATCTCCCGCGCCGTCGCGATCTGATAGTCGAGCGGCGCGGTGTATTTGACGAGCGTCGGCGCGGCGGCGGTGCGGTCAAGTGTCGCCGATAGCGCGTCAAGGGCATCCTGCGCTTCCGGAGGTAGATGGACACCATCGAGCGCCTGTTGCAGTTTCTCGGCGGCGCTGACGGCGGGATCAAACGCGGCGGTCTGGCAGGCAGCGCGCAGGTCTTCGGCCACCGCGCGGATTTCCGCCAGCGGCGACGAGAGCAGTTCGGAGATTTGCCGTTCGAGCGTCCGTGCGCTCGTAATCTGCCCGACGCTCGTGATCGTGGCGAGCGGCAGCAAGGCGCGGGTGACATCGAAGGCCCGCGCGCGGAGTGTGCGCGTGTAGTCGCCGTCATCCATCGTCTCCGGCTTGCCGACCGTTTCGACGAGTAGCGCGGTCAGTTCCTTCGAGAGGGCGGCGTATTCGGTAAAGAGCGCATCCGCCGCTGCGGTGTAGGCGGGCGCTTCGGGCGAGGTGGCGACGGCGTCCGGCGTGTAGTAGCCGGTGCGCGCGAAGTCCTGGTAGCGGGTTGAGCGCTCCTGCCCATCCCACACCTGCTGATCCACAACGGCGATTGCCGCGAGAATCGAGACATTCTCGACCGCCATCGCGACATGCGCGAGGTCCGCGATCGAGCGATGCCCGTACTGGAAATAAAACGATTCGAGGAACTCCTCGGCCCGTTGCGCGGAGAGTTCGGCGACGGTGCGACGCATGGATTGACGTGACCGCGAGTATTTCGCCATCGCGTACGCCTGCACCTCGGGTTGGATGCCCGTCAGGGCATAGACTGTCCGCATCGGTCGCTCCGGCATTCGTCCGCTCCTCTCAGCCATCTCCAATCGCCGATACGGAGTGTACGTACATACGCGCAAAGATGCAAGAGGCACGACCTCACGGTGGGGATTGATCGAGATAGCCGCGCTGCCGCAGCAAGTCTTCACAGAGAAGCAACGAGAGCGCGCTCTGACCCTCCGGCATTTGCCCGGTGCGCGCGAGATGAAGCGCCTCACGCGCGGGCATCGGGCAGAGTTCAATCTCTTCCGTCAATTCGGGCTTGTAGGCGGTCGAGCGTTCGATGTCGAGCGCGAGAAAGACATGGAACCGTTGCCGCCGCGAGGCGCACGCGACGAAGAAAAAGCCAGCATGCAGCATGGTCGCACACGTCGCGCCCGTTTCCTCCGCCAACTCGATGCGGGCGACCGCTTCGGGCGTCAGATCGGCGTGGTCGCGCATGCCGCCCGCCGGAATTTCCAGGCACCGTGCGTCAATCGGATAGCGGTACTGACGGATCAGGAGGATCGTCCCATCGGCGGTCACCGGCACGACGCCGACGGCATCGGCGCGTTCCTCGTACGTGTAGATGACTTCGCCCTTCGCCGCGATCCGGACGCGGTCCTGGCGGACGCGCATGAACGGTGTCGTCAGTGGATACCGCGTGTCGAGCACCCGCCAACCGAGTTGCGTGCCCTCGGGTTTGTCATCCATTCATGCTGCTCCCGGCCGTCTCACTCGCCCCGCACACGCAGAAGTGTATCACCGCCGCGTCAGGGTTTCTCTCTGGCCGTTGCGTTCATCCGGTCATCGCGCTACACTCGCGCCGGTGTTCGTACGGGTGTTCGCAAGTGGTGCGTATGGGCGGAAGCGCGCGAATTTTCGCGGTGGCCAATCAGAAGGGTGGCGTCGGCAAGACGACGACCGCCGTCAACCTCGCGGCGTGCATCGCGGCGATGGAGCGGCGCGTCCTCCTCGTGGATGCCGACCCGCAGGGGAACGCCTCCAGCAGCCTCGGCATGGACAAGGCAGCGATGGTGACAACGCTCTACGATGTCCTGCTGAACGAAGCGCCCGCCGTCGAGGTCGTCCGGCCAACCCGCGTGCCGAACCTCTCACTGTTGCCGAGCACGAGCGTCCTCGCGGCGGCGGAGATCGAACTGGTGGACTTGCCGCGCCGAGAAACCTTCCTGCGCGCCGCGATCGGGACAGTCGCGGAGTCGTACGACTTCATCTTTATAGATTGCCCGCCCTCACTCGGCCTGCTCACCGTCAACGCCCTGACCGCCGCGCACGGCGTCCTCATCCCGATCCAGTGCGAATTCCTCGCCCTCGAAGGCCTCCTGCAACTCGTGCAGACGGTGGACCGCGTCAAGCGCATCGTCAACCCGACGCTCGATGTGACGGGCGTCATCATGACGATGTATGACGCCCGCACCCGGCTCGCACCGCAGGTCGTCGCGGAAGTGCGCCGTTTCTTCCCGACGCGCATCTTCAAGAGCGTCGTGCCGCGCACCGTTCGCCTCGCCGAAGCGCCCTCCTACGGGCAGGCGATCACTGAATACGATGCCTCCGGGCGCGGCGCGCAAGCATACCGCGAACTGGCGGATGAACTGCTGCAGCGCCTTGCGTCCGCGTCTCACCCGGCGATGGCGGGCGCGCGGTGACGTTGCCCCATCCGGGTGATAGCGGTACAATCGGGGCATAAACGTGGCGTGGTTTCGCTGCATGGAGGATGGTTTTTCGCATGTATCCCTCTCACGCCGTACCGGGACAGGACGCGCCAACCATGCCGCGAAAGGCGTGCGCTCCATGATCGAATCAGTCGTCGAATCTATCCGCGTCAGCCTCGTCACGAATCAGCGCGTCGTCATCCTCAAGGAGTTGGAGGGCGAGCGGTATCTCCCGATCTGGATCGGGCACTTCGAGGCGGAAGCGATCGCGATGGAGTTGCAGGGGGTCGAGGCGGCCCGACCGCTCCCCTATGACATTATGAAGAAAATTGTCGGCGATCTCGGCGGGCGCGTTCGGCGTATCCTCGTCACCGGTTTGCGGGACGATGTTTTCTACGCCACCATCGTCATCGAGGCGGCCGGTCGGCAGGTGGAGATTGATTCCCGCCCCTCCGATGCGATTGCGCTCGCCGTGCGGACGAAGGTACCGATCTTCGTGGATGAATCCGTGATGGAGAAGGCAGGCGTCCTCTTCGGTGAAGACGAAGAAGAGAGCGAAGCCGAGCCGAAGCCGAAGCCTTCCGTGGATGACGAGAAACTCACCTCCTTCCGGAACTTCATCAACAGCCTCGACTTCTCGGACGAGAATAAAGAAGGCAACTGATAGACGAGCAATGAGGGATGGGCAATGAGCAATGAGGGGGGTTTGCTTCTTACTCGTTGCTCGTTACTCATTGCTCATCACTGAAAGGGGCGCACGACGTGGCGAAAGAACGGATCGTGCTCATTGACGGCCACGCACTTCTCTACCGCGCCTTCTACGCATTGCCGCAGACGATGGCGACCTCGTCCGGTGAACTCGTCAATGCCACCTTCGGCTTCACCTCGATGATGCTCGACGCGCTGCGGGCCTTCTCCCCGACCTACATCGTCGTTGCCTTCGACAAGGGCGGCTCATTCCGGGATAACCTGCTCGCCACTTACAAGGCGCACCGCCCGCCGATGCCGGACGAAATGCGGCAGCAGCAGGAGCGCGTCAAGGAGGTCGTCGAGGCGCTTAGTATCCCGATCTTTATGATTCCCGGCTACGAGGCGGACGACGTGATCGGCACGCTCGGCCGGGTGGCGGCGCGGGAGGGCGTCGAGACGTACATCGTGACGGGCGACACCGACACGCTCCAACTCGTCTCGGACGATGGCGTGAGTGTCGTGCTGCCCGGTGTGCAGAATCGCTTTTCCGATTTCCGCATCTATGACATGGCGAAGACGATTGAACGGTACGGCTTTCCGCCGCCGCTCGTCGCGGACTACAAGGCGCTCGTCGGCGACAAGAGCGACAACATTCCCGGCGTGAAGGGGATTGGCGAGAAGAGCGCGACCGCGCTCCTCAAACAGTTCGGCCCGCTCGAAAACTGGCGCGACCATTTCGACGAGATCACCCCGCCGCGCATCCGTGACCTGATTGCCTCGCAGTACGAGGAGGCCTTGAAAAGCAAGGTGCTGACAACGATTGTCACGGATGTGGACTTGCATCTCGACCTCGAAACCTGCCGCACGCACGAGTACGACCGCGAGCGTGTCGTCAATCTCTTCCGCGAGTTGGAGTTCCGCTCGCTTCTGACGAAGTTGCCCGAACACGTCTCCGCGCAGAAAAGCATGAACCACGGCGATCACGATCACACGATTGCGACGGTCACGAAGGCGGCGGATTTGCCCGCGCTGGCGGCGCGGCTGCGCGAGGTGGGGATGTTTGCCTTCGATACCGAGACGACGAGCACGAATCCGGTGACGGGCGCGCTGGTCGGCATCTCGCTCGCCGTGGATGGTAAGGAGGCGTGGTACCTGCCCGTCGGCCACTATCTGGCGGACGAGCAACTGAGCGTGCCGGAGGTGCGCGAGCATCTGGGCCCCGTCTTCGCGGACCCGGAGATCATGAAAGTTGCCCACAATGCGAAGTTCGACATCCTCGCTTTCGAGCGGGCGGGGCTACCACTGAATGGTCTCGTCTTCGACACAATGCTCGCCGCCTACCTGCTCGGCGAGACGTCCGTCGGTTTAAAGGAACTCGCCTTCACCCGCCTCGGGATCGAGATGACGCACATCACGGATTTGATCGGCACGGGGCGCAACCAGATCACGATGGCGCAGGTGCCGGTGTCGCAGGCCGCCGACTACGCCGCCGCCGACGCCTATTGCACGAACGCGCTCGTCGCGCCGCTGCGGGATGACTTGCAGAAGCGTGAAATCTTGCACCTGCTCGATGAGATCGAACTACCCCTGGTGCCGATCCTCGCGGCGATGGAGCGCACCGGCATCACGGTGGACGGCGAATATCTCCGCACGCTCTCGAAGCGATTGGACGAGCAGATGGCAGCGCTCGCCGCCGATGTCTACGAACTGGCGAAGCACCCGTTCAACATCAACTCCCCGATGCAACTGGGCGCGGTGCTCTTCGATGAACTGAGCCTGCCGCACGGCAAGAAGACGAAGACCGGCTACAGCACCGCGTCCGACGTGCTCGAACCCTTGCAGTGGGAGCATCCGATCGTCAAGCAAATCCTCGAATACCGGCAGTTGGCGAAACTGAAAGGCACCTACGTAGATGCGCTGCCGCTGCTCATCAACCCGGAGACGGGGCGCGTGCATACCTCCTTCAATCAGGCGGTCGCCTCGACGGGGCGGCTCTCATCAACGGATCCGAACCTGCAAAACATCCCGATCCGCACGGAAGTCGGGCGCGAGGTGCGGCACGCCTTCGTCGCGGGCAATCGGCCGGAAACGACGATTTTCGATGGCGAGCCGGCCGTGCTGCTCGCCTGCGACTACTCGCAGATCGAACTGCGCATCTTCGCCCATGTCTCTCACGATGAATCACTCCTGGAAGCCTTCCGGGAGGGGCGGGACATCCACACCGCGACGGCGGCGGAGATGTTCGACGTGCCGTTTGAGTCGGTGGACGCGGACACACGGCGACTGGCGAAGACGGTCAACTTCGGCATTATCTACGGCATCAGCGCGTTCGGACTTGCCAATAGCGCGGGTATCTCGCAGGCGCGCGCGCGTGACTACATCAAGATTTACTTCGAGCGGTTCCCCGGCGTGAAGCGACTGACCGATTCGATTCGCGAAGAAGCATTGGAGAAGGGATACGTCTCCACGCTGCTTGGCCGCCGCCGCTACTTCCCGGAGTTGCAATCGCGCAACCCGCAGGTCCGCCAGGCGGCCGAACGCGCGGCGATGAATGCGCCGATCCAGGGTACGGCGGCGGACATCGTCAAGCGCGCGATGATCCGGGTGGACGAGATGTTGCGGCGCGAAAACCTGCGCGGCAAGATGCTCCTGCAGGTACACGACGAACTGGTGCTCGAAGTGCCCGCAAGCGAACTGGAACAGACCTGCGAGGTCGTCACCGAGGCGATGACCGGCGCGTTCACACTCGTCGTCCCGCTCGAAGTCGAGGCGAAAGCGGGCCAGAACTGGGACGAACTGAAGCCGATCAACCAAGCCGAGCGCGAGGCAAAGCGGATTGCCGTCGTCGCGCAGCAGGGGCGCTTGTTATGATCCTATCGGCTTCGAGCGAGAGTCCGCCATGATCGGTGCTGCGGAAGCGCCATTGTAACAAGCCTCGTCCCAGCGACATCGTGGCCGAATACAGCACCTGACCCATGATCCACCTCCATCGAGATCAATCTTGGTTGCCCCCTGTTGAGACAACGGATCGCCCACCAAATCCTAGCACACACGTTCGGATCATACCAGCCGTACTATCCTCCCCACCTGTCGTGGCGCAAAGACCCGCCTCCGCCTCCCGAAGCCGATCCACCCTCGGTCATGCTTCTCCGCACCCTTGGAGATCTCCTCATCAGCAGCGAGCCGGAATCGCCGGGAGATACGGATGCCATCGCCCTCATGTCCGGCTTGGTTTACGTGGAGCTTCCCACGCAGATTGAAGTCGGGATCACGGCGGGATGCATCGCGGATACTGAGGATGGAGCGATCGGGTTGACATCGCAGGGTTGGCGATGGTGGAATCGGGATGATGAGAAGCATCGCCGATGACCATGATCCTATCGTCGTTTACTACTGGGGGGCAGTCATGACGCAGGACGGGATCGGGCGGCGGATGAAGATTGGCGCGTTCTCGCGGCTTGGCGAGCGAACGCTGAACGGGCAGCGCGTGCGGTTCAGCGACATCGAAGAGCTGGCGGTGGCTGCCGAGGCGGTCGGCCTCGATTCCTTCTGGCTCCCGGATCACTTCATCTATCGCCCCCACGAACCAGATCAGCTCGGCTGCTGGGAAGTTTTCACCTTTCTGAGCGCCCTTGCCAGCGTAACCTCGAAGATCGCGCTCGGGCCGCTCGTTGCCGCTACCTCGTTCCGCAATCCGGCACTCCTCGCCAAGATGGCGGACGCGTTGGACGAGATCTCGGGCGGGCGCTTCATGCTCGGCCTCGGTGCGGGTAATTGGGAGCCGGAACACACCGCGTTCGGCTATCCGTTCGATCACCGCGCCGGGCGGTTTGAGGAGGCGATGCAGATCATCGCGCCGCTCTTGCGCGAGGGGACGGTCAACTTCCACGGGAAGTATTACGAGGCGACCGATTGTGTCCTGCGTCCGCGTGGCCCGTCCCCATCCGGCCCGCCGATCTGGGTCGGCGCGAAGGGCGAGCGGATGTTACGGATCATCGCGAAGCACGCGGATGCGTACCACACCATCTGGCCCATCGCTCCGGCGCAGGTGACGGAGCGGTGGGAGAAGATGATGGTCGCCTGTCAGGATGTCGGGCGGGACCCCGCGACACTCGAACTGACCGCAGGCACGTTCGTCCGCCTGCCCGAAAACGGCCAGCCCGCCGACGATGACCGGGCGATCTGCGGTACCGATGAAGAGATCGCGGCGCAGTTGCAGGCATTCGCGGATGTTGGTGTGCGGCACCTCAACGTGGACTTCCGCCCTGACATCAGCGTGCAGACCATCGAGGAGTTCGGACGCGTCTTGGCGCTCATGCATTAGGGCGAGGCGGTCCGCACCGCAAGCCTGGGCAACCGTGCAGAGACCGGTTCCCCCGTCGCCATCTTCCCCGTAAAGTCAAACTTGGCTCAGGACTTGCGCGCCACGCGCCGTGACCATCACGGTATGCTCGAACTGCGCCGCGCAGCCGCCGTCCGCTGTGCGGACTGTCCAGCCGTCCGGGTCAATCCGGTAGCGCGGTGACTGCTCGGCGATCACCGGCTCGATGGTGATGACGAGACCCTCCTGAAGGAACGGGCCCGTCCCGGCCTTGCCGACAAAGGGAATGTCTGGCGCCTCGTGCATCATGTGGCCAACGCCATGCCCGGTGAAATCGCGGAAAACACCGAACCCGCGCGACTCCGCGTACTGCTGCATCGCGTGGCTGATGTCCCCGACGCGGTTGCCGGTGACCGCCGCCGCGATCCCGGCCTGCATCGTGCCACGCGCCGTCTCGATCAGCCGCTGCCGGGCGGGGGAAATCTCGCCAATCGCCACCGTGATCGTCGCGTCGCCGCAGTAGCCATCGAGCAGCATCCCCGCGTCTATGCTCAGCACATCACCCTCGCGTAATTGGTAATCACTGGGCACGCCGTGCATCGCGGCATCATTGACCGAGGTATTGATCGCACCGGGGAACCCTTCTTCGGTGTGGAAGACGGGGTTCGCGCCGAGATCCGCGATGTATGCCCGCGCGAAGTCGTCCAGTTCGCGGGTCGTCACGCCGGGCTTCGCCATTCGGGTGAGATGCTTGAGGAGGCGAGCGGTGGCGCGGTTCGCGCGGCGGAGGCCGTTGATGTCGGTGCGGCTCTCGATGACCATGCTGCTTCGTCCTTTGCGTGATGTGTGACGTCCGTTGCGCGACACGATAGCACGAAGTTATGGACGAAAAAAGATGCACCGATGAGGCCGGGAGTACCCCACCGGTGCGAGGGAAGAGGAGTGGAAGGGTAATGTAGGAGGTCGGGAGCGGCAGTGGGAGTAGCACCGCCGTGTGGTATGTACCCTACCGATGTCACTGTAATCGCTCCGGTCGCCATATGAGTAATCGAGCCATGAAGATCGGATAATAGTTTCACATACCATCTGTCTCGTCGGCCGTTATGGATCGCCTTGACGCGGGCTCTCTCCTACTGCTATGCTTTGCACCAACAAGTGAACGCGGCTCGTATCCAGAGTGGTGGAGGGTAATCGGCCCGTTGAAGCCCGGCAACCGGCGGCGCGTAGGCAACGCGCGGCTAAGGTGCCAACTCCTGCCCCCGTGGGGCGAGATACGAGGGATGCCGGAAGGAGCCGCCGTCGCAGCAGATGTGACGGCGGCTGTGCTCTCCGGCCCCGCATGGCATGGACGCGGATGAGTCCGCGGGGGAATGCTCGCAGCGAATCGGGGCATAGTGGAAGCCCGAGGAGTGAGAACCCCGCCGGATATGCCCGCTGAGCCACCGGCTGAACCGTGTGGATGCGGTTCGGGGTTCGCGGTTTGATTCTCCGCGAACCGCGAACCCCGAACCTCCCCGAGTAGGCCGCGTCGGTTCGCCCCCGGTACCGGGCGAGGGTTGGGCGTGCATCTCTGGCGCGCCGTACCCGTCGAGGCTGTGGTCGAGAGACCACAGTGAACAGGGTGGTACCGTGAGCGTGTACGTCAATCGCTCGCCCCGTAGGGTGAGGATTGGCGTTTTCGTTTTTTGGGCGCAAACCCTGGTTCGGAGGTGTCGGATGCACAGTGTCGCGGTGACGAGCGCGGAGCCCGCCTGTACCCTCCTCACGCACGATGGCCGTTTTCCTCCCTATCGGGCGGAGGGGATGGACCTCGCGCATACGCGCTTCTACACGCTACCGGAACAGATGCTCCCCTTCCCGCTGGATAACGGCGGCGCCCTGCGCGACGTGACGATCGCCTATGAGACGTGGGGCACGCTCGCCCCCGCGCGCAACAATGCGATCCTCGTCCTCCATGCGCTGACGGGCGGAGCGCACGCCGGCCCCCACGCTGACACCGAGACGCCCGCGCCGGAACCGTGGTGGGGCGATCTGATCGGCCCCGGCCGCGCGATTGACACGAATCGCTTCTTCGTTATTTGCCCGAACATTCTCGGCGGCTGTTACGGCAGCACCGGCCCGTTGAGCCTCGATCCCGCCACCGGTCTGCCGTACCGCATGACCTTCCCGGCTGTCACCGTGCGGGACATGGTGCGGGTGCAGGCGGCGCTGCTCGACGGGTTCGGGATTACGCAACTGCACGCGGTTGTCGGTGGCTCGCTCGGTGGGATGCAGGCGCTCCAGTGGGGGGTAACATATCCCGAAAGGACGGGCGCGGTGGTCGCCATCGGCGCGTCGGGCCGCTTCCATGCGCAAGGGATCGCGTACAACGAGGTGGGTCGTCGCGCAATTATGGCGGACCCGAAGTGGCGTGGCGGCGACTACGATCCCGCCGATCCGCCGCGGGACGGCTTCGCGATCGCGCGCATGGTCGGCATGATTACCTACCAGTGCGACGAGGGGATGACCGCGCGCTTCGGGCGCAACGCGGCGACGCGACCGTCGCGACACGCACCATTCGCTGGTAAGTTCGACATCGAGGGCTATCTCCATTATCAGGGGGACAGCATCGTGCGTCGCTTCGACGCGAACGCGTACCTTTATCTGACGCGTGCGATGGATCTCTTCGATCTCGGCAACGGCTTCCCCTCGTACACGGACGCGCTGCGCCGCCTGACGATGCCGACGCTGATGATCGGCATCAGTTCGGATATCCTCTTTCCCGCCGCGCATGTCCGTGCCGTCGCAGAGGAGTTGCGCGCCCTTGGCACCCCTGCCCGCCACTGGGAACTCGTCTCACCGGACGGCCATGATGCCTTCCTCAAGGAGTTCGCCCAGATGACGCCCGTCCTCCGCCGTTTCCTCCAATCCGCTGGCGGAGCGGGCTAACAAGGCGTGGTGGCGTAGGCTGAAGCCTCTACCGCTGGCATCTCACTCTGCGCAGATTTCCGTAGATTTCGGCGCCAATTGTAGCGCAGTGGCACGGTATGTGGCATACCGAATGTACCAAGGGCGCGCCGAAACGAGGTTTGGCAGTGCCGCCAGTCCGCCCCCGCTGTTCGCATATGGGGGTGTCCGATGATTACGTCCTCTCCCGTCGCCTTTCCCGCCGCGCCGCGTGCGGTCATAAAAGAGCGGTTCGGCCCCGCCGTCATCTCCGGTTTCGTCGCGACCACGGCAATGGCGATTACCGCTTTGATCGCCTATAGCTTCGCGCTCGGTGTCGGCACCGCGAGTGGCAACCTCTTCCAGCAATGGCTCTATGCCTTGACGCATAATCCGGTGACGGAAAATGTCCGCTCGTCGCTCCTCGCCGTCGTCGGGCTGGACCTGGCCGCCGGGATTGTCTGGGCGCTGATCTTTGCCTGCGACGCGAACGACCGCCTGATCGCCTTCCCCGGCTGGCTGCGCGGCATCCTCTTTGCGCTGCCGCCTGCCGTGCTCTCGCTGATCGTCTTCCTACCGCTCGTCGGGGGCGGCATCTTCGGCGTCAAGATCGGCGCGGGGCCGCTGCCGGTGATCGGAAATATCATCCTGCACCTCGTCTACGGCGCAGTGCTCGGCGCAATGTTCGTCCTCGACGGGAGCATTGACCATACCGGCAAGAGCGACCCGGCGATGGAGGCGACGCTGCGCCAGGCGGAGGGCGGTGCGGGCTGGGGAGTCCTATTCGGCGCGTTGCTCGGTGGTAGCGGGACATTGCTCGTCACGCTTCTCGTCACCGGATCATCGTCGGCGAACGTCGCGGGAGCGACGATCGGGGGCGCGGTGATCGGCGCGGCGCTCGGTGTCGTCTTCGGCTCGATGGCCGCGATGACGAACGCGCGTACTTCCCCGGCGATTGCGAGCCCAGCGCCGACAGATGGGGCGATGCCTACCATCAATCCGTGAGCGTATTGTGCCGCGCGGCGATGCTTACGCGGTGGCGCGTGTATGCACCCCACGACGGAGTGCAATCATCGCCAGCGCCGCCGCGCCACCCATCAAGAGGATGACTGGTACATCCCCGAATGAGCGCAGTTGCGGCGCTTCCACGAGGGTGAGCGTGCAGAGTGCGAGCGTCCCGAGCAACCCGAATACCATTGCGAGCGTTGCCACAATCGCGGGGATGGACGCGTAGCGCGCCATCCGCTCGTCCGGTTCACTCCGCGCGACGGCGACGGCAATGGCGGCGGTACTCCCCGCAACCGCGACCGCGATGATGGCAAGGAGACCGAACTGGAGCGCGACCGCGAGGAGCGTGAAGGGGGCGTCCGGGGTGGGTTGCTGGCGCGCGGTCCATGCCGATGATGCGAGCAGGCTATATCCCGCGACTATTGCCATCGCGAGCAGGGGAACAGTCAGGAGGAGGAGCACATCCCGGCGGCGGTCGCGTATCGCGCGCGCGGCAAGCTGCGCGAGGAATGGCGCTCCTCCCGCCACGATGGCGAGAAAGGCAATGATGCCCGCGATCTGAACGATGACGAACGCCACCCGGATTTCCGGATGCGGGCGCACGGCGTTTTCCCAGATGGGCAGCGGATCGCGGATACCTTGTAGCGGGAGCCACGCCACGCTGAAGAGCACAAACGCACAGAAGATCGCGATTTCACTGTTCCGGAGCCGTCGTGTCATCGCAATCAATCTCTCGTCGCACACCCACTATCCATCGCGTTGCATACCCCGCATGCGCCACAATAATGCCGACTGGCATCGCCGACGTCAACCCACTTTGTATGCAGCCATGGACGGGTGGCGCGGGGCGCGGGGATGATTACGCACGGCGGACGATCAGTGCGTGGCTGTGCAACATGCCATCAGCATCCAACCGGCAGCGACCGAGCGCGGCGAGTTGCGGCAACGCGCGATGCCGCCAGCCCGCCGCACCGGACCATGACGCGGCGTCGCCCGTCATGCCGCGCGGGCAGTCGCCGATGAGCAGATAGCCCCGGACCGACGGTGCGGCACGGAACAGAGCCGGCTAGTTCGTTCGGCGTGGTGGCCAGACGCACAAAATCGTGCCGGGCCGATACCGTTCCAACGCGACGCCGACGGCGCACCGCTCCACATCGCCCGGCAGTGGGTCGGGCCACCACGCGCCATTGTCCGTCGCCGTGATCGGCGCACCAGCGGCGTGGAGGGCGCGGGCCAGATCGCCCCGGCCCGTGCCGACTTCCAGCCATGGCCCCGGCAATCGCGCGAGGATACCCGCGAGTCGGGTGACAAACTCGACGGTGGGCAAGAGGTAGATGCCGCGTGCCCGACAGACGGCGACGAATCCCCCGCGGGTGGCGGGATCGGCGAGACGGGCATCGAGGGCAGCGTTGGTCGGCAGCGGATGGGCGGCGAGCCACCGCTCCCAGTCGCGTCCGGCGGCATCATAGGAGACGCGCACGGGGGCGAGCGATTCGCCGAGCAATCTGTCCAGATCGCTCACGTCGTCATTGCCCGATGTGTGCGGCATACATACGTCCTCTTGTCGTACGCAACATGTCCGAATTTTTTGCTATACTATCGTCATTCGGAGGCAAACGCGCGACGTTGCAGCCAGTCCGCCAGGCAGTAGAGAGACCGACATAGGAGGAAGCGCATGGCAGGGACGCCCGGCTCCGGTTCCAACTATCCGTGGCCGTCCTATCCTTCGCCATCAGTACAAGGGAGCGAGAGCCAGCGCGCGCAACTGGAGGCAGCGCTCCGTGCCTTGCGCGAGCAGCGGCCACAGGTCGCGGCGGAGGTCGGCGAATACTTATACAGCCTTGTCCTCCAGGGCCAGTTGCGCGATCCGATCGTCCTTGCCACCTGCCGCCGCTTGTACGACCACGAGCAGCAAGTGATGCAGTTGGAGGCGAATCTCCGTGCGATCCCGGTCGCGCCCCTGCCGGTTGGCCCCCCGCCCGCCTATCTGCCGCCCTATGCTGCGAATCAGCCTCCCGGCTTGCCGCCCATCCCCACCTCGTCCGGGAGCGAGGAATCCGCGACGAGGGTCGCCCCCATCAACCGCGTATCGCACGACGCCACGCCCTTCGCGACGCCGGACGCGGAGGTAGCCCGCATCATTCCCGGCACATCGTCCGATGACGCGAACGCACAGCGCGTGCAGAGTGGCGACGCGGCGACGGTCGTCCACCGCGCGACACCCGGCTCCCACGACGCCCAGCCACCGGCCCGCCGCCCCGCCAACCTCGAATCGGGCGAGACGCTCATTGCGCCCGTGCGCCGACTGGAACCCGCCCCACCGGGCACGGGGAAGCCAACGGAGCGCCGCTGTACCCACTGCCGGATGCCACTGCGCGCAAATGACACGACCTGCCCCGTCTGCGGCCGCGCCGTCTCTGAGCAAGTCGTCGAGTCGCCGCAGTGCCGCCGCTGCGGTACCGAACTGCGCCCCCAGGACCGCTCCTGCCCGGTCTGCGGCACCCCGCGCACGTAAGCTCGTCGGTCGCATAGTGCCCAGCCCCAAGGGAGGATGCCCGCCCAAGGTCACGCCGGACTAATCGAGCTGGTGACGTTGCCGACATACTCGCCCCAGCTCAATCCCATTGAGCGGTTCTGGAAGCATTTGCGACGCAAAGTCACTCACAATACCTTTTTCCAGACCATTGATCGACTGCTTGATGCGGCCACTGGATTTCTTCGTAACATGATGGCTTGTCCACAGACCGTTCGCTCGGTCGCCGGATTAGCTGCGTAAGTCTCACCAGTTTCGCGCAGATCGAGAGAACGAGATGATGCAAATCCCGCAGGAGAAGGATGTTGTTGACAAGCTGACGGCGTGGGGGATGACCCATCCGTTGATCCGCGCCATGATCCTGACCAGCTCGCGTACCAGGCCGAATGGGCCAGTGGATCCGCTCTCCGATTATGATCTTATTTTGGCTGTGAGCGATGTGGGGCCGTTCGCCTTTGATGATGCCTGGATCTCCGATTATGGCAGGCCGATGGTGCGTTGGGGCGATCAGGGTGAGGTGCATGGTCTGGCCACGTATTTTCGGGGCGTGGTCTATCAGAATTACGTCAAGATCGATTACAGCATATGGCCTGCGGAACTGCTGGAACGCATCGCCGCTGAGGCCCTCCTGCCGGACCAACTGGATGTGGGCTACCGGGTGCTGCTCGACAAGGATCAGCGAACGATTGGATGGAAGCAGCCATCCTATCAGGCGCATATTCCTGCCAGACCGACAGAAGCGGAGTATCAGGCGCTCGTCGAGGAATTCTGGTGGGGCACGACCTATGTCGCCAAGAGCCTCTGGCGCGATGATCTGGTCTTTGCCAAATGGGCCCTGGACCAGGATCTCAAGCTCGAAACGATGCGTCGCATGCTCGAATGGCACATAGAAATCGATTATAATTGGTCTGTGAAGCCGGGGATATATGGGCGCGGCCTCAAACAACTGCTCCCACCAGACATCTGGTCGGAGTTTACCAGTACGTATGTCTCGCTGGATGTCGAGGAGACCTGGACGGCGCTCGATCGCGCGATCGCGCTCTTCCGCAAGGTCGCCCCCGATGTGGGCAACGCGCTCGGTTATACCTATCCGCAACAGGTGGACGATCAGGTGAGCGCCTATCTGGAGGCGATTCGTGAGATGCCGTCGTCTCAACGTCGCGGCGACGGCATCTGAATCACCTGAAATGTCTCCCCCAATAGGGAGATGACGCTTTAGCATATCATCAGTGGGCAGCAGCGCGAACGTTGCCAGCACGCCGGAAATGTTCCCTCAGCAGAGAGATGGCGCTTTCGCATGTCATCAGGAGGTCGCTACAGGGTTCCTTTTTCCGTAAGAATTACACCGTATTATTTAGAACTTTTCTCGTGTCGGCCCTGAGCGAGAACTGCCGCTACATGAGGCGCATAAGGGGCAGACGCTGGGAGATTTCGCGCGCGTCGTTCGGGACATCGCGACAGGCGCCAGTGGATTCTTCTTCCTCATAAGCGTGGAAGCGGGGGAACGGTCTTGAACTCGTATAGCCAGTCGCCGGATACACAATGCCTCCGGCGCAATCGCGCAAGGTTAACTCAGTGTTACACTGCGGGAAATAGGCGCGCCATAAGTGAGGTGAATGCATGCCGGAAAACAAACAAGAGCGCCGGGCCGGACAGGAGCGTCGGCGGCAGGGGGCATTGGCGCGGGAACGCGCGCGCCGGGAGCGGCGACGCTGGCTGATCATCGGCGCCGGGACGGTGATTATCGCGATCGTGGTCGTCATCGCCGCCGTCGTACTGATCAACCGGCGGGACACGACGCCCACAATCGCGGGGGTGGAGAGTTTCAGTGGCCTGGATCGCACGCATACGTCGGCCCCGGTCACTTATCCGCAGATGCCGCCGGTCGGTGGCTCCCATAACCCTGTCTGGCAGAACTGTGGCTACTACAGCGCCCCGATCGCGAACGAGAACGGGGTCCATTCACTCGAACATGGCGCCGTCTGGATTACCTACCGGCCGGACTTGTCCGCCGATCAGATCGCCGCGCTGCGGAAACTGGCAGTGGGGCAGACGTATGTCCTTGTCACTCCCTATCCCGGCCTCCCCGCACCCGTCGTGGCGTCGGCGTGGGGGAAGCAGTTGAAGGTGGACTCGCCGGACGATCCCCGGCTGAATCAGTTCCTCCAGGCGTATCGCCAGGGGCCGCAAACACCCGAGAAGGGGGCGGTCTGCACGGGCGGAACCGGAGCCCCGCAAGGATAGCGGCCGGGTCAGTTGTACCCCGACACGGCAGCGCATATGCTTTGCTGCCCGCTGCCGACGTCTCACTCCTCCTCGTCTTTCGGTCGGAAGGCGTTGGGATCGAAGGTGAAGACGCGGCGGCCATGAGTCGGGATCGGCGGGGGCGGCGGGCGGAAAACGTACTCCTCCACAATCACGCCGCCCGCGAGATGTTCGTGGGCGATGCGGCGCATCCCGTCGGCATCCAGATCGTTGTACTGGATATTGCCGGGCATCACATTCATGGACGGCGCCCAGTCGCACCGGTTGCGGCACGTCGTCGGTACGACCGTCACACGATCGCCGATGCCGAGCGCGGCGATTTCCTGCTCCAATACATGCAGCAGTTTGCGCGACCCGGCGAGCGTGCAGTTCGATCCGAAACAGAGATGAACGAGATACTCAGTGTTTGTCATGTACTCATCAACCTCATCCCCGATCCCTCTCCACTGTGGCGGAGAGAGGAGATGGGATGACATTACCTACGCTCGGCTCCCCTCGTCCCTTGAGGGGTCGGGGTGAGGGGCTTTCAGCGCCCGACGCCGACGGGCATGCGGGCCGCGAGCGCGTCCGCGATGATCGCGTGGTCAGCGTCGGAAATCTTGTGGACATTTCCCTGGAAGGCGAGTTGCCAGTGTTCGGCGGGCCAGCGCTTCGGGTACTCCATCGCGGGGACGACCGTGATGGCAGGAAGCCAGTCCGCCTCATCGAGGATGAGCACGGGCCTTATTGAGATGCGGAAAGGATAGTCCTCGGTCGCCTTCTTCGGGTCCTTGCTCTGCCAGATCGGTGTAGTGTGGTCTTCCCAGTAGTCCGACGTCACCTTGACAATGCCGCCGAACGCCTGCACACCCGTCAGATAATAGATGAACGTGTCGCCCGCATGCATCTGCTCGGCCTTCTTGCGATGGCGGGATTTGATGCCCTGCACCGTCCAGCCGAGTGCGCGGCTCTTCTCGAAATTATCCGGTGATCCGACGATGATCCAATGATGTACCATCCGGTTCGTTCCCTTTCGCTCACGCGCGTTTTCTCGCGGCGCAAGCCGGGTGCCCTCTGGGCAGGACGGCACGGTGGAGTGCATCATGACCGCCGCCATGATGGCCGTCCCTGCTCGCTGACAGTACGGTACCTGAACGTACGCTGCCCGGTCAAGCGTCGCGCCTCGCTCGGCATGCCGGGGAAACGGCAGGAACAAGCCATATCCATAGTGTGTTATACTTTCCAGGAAGGCTGCGCGGAATCAGCCTGACCTCGGCATTGCACCGCACGCGACAGAAGAAGGTGACTCACACTGATGGCTACCGCCGTTTCTTCGGTACATCCGCCCACCGATATGACGCACTTCCTGCCACTCGAAACGCAGTTGCGGGGCGCGGGCATGGGTGTCTCCGATGTTTCGCTCGTGACGCGCGCGTATACCGTCGCGGCGGACGCGCACGCCGGTGCGGACCGGAAGTCGGGTGAGGCATACATCACGCACCCTGTCGCGGTGGCGACGATCCTTGCCGACATGCAGATGGACGCGGAGACACTCTCCGCCGCCTTGCTCCACGACGTGCCCGAGGATACGACGGTCACGCTCGACGATATCCGCAACCAGTTCGGAGAGAAGGTCGCTCGGCTGGTGGACGGCGTGACGAAGTTGAAGCGGATCGAGTGGGTCTCCGACCGCGAAGATGTCGCGCGGGCAGAGAGCCTGCGTAAGATGTTCCTCGCGATGGCAGACGATGTGCGTGTCGTGCTGATCAAACTCGCCGATCGCCTCCATAACATGCGCACGATTGGCGCGATGCCGAAGGGCAAGCAATTGGCGACCGCGCAGGAGACAATGGAAATCTACGCGCCGCTCGCCAACCGCCTCGGCATCTGGCAGATCAAGAGCGAACTGGAGGATCTTGCCTTCCGAACCCTCGAACCGGATCGCTACCGCGTGATTGACGCCTCACTCGACGCGCAGGGCGGGAACCGTGCGGCGTATATTGGCCGGGTGATCGAGACGCTGAAAGAGGCCCTCGGCGCGGCGGGTATCCAGGCGGAGGTCTACGGCCGTGCCAAACATCTCTGGTCCATCGCGCGGAAGATGGATCAGAAGCGCCGGACGCTCGAAGAGATTTACGACGCGATCGCCATCCGCGTCATTGTGCCGGAATTAAAAGATTGCTACGCGGCCCTCGGCATTATCCACACGATGTGGCGGCCGATCCCTGGCGAGTTCGATGACTACATCGCCTCCCCGAAGGAGAGCATGTACCAGTCCCTCCACACCGCCGTTCGCGCGCTCGACGCCCGCCCGGTCGAGGTGCAAATCCGTACGAAGGAGATGCATGTCGCCGCCGAGTACGGTATCGCCTCGCATTGGCGGTACAAGGAGGGCGGCAAGCGGGACGCCGGTCTCGAGGCGCGCGTCGCCTGGCTCCGGCAACTGATGGACTGGCGCGACGAGGTCGTGGACGCGCAAGTCTTCGTGGAAACACTGAAGAGCGACGTCTTCCAGGAGATGCTCTACGTCTTCACGCCCGCCGGGGACATTATCGAACTGCCCGCCGGTTCGACGCCGGTGGACTTCGCTTATCGCATCCACTCGGATGTCGGCCATACCTGCGTCGGGGCGATGGTCAATGACCGGCTCGTGCCGCTCGATTACAAACTGCAAAACGGCGAGATGGTCAAAATCATGACCTCCCGCGCGAAGGTCGGGCCGAGCCGGGATTGGCTGCTCGCTTCCTCCGGCTACGTCCACACCGCGCAGGCGCGCGAGAAGATCCGCCAGTGGTTCCGCCGCCAGCAACGCGACCAGAACATCGCGCAGGGCCGGGACATGCTGGAAAAGGAACTGAAGCGGCTCGGCGTCGAGATTAAGTTGGAAGAGATCGCCAAGCAGTTCCCCCGCTACAACCGCCTCGACGATTTCCTCGCCGCCATCGGCTACGGCGCGGTGACGACGCAGCAGATCGCCCAGCAAGTCTCCGCGCTCTATCCGGTCGAGCAGGTGATTGCCCTGCCGCCAACGGAGGCCGCGCCACGCCCCGCGAGCGCCACGTCCGGTATCGAGGTGATGGGCGTCGGTGACTTGCTGACCCGGCTCGCGACCTGCTGTAAGCCGGTGCCGGGCGATCAGATCATTGGCTACGTGACGCGCGGCAAGGGCATCACCGTCCACCGTACCGACTGCCCCAATGTCATCAAGGAGCCGGAGCAGGAGCGGCTCGTGCCCGTCTCGTGGGGGGGCAACACGCAGACACAGGCGTACCCGGTCGGTGTGCGCCTGGAGGCGTGGGATCGTGTCGGGCTGATGCGTGATGTCTCGAGCATGGCGGCGGACGAGAAGATCAACCTCCTCTCGATTAACAGCCAGACGCATCCTGACCGCACCGTCACGATGCGCCTGACCGTCGAGGTGGCAGGCGTCGAAGCCCTCAGCCGCATCCTCCAGCGATTCGAGCAAATCCGCGATATCTACGAAGTCCGCCGCGACACGCCGATCATCTCCAAAGGCGCGCGCGCGGCGGATTAGACATTCGCTTCGTTATCCGCCCCCGGAGGCGAATATCCGCGCAATGAGAGCGTATCGCCTGACCGGCTACCTGCTTAGTATCCGAGCCAGGCGTAATAATGCTGGCCAATATTGCCCATCTCCACCTGAAAGTTGGATGGGTTGTCGGGTGTGTAGGTAAGCACACGCCGCTCGAAAACCTGGAAGGCGACCACACGCTTGATGCCACCGACGGTGAAATATGCCACGACCGGCTCGGAGCGCGCGTAGCCGATCGTCGTGAAGCCGACTCGGTCACGGTAGTCCGTGAACTGCCGGAGGACGTTATGCCCGGTCACGTCATCGTAATCGGTGAGCCTCGGCAGGGCCGGATCCGGGGCGCGGTCGGTGTACAGGGAGTGGTCCGTGTCGAACAAGAGGTTGATTGGCTGACCGATCTTGTTCCCCGTGGCGGCGAGCAGCGATGAGCGATAGCTGTAGATGTCCGCATAATTCGGGCCGAGGCCGTTCGGATCGCCTGCTATCGGCGTCTTCGAGGGGGCGCGGTCAACGCACTTGCTGTCACTGACCTGAACGCAGCCCGTCACCATGTCGGTTGCCAGGAGGCCGAAGGTGACCTCACCCTTCGTGACTTCCATCCGCCCCTTGTCGAAGTACTGAACGAGTCGCTTGCCGCCCGGGTTGTTATCGTATCGCTCCTGGATCGGGTCCGAGGCGTGGGTGCCCCAGAAGTTAGTCGTGATCGCTTCCCCGACGTAATAGATTTCCTTAAAGCGCGGGTCCGCGAATGTGACATCCGCACTGACGAGGGTCGGTATGAGGAGCGAGAACGCGAAGGTAAGGAACGCCACAACCGATACGTTTCGTCGCACCATGAAAATCCTCCATCCACACGAATCCGAAGGCCGGGACGCAGAGAGATTCCTGCGTGGCCATCTACCACCCACCTGTACTTATCTGTATCGCGTGACCCTGGTTGCATGATACCCGTTGCAACCCATCTTGTATAGAGGCCTTAATTGGCGCCACCACAAAGACGTCACGGGCGGCATAATGGTTCCGTGCGTTACAACACGGCTGGCGTTGTTGACACTCTGGCGTATGCGCTCCGGTGGCCGATATTTGGTCAATCCGGCAGACGCGGGCGGTTCGCGTATGCCATTCCGGCACCGCGCACGCGATCAATCAGGGAGCGCGGATCCGTCGGCTGCACATCGCCCCGCCAGGCCACATGCTGGTCAGGTCGCGAGAGGACGAGTCGAGTGTCGTAGACGGCCGCAGCCTCATCGGCCATGACATCGAGGAGGTGGAGCGGGAGGCCACAGTCGGTGGCAGCCTGTCGCAGGCCGTCAATGGCGACTGTGGGGTCGAGACGCAGAAGCGTGTACTCCGGGCCGAGCGCATCGTAGAGCGACCGCCCGTTGCTCAGCCAGAGGTGCGGCGTGCGGCAGCCGGGGATCGTCGAGGGCGTGAAGTCCCCCATCGAGTAGGGCGGCGGCTGTGCGCCGTCATAGGCGATGATCGGCGACGTGTCGTAGTAGTAGCCGAAGTTGAGGCCGGCGCAGCAGTATTGCTGAACATTGAGGTCGTACGCCGCCTTGCCGACCGCCGTGCGCGCCGCTTCGCCCGCCGGGCTCTCCTCCTCGATCTCCGGGGGGACGCCACGGCGCTGCTTCGCCATCGCGTGGGCATGATCCATGGCGAAACGCGATACCTGCTCGGTGATCGGCTGGCGCTCGCGCTCGTAGGCGTCGAGGATGCTCTCCGCTCCCCAGCCATTGAGACGTGCGGCCAGGAGCCAGCCGAGATTCGCCGCATCCGCCAGGCCGGCGTTCATGCCGTAGCCCGCGTAGGGTACCCAGATATGCGCCGCGTCGCCGCAGAGAAAGACGCGCCGGTCCCGGAAGCGATCGGCGACGAGGCGGCGACCAAACCAGTCCTCCTCGCTCATCATCTCATATTGGAAATCCGGGCCGACACCGAGGATCGTGCGGATCGCCCAGTCGCGATCAACGGCGTCGAAGTCTGCCTCGTCGTCCTTCAGATAGTTGTGAATCAGCCAGGTCTCGCACCCATCAATGGCATAGACGGTGCCGCTGCGGCGCGGGTTGAGCGAGATATTCCCCCACGCCGACGCGCTCTCCAGCAGCGACAGCAATTGCGGCGCGCGGATGTAGGACGATTGGACGCGCTGCACGACAGGGTCGCCCGCGAGCCGCGCGCCGATCGCGTGACGAACGGCTGATCTCCCGCCATCGCAACCGACGAGATAACGTGCGGAGATGCACAACCCCTCGCCGGAGTCGAGATGGTGCGCATGCGCCGTCACACCGCCGCCGTCTTGCGCGAGGTTTTCGAAGCGGACCCGATTGAGGATTGTGACACCGGGCACCGCCGAGGCATGCGCGAAGAGGATCGGCTCGAGGTAGATCTGGTTGATCCGGTGCGGCGGCTCCGGGGTCGGCCACCAGGTGTCCGGGCCGCCCGTGGCGGTGTAGCGGTCGCGGCGGCAGGGGATCGGGATGCGGGTGATCTCCCGCCCCACCATCGTCGTACGATAGGCGATGTCGTTGGGATAATCTGCCGGTAGTCCGGCGTTTCTGATCTTTTCACTGATACCGAGGCGACGGAACAGCTCCATCGAGCGGGCGGCGACGTGGTTACATTTAACGCTCGGCGGCTCGCCGCGTTCGCGCTGCTCGAGCACCGTCACGCGGACGCCGCGTCCGGCGAGGTCTATCGCGAGGGTCAGACCCACCGGCCCGCCACCGACGATCGCCACATCCGTATCCATGATCTGTGTCATGCCCCGGTCTCCTCCCCATGGCAACATCCGCCCCGGCTTGCTCGCTCAACCGGTTGTTCTCTCTCGTCTATCGTGCGTTGAGGTAGGCGATACTCCGCGTGATCCAGTCGTCCGGGTTGTCGCCGCCAGAAAACTCGAAGATATAGAGGAGGCGTTGGGGCAAGCGATCGAGTGCGGCCATGATCGCCGCGAGCGGTAATGACGCATCCCCAAGCGCCATCGAACCGTGCTCCGGATTGTCGTCCGCGTCTTTCAAGTGCGCGGAGACGGCACGGCTGCCCACCGCACGGATGGCGGCAGGAACATCCTGCCCGTGCCGGGGGTAGTTGCCGATGTCAATATTCGTCGTCAGCGCCGGGATATGCGCCAACCCTCTTTGGATCTCATCCAATGTGCCGCCGGGCGTGCCGACGAAGTTTTCCAGCGCGAGCGTGATCCCCTGCGCCTCGGCATACCGAGCGATGTCGCGGCCCGCTTCCCACCCCGCGTTGTCATCGTCGGCGGGCACCGAGCCGGGGAAGACGCGCAACAGCGGGGAGCCGAGCGTGCGGGCATCGTCAATGTCCTGCCGGAGCGAGGCCGGATCGGTGTCGAAGAGCCGCCCCATTGTCGCATACGTGACGAGCAAGCCGTGGTGCGCCGCACGATCACGCGCGGCGGGCAGTTCACGCGTTTTCTCTTTCCAGAACTGCGGGCGCAGTTCGACGCCATCCGCACCGAGCCGGTGCGCCACGTCGAAGAGATCGGCTATGCTCATCGTGCCCGCGGTTACCTGCTCCTGATATTGGATGACGGAAATCAGTACCGGCCGTTCTCCTGCCACGACAGTCTCCTTGATGCAATCACCAGTCAATGACGCACAGCATAGCGGATTCGCCTACCGATGTGCATACCCTGTATGCGCAAGCGCGCGTCTCTCCTCATTCCGCCGCTCCTTTTAGGGGTCTGCGCTCTGGCGATACGCCTCTCTCCCCGAAGCGGAGAGGATTGGGGGTGGGCGAATTCTGATACAATACGCGCCTTGTTCGGTCTGCCGGAACGGGATGCTTTTCCGCCGAACATCAAACCACGCCGCGCCCGTCGCGGAGACCGCCGGGAGAACGATCTGTGTCACCCCTACCGCCACCGAGCCGACCGCGCCCCGGCAGCATCCCGAACCGCCCCGCCATCCCCGCCGCGTCTTCAACGCCGATCTACGTCGCCGTGGATGTCGAGGCGACCGGGAACGAACGCAGCAACGAGATTATCGAGGTCGCGGCCGTCACGTTCACAACGGAGCGGGTTCTCGAACGATGGTCGTCGTTCGTCCGGCCCACCCGGCCCGTGCCGCTCAGCACCGCGCAACTGACCGGCATCACGAACGCGATGCTCCAGGCCGCGCCGCCCTTCGCGAGTGTCGCCCCACAATTACGGCACTTCGTCCAGCGCCATCCCATCGTCGGGCAATCGGTCGAGATTGACCTGAAACTACTCGCCGCACAGGGGTTGATGCTCGACAACCCGACCTACGACACCTATGAACTCGCGACGCTCCTGCTGCCCGATCTGCCCGTCTATAGCCTGACGCGCATCGCCGAACGGTTACAGGTTGGCACACCGCAGGAGCACCGCGCGCTCGGCGACTGCGAACTGACCGCCGCCGTCTTCCGCGCCCTGCTCGACCGCATCGCGGAGTGCGACATGGAGACGCTCGGCGAACTGGCGCGCCTCGCGGACATCGGGCAATCGCCCTTCGCACGGTTATTCCGGCAGGCGCAGCGCGACAAGCAACAGGAGACGTTCGGCGCGGGCGCGGGGGCGAGTATCCTCCAGCAACTGCGCGCCCAGGCGGGCGGCGGGCAGGCGGAGAAGGAGGGCGGCGTTGACCTCATGTATCTCATGCCGCGCCCACGCCCCGAACCGCTCCGCATCACCGCCAGCCAGCGCCCCCTCGACACCGCCGCCATCCTCGATACCTTCCGGCCTGACGGCCCCTTTGCTGAGGCGTTCCCACACTACGAGCACCGCCCACAACAGATGGAGATGCTCGACGCCGTCGCGGACGCCTTCAACAAAGAAGAGACGCTGCTCGTCGAGGCAGGTACCGGCACGGGCAAATCGGTTGCCTACCTTGTCCCGGCGGTCGCGCACGCGGTGGAGCATGGCGAAACAGTCGTCGTCAGCACCGCGACGATTGCTTTGCAGGATCAACTGGCGAAGAAGGACATCCCCGACTTGCAGGAAGTCCTCGCGACGATTGGTGGCGTGCCTGCCCCAAACGGCGCGGGGCTGCCCGCCGACTTCCGCGCGACCGTCGTCAAGGGGCGGTCGAATTATCTCTGCCTCTACCGCTGGTTCAAACTGCGTGGCAACCCTGCCCTCTCGCCCGCCGAAGCGCGGCTGATGCTCCGTCTCCTCCTCTGGCTCCAGACGACGGATTCGGGCGATGTCGGCGAAATCCGCTTCACGGACGATGAGCGGCGGCTCGGCATTATCCAGGCGTGGAACCGCGTCAACGCCGGGCCGGATAGTTGCCCCTCCTCGTGCGTCTTCCAGAAGCGCGGGCAATGCTTTGTTCAGCGGGCGCGGCGCGCGGCGGAGAACGCGCACGTCGTGGTCGTCAACCACGCGCTGCTGCTCTCCGACATGACGACGAACAGTGGCGTCCTGCCGCCGTACGAGCACCTGATCGTGGACGAGGCACATCACCTTGAGGACGAGGCAACGAACCAACTCGGCTACGCCTTCGAGCGCGTGACGGTACTGAGTTTCCTTAATCTGCTCGCGGAGCCGCACGCCGAGGGGCCGCGTGGTCTGCTCACTGATCTCCCGATCCGTGTCCGTACCGGCAAGACGCCGAAGGATGTGCAGGAGGATGTCACGCGCCTCTGCGGCGAACTGCTGCCGCGCATTGATGAGGCACGGGCCTTGACGCTCGCGCTCTTCGATCGCCTCGCCGTCTTCCTCGCTCACCGCCCACAGAACGAGACGGACACGCGCCTGCGCATCACCCAAAATGTCCGCAACGACACGGGATGGACGGACGTGGAGATCGCGTGGGACAATCTCTCCTTCCCGCTCGGCACGATCCAGCAGGCACTGATGACGATTTTCGAGCAGATCTACCGCCTGCCCGACGAGACGATGCAGGAACAGGACGACACGCTGCTCCTGCTCACCCGCGCCCTGCGCATCTGCACCGATCTCCGCGTCGGCGCGGCCGCCGCCCTCGCCGAACCCGACCCCGATATGGTCTATTGGACCGAGATCGAATCGCCGCGCGGCGGGCAGCAACCGCAGATGGATGGTACGCCCACACTGATGCCGGGGATGCCGATAGCGGATGCTTCCCGTTCCATCAGCGTCAAGGCCGCGCCGCTCCATGTCGGCGCGACCTTGCAGGCAGACCTCTTTGGGCCGCGCCGCACGGTCGTCATGACGAGCGCGACGATGACGACCGAGGGCAAGTTCGATTACCTCGGCTCCCGCCTCGGTATCGAGCGCGACACGGCGACCGAGGTAGCAGTAGATTCGCCCTTCGACTACCGCCGCTCCGCCCTCCTCTACACCGTCGAGGATATGCCGGAGCCAAACCGCCCCGGGTACCAGAAAGGGCTTCAGGACACGATTATTGGTCTGTGCGAGGCGACGCGCGGGCGCGCGCTCGTCCTCTTCACCTCGTACAGCGCGCTCCAGGCGACCTACCGTGCCGTTAAGCCGGTGCTGGAAGCGGCGGGCATCATCGTCCTCGGCCAGCGGCTGGACGGCGGGCCGCGCCAACTGATCGAGCGGTTCAAGCAGCATCAGGAGATGGCGCTCTTTGGCACGTCCTCCTTCTGGGAGGGTGTGGATGTCGTCGGCGACGCACTCTCGGTGCTTGTCATCACGAAATTGCCCTTCAAGGTACCGAGCGATCCGGTTTTCCAGGCGCGCTCCGAGGGCTTCGCGGAACCGTTCGCGGAGTTCGCCGTGCCACAGGCGGTCTTGCAGTTCCGGCAGGGCTTCGGGCGGCTGATCCGTTCGAGCACGGACCGGGGCGTGTGCGCCGTCCTCGATTCGCGTGTCCTGACCAAGCGGTACGGTCGGACCTTTCTCAACTCGCTCCCCGGCTGCACGGTGGAGAAGGGCCGCTCGGTGGACCTCCCCGCCCGCGCCGCCGCCTGGCTCGCGATGGCGGGGCCAAAGGGGAAAAACGTTGGCGATATCTTCTTGTAGGGAGGGGTAGCATGACAGCATTGTCACAAGCGGTACTGGACAAATTGCGGACGTTCGACACACCGACGATCTGTAATCTCGTGGAACTCTTCGAGGTCCGGCCGCGCAATACGGGCTATATGGACGGGCGGATCGTGGCCTGCTTCGCGCAGATGGGGCCAATCGTCGGCTACGCGGCGACCGCGACGTTCCGCTCCGCGTCGCCGCCGCGCTCGGGGGATTCCTACTCCGGCCTCGATGTGCAGGTGGAGCGGTTCGGGGAGCTTTCCGGCCCACCCATCGTCGTCTTCCAGGATGTGGACAGCCCTGCCGCCGCTGCCACCTTCGGCGAAGTGATGTGTTCCATCTACAAAGGGTTCGGTGCGGTCGGCCTGATTACCAGTGGCGCGGGGCGCGACCTCGATCAGGTCGAGGCGATCAACTTCCCGGTCTTCACGAACGGTACGATCTGCGCGCACGGCTACAATCACACGCCGCAGGTGCATGTGCCCGTCCATGTCGGCGGCATCATGCTCTACCCGGACGATCTCCTCCATGCCGACCGCAATGGCGTGACGACGATCCCCGTGGAGATCGCGGCGGAACTCGCGGACATTGGGGATGCGTTCGTCGCCGCTGAAGAGATCGTGTTGCACGCCGTTCGTACCGGCACACCGACGGTCGCGGCGCTCCGTGAGGCACGCCGCGAGTCCGGCGCTCTGATGGCGAAACTCCGCGACCAGGTTGCCCGGAAGCAGTAGCCATCGGAGCGGGGATAACGCGAAGCGTACCGTCTCGGTGCGCGGATAGGAGGGGAGTGGATGGCGCAGCAACACATGAATGTGGACCGGAACCTCGCGATGGAACTGGTCCGCGTGACGGAGGCGGCGGCGCTTGCGGCATCGCGCTGGGTCGGCAAGGGCGATAAGATCGCCGCCGACGGCGCGGCGGTGGACGCGATGCGCGCCGCGATTGACTCCGTCGCGATGGATGGCGTCGTCGTGATCGGGGAGGGCGAGAAGGACGAAGCGCCGATGCTCTTCATTGGGGAGCGGGTCGGCACACGCGCTCCCGGCACGCCGAAAGTCGAGATCGCCGTGGACCCGATTGACGGCACAACGCTGACGAGCAAAGGCATGCCGAACGCCGTTGCCGTCATTGGTATGTCTGAGGAGGGGACGCTTTACGATTCGCACGGCCTCTTTTACATGAACAAACTCGCCACAGGCCGGGATGCCGCGAATGTCGTGGACATCAGCGCGCCGGTGGCGACGAATCTCGCCAATGTGGCGAAGGCGAAGGGCATGAACGTCTCTGAACTGACGGTCTGCGTCCTCGACCGCCCGCGCCACGCTGATCTGGTCATGGAGATCCGCGCGGCGGGGGCGCGGATCAAGTTCATTTCGGACGGCGATGTCGCGGGCTGCATCATGGCCTGCCTGCCGGAGACGGGTGTGGATATTTACCTTGGCATAGGCGGCGCGCCGGAGTGCGTGATCGCGGCGTGCGCGATGAAGTGCCTCGGCGGGCGGTTGCAGGCGAAACCGTGGCCCCGGCCCGATACCGACGATGCGGCGAAAGCGGAAGCGAAAGGACTCGATCTCGATTCCGTCCTCGATCTGAACGATCTGGCGAAGGGCGACAACACCTTCTTCGCTTGCACAGGGATCACCGACGGCGAACTCGTGCGCGGCGTTCACTACAGCCACGGCTACGCGACGACGGAATCGCTCGTCATGCGCTCGAAAACGGGCACCGTCCGGCGCATCGTCGCGCAACATCGGATAAATAAAGTGCGGCAATACGGCTTTAGCGAGCAGCAGTGAGCAATGAGCAATGAGCAACGAGCGACGAAAACCGAACTCACTCGTTGCTCATTGCTGAAGTGACCGAAGGGGGCGACACATGGATATGGGCTTGAAAGACAAGGTTGCGGTCGTCTGTGCGGCGAGCAAGGGGCTGGGCAAGTCGTCCGCGATGGGGCTGGCGGCGGAAGGCGCGCACCTCGTCATCTGCGCGCGCGGCGCGGAGACGCTGAACCAGACAGCGGAGGAGATTCGGCAGAAAGCCGGCGCAAAAGTCGTTGCGATTACCGCCGATCTGTCTCAGGAGGCGGACTGCAACCGCCTGATCGAGACGGCAAAAAACGAGTTCGGCGGGCTGGACATCCTCGTCAATAACGCCGGTGGCCCGCCGCCCGGTTTCTTCATGGACTTCACGGACGCGCAATGGGAGGCGGGGTTCGAGACGAATTTCATGAGTGCGGTGCGGCTGATTCGCCTCGCTGTGCCGATCATGCAGCAGCGGGGCGGCGGCCGCGTCATCAACATCGTCTCGCTCTCCGTCAAGCAGCCGATCGAGAACCTGATCATCTCGAATAGCATCCGCGCCGCCGTCATCGGCCTGACGAAGACCCTCTCGCAGCAGTTCGGTAAGGACGGCATCACCTTCAACAATGTCCTCCCCGGCACGATCCTCACTGACCGGGTGCGCCAGACGAGCCGCACGCAGGCGGAGCGTGAGAACATCAGCATAGATGAAGTGCTGGAGCGCGGCGGCAAGTCGGTGCCCATGGGCCGCATCGGCCAACCGGACGACCTCGGCAGCCTCGTCGTCTACCTCGCTTCCGAGCGCGCGCAGTGGCTCACCGGCACAAGCACGCAGATTGATGGCGGCGCGTACAAGGGGCTGATGTAGGGAGGTTCGAGGTTCGGGGTTCGGGGCTGGGAAAGAGAGCGGATGTGGTCAGGGAGAGTTATTTTGAGGAAGTGATGAACCAAGCAACGGAGGTCGGCAAACCCCTTCGCGGACTCATCCGCCGTCTCCGTGAATGACCGTGCACCCTCACGCCCCGAACCCCGAACCCGTATTTGACAGCCCCCTTCGCCCATCCTATCCTTACAGGCCGCGCGGAATGGCGGCGGGTTGATGGGCAGGAGGAACGGCTTGGCGACGGAGACGGTGGATGTAACGACATTGGAATTTACGCCGGAGATGGCGACCGCCTGTCGTCGCGCCGGGCGGAATATGCCGTGCCCGCATGGGAGTGGGCGGAAGGTAAAGTTCTGCCCCTGCCCCGTGCTCCACCCGCGGGAAGTGGCCACCGTCCCGTGGGAGATCGAAAAGACGGTCAGCGAGGACATGGCGGTCTTCCTGCTCGCGCCCCGGTTCAACGATGTCCTTCCTGGCGCGTGGGAGCGGTTCACCGAGGGCGACTCCTGGCCCGGTTCGATGCAGGCATTATTTACATCGAAGGATCAACTGACCGTCTCCCGCTTCGTGGACTGGTTTCTGCGCGCCTTCCCGATGCAGCGCTATCACGGCCGCACCCCGGCAACGCTCTTCGCACAGGACCGCGCGGATCGCATCGGACCGGCTGGTCGTCGCGCCGCCGCCGCATACGCCGAGAGCGTGCCCGCGCTCCTGGAGGTGACCGAGTATGCTGCCGGTGAACGGCTCGTCGCGCGTGATGTGCTCACCGGAGAGAAGCACAACGTCTTCCTCTCCCCAGAACTGGAATTCAAGGACGAGTTCGGGCCGGGCTGGGCGATCTGGACATTTATCTACACGCTCGATGGCATAGCGCGTGTCTCGGCGGCGGGTGTCGCGCTGCCACCGGCAGGCGCTGAACAGTTGACCGCCGCCGTGCGCGACGCGGTGGGCGAGGAACCGGACACGACCGCGCTCCGCGAGGCTTTTCCTGCCCTGATCCGGCGCGGCGCGGCAATCGAGAAGACGCTGGAAGAGGCGGAGAAACCGCAGTGGGTGCATGCCGTCTATACCGCCGAGGATCCGGATGACGCGATTGCGCTCCTGACCGCAGACGACGATTTCACTGTCTATGAGGGAAGGGAAGTGCTGCCGCGCGCCGCCAGCCCCTTCTCGTGGCCGCTGCCGGAGGGCGAAAGCGGGGAGCGGTTCGTGGCGGTCGGGTCGGGGCGCGTCATCCTCGCGGCCTCCTCGGGGGGCATTCTTGCCACCAGTCGCCCCGTGCTCGAATCGCACCTGGGCCCGCGCCTGTCGTTCGTCACTGAGACGGAGGAGCCGACCGTGCTCCTGCTGCGCCGCGCGTGGCAGCCAAAGGGGAGCGATCAACCGACGAAGAACGAGGCAACCGTTGCGGATGCCGCAGAGGAGACCGCCTCATAGTTCGAGTTTTCCACGACGGGTGGAACAACGATCGGTGGTGGCAGGTCTGCGATCCTGTTTGCGCGCTCGTGCGGACTAGCGGCGGGTGCCGATACGCAGGATGTCCGCGATGTTCGCACCATTGTCCACGACGGGTTCGATCACGCCACTGCGTGAACTGAGCACGCAGGTCACACCCGGCCCATGCCCGGCGATATTGCTGTCCGCGTGCGCGATAATACCGATGGTGACGCTGCCAGTGCGGTAGTAGCGGCCAAAGGTCGCGTCCGCGTCCTCGATGGCGACGAAATCACCGAGGCGAATATCGCTGAGGTTATACTGCTCCACCATCACTGGATCGAAGAGGGTGATGTCGTAGTCCCCCCGGTACGCGTTATCTCGCCCAAGGCCGGAGCCCATGATCCCAGCAGGCACGCGCTTCGCGACCGGCACAGTCAGTCTGCCGTTCCGCTCGCCGATCCCCCATTGCTCGACGATACGGGGGTTGAGGCTCATCACGCGCACATCTGGATAGTCGAGGAACTTCAATCCGACGCCGTACGCCCGGATTTGCATACGATCGCCAATCGTCATCTTGTCCAGCACGTCGTCCGGGAAATCTGCCATCACATGCTCAATGCCGCCGTGCTTGCCCGTGACGATGCCGACACCGCCCTTCGCGTCGCCGGTCACGAGACGGACCTCGTTACCGATGGTCGCGAGGACATTCAGGCCGCCCGACTGCCGCTCGTCCGGATTCCGCACTGAGACGCACGGCTCGACGTGATCGCCCTCCCAACCGCAGGCGGGGTGCCCACCCCGGACATTGTAGGTGATGCCGCCACTCGACGCGCCGACGCGCGGTACGCCATCGTGCCCGATCCGCCACGGCGACATCATCGGCACACCGGGGCTGGAGACCTCGCCGATTACCGAGAGTTCGACCAGTTTGTCGCTATTCATCCGGGGCATTGCGGTCGCTCCTTTGCCATTCGGGCACTACACAAAGGCGGCGTCAGCAGGATGCGGCCGCGACGATATACATAGCAGGCGAAGCCGCTGGATTGCAATACACAGACATGTCCTGGGCGCCTACCGCTAGATCGTCTCGTTCGCGATCCGCAATTGGTGATCGGTAAAGCGCATAAGGTTCGCCTGCTGGCGTGGGGTGATCACCTCGCAGACCCAGCCCCAGTGGAGCGACACCCAATCGCCGATCGTGGCCGCATCCGCGAATCCGCGCGCCTCAATCTGCCGCACAACGCGCATCTGGATGGACGGCCCAATCGCGAGTTTTCCCTCAACAATCAATAATGGCGATCGCTCGACGACCAGTTCCGGCCCCTCGACCCTGACGACCTTGCCCCAACTGACGCGGCAGTTGTCAATCGTGTCGAGCGAGTTCCCGAGCTGGCCGACATGGCTATGCACATCGAAGACGTGGAAGTTGTGGTGCGGACGCGCCCCCGCCGGCGCCTTCCCAAGCACCCAGTCGCGCGTCCGCCCCTGCAACTGGGGGCCGAACCGCTCCAGCAGGTGGTCGTAGAGCTGCCGCACCTCCACATGATTCAGCAGGTCGCTCCCCAGCCAGTATGCCTCGACGACACGATCGTCGAAGGGGTCGGCGATGCCATTCGTGCGGGCGATCAGTTGCAGGTACGGTAGCGCGCCGGTGAACTTCTTCAGGAGCGGGCGCAGACCGTCGTCCACCACATTCTCGACGCCGTACTGGAAGATCGTGCGGTTGTCGTCGCCGCCGCAGTAGCGGAGTTGATTCGGCATGAAGGCGTAGCGGATGAAGCGCAACTGCCCCGCCAGAGGCGTCGCCTGCAGGTTGAGAGCGATCACTGGCTTGCCTCCTCCAGCATCACGTCGAGTTCGGCCAGGAAACGCAGCATATCCTCTGCCTCGTCGGTTGGCATCCGCTCGAGCACCTGCGCGGCGTAGACGACGACGTACTCGCCGACCGCGAGATCCGGGATGCCGTTCACAGCCATCCAGCGCGGTGCGCCGTCGTAGAGGACTTCCACTTTCCCCTCGGCCACTTGCAGTATCTTCCGTGGAATCGCCTGACACATGCCCGTTTGCTCCTCAATGCCAATCTAGATCGCGACGAGATTGCCCATAATGGTCGCGGTCAATGCTCTCAATCGGACGAGCGCCTCGGTGACGCCGCGCTCAACCGGTGCGCTTAGGCCCATCCCGAGTTCATATTCCTTCGGTTGGCAACCGAGGATATAAATCACGGCCGGCAAGACGCCGAGCGCCTGCGCGAGGGTGAGCACCCGGGACGGCACCGTCGCATGCATATCGGCGAGGAATTCGCGCTGCTCTCCCTCGCGCCAGTCGGCAAACCGCGGGACCTCGGTCTCCAGGAGATAGACGGTGCCCGGTTCGCCGCCGCGATCGACCGCGTCCACGATGATCAGGGCCTCGTATCCGTCCATCAACTCCTGCACGAGGCTGATGCCCCCGCTCCCCGGCTCGACGACGCGCACGCCCTCCGGCACTCCCGCCGCGATGAATCGCCGGACAGCGACGATGCCGAAGCCGTCATCCTGGCAGAGGTCGTTGCCCATCCCGGCAACAAGCACGCGCGGCTTCATTCCGCTACGATCTCTTCGGTGCCCACAGCGATCTTGATCTCGCCGTCGCGCACCGCGACCGGGAGCACCTCAAGTTTCCCCTCGCCGTCCAGCCGTCTCCCGGTTCGGATGTCGTAGCGGCAGCCATGCCACGGGCAGATCAATGTCGCGCCCTCCAAGTGTCCGGTATGAAGGGTGAGCGGGCTGCCCGGCGGGCAGCCGTTCTGATAGGCATAGAACTCGTCGCCGAGTCGCGCGAGGAGCAGCGATGCCCCTTCCGGCCACACGGCGCGCAACTCGCCGGATATGAGGTCATCGGCGCGCGCAACCGCTACCCAGCGCGGTCGGCGGAGCGCAGGACGCGCAAGGGGTGGCGCCATCGGGGGCGGGGGTATCGGCGCCTCCGCCACCAGGGCACGGAAGCCGGGGAATCGTTCGCGGAGCGCCGCCTCGACGACGCGCGTAAGCGTCCCGGATGAACCCGGGCAATCGCCGCAGGAGCCAGAAAGGCGCACGCGCACCGACCCCGCGTCCACACCGAGGAGTTCCAGTTGGCCGCCGTGGGATTCGATGTACGGATAGACGCTTTCCAGGGCACGCTCGACCTGGTCTCGTTCGTCTGCAGCCATCAGGTCGTACATCTCCAGGAGTGTCTGCACCATTGGGTCCTGGGCAACCTGCGCGACGAGGCCCGCGCCGCCGAGTTCCATCAGGCGCTCCATCAGCCGACCAAGCGCGTACCGGTGCATGGTGTCAATGCCATCGAGGAGCGCGAAGACTTCCGTGCGTGTTTGCTCGTCCTCGATCTGCTCCATCCGCTCCACCCCGGCACCGACCCATTCCAGAATCTGCGCGAACTCCGCATCCGGGTCCGACGCGGGCTGCTCAACCATCTCAAGCGGGATCAGAAACAGCGGGGTCTCGTCGCTCACGGATGCCATCGTCACGTCCTTGTTATGCGGCCGCCGCGCAGTGCGGGCAGCTGTCGCGCGAGAGGCCCGCACAGACGGGACAGTCCGGGCCGCACTCGCCGTGCGCGGTCTTCTGTAAATCGGTCATCTCGTCGGCGAAGCGCCGGCCACCTTCCTTGCTCCCTGTTTCGCTGAGGCGATACCGACCATCCGCTTCATCGAGGTATCCGTCCGCGACGAGGATCGCGAGTTGCTCTCGTAGCATGCGCTCGTTTTCCGCCATGAAGGTGATGAGCGTCTGGACATCGGCATCCTCGGCGAAGCCCTCCCCGCGCATCCAATACATGGACTGCAGAATATCGTCCCGGCAGCGCAGGGCCTCGATCGGGTCGGTGCGCTGCTTCCCGTGATCGGTCGCTGTCATCGCGCGCTCACCTCCTTGTGCTTGCCATTCCCCGCGTACTCGGCTGCCGCGCCAACCTCGCGCCGGATCCACGCGATGACTTCGGTCATTCGTTCCTCGCCGAGTGGGCTGAGGGACAGCCCGAACTCCTTGTCCGGCGGCTCGATCTCGACCACCGTCGTCCGCCTGGGAAGAATATCGAAATGCTGGGCGATGATCAGCAGATTCTCCAGGCTGATCACCCCCGTCACCGCCTCACGGATGCGCGCCTGCACATCGTCCGGATCGAGTGCATGCGGGATCCAGTCGTAGGTGGCCAGTGTGCCCGGCTCCCGGTTCCGCTCCATCGCGCCGACGAAGATCGCCCGCTCGAATCGTTGGCCGGGGGTCTCCTCGAACCAGTGCAGAATGGCAATCGGGCCGTAGCCAAAGTCCTCGATCCGCACGTCATTCGGCCACTCCATCGCCTGGAGCCGCTCCACCATCTCCGTCCCGAAGGAGAGATCGCGCAGATGCGAGTAGCCGACACCGGCGATCAGGAGCACCTAGTCCTCCGCCCCGCAGGCGCAGGTATTCACCTCGCGCGTCACGATCCCCTGATCGTGATGGATGTGGGTCGTGCAGGGCATACATGGGTCGAAGGCGCGCACGGCGCGCAGGATGTCAATGCCCTGGAAGTTGGCGGCACTCGTGTCCTCCAGGATCGGCGTGTTGAGCGCGGCCTCCTCGTACATGCCGGGCGTCCCCCATGGATCGCGCGGCGAGGCGTTGATCGTCGAGGGGGTGAGGATCTGATAGTTGGTGACAACGCCCTTCTCCAGTACGAGGTGATGGGTGAGGAAGCCGCGCCCCGCGCCCCAGAATCCGACGCCCCGCTGCGTCCCGCGCTTCGGCATATCGAACTTCGTGCTGACCGCGTCCTTGCCGTCCTTCAGCAGGCTCATCGCCTTCTGCCAGTTGAGCAGGGCGACCAGCGCCGTGTATGCGACGCAATACGCGCGGCCCCGGTTGCGCTCGAAGGCGTTCCAGACGTCCGGGACGTGCCATTCCAGTTCCATCTCCGGCAATCTGCCCTTGGGCAGAAGCAGTTTCAGGCTCTGGCCCGTCGCCTCGATGTAGGGGTTCTCCGGGATCAGTTGCGCTTTGGCGGTATTCCACATCCGCGCGGTGCATTCCGCGTCCATCGGCAAGCGGTCCCAGCGCGGCGAGGTGGCCCAGGTGTACTTCTCGCGCCAGTTCGGGGCCTGCGGCCTCGGCTTCGTCTCCTTGTTCCACGGGTGGTTCGGGCTGAGCGGCGCGCCGAGGGGATCGGTCGGGTACGGGCGGCTCTCCCACCCCTCGTAGAAGGAGTGCTCGATGAACTCTTCCAGACCGACGTTGATGTTCTGCAGCTTCGTCGTCACCAATTCGCCATTGACGATCACGCCCGGCGTCGCCCAGCGCCGCTCGCCCCACGCGTTGCAGTTCTCGTACGTCGCGTCGTACGCGTCGGGGTCGTCCCAGACGCCGCAATCAATCAGGTTGGCCTGCGTCCGGCCAACATCCTTGTACTGGGGATTGGCGTCATAGAAGAAATCCACGATGTCGTCGTAGACCGCCGCGCATTTCTTCGAATAATCGAAGAACTGCTGCACGCGCAGATAGATCTCATTGAACGTCGTGATGCTGACGGTCGCGCTGATGCCGCCCGGCACGACCGTCTGTGGGTGCGGGAATTTGCCGCCGATCAGGACATATGCCTCTTTCGCGACGCGTGTCATGTGCAGGGCCTCAAGGTAGAGCGAGCCCGTCAGCGCGTTCATGTCGGTCATGATCTCGCCGATGGTGCGGTAGCCGTGGACATTGGCGTGCGGGGCCTCGGTCTTCTCGGCCCGATCCCAGAGGGCGGGATTCGTCTTGCGGACGATGGACGCGGAATAGTCCGGCCCGGCGAGCAGAAAGAGATGGAGCGGCAGGTCGAGCAGGTATTCGAGGGCGAGGAGCATATTGCGCAGCACAATGCCCAGGGGCGGCGGCCGGACGCCGATTGCCATCTCGATCGCCAGCGCGGAGCAGGTGGAATGCACGCCGCCGCAAACGCCGCAGGCGCGGCTCGTGATGTAGATGGCGTCGCGCGGGTCGCGTCCCATCATGATGATTTCGTAGCCGCGGAAGAGGGTCGCCACCGAGCGGCTTTCGAGCACTTTGCGCTCCTGCATGTCCACGACTGTATGGAAAGCGAGCGCCCCGGCGACACGGGTGAGCGGGTCGAAGTTCTTCTGCTCGATGTGGCCGTTGCGGGCGAGCAGGTCCTCGATCTGGTCACGCGTGAGGGTTGCCACTGCACCACCGTTGAGGTCCGGCGTCCGCTGGAGGCCGTAGGGGTCGCGGATATCCTCTTTCAGATAGGCCCGCCCGTGCTCGTCGAACTCCACCGGCAGGTTCTTAAAACACATCTCGGCCCCCCGCTTCTCGCGCAAAAACCTGGTCGGCGCCCGCCAGGTGATGGTCGGTTCCCTTGAGTAAGTCCCGGAGCGCGACGAGCGCTCCGTTAATCGTGGCGAGGTCTTCCGGCAGCGGTCGGGCATGCCCCTGGATCGCCTGCAAGCCGCCGACGAGTTTCACCAGGTGGCCGTCCGCCTTCCGCAGGTAGTACGCGATCCCCACGAGGTAGACAACGAGCACGAGGACGACGATCACAATTGCGGCGATCGTCAGAGAGACGAGCAGCACCTCAATCACCTCCCGCCCGGGATGCGAGTGCCCCCTCGATCACACCGGAGTGCTCCTCGATTGCGGACGCCGTTCCGAGGATGCCCGTCGCGACGCCGATCGTCTCCTTGAGCGCGGCGATGTTCGCGGTATTACCGGCGACGCCCACACCCGCTTCCAATGTCTTCGCGGCGTAGCGCTCGATCTGTCGAGCCGCCGCGAACGCGCGGTGCAGCAGGTACCAGGCCAAGGGCAGCACGATGACCACCGCGACGATCAACGTGGCCCACCAGATGACATAGACCGCGGTGGGGACGGCGATGGCGACGATCATGGCGTGCTGCCTCCCTGCCGCACGACGGCGTCTATCGTCCGGACGAGATGCTCGTCGATGCTCTGCAGGCCACCGGCGGCACGGGTCAGCGTGCCATTGAGGCGCGTCACCTCCGGGCCGAGATGCCCGGTCTGCTGCTCGATGGCGCGCACGCCGAAGGCGATCTTGCCGAGGTTGCTGGCGCGCTTGCTGTAGCCCTTGACCTCGCCGCCGATGCTCTCCAACGCGGCGATGATCTGGTTCAGATAGACGACGAGCGCGCCGAAGAGGGCGACGACCGCGAGCGCCGAAAGCAGCGCCAATAGAACGCTCATGCCATCCCCCTGATCCCGCCGGGCCGCACACACTGCGGGCAGCCGGGGCAGCCTTCCGCATGGGTTTCGATTGCGGCTGCGGCGCCGTCTATGATGACCGCGTGCGCGAGAATTTCGTCCACGACCCGATTCGTCCGGTGCAGCAGCGGGATGTGAACGGTATTGTTCGCGATCCGCTGTCCGACGACCCAGATCTGTCCGACCGCGCCATCAATGACTCGCGCGGTGCGGACGATCATTGTCAGGAGCGCGGCGACGACGAGGATCACGACCACGCCGATGGCGAGCGAGACCCACCAGACGGTATAGGCCGCACGCTCGCTGGCCGCAAAAAGTGGCATGCACCACATCCTCACTACCCTCCGAATCCCGGGATTGCCTGCGGCTCGTGGAGCGCCCCGGCAATCCTGCCGCCATGTGCCTCGATACTCTCCACCGTCGCCAGGATCTCCCCGGCGACCTCATTGGTCGTGCTGAGCGCCCAGATCACCTGCGTATCTTTCGCGATCGCGTCCGCCGCCGCGAGCGCCTGGAGGCCGTGCGCGGCGATGCTTCGGGCGACGAGCAAAATCGCGATCAGGAGCGCGGCGGCGATCAGGATCACCACGACCGCGACGACAAGGCAGATGGCCCAGACCGTGTACAACCCGGCGATCATCGCTCTCCCTCCGCCTTACGATCCGCTGCCGTCGGGCGGCGGCACGCCACCCTCACCGTGCCACGCGCCCTCCTCGCCGCCGGTGGTGGAGACATCGCGGGGGACCTTCATGCCGCGATGGCGCGGTGGCGGATCGGTCGGCCAGTAGCGGCCCGCTTCCCGTCCCGGTCTCCGTGAACCGCTGAATTGTAGTTTCTCATAGAAGAAGTGGACAGTCTTGTCGAAGGCGTTCGGCTTCTCGATCTCGCCCCAGCCGCTCGGCACGACGCCCTTGTTCAGCGCGTCCCAGCGAACTTCGCGACTCAGGGCATGGTTGCTGAGGGCGCGCAACCGCCGGATGCCTGCGCCGTAGGTTCGGGAGGCATTACTGGAGAGGAACGATCCGGGCGGCGCCTTATAGAAGGGCGAGAACTTATCGGGGAAGCCCGGCATCGTGCAGCCGATGCAAGGCCCGCCGGCGCGCATGCAACCGCCCATGTGCGACTGCGCCCCGCGCGAAACGATATTGCAGTTCACGACCGGCCCCCAGCAGCCCACCTCGACGAGGCATTCCTTGTCCCCGTAGTCCTCGGCGAAGACACCCTCCTCGTAGTACCCGGCGCGGGTGCAGCCGCGATGGACGGTCTCGCTGAAGAGCCAGGCGGGCCGACCCAGTTCATCGAATTCCGGCAGCGGCCCCATCCCTTGCAGGAAAAGTAATACCGCCGCGACGGTCTCGGTGAAGTTGTCGCCGACGGGCGCGCAGCCGGGGATATTGATGACCGGCAGGCCCAGTGCGCTACGGTAATCAGAACCGAGGAAATCCATCACGCTCATCGCGCCGGTGACGTTGCCCGCCGCCGCCGGAATGCCGCCCCAGGTAGCGCAGGTGCCGATGGCGATCACCGCCGCCGCCCCCTCCGACATCTGCTTCAGGCGCGTCGCGGTGGGAAAGGGCCGCGTCCCTTCTTCGAGGACCTGATCGCCCATCGCGGAGAAGTAGCCGCCCGTCGCGGCGGCAATCCGCTCGTCCGCGATGGACCCCTCATACACGCAGACGTACGGGGCGTCCAGTTTACCTTCCGCCGCGAGTTCGAACGGCCGGATGAACTCCTCGCCGTTCTCGACCGCCAGCACCGGGTGGTGGAGGATGACGGTCGGCAGGCCGGCAATACTGCCGGTGAGCAGGTCCTCGACGCTGGGATTCGTCGCGCCCGTTGCGGAGATGCTGCACCCGTCGCAACTCATCCCGGCCAGCCAGAAGGCATGCACGACCTTGATCGGCCCTTCGGGCGCCTTCCGTCTTTCAGGCTGCGGCTCCGTGACCGGCTCGGGTGGCGCCTCAATCGGGGTGGGCGGTGCGAAAACTGCCATCGGGGCCTCCGTTTCCGGCTCTGTTCGGTGCATGGCTTCTGCCAGATGTGCAATGCCGTCTCGGTCAGATGCTAGTATACGCCTTTCGTCCCGATGAGTTGTGGGATGATTCAGACGCGTCAACGCTGGCGGGGGTACACGCGCATGACGGATACCGATACAACTCCACCCGCCCGCCCCGCGATTGCCACTGCCTTCGCGCCCTACGCGCGCATCCTCCGTAGCGAACGGTATCGCCCGCTCTGGGTGGGCCAAGTCATCTCGAATCTCGGCGATACCTTCCATTACATCGCGCTCGTGGTGCTGCTCTTTCGGCTGACCGGATCGGGGACTGCACTCGCCGCGCTTGCATTGGCGCAGATTGGCACGACGCTCGCGGTCGGGCCGACTGCGGGGGTAATCGTCGATCGGTTTGACCGACGTCTTGTGATGATTGGCGCGGACCTCGCCCGTGCAGCCCTCGCGACGGGTCTCGCCTTCACCGGCAATGTGCCGCTGGCGATCGGTCTCGCGGTCGCGATGGCAGCGGTGGGTGTGCCATTCGGCCCGGCGGCGCGGGCACTCCTGCCTTTACTCGTCGAGGAGGATGCTCTGCTCGCAGCGAACACTGTCGGCTGGTCCACCGAGCAGGCGACACAGATCGTCGCGGCGGCAGGAGCGGGTGCGCTCCTTCTTGCATACGGAACAACGCCCGCGTTCCTTTTCAACGCCATCACCTTCTTATTCTCGGCGACCATGCTCCGACACCTGCCGGGGCAGCACCCTGCACATACCGAGGACGATAGTTCCGGTAGCGATTTCTGGGCGGACGCGCGCGACGGCCTTGCGTATGCCCGCCACGATGCGTTTGTCGGGCCACTCATCATTGTCCAAGCGCTAGCGTCCTTCGCGACCGGTGGGACATCGGCACTCCTCGTCGTCCTATCGGCTCGGCATCTGCATCTGCAACCCGCGCAATTCTCGCTTCTCTTGTTCGCCATCGGTATCGGCGCCCTCGTTGGGCCATTTCTCCTTCCCCGTTTGCTCGGCGCTGATCCGCGCCTCCTCTTCTGGCCCTACGTGTGGCGCGGTGTTGGCGATATTGCCCTGGGTCTCCTGACGCCGCTGCCCATCGCGCTCGTGGTGCTGCTCACCTACGGAATCGGGACAGCCACGGGCGCGGTTACGTACAGCACCGTGCTCCAACGCCGCGTGCCGGATCGTGTACGCGGGCGAGTCTTTGCGACGCTCGACGTCGTCTGGGCAGCGGGAGAGATCGCGAGCATCGGGGTCGCTGGCGCACTTGTCGATCGCGTCGGGATCGCGGCGATCTTTATCGGCGGCGGTACGCTGCTCACGTTCGCCGGGGCGTTCGGCCTGCTGCGGGTCGCCCCTGCCGCATCTGTGACGCTTCCCAAGGAGCGGCACCCGCATTAATTGTTGATTGACGCATCCGGTCGCAGACCAGATACGTACGAAGACAGTAGCGATATTGTCTTCTCGCGATACAGGGGGAATGAATGGCGGGGAAGTACGAACCGCTTTCCGACTATCTGATGACACTCGCCGGTGACGAGGTGTGCTTCACCTTTGCGGAGATCGAAGCGATTCTCGGCGCACCGTTACCGCGGACGGCGTGGCAACGCAGTATGTGGTGGGCAAACTCGCTGCGCCCCGACCATCCGCAGTCCCGGGCGTGGCTCGCGAGCGGCTGGACGGTGAGCGCGGACGTGAACAACGGCGCCGTGACATTCTTCCGTCGCGACCCCGAATCCACCCCACAACGCCGGGCATACCACTGGCACGCGCCCCGCCCGACACAGTACACCAGCAAGGTCAGCATCGCCGTGTCGCGCGAGTTGAAACACGCGATTGATGACGCCGCGGTGGACTTCGATGTCACAACCTCCGACCTCATCCGTCGGGTGATGGAGGAGTGGCTGGAGCGCCATCAGCGGAAACGTGCGCGGCTTCGGCGGCAGCGTAGCGGCATGCGTACCTATCGTCGCCGCGTGAAACTCGACACGGAATGAGTGGCGTCCGCCGTACATTGGCTCCCGTGCGTTATCGAAGCGGGGGTGGCCCACCACGCTCCGCGTCGTGCCCTTCCCAGAGGGTTTGCAGCCAGGGGGGCGCGGTCGCGTCGAGCCGCCGCTCGTCGCGCAGGTAGTATCCCTTGATGTCGAGCACCGGCGTCCCCGGCCACGCGTCGGTGCCGACGATGGAGAGATTGCGCCCCTCTCGACGCACGAGCTTCGGATAGCTGAGGCCGATCGGGTTCGGTCGGCGCGGGCTGCGGGTGGCGAAGAGACCCACCGGGGGCAGGTCTTCGCGGTTCTCCATGCGCCAGACGAGCCGATCGGCCGGTGTGAGCGGGTCGGTGCGGTCCATGAAGAGGACGACGACGAGATGACTGAACTCCTCGATACGTGTCAACGCCGCTTCCCACTCGGGGAAGATCTCGATAACAGATTCCGCGAACGGATCGAAGTACGTGCCAGGCTCGCTGCGCGCCATTGACCATACCGGGCCGATGGACGACACCAATCGGCGTGACGATGAACTGTGGCCGTCCGGTTGCCATAATCGGGGGTCTCCCGTGGGCGCAATGCGCCCACCACATGGAGCGCGCGTCTCTCCCGATCCTAGCGGGCGACGGTCGCTTGCGAGGAAAGCGCGTCAACGATCCGCGCAATCGCCTGCACGGCGGGTGCGGTCGGTCGGTATTCGACGAGCGCCTGGTTCTGGCGGTCCGCTTCCTGCGCTGCCTCGTCGAACGGGACGACGGCGAGGAGGTCCAGACCGAGGCGGGCGGTGTACTCGCGGATCGCCGCCTCGTCGCGCTCGGAGCGGACCTTATTGGCGACCACATACATCTGCGGAATGCCGAGTTCGCGGGCGAGGGGAACCGTGCGCCCGAGCGTCTCGAGGGCGCGGAAGTATGGCTCCGTGATGATGAGGAGCGTCTCCACATCCCGGAGCGTCCCCCGACTCAGGTGCTCGATCGAGGCTTCCATGTCGAGGACAGTCACATCGTCCGGGCGCAGGGTGCCAAGTTCCGCGACGACGCCACGTACCGCGGCGTGCTGGCCGCAGAGTCAGCCCTTCCCTGCACCGCGAAGCGCGGTCATCATCAGCATCCGGACGCCATCCGGGCCGACGACCCCGTAATCGGCGATTACCTGCTCGAACGGGATGGTCAGGTGCAGCGACGCGTGGTTGTGCGCGTCAACCCGCTCCTCCATGATATCCTCGCGCGCGATGCCGCGCAGTCGCTCGACCTCAGTCGCTGTCAACCCGAGCGCGTTGGCAAGGTTCGGGTTCGGATCGTCGTCGAGCGCGTTGACGCGGAATCCGCGCTGGGCAAACAAACGCGCCATCGTGGCGGAGATGGTCGTCTTGCCAGCCCCTCCTTTACCTGCAACCGCAATACGCATCGGTCGTCCTCCTCGTGTTGATGGCTACGGTGATCGGGGCCGTGAGATTGACACGTCGCCCGATCATCGCTCGCATTCAGTTCCGGACATGGGCGGAGTATAATTTACGTTCGTGAAGCGGTCAAATCCTTCCCGCGTCGTCCTCGCGGCCTCCTCGGGGGACATTCTTGCCACCAGTCGCCCCGCGCTCAAACGCGGGGTGGACCGGCTTGAACCCGCCGGTTCATCGCCTCGACGGGCCACGCTCCTTGCCAGCTCCACCCGAACGCCCACGGGCTGATGTCTTCGAGCCACCAGGTTGCCCCCGCCGCCGTGCACGCTTGCATGCACTCCGCATCTTCCTCCGGCGAGATACCCGCCGTGTGCCCGCCGATGACCACATCGAACGGTCGGGTATCCGTGCGATTCGCCCGCGTGTACGCGACGATCGCTTGCACCTCCTCCGGTGACAGCCATTCACCAAAACCCGCATTCGCCTTGAGCGGCACGACACCGTCCCAGCGGGCCGCGCGCGAAGGGGCGGCGACGCGGCAGCGGTCAAAGCGATCCATGGGTCGGCAATCGGTGTCGGCCATAGCAGGAGATGATCCCAGACAAAGAAGCCGTCCCATCCTGCCATCTCCGCTTCGTGGGCCAGTTGTGCGACCGCGCGTGCATCGAAGTACGCGTCGAAGCAGGGGATGGTGACCGCGTAGTGCATGATTCCCCCTCTGCCTGCTCGCTCAGTAACAGCAGGAATCCTTGAAGCCGCAATTCGGGCAAATCGAGGCGGAGCCGCCTTTCAATGCGGGCATTGCGTGGCCACAGCGCGGGCAGGGCCTCGTCTCTTCTTGGCGCACAATCCGGGATGGCAATTCAACTTCTCTTGCTCGGCGGGAATGAACATCGCTATCCGGTGACGGTCGTTGTTCCACGATAGTCCTCCCTTACTGTCCGTACAGATTAGCGAGCGTGCCACGACGCGTCAAGGAGCCACGTCTGGGCGGCGCGGCGCGTGGTATCATGCACCGATGAATGGTTAGGGTACGACGGAGGATACATGGGGACGTTTCACTACGGCGGACAAGCGGTGATGGAAGGGGTGATGATGCGCGGGCGGCGCGAGATGGCCGTGGCCGTGCGCGCGCCCGATGGTGGCATCCGGTATTACCAGGAACCGCTGACCTCGTGGATTTACCGGTCACGGATAATGAAGTGGCCCTTCCTGCGCGGGATTGTCCTGTTGTGGGATGCGCTGCTGCTCGGCACGCGCGCGCTCGTCTTCTCCGCCAATGTTGGCTTGCAGGAGGAAGAGACGGCGCCCGCCATCACCGTCGCGCCCGATGTCATGCCCGCCATCCTGCCCAATCCTGAGAAGATGCGCGGCAAGGACAACAAGCCGGAGGAGCCGACCGAATTAAGCGGCCCCGCGCTCTGGATCGCTGTCACGGTCTCGCTCCTTTTTGGCGTCGGGCTGTTCTTCGTGCTGCCCTTGCTCGCGATCCACTTCGCGGATCAGTTTATCGCCTCGTCGTTCGTCTCGAACATCATCGAGGGCGGCATCCGCCTCGGCATCCTCGTCCTTTATCTTGGCCTGATCGGGCTGATCCCCGACGTGAAGCGCGTCTTCCGCTATCACGGCGCGGAGCACAAGACGATCCACGCCTACGAGCGCGGGTTGCCGCTCGATGCCGAACATATCCGGCCAATGCCGATCGAGCATCCGCGCTGTGGTACGGGCTTCCTGCTTGTCGTCGTCCTCTTCTCGATCCTCGTCTTCGCGTTGCTCGGCCGGCCGCCGTTCTTCCTGCGTATTCTCAGCCGCATCGTGCTCGTGCCGGTGATCGCCGGTATCGCGTACGAATTCCTCCGGCTTGGCGCGCAGTTCTATCACCATCGCTGGATGCGCGTCCTGCTCGCGCCGAGCATGGCGCTCCAGAAACTGACGACGCGCACGCCGGACGACGCGATGCTCGATGTCGCCGCCGTCGCGCTCCGGCGTGTGCTCGCTGCCGACGATGTGATCGCGCGTGAGGCGATCACCGACAGAGCGACCGCCGCCGACCAGAAAGGGCGACCACTCCGGCCCGTGCCGGTGATGGCGGCGGTCCCGACGAGTTCCGGCGCGGATGGCTGACATCACTGTCCGTCGCGCGGATTCCCCTGCGGACCGCGCTGCTTGCTACGCGATCCGCGCGGCGGTCTTCGCGGAAGAGCAAGGCGTGCAAGGCGCGGAAAAGGGTGATCGGGACGACCTGACCGCCATTCATGCCCTCGGTCTCGTGGACGAAATACCGGCGGGAACAGGGCGCATGCATCTCGTCCGCACGCGGAGTGGCTCGGAAGGACAGATCGCCTGGGTTAGCGTTCTGCCGCGCTTCCGGCGGATGGGTGTCGCCACAGGTATCATGCGGCACTTGATGGACGCCGCGCGCGATCTCGGGTTGCCGATCGTGACACTGAGCGCGCAGACGTACGCGAAGGGGCTGTATGAGTCGTTCGGCTTCCAGCCGATGAGCACGCCGTTCCACATGGCGAACATCGAACACATGATGATGATCGCCTATCTGGGCGAGCAGCCTTCTGCCCGCTGACCTTGCTATCCGCACATCCGGGGTTCGTTGGTGGGAGAGATAGGGGGATGAAAAGCCCATTTGACCTTTCATGTACTGAAGTGCAATGATTGACGCGCGCCCCGTCACTTTCCGCCGCGTTTCGCGTTCTATGAATGGAACGGCGGCGAATACATCGCGTGGTGAAGCGCGGAATCGCGTCGGCAAGCGTCAGGATAGGAGATACTCCGCTGTCAGGGTTGCGTCGGTACATGCGGCATCTGCCGCTCGTGCTCTGGCTGATCACGATGATCGTGCGGACGGCGAGCGTCGCGGCGGCGCCCGTCTATCCGCTTGCGCTCGGCGCATACATCGCCAATGCGCCCGGCGATCCGACGAAGATTGATGAGTTCGCGGGGATAATTGGCGTCACGCCTGGCATCATCATGTGGTATCAGGACTGGGCGACGAGCGCCTCTCGCACCTTCGATCCGGCGAAAATGGACGCGGTCGTCGCGCGCGGGGCGACGCCGATGATTACCTGGGAGCCGTGGGACGCGACCGCTGGCCCGAATCAACCCGTCTACTCACTCGCCGCGATCATCGTCGGGACGCACGACGGCTTCATCCACGACTGGGCGCGGGCGGTCGCCGCGTGGCAGAAACCGATGTACCTGAAGTTCGCGCATGAGATGAATGGCGATTGGTATCCATGGGCGGTGAATGCGAACGGCAACACCGCCGACCAGTACCTCCCGATGTGGCGCCATGTGCGCGACATTTTCATGCAGGAGGGCGCGCAAAACGTCCGCTGGGTCTGGTCACCGAACATCGCCTATCCCGGCAGCACGCCCTTCGCGGACGTTTACCCCGGTGATGACGCGGTGGATTGGATCGGGCTGGACGGCTACAACTTCGGTACGAGCCAGTCATGGTCGCACTGGACGGACCTTGTCGGCACCTTCGGGCCGTCCTACAACAGCGTCGCGCGGATCGCGAGCAAGCCGATGATGATTGGCGAGACGGCCTCGTCCGATGTCGGTGGCGACAAGGCGGCGTGGATCACGCAGGGTCTGCTCAACGATCTGCCCGCGCACTTCCCGCGCCTCCGCGCCGTTGTCTGGTTCGATGAGAACAAGGAGACGGACTGGCGCGTCAACTCCTCATCCGCCGCCCTCGCCGCCTTCCGCACCGTCGCCACATCCCCCATCTACCACGGCCACCTGCCGTAGGGATTATTGAACCACAGAGACGCAGAGAGCACAGAGGACACAATGAAGGAATGAAGGGAGATTGTTTTGAATCTCTCCCTTTCTTCTTTCTCGCGTCTTCCTCTCCCTGTTCTCTGTATCCTTTGTGTCTCTGTGGTTAGCGCGCCCGATTCAGCCAGCGTTTGGGCATTTTGCAGACCATTGTGTAGGCAGGGTCATAGATATTGCCGAGGTCGTACTCGACGGTTTGGCCCATCAGGAGGCTGGCGGCGGTGGCATCGAGGCCGAAGTCCTCACCGAGCCAGCGGAGCATTTCGCTCGTCGCGTGCTGCACCGCCTGATCGAGTGGGCGCGCGTTGCCGACAGTGAAGATATACTCCGCATTCTCGCCGCGCGGCCAGGTGATTTTTTTGCCCTTCAGGACACGCAGCACGACTTCCATTTCGAAGGAGGTCTCGATGCCGGTGCCGACGATCTCGCCATCCCCTTGCAGCGCGTGGCCGTCTCCGATGTGGAAGAGCGCGCCAGGGACCGCGACGGGAAAATAGACTATCGCGCCTTCGGTGAAGCCGCGATAGTCCATGTTGCCGCCATGCCGCGCGGAGGTCGCCGTGGAGATCGCCTCACCACCGGCGGGCGCGACACCGAAGCAGCCGACCATCGGTGCGAGCGGGAGCACGAGATCGCGGAGCGCCTCTGGCGGCTCGATGATCGTCCGCTGACTGCCACCACCGCCCGCTGGGGGCGGAGCGAGCGCAACGGTGCGGTTCGCGCGGTCAATGCGCCAATGCGCGGATTGCTGCGGCGGCAATGCGCGGACATGGTGCGGATCCAGGACATTCTCGCTGATCACCGTCGCGGTATAGCCCCAATCGCGGTTCGGCGTCAGGCGGACAATCTCGACGACGAGCGTGTCGCCCGGCTCCGCACCCGCGACGAAGAATGGCCCCGATTGCGGGTTGCCGCCGCGTGCGACCCGCTCCCCGTGCATGTCCCAGCCGCCCGCGTCCGCCGTCGCGGTAATCACCGTGTCGCCGTCCGCGACATGGAGCGCCGGTTCGTGCGAGCCGATCGTGTTGTAGTACGTCGTTGGCTGGAAATGGTGTGTTGCCATGGGAAACCTCATCCCCTGCTCCCTCTCACCTGCCCATGCTGCCCATGCTGCCCAGAGGGCGCCCGCGCCCGCGATGGAGAGGGGGAGTCGTAGGGGCGGTTCGCGAACCGCCCTCCCATATCATGGCAGGCTGGAAGCCCGCCATCACCGCTCAGATATCTGTCTCGCCACCGCCAGGCAGCCCACGTTGCGCGTACTCGTTGCGTTCGGCGCGCTGGGCGCGCTTCAGGGTGGCGCTGTCGTGCTCCTGTGGGGTGTTCTCCACCGCTTTCCCGCGCCGCATCGCGAAACCGATGTGCGCGGAGTATAGCACGGGCGGGGAATACCCTCAGTCACTCGTTCATCCACCATGTCGTGTGTCAGTGCGAAATGACGCGATGACCGCCGCGAGGCGGCGGATGCCTTCGGTGATTGTGTCGGGTGGCTGGGCGCAGAAGGAGAGGCGCATGCCGCTGGCCTGGCCGCCCGGAATGGCCGTGCAGCCAGTGCCGGGGACGATGCCGACGCCGCGCTCATTGCCGCGCGCGAGGATAGCCGAAACGTCCATGCCGGGTGGCAGGGTCAGCCAGACGAAGAAACCGCCCTCCGGTTCCATCCACGTCACGTCCGGCGGCATGCGCTCCCGCAAGGCATTGAGCATCGCGGCGCGGCGTTCGGCATAGAGGGCGCGAATGCGGTCGAGATGATCGGGAAAGAAGCCCGTCTGCATCATCTCGTAGACCGCCTGCTGCATGACGCGGTCGGAGTTGATGTCCGCCGCCTCCTTCATCGCGTAGAGTTTGTCTCGCAATGCCTCCGGCATCACCATCCAGCCGACGCGGATGCCGGGCGCGATCGTCTTCGAGAAGGTGCCGAGATAGATCACATCCGGATCGAGGGCGCGCAAGGGCGGCACGTCCTCTCCGACGTAGCGGAGCGCGCTGTACGGATCGTCCTCGATGATGACGAGGTCGTGTGCGCGGGCGAGGGCGATCAGCCGCTCACGGTGCGCCAGCGGCATCGTCGCGCCCGTCGGGTTCTGGAAGGTGGGCACGATATAGAGGAACTTCGGTTGTTCGTGCCGCAAGACTGCTTCCAGTGCGTCGAGATCGAGGCCGTCCGCATGGACGGGCACCGGCAGGTAGCGCGGCTCGCAGAGGTCGAACGTCTGGAGGGCGCCAGGATAGACGGGGTCTTCGAGCGCGACGGTATCGCCGGGATTGATGAAGAGGCGGGCAAGAAAATCAATTCCCTGCTGCGCGCCGCTCAGGAGCATGACATTCTTCGCGTCCACATCGGCGCAGCCGAGGGCGCGCATCCGCTCCGCGACGTGCGCACGGAGATCCCACGCGCCCATCGCGCTCTGATAGCCGAACAAGTCCTGCGCGCTGGCCCAGGCGCGCTCCATGCCGCGTTCCAGCCACGCGCGCGGAATACACTCAGCAGGCGGCGCGCCACTACGGAGCGAGATGAACCCCGCACCCTGCTTCGGATATGACGGCCCGGAGACGACGGTCAGATGCATCTTTGCCGCTTGCCGGGAGTATCGCGTCGTCCAATCCCGCATGCGCAGTTCCTTCGCTCGTCGGCAGGCGGCAGTCGCCGGAATCGGCAACAGTCATTGCATTCCCTCGGTCTCTGCCGCCTGCCGACTTTTCTACCTTACATGCCGCGATACAATGGCGCAATTACGGGAGGCCGTGGTACGTTGTGGGGGAGGGGGATGTATGAACGAGACACCGACGGATGAGACACCGCACGAAAATAGCGCCGGGCGGCGGCTCTTTGCGAAAATTCTCAGCGGGACGGACGCGGCGACGCTCGAGCGCGCCGTCAATGCCGCGCTGGCGACGATCCCGCTCACCGCCCGGCCGACGGTCTCGATGATCGCGCCGCTCGGTGATCGCGTGCGTCTCTACGCCCTCGTCACGTATGTAGGCTCTGAGACGGAGGCCGACGAAGCGGTGAAGGCAGCGGTTGAGCGCCGCCGCCGGATGAGCATTAACTACGAGACGCTGAAATAATCCTACGTATGGTGGGACGATCATGGTATTCCCCTTGCCACGGCTTTGTGCGTGCGTTACCGTGCATATCGTACGCATTTCATACTCGGAGGAATGAGCGGTTCGTTGTCGCATATGGAAGCAATCGGCGATGGGAAGCACAAGCGCAACATTGGCCCGCCGATACGATGTGGCGCCGTATCCGGGTAGCACGACAACGGACCCCTTCGCGACGAATCCGGTCCGCAAAGCGATCGGCATGATCCTCGCCGGGACACCGGCGGCGATCCTCACCTTCGCGCCGCGCCTGCTGGATTGGTTGCTCCAGACGAACCCGATCGTCGCGGGGTTCGTCGGCGTCTTCATGGCGCTCTCGATTGCTACCTGGGCGGGGCTTGTCTTTGGCATCATCATCCTCTTCATCTGCACCATCGAGGGGATCGTCACGGTCATCCACTGCTTCCTGACGCGCCACCTGACACCAGTGGACCGCCTCGCCGTCAGCGAGCGCGTCTGCGCGATGCTCCACCGCCGCGGCTATCACACCGCCGAGCATCTCTCCGCCGTGCCCGATGCCGAATTGCGCTCTCATCCGAACTTCGATGACCGCTTACTCCGCGAAGTCGCCCGCGCCCTCTATCTCTGGGAGCAGGAGCGGCGCGATCTGGCGGCATGACGTGCCGAACCCCCCTGCCCCTAACAGGGAGGGGGCAGGGGGGTAGGTTATACTGCCTGCATCAATCGCCCTGGTGGGAACGTTCACAAGTTCGTGAGGGAGGGGAGCGATGGGGCTGACGAGTCGGGCGGTAGTGCTGGATGGTGTGAAAGGGAATTTCTCAGTCGCGGAGGCGGCGGTGCCGGAGCCGGGGCCGGGGAGTGTCATTGTGCGGCAGGTGCTCTGCGGTATCTGCGGGACGGATGTGCATGTCTTTCAGGGGCATATGAAGTCGGTGCCGATGCCCGTCGTGCTCGGGCATGAGATCGTCGGCACGATTGTCGCGCTGGGCGAGGGCGTGACGACGGACTGCACGGGGCGACCGGTTGCCGAGGGCGACCTGATCGGCATTAAGCCGGGTGTTTCGGACAATAGTGATTTCTTCGGTTCGATGGCCTTCCAGCCGACGCTCTCGCCGGGTTTCGGCGCCTATGGCTTCGCCGCCGCCGGGATGAAGCATCTGCCGCTGGAAGTAACGGGCGGATTCGCGGGCTACCAGTGGCTGATCCCCGGCACGAAGTTCTATAAGATGAACGCCGATCCGGCCGCGTCCTCGGTCCTCGAACCACTCAGTGTCGGCATCCATGCCGCGGGGCGGGCGACGTACCAGATCGGCGATACGGTCGTCATCCAGGGCGCGGGGCCGATCGGTCTGATGGCGTTGATCGGCGCGAAGGAGTTGGGTGCGTTCAAGACGATCGTCATCGGCGCGCCCGCCGACCGCCTCGCCTTCGCCCGCGAACTCGGTGCGGACCTGACGATTGACATCACCGAAGTGACCGACCCCGCTGAGCGACAGAAGATGGTCAGAGATGCATCCAGCCACGGCTACGGCGCGGACATCATCATCGAGGCGACGGGTGTCCTCGCGGCGCTGCCGGAAGGGTTCGATCTCCTCCGGCGCGGCGGGCAGTACGTGACCTGCGGCCACTTCACGAATGTCGGCGATGTGCCACTCAACCCGTGGGGCCACTTCACTTTCAAGCAGATCACGCTGTATGGCGTCTGGGGCTCCGCGCACGGCCATTTCGTGCAGGCGCGGCAACTGATCGAGAGCGGGAAATATCCGTTCGCCTCCTTTGTCTCACACCAACTGCCTCTCGAACGCCTCGCGGACGGCATCGCCGCGATGAGTGGCCGCTATACGATTGACGACGAGCCGATCCGCAAGGTGGCGATCCGGGCGAACTGACGAGGGAAGCAATGGGCAACGAGCGGACGCCCGTTGGGCAGGAAGCAATGAGCGGCACCGGCAGCGCGTGTTGAGAATCCGAGAAGCGACGCGCGCAACTCGGTGCGCGCCTCGCCCTCATTGCTCCATCGGGGGTAGGGAATGTCAATCGCCATCGTCGTGGCGATGCCGGAGGAGATGACGCACCTCGAAGGGCTACTCCGCGCGCAGGGGGCGGCGTGGGAGGGCACGGAAGCGCACGGGCCGCGCCGGTTTGACCGCGTAACCTTCAACGGCCTTCCGCTCGTGCTGACGACGAGCGGCATGGGGATGGTCGCGGCAGGCGCGGCGACGGAGGCGGTGATTGGCCGATATCAGCCGCGCGCCGTCCTCAATTATGGCTGCACCGGCGCGCACCGCGAGGATATTCTGGTCGGCGATATCGTCGTCGGAACGATATGCATCGCCTACGATCACGGGTGGCTACGCCCCGGTGGCCGTTTCGAGTACCGGCCCGCGCGCCTCTTTGCCGATGGCAAACACCGCGATGTGGATGCCTTCCCCGCCGGCAGCGGGCTGCTGGCGGCGGCAGAGTCCATCGCCGAGGGCGGTCGGTGGCGGCGCGCGGCATGGCCGGAGGCGCACTGGCCTCCGGGCGTCCCGCATCGCGCGCCGCGCGTCTGGTTCGGCCCCGTTGCCTCGGCGGATCGCTTTACGCAGGATGCCAACGCCCTCCGCGCATTGCACGCGCGGCACGCGACACTCTGTGAGGATATGGAGGCCGCCGCCATCGCGCAACTCTGCCTGCTCCATGACGTGCCCTTCCTGACGGTCAAGGACATCTCGAACAACGAGTTCCACACCGTCTCGACCTTCGGGGACAGCGGGACCTTTGAGGCGCTGGAAAACGAACTCGGCAAGCGCGCCGCATCATTCCTGTTCGCCCTCCTCGAACATCTGGCCGTGAACACAATGCTGAGAGCTGACATTGCATCCGACGGCGGCCCAGAGTATTCTTAGTCGCATGAATGTGGGGAAGGCCGATCATCTTTCGCGGTCGGGACGCGCACGGGAGTAGCAGAGGATGGAAGACGAAGATCGCGCGATCGCATTGACGCGCGCGTTGCGATGGATGGGGAGCATGGAAGTGTTCGAGGCGAACACGGCGACGGGTTCGACCTATCATGTCATGCGGCACCCGGAAGGCGGCTTTGAGATCACCGGTGGCCGAAGCCTGCGCGGCTGGGAACGGGCGGACATCGTTGGCGCCGTACCCGATTCTTCCGGGTATGCCCGCCTCGCCGTCATTCGTGCCGATCCGGGGCCGGATGACAAATCTCTGACAACCAGCCCCGTCATGCAGTGGCGGATCGTCCCCCGCGCCCAAGCGGGTTAGAGAAGTACGAGTCACGAGGGGGTCGTATCCGCTCTCGTTACTCGTTACTGGCTAGCGCTTGCGATTCGGCAGCGTGAAGCCGGCGGGCGGGATGAACAACGTCGGCTTCTTCTCCTCGCCCCATGGTTCCGGCTCATAGGTGTCCGGCGGCGCGGCAGGGTTGAAACCGGCCTCTTCGAGGCTCGTGATCTGATGTTCCATATCCCGTTGCGCGGTCTCGACCGTCGTTGCCGTCACCTGCGTCGCGGAGACACGCGTCTTACCGTCCGCATCCTCGCGTACGCGGCTAATGATGACACTCTGCATCGGCCCTTGCGCCGTCTCGACGACCGCCAATTGGATGGCGAGCGCGGCGATCCGCCCGCTCTCCTCGCGGCCATACCAGACTTGCACGGTCTGCAACGGCGAGGCGGGGAGGGTCGTCGCCGCGACGGGAATGCCCCGATTCGCGCGGTCCAATTCCTCCCAACTCAATGTCTCAACGTCGTTTTCCCTCGCAATATCGTTCAAGTCATCTCCTCCTGGGTGATGCGTGCGGCGGAAAGGCATGCCGCGGAATTGTAATCGTATCAGTGTATCACGCGTTTCGCTCCGCGCCGCGTTCCATGTGTAGAGTGTATACACGCAGTATCACAATCGTTCGTCGAAAAATATTCTCTACCATTCGGCGCCGAGGGCGGATATGAGGATAATCCGAAATCTCCGTCGAAAACCCCTCCCCAAGTGACCATGCAGCGCATATGATGGGCAGCACATCAATGACCGGCCATGCCGTGGGTGGCGGCGGGTTAGGAAAAACCGCGTGGGGGAAGGGAACCCGGCAGGGATGGCCACGATTGAGATGGACGCCGTCGTGATCGGCGGCGGCATTACGGGAACGTCTATCGCCTACGCACTCGTACGGCGGGGCGTCCGCAATGTCTTGCTGCTCGAACAGCGCATGACGGCGGGGAACACGACGCGCGGCGCATTCGGCATCGTCCGCACGTACCACGCGAGCCGAGTGATGGTCTCGGTGGCGCGGCGGTCGCTGCGGCTCTACGAGCAGTTTGAGGAGGAGACGGGCGGCGCGGCGGCATTCACACGCACGGGCCTGCTCGTGCTCGTCCCGGCGGGCGAGCAGGAGATGCTCGAAGCGAATGTCGGCGTCGCGATGCATCTCGGCAGCACTATCCAATTGCTCGCGACGAGCGACGCCGTCCGCTCCGTGGAACCGCGCATTAATTTGGATGGCGTCGCCGCCGCGGCGTATGAACCGGGAGCCGGATACGGTGATCCGGTGCGGACCTCGGCGGCGTTCGCTCTCCGCGCACGGGATCTCGGCGCGCAGATACGGCAGGGTATCCGCATCCTCAGGGTGGATACTGATGGTCAGCCGGGCGACCGGCGCATCACCGGCGTGCTCACCGACGGGGGCTATGTGAACACCGGCTGCGTCGTCAATGCCGGTGGTATGTGGGGGCCGACGGTCAGCGAGTTGGTCGGCGTCGAGTTGCCGGTACTCTCCTATCGCTATCTTGGTGTCGTCCTGCGCCATCCGCCTTCATTCGGCACGGCGCACCCGATCACACTCGATCTCGTCAACGGCGCGGTGATGCGGCCGAGTGGCCCGCGCCTCACACTCGTCGGCCCGCTCGGCGCGGTCGCGGAAGATGTCGTGCCACCCGGCTGGGACGATCCGCGCACCGACCCGTCCGCCGCGCCGGAGTACCAGACTGTTTTGCGCCGTCGCTACCCCGAACTGGCAACTGCGACCGTCCACGCCGCTTGGGCGACCTCGCACGATGTCTCGCCGGATTGGTATCCGATGATCGGGCCGGTGGACGGTGTCGAGGGGTACTTCTGCGCCGTTGGCATGGGCGGGTACAGTTTCGCGCTCGCGCCCGCTGTCGGAGAGATGGTCGCACGGCTGATTACCGACGAGGGCAGTGAAGGCGTCGTACGCCCCCGCCGCTCCGAGGACCTCGATCCCAAGAGCCACGCCTATTTCTTCCGACCCGGTCGCTTCGCCGGCCGCAGTGCAAACGCGCAGATAGATGGAGTGAGGATCATCTGAGCGTTGATGTACACGACTTAATGACACAACATAGTCAAGAATACACAGCCGCGTTTATGGCTTGCGGATGGGGAATATCGCCCCTACAATACCGCGTTGGAGATCAGTGGGAAGAACGATCCAGCACGATACATGCGTTGGAGGATATGAAACCGGATGCCTATCTACGTATACGAGCGACCCGATGGGAGCCGTTTCGAGATCCGCCAGGGGTTCAACGACGAAAGCCTGGCTGTGGATCCGGAGACGGGCGTGCCTGTCCGGCGGGTGATGCAGCCCTCCCCGGTGATTTTCAAGGGGGCCGGCTGGTACAAGACCGATAGCCGCGCGACCGTGCCCAGCGCCACCGCGGAAGCGAAAGCGCCGGAAACCGCGGCGGCCACCGCCGAGAAGAGCGACGGGGCGGCGACGGAGACCAAGAGCGCCAAAGAAGCGGTGAGCGAGGCGACGGCGAAGACGACGGCGGAGATCAAGAAGACGGCGGCAAAGCCCGCCGCACCTGCGGCGGCGTCCTGATGCTGCCGGTGCAAGCGGCGGCCCTCGCGCCGCTCTTCCAGTTGCGCTATCCACCCCTGGCGGCATTCCGCAACGCGGGGGGCTGCTGCCTCTGTCGGTGAGGGGAGTGTGCCGCGTCACGCGGCCGCTTGCCCGCCTCAACGTACCCGTCGGTCGGTAGTTTTGCCGACCGGGACGTGCCGATAGGAGCATGCCCGATGTTTGACCGGATTCGCGAAGATATCAAAGCCTTCTACGAGAAAGACCCGGCAGCGAAGAGCACGCTGGAAATTATCCTGGCCTATCCCGGCTTCCACGCGGTCATATTGCACCGGGTGGCGCATTGGCTCTTTCTGCGACAGGTGCCGGTGCTGCCGCGTCTCGTCTCGCATTTTAATCGTTGGATCACCGGGATCGAGATCCATCCCGGCGCGCAACTCGGCCGCCGCCTGACGATTGATCATGGCATGGGTATCGTCATCGGAGCAACGGCGGAAGTCGGCGATGACGTGCTGCTCTATCAGGGCGTCACGCTCGGCAACGCGCGCTTCCAGCACGGCAAACGACATCCGACGGTCGGGAACAATGTGGTGATCGGCGCCGGGGCGAAGGTGCTCGGCCCGATCACGGTGGGCGAGGGCGCGCGGGTCGCGGCGGGCGCGGTCGTCGTGAATGACGTGCCGCCGCACACGACGGCGGCGGGGGTCCCCGCGAAGGCGATCCAATACCACAACCCGGATACCGGGGAGACGCGGCGCCTGGAGCAGATGCCCGACCCCGAAGGGGACGAGATTAAGGCATTGCGTGCCCGTGTCGGGGAACTGGAAGAACGGCTGGCCGCGCTCGAGGAGCGCGATGAGCAAGATCGAGCGAATGAAATTGTCACCAGGAGGCGAACGGTCGCATGACGCTGCGAGTGTATAACACCCTGACGCGCGAGGAAGAACCGTTCGAGACGATCGAACCGGGCAAGGTGCGGATGTATGTCTGCGGCCCGACTGTCTACGCGGACGCCCATATCGGCCACGCGATGAGCGCGATCGTCTTCGATGTCATCCGGCGCTACCTGGAGTTCGCCGGGTATGATGTGAAGCACGCGCAGAACTTCACCGACATTGACGACAAGATCATCAACCGCGCGAACGCGGAGGGGCGCGACCCGACGGAACTGGCTGAAGAATACATTGACCAGTGGCTTGGGCAGACCGCCGCGCTCGGTGTCATGCCCGCGACGATCTACCCGCGCGCGACGCAGGAACTCGCCGAAATCCACGCGATGATCGGTGGCCTGATCGAAGAAGGCCATGCGTATGCGATGGAAGGGGATGTCTATTACCGCGTGCGCTCCTTTGATGGATATGGCAAACTCTCGCACCGCTCGCTGGATGACATGCGCGCGGGCGAACGCGTGGCGGTGGACGAGCGCAAGGAAGACCCGATGGATTTCGCCCTGTGGAAGGGTGCGAAGCCGGGTGAACCGGCCTGGCCGTCGCCATGGGGACCAGGCCGACCCGGCTGGCATATTGAGTGCTCCGCGATGATTCGCCATCACCTCGGCGACCGGATTGACATTCATGGCGGCGGCGCGGACCTGATCTTCCCGCATCACGAGAATGAGATCGCGCAGAGCGAGGGTTTGACCGGATCAGATCCCTTCGTCCGCTACTGGATTCACAACGGCCTCTTGCAGATGAAGGACCCGAAGACGGGCGAGATCATCAAGATGTCCAAGTCACTCGGCAACCTCATCACGATCGGCGACCTGCTCACGCGGCGCAACGGTGCGGATATCCTGCGCTTCATGGTCCTCTCCGCGAACTACCGGACGCCGCTGACCTACACCGAGGAGATTTACGACGCGGCGGCGAAGGGCCTTGAACGGCTCCGCACGGCGCTCCGTGACGGCGGGGGCGCGAATGTCGAGGGTATGACGTTCACCGCCGGATCGCCACTCACGCCTGTCGCGGCGGGGGCGGAAGAGCAGTTCCGCGCCGCGATGGATGATGATTTCAACACGCCGAACGCTCTTGCCGCCTTGTTCGATTTTGCCCGCGCGATCAACCGTGCGCGGGATGAAGGCGGCGCGGGGCAAGATATCACGGCGGCGCAGGCGAAACTGCGTGAACTGCTGATGGTCCTCGGTTTGCGACCGGAAGCGGCATCCGCCAATGATGGCGGGCAGGCGGCGGAGCCGTTCATCGAATTGCTCTTGCAGGTGCGCCGCGATCTGCGGGCCGCGAAGCAGTGGCAACTGGCGGACACCATCCGTGATAGCATGACCGCGCTCGGCGTCGCGCTCGAAGACAGCGCGCAGGGCACGAGTTGGCGCTGGACAGATACACCCTAACTCCCGGCCCCGTTCCCCATGTGGGAAGGGAGAGAATCCAGGGATTTAGGCGGTACACTGAACGTAACAGGTAACGAGCATCCCTCGTTGTTCGTTGCGAATTACTCATTACGTATTTCGAGTTCCCCCTTCCTTTTCGAGAAGGGGGTCAGGGGGTTAGGTACGTGGCAAAGGGTAAAGGCACAGGCGGGCGGTCCGGTGGACCCTGGAAGGGCGGACCGCAGCGCGGGAAAACCAGCCAGCAGCCCTTCTCGCCGCGCAAGACGAAGGAAGTGACCGCGCGCCCGCGGCGCAAAGATCGTGCCGGCGCGGGCGCCCAACCTGCGGACGATGAGTGGGGGAAGGCGGGAAAGTCTGCGACGACCGATGGCAACCGCTCCTCGCGCTCATCAGCGCCGGACGAAGGGTTCGCGCGGCAGGGGCGGGCGCAGCCAGGCAAGCCGGGGCCAACGCAGCGTGCCGAGCGCCCCACACGCGAGGGCGGGAAGGCGAATAAACCGTGGGCGAACCGCCCTGCGAAGGAACGTCGCGCGGAACGCGCCGCGCAAGACGAGCGCCGGGAGCAGGACGAGCGCTCCGCCCGCCCGCTCGCGCCGCGCCGCACCGAGCGGAGCGAGCTGCGTCCCTCGCGTGGCGCTGCCTCATCCGCCCCCGTGCGATTGCCGCGTTCCCCCGCGCCGATAGGCTCAACGCCGCTCGAACGCCGCCGCGCCTATCGCTATGGGGGCGAAGTCGCCGTAGATCGCGACGTGCTCTATGGGCGCAACGCGATTGCCGAAGCCCTGCGCGCGGGGCGGCGCAAGGCGCGCCTGCTCCTCCTGGCCGAAGGGACCGATGACCGTAAGACGGTGAGCGACCTTATCGAGTTGGCGACCGCGCGAGGTGTCGAAATCGAGTACGTCTCGCGCACCGAACTCGAACGGCGCGCGCCCGGCGTGAATCATCAGGGCGCCGTCCTCGAAATTGGGCCGTATCCATACGCCGACTATGATGACTTGCTCGCCGCGACGCGGGAGAACCCGAACGCGCTTCTTCTCGTCCTTGATTCCGTGCAGGACCCGCAAAACCTCGGCACACTTCTTCGTACGGCGGAAGCGGCAGGCGTGACCGGCGTCGTTCTTCCTGAGCATCGGGCGGTGCAGGTGACACCGGCAGTCGTCAATGCGAGCGCGGGCGCGGTCGAACACCTGCCGGTCGCGGTCGTCACGAACCTCGTGCGGGCTGTGGAACAGGCGAAGGAGGCGGGCGCGTGGGTGATCGCGGCGGAAGCGGTAGACGATGCCGTCCTGCCCTCCTCGGCGGACCTCACCGGGCCGCTCGTCCTCGTCGTCGGCAGCGAGGGGCAGGGCGTTAGCCGCCTCTTGCGCGAGACGTGCGACCTGACAGTCCGCATCCCGCTCGTCGGCAAGGTCGGCTCCCTCAATGCCGCCACCGCCGGTTCGATCCTCCTCTACGAAGTCGTTCGTCAGCGCATGGAAGACGAAGTGATGTCCGGCCTCGTCACTGCCCTCCGCGCGGGCGACGAGGGGGAATAAACCACCGAGGTACAGAGAAGGGAGATGAGGAAAAGCAGGCTCATCTCTTTTCTCGTGTCTCCTCGGGGCGCAGGGATAATGTGTATGCACGTCGGTAGTGATACCACCGGGGGAGGCATCTCATGCACGACATCTTCGACAATCTCGATCAGGCGTCGCCGGAGTTTCAGGAAATGATGGCCTCGTTCCTTGAGGAGCGCGCGGCGCTTCCCGCACAGCGCGCGACACTCGAATCCTACCTCGCGGCGATCACCTTTCCGCCGGATGCACGCGTGCTTGAGGTCGGCTGCGGCAGCGGGCCAGTCACACGGGTGCTCGCCGGCTGGCCGGGGGTGGGCGAGGCAGTCGGCATTGACCCATGGGCAACGATTATCGCCAAGGCGCGCGAACTCAGCACGGGAGTCGCCAATCTCTCGTTCCGGCAGGGTGACGGGCACGCGCTCCCGTTCGCGGACGCTTCCTTCGATGTCGTCGTCTTTCACACGACGCTGCTGCATATGCACGACCCGGCGACGGCGCTCGCAGAGGCCCATCGCGTGCTGCGCGTCGGGGGCTGGCTGTCAGTCTTCGACCCGGACCCCCATGCCACGACCTTCGCCATTGCGGACCATGACCCACTGCAGGCGGTGCTCGAGGCGAACATCGCGACGGGATTCCAGAACCCGTGGCTGCCGCGCCAACTCCCCGGCCTCGTGCGCGCGGCGGGATTCGCGGCGGGCACGTTCCGAAGCTACGGGTCTGTGTACACCGGGGAGGAGATGAGCAGGCTCAGTTTCTTCGATGTGAATGTGGATACACTCGTGGATACGGCGGTCATCGGGCCGGAGTTGGCGGCGGCGCTGAAAGGGGAGGCCCGCCGCCGTGTCGCGATGGGAACGTTTATCAGTTTCGGCACGTCAGTCAGTATGATCGCCCGCAAGCCATGACGTGAACAGACCTCGGCGAGGAGGGCATAAGTCCATCCTCTCTGTCTCTGTATCTCTGTGGCTAAAGTCTCCGGACGAATGCGCCGATGCGTTCGACGGCTTTGGTGAGCATCGCGTCACTGTTCGCGACGGAGAGGCGGACGTAGCCCGCGCCTGCCGGGCCGAAGGCATCGCCAGGGGTGACGGCGACATACTGCGATTGCAGGAGTTGGGTCGCGAAGTCAGTGGCGGTCAGCCCCGTGCCGCGGACATCGGCGAAGGCGTAGAACGCGCCCTCGGGCAGTGGGCAGGTGATACCAGGCAGTGCGGACAACCCCTCAGAGACGAGCCGGCGGCGGCGGTCGTACGCGGCGTTCATCGTCGCGATGCACTCCTGCGGGCCGTCGTAGGCCGCCACGCCGCCGACCTGCGCGAACGAGGTGGCGCAGGTCGCGGTGTGGCTGTGGATCGTGGCGATCTGCCGGACGAGATCGCGCGGCGCGGCAACATACCCCAGCCGCCAGCCGGTCATCGCGTAGGGCTTCGAGAAGCCGTTGACGATGATCGTCCGCTCCTGCATACCGGGCAGCGAGGCGATGCTGGTGTGCGTGTGGCCGTCGTAGATCAGTTTCTCGTAGATTTCGTCCGAGATGACAATCAGGTCGTGCTCCCGTGCCACCTGCGCGACAGCGTCCAACTCGGCTCGCGTGGCGACGCGCCCGGTCGGGTTGTTCGGTGAGTTGAAGATGAGGACGCGGCTGCGCTGCGTGACGTATTGGCGGATGCGGTCTGCCGTGATCGTCCAGTTAGTATCCGGCGAGAGCGGCACCTGCACCGGCGTGGCGTTCGCCAGTTGCGTGGCGGGGGCGTAGGAGACCCAGCCGGGATCGAGGATGAGCACGTCGTCGCCGTTGCCGACGAGGGCGAGCAGGCTGATCGCGATTGCCGCCTTGCCACCGGGTGTGACGATCAAGTCGCTGTTCGGATCGTACGTCAAGCCGCTATCGCGCTGGAGTTTGGCGGCGATCGCCTTGCGGAGCGGCGGGATGCCACTACTGGCGACGTAGTGTGTGAACCCCGCCTCCATCGCCTCCGCCGCCGCCTGAATGATGTGCGCGGGCGTCGGAAAGTCGGGATCGCCGCCGCCGAGATCCACGACATCATGCCCGGCGGCGGTCAGTTGCCGCGCCGTGTCCGAGACAACGAGCGTCGGCGAGGGCTTCATCACCCGCATCCGCTCGGCGAAATGGTAGGTCTGCGTCGTCGCCATCGTTCCTCCGAAGGACTGAGGACTGAGGACTGAGGACCGAGTCCCGCGACCCGATCCGTGCCGTGTCCCGCAAATCGCAATGACCACCATGGTCATTCATTTTCATCGTGTGTCAGCATACACCGTTCCGCGCCGAGGCTCCAATCCCCGCTCAATCCTCAGTCCTCAGTCCTCAGTCCTCGGCCCTTCGTCACGCGATGGGCCAGATATCTGAGCATTGCTTGGGAAAGAGCGTGTTGAGCAGCACGCGGGCGTCGTCGGTGCGGATCATGCAGTCCGGGAAAGCCATCTGCAGTTCATTGAGCGATTTGAAACCAAAGAGGAGTTGCAGGAAGGTGAGGTCGGGGAAGGCCGCATGGCCGCGCTTGTTCGCGTCAGGTTGCCAGGGTGTGATGTCGGTCAGACAGCCGACGGCGAAGGTGAGGCGGAGGCCGGTGCGGTAGAAATTGAGTTTCAGTTCGCCGGTGTGCCCGACGAGGATAGAATCGGCCAACCGCGCTTCGAGCGCGGGCGTAATGAGCCGGAGGAAGCCCGCAAGGTCCGCGATCCGCACGTACCACGCATACGGTCGGTGGATGCCGCGCAGCACGCTCGGGATGACACGGTAGACGGGGTGCTCTGCCGCCGCGTCGAAGTTGATGGTGTCGAACCGTGTGCCGCTCGCCTCCGCGTACGCATCGCCGACCGCTTTCAGAGAGCGGAGTACCGTCGGTGTGACGGGCAGCCACGAGATACCGGGGGCGAGTTCGTAGACCGCGACATAGACCCCCCCATTCCAGAGCCGGGGATGATGGCCGAAGAAGCCGACGGGCGTCCCGTCCGGCGTTTCGATCAAGTAAATGTCCAGCCGCATATCGCTCGTCGGGCTATGACCCGCGATGTCGTATCGCCACTGCGCCGTGTCGCGGAGGCAGGCGACGCGACCCCGCCGCATCCCGAACTCATATGTCCGCGCGAGAAAGGAGATGTCCGCCTCCGTCGCTGGGCGGATGCGGTACGACTCGGTTGTATTCTCTTCGAGCGCCGGGACATCCGCCGGGTAGCCAAATCGCCCGGCGTGTAGTTCCAGGGCCATCTCGTAGCCGAATTGCCGGTAATACCATGGGATGCCGCCGATTGCCTGTATTGCCTCGCCCCGTTCGGCGCTCCACTGATGGATGACATCGAACTGCGCGCGCACCAACCCACGCCGCCGGTAGTCTGGGTGCGTGCCGACCATCTCCGGCCGCCCGACGCCGAAGGGGATGCCGCTGTATGACCACCGCTGCGAGATGAGGCAGGCGGACGAGGCAATTACCCCCGTGCGGGTATCCTCAACGATCAGGAAGTCGCCCGCGCCGGTCGTCGGGTGATCGCCGTGCATCATGTCCCGCGTCCAGACATCAATGCCGACATCTGGTTCCTCAAGGTCTTGATGCACCGTCGCGTTAAAATCCGCCAGCCTATCCGCGTCATCCACGGTCGCGCGGCGCAGCACCAGGCTGTCACCGAGATCACGCGGCAGCATTCGCTGTTCGTCCTTCCTCACCCCCGACCCCTCTCCATCGCCGAACGAACCTGAGATGATCCACGATTTATTGGCGATGGAGAGGGGAGCCGTCTGATTTGCCATCGGCTCTTTATTGTGATGACCCCACTCAGCCCTCAGTCCTCAGTCCTCAGTCCTTTACCCTCTGTCAAAGAGGGTAGCGATACTCGGCGGAGACGGTCTTCATGTGCTCTTCGAGCACCTCGAAGTAGTCGCCGTACCGTTTCTGCATCGCGAGGAGCCACTTCTCGCAGCCCCACGGGAATTTGCGCAGCTGGAAGGTCATTTCGACGAGATCCCCATACGCGAATTCGCGCCCGTCATAAGTGACGGTTGGCACCGCCTCGACCTGCGCGGGATCGCGGTCGGCGAAGCGGTCGAGGCAGAAATCCTCCAGAATGGCATGGGGCGCCGCATCCGCCACCTTCAGGAAATGGTCGCCCCCCTCCATCCGGTAGATCGCGACGATCTTCCCAATCTCGCGGTAGACCAATTCCTCCGGGGTATCGCGCACAATCACCCACACAACATTGCTCCTTGCTCCCTCCGGTCGCTATGCGGCTCTCGCGGCGCGGTGGACGCAGGAAGCGGGTTCGTACGGCGTGACGGGTGTGTCGCCATGGATCGCGAAGCCGCGCATCGGGCCGATGCCGATGTTTGAGGCAGTGATGATGTGGCGGATGCGCTCCGGCACGAAGCCCATCATCGCCGCCGCGACGGTATCCACCGCGACGGCGTTCGCGCCCGCGATCAGATGACCGGTCGGGATTGGTCTGCCGTTCGTCGGCCCCAGGCCCTCCATACCGACGATGCCGTCAATGATGTGCAGATGGGCGGGGATGGCGCGATTGAGGTCGCTGATCGCGTTGGACATATCCGCGCCGTGCAGCCGGATAGCGGTGGATTTGCGCGTCGCGCCGTTCGGCGTCGTGACGATCGTCGCGGGCATCGCGCCGACGAAATTTTTCAACGCGAGCGTGACGACGGTCAAGATGTGCGTCTTCATCTTCGGCACGTTGATCACCCGATCCGCCCTGAGGAACTGCTCCGGCACCGGGATGCGCCCGATGACGAGCGGATCGGGCACATCCACCCAGATTGGCTGCGCCTCGTTGCAATCGAGCCATTCGACGTTGTAGGGCGCGAGCATCGCGACGTAGCTGCTGTGTGTGAAGGCGGCGGACGCGCTCATCGCCGAGGAGGGGCCATCCGCAATGGTGATCCGGCGCGCGCCGCAATCGCGCAGTAGCCCGCAGAGCGCGGCGACGACCGCCGGGTGCGTGACGGCGGCAGTCCCCGGCGGGGCGCCATTGACGAGGTTGACCTTGATGACGATGTCGCCACTGTGCGGCACCAGCACCGGGAAGTCCGCCAATCGCGCGAGTGCCTCGCGCAGCACAGGCACATCGTACGCCCCGATCGGCTCCGATACTCGCACTGCCGCCTCACGCTCATTCACTGCAGACTCCTTACCGCTACGGGCGGACGACGAGGATGACGCGGCCGGTGGTTTCACCGGGAGGCTCAAAGGTCGGGCCGATGCGCGGGAGACAGGCGAAGGCGTCCAGTGGCGTCAAGCCCGCACTCTCCAGCGCGGCGGTGATCTCGTCGAGCGTGTAGCCGCGCTCCCGATGAATCTCCTCGAAGCGGCGATAATCGTGGCCGAGGCGGGCGAAGCAGGTGAGCGTCATCGTCGCGATCGCCGTCTCCGCGTTCCACTCCGCCTGCTGGATGAAATAGGTGTCGTCAATCTCCTGCACCCAGCAGTTGCCGTTCCAGTCCGTTTCCAGCCCGGCGCGGGTATTCATATCGAAGACCGCCAGGCCATCCGGCGCGAGCGCGTGGCGCATGCAGATAAATGTCCGCACGAGGTCGGCGGGATCGGTGAGATAATTCAGGCTGTCATAGAAGCAGGTGAGGAGATCTACGGGCTGCGGGATGGTGAAGGCGCGCATATCCTGGTGGACAAAATGAATCGCGGCGTCTTCGTCGGCTGCTTTCTGGCGAGCGACTTCCAGCATCGGCGCGGAGCCATCAATGCCAATCACATCGTATCCCTGGGTGGCGAGGCGGAGAGCAGCGGTGCCGGTGCCGCAGGCGAGATCAAGAACACGTCGGGGCACGACCTCGTAGCGCGGCAGGAGATCGCCGAGGAAAGCAACCATCCGCTCACTCCAGCGGCTCTGCCCCTGCAAATCGTAGACGGCGGCGTACGCGCCGTATGGATAGATCGCAGACGATGCCGCACCGAGTGGACGCGGATACGTCAGCATTGTCGTGTCAACCATGCGCCGAGACCCTTTCCTGGCTGCGCTGTTTCGGAGAGTCTAACACGCGGGGGGTGTCGTTGTCACCGCGCACGTTCTCGGCTTCGGCTCAGGAGCCTCTCCGTTAGCAAACGATGAGCGCGACTGCTAAACAGGAAAAATGAGTAAAAGTGAGGTCACACGAAATACAACTATGAATTGTGCGCCGTATGCTCGTACATGCCGTTGCATATGATTCGGAGCGTGGTAGGATAGCGCTGTTAGCACTCAGGCGACGAGAGTGCTAATGTCAACTCGGAATTGTTTGGATCGGTTTTGTAGTGTATCGCAGAGGGAGGCAGAGCGTCTATGAGTGCAACAGCCGTCAAACTTCGCCCGCTGGGTGATCGTGTCGTCCTTCAGCCCGTCAAGCGGGAAGAAGTGACGAAGAGTGGCATCGTCCTGCCGGACACGGCGCAGGAAAAACCGCAGCGCGGCGTCGTCGTCGCTAAGGGCAAGGGCCGCAAACTGGATGATGGCACGCTCGTCGAGATTGACTTGAACGAGGGCGACGAAGTGCTCTACGCCAAGTACGCGGGCACCGAGTTCAAGGTCGAAGAAGAGGAGTACCTCGTCATCAGCGAGAAAGACATTCTCGCCGTCGTCGCGCAATAGTGTTGGTGGCACAGGTGTGTAACCTGTGTTTTTGCGTTCGGCAGGTGGCAGACCTGCCTCACCGGATATCCTAGGGAGGCTAACCCAATATGGCAAAACAGATCGCATTCAATGAGGACGCGCGCCGTCGCCTGAAGGTCGGCGTGGACACGCTGGCAAACGCCGTCCGCACGACGCTCGGCCCGAAGGGTCGCAACGTCGCGCTCGACAAGAAGTTCGGCGCCCCGACCGTGACGCACGACGGCGTCACAGTGGCGAAGGAGATCGAACTCGAAGACCCCTACGAGAACATGGGCGCGCAACTGCTCAAGGAAGCCGCCACGAAGACCAATGACATCGCCGGTGACGGTACGACGACCGCCACGGTCCTCGCCCAGGCCATCGTCCACGAGGGGCTGAAGAACGTTGCGGCAGGCGCGAACGCGATGCTCCTCAAGCAGGGCATTGATCTCGGCGCGGCCGCGGTGGCTGAATACCTCAAGGGCGAGGCGAAGCAGATCAATGGCAAGGTCGAAATCTCCCAGGTCGCGGCCATCTCGGCGCAGGACAAGGAGATCGGTGATCTGATCGCGGACGTGATGGACAAGGTCGGCAAGGACGGCGTCATCACGGTCGAGGAATCCAAGGGCCTCGAGTTCGAGACCGAGTACACCGAGGGCATGCAGATTGACCGGGGCTACATCTCCGCCTATTTCCTCACCTCGCAGAGCGAGCGGCAGGAAGCGGCGATTGACGATCCCTACATCCTGATCACCGACAAGAAGATCTCCGCCGTCTCGGACATGCTCCCGGCGCTGGAGAAGGTTCTCCAGATGTCCAAGAACATCGTCATCATCGCGGAAGACGTAGATGGTGAGGCGCTCGCGACGCTGGTCGTCAACAAACTGCGCGGCACGATCAACGGCCTCGCGGTCAAGGCTCCCGGCTTCGGTGACCGCCGCAAGGAAATGCTGCGCGACATCGCCGTCCTCACCGGTGGCGAAGTGATCTCCGAGGAGACGGGCCGCAAGTTGGAGAACGTCACGGTCGCGGACTTCGGCCGCGCCCGCCGCATCGTCTCCACCAAGGACGACACGACGATCGTGGACGGCGCCGGTTCGGACGACGAGATCAAGGGCCGGATCGAGCAGATCCGCGCGCAGATCGAAATCACCACTTCCGACTTCGACCGCGAGAAGTTGCAGGAGCGGCTGGCGAAGCTCTCCGGTGGCGTCGCGGTCATCAAGGTCGGCGCGGCGACGGAGACCGAACTGAAGGAGAAGAAGCACCGCGTTGAGGACGCGCTCTCGGCCACCCGCGCGGCGGTTGAGGAGGGCATCGTCCCCGGTGGCGGTGTCTCGCTCGTCAACGCGGTTCAGGCGCTCGATGGCGTCAAGACCCCGGGCGGCGATGTGCAGACGGGTGTCAACATCCTCCGCCGCGCGCTCGAGGAGCCGATGCGCGGTATCGCGCAGAACGCCGGTCTCGACGGCTCGGTCGTCATCGAGACGGTCCGCCGCAAGAGTGCGGAGGGTGGCGCGAACATCGGCTACGATGTGATCACCGGCCAGTACGGCGACATGATCAAACTCGGCATCACCGATCCGGTCAAGGTCACTCGCTCGGCGGTCGAGAACGCCGCCTCCATCGCGGGCATGATCCTGACGACCGAAGCGCTGATCACGGACATTCCGGAAAAGTCCCCGGCCCCGGCGATGCCGCAGGGCGGCATGGATTACTAAAGGACTGAGGACTGAGGACTCAGGACTCAGGACTGAGTAATCGAAGTCGAAGTCGAGCCCGCTCCCATCGCTGGGAGCGGGCTTTCTTTTACGCCGTTTTTCGTGTAAACAAGCCCAATGATGCGCGCGGAAGATGTTCTCGAAGTCGTCGCCTGTCTCGATGCGGCCAGTGTCGCCGTTTGGCTTGATGGCGGGTGGGGCGTGGATGCGCTGCTTGGCGAAGAGACGCGGCCGCATGATGATCTGGATGTCGTGATGGCGATGGGGCAATTCGGCGCGGCGCAGGATGCCTTGCGCGCGCTGGGCTTCGTGCTGACGGTGGATGAGTTGCCGACGCGTTGCGTCCTTCGTGATGCGGGGGATCGGCGGATTGACGTGCATCCCGTGACGTTCGACCGCGAGGGAGGCGGTCTCCAGCAGCAACCGGATGGTATTCCCTTTCGCTATCCGCCCGAAGGGTTGGTCGGCACCGGGACAATCGCCGGTCAGCCCGTTCGCTGCTTGACGCCGGAGTTGCAAGTGCGTTGCCATCTCGCCTACGAGCCGGATGATGACGACCGCCACGATGTGCGGCTACTCTGCGAACGCTTCGGCCACGCCCTGCCCAAAGCCTACGAAAACCGCTGAACTACACACGTCAAACGCCCTCTCCCGCTTGCGGGGGAGGGGGCTGTCACCCCTTGTATCCGCCGAAGAGCGCGTGCCCTGCCGTCGCCCAGAAGACATCCACGCCCGTGAAACCCGCGTCCGTCAGCCAGCCGAGTTGGTCCGGTATGGGGGACGGCTTGTCAAAATCCGGGTCGGGATAGGTGAAGATGTTCCAATGATCGGCCTGAAACTGCTCGAAGATGGCGAGATTGCCGGTGAACGCGAGCGACTGGCGGCGCACCGCGTCGTCGTAGCCACGCGCCATCATGCGCCGCCCCCATGCGCTCGTCGGCTCGACGATGTCCGCGATCAGGAGCACGCCGCCGGGTTCGAGATGCCGATACAACCGCGCGAACCATGCCTGTTTGCCGGGGCCGTCGAGATGGTGGATGACGAGGCAACTGACGAAGCAGCGGACCGGCTCGGTGATCGCATCGAGCCATGCATCATCTTCCAGCCGGAATGGGCGCAGTTCGAACCGTCCCGCGTGCGGCGTGAGCGCGGTGGTGGCGGCATCACGCATCGCGTCGGAGCCATCCACACCGATCATCCGCGCGTTCGGGTAGTGCCGCAGCAGCGCGTCCATCAGCCAGCCTTGACCGTGGCCAATCTCGACGCCGCAGAATATGTCGCCTCGGTGCGCGGGGATAAGATCAACGAAGGTGCGCGCGATGGTGTCGCGATCCGGCGTGAAAATCCGGCCACGATCAATGAAGAACGCCGAATCAGACTCCTGCCACGAGGCGATTTCTGAGTCATCTGCTGCCATGTGGCTATCCCTTTCAGTAAATCACAAAGGAGTCTGACCCCAACGGATTACCCTGGTGGTGGCAGGCTTCCTGCCTGCCACCACCGGTATCGCGGCGTTGTCCTTGTCCTACCGCGCCGTCAGGCCGCCATCAATGATGAGCGCCGAGCCGGTGACGAACGCTGCTTCGTCGGAGGCGAGGTAGAGCATCGCGTAGGCGATCTCGTCCGGCTGGCCGAGGCGGCCGAGCGGTTGGCGGGCGCGTAGTTGCACGCGCGTCGCCTCTTCCTCACCGGCGTGATACCTCGCGAGGTAGGCCTCCACGAAGGGCGTTTCCACCGTGCCGGGGCAGACGCAATTGACGCGGATGCGGTCCTTGACGTGATCCACGGCGAGTTGCTTGGTCATCGCCGTCACTGCGCCCTTCGTCGTGCTGTAGGCGAAGCGGCGGTCTACGCCAACGATACCTGCGATGGACGACGTGTTGATAATCGCGCCGCCGCCGTGCTCCTTCATCCAGCGCACTTCCGCCTGCGCGCAGAGGAAAACCCCCTTGACGTTGACACCCATCAGGCGGTCATAATCTTCCTCCGTCGTCTCCGTCACGTCGCCGACGAGGCCAATACCCGCGTTGTTGAGGCCGATGTCGAGCCGCCCGTACTGTTCCGTCACGGCGTCAATCGCGATCTGCACGCTGGTGGGTATCGTGACATTCACCGGGTGGAATGAGGCGGTGCCGCCCGCGCCGGTGATCGCATTCACGACGCGTTGCCCACCTTCGGGATTAATGTCCGCGACCGCGACGGTCGCTCCTTGTCGGGCGAAGAGTAACGCCGCCTGCTCGCCGATGCCGCTTCCCGCTCCCGTGATGAACGCCACCTTGCCATCCAGCCGAAAGAGCGTCACGTGAGCCACCTTTCAGGACTGAGGGCCGCGGGCGCCCTCTGGGCGGCGGACTGAGCCGCAGGCCGTCGCCCGGCATCGAACGATAGAGCGAGAATACACTACAGACGGTACGAGTACCAAGGGAAGTAATCTACCAGACAACCTGATGGATGTGCGGTGCGTACTTTCTGAAGTATTATGTCAAAGGTGATGCGGTCGTGAAACCGAGGGGATAAGGCGGGATCGAGATGGATACATCTTTTTTCGTTGGTATGGCGGATATTGTGACGATCATCGCCGCGTTGTTCGGCGTGATGGCGCTGCTCTTCGTGGTGATTCCGGTCGTACTCTTTCTGCTCGCGCGGTCGGCGTACCGCCGGATCCGCCGTGATCCGCGCGTCAATCGCGCCGCACTGCTCGTCCAGGAGAAGACGAGTCCGCCCGGCCCGCGCCGCAGCCTGATGCATCTCCGAGTGCGTCTCGGCGATGCCGTGACGAGCGCACGGGCGGCCGTCACGGTCATCCAGACCCACGGGAGCGTGCAAGGCGAACTGGCGAGCCTCGTCCGCCGGATTGACCGCGTCGCGGCGCCCCTCGACGCGCAACTCCGCCTCATGCAGAGCGAGCCGGATATGCGGCTCCTCTACGAGATGCTTCAACCGGCCCGTGCCCGCGTGGAGGAGATCGAGGGAATCGTCCGCCATATCCGTACCGCCGCGTATGCCACACTCGGCGGTGATATGGAGGGCACGGTGGCGCTAATCACCGCCGATGTTGAGCGCGAAGTGGCGGCGCTGCAAGCGGGTATGCACACACTCCACGCACTGGCGATGGATGCGCCCGCGCCGGTGCGCGTGCCGCCGCGAAAGGAAGCATACCGATGACGCTCTCCGCCCGTGTCAAAGCGGTGATCAAAAGCAAGACCTATCGCGCCCCGGAGCCGGTTGAGGACCCACGGCAGGCGCTCGAAACGAGTTACGAGCGGCAACTACACCTCCTGCAGGATGTACGGCGCGGGCTGGCAGAGATTTCGACCGCGAAGAAACGGATCGAATTACAGGTCGCGGAGATCGGCGTTCGCCACGACCGCCTCGGCGCCCAGGCGTACGATGCCGTCGCGCAGGATCGCGACGATCTCGCGCGCATCGCGCTGACGCGTCGGGCGGCGATCGAGTCGCAGGTGAAGATGCTCCAGGAGCAGCACGCCGCGCTCGCCACGCAGGAAGCGCAACTGATCGCCAACCAGCAGCGGCTCGCCGAACGCATCGAAACCTTCCGCATCCAGAAAGAAGCCTTCACCGCGACCTATGCCGCGTCCGAAGCGCAGGCGCGGGCGAACGAGGCGATTGCCGGCCTCGGCGGCACGATGGTCGAGGCGGCGCAGACCCTGAGACACGCGGAGGAGCGGGTCATGCAGGTCCGTGCCCGCGCGCTGGCGACGGAGGAACTGCTCGCGACCGGGGCGCTCTCCGATTTCAGTGGTTCCTCCGACGCGGAACTGGATCGGCAGATCACCGAGGTCGCGCGCGCCGCGATCGTGGACAAGCAACTTGCGGCAATGAAACAGGACGTGCTCGCGAGCGGCGCGGGGCCGAAAGCGAAGGCGTTGTCGGAGTAGTTGGCTGGCGAGCGACGCCGTTCCAGAGACGGTTCGAACACATCGCCTCTGTTCTCCGTCCGCCGCTCAGAAGACGGCGCGGTACCGATGTACCTCGCCCATCGCGCCCGATTGCCCGGCGTTGGCGTGGGCACGGCGGAAGGCGTCGCTCTCCGTCCATGTTGTGAAGGCCGCTTCGTCTTTCCACTGCGTGAGCGCGACATAGACGGTGTTGCCCGCGACGTTGTCTTCCTTGAGCAGTTGGAAGGCGAGGCAACCGTCTACCGCGCGCATCCGTCCGGCGCTCTGTGAGAACCCGTGTTCCAGATGCTCCGCCTGCTCAGGCGGGACGGTGAGCCGGTTCATCACCACGTACATCGTGTCGCTCCTTGGTCGGTAAAACGAATCGCGTCATATCAAAGCATACCGTATCGCGCTCATCCGTCTACGGGGATGCGATAGTATGTAATGAGCGCGTCCGTCCAATCGTTTGGCAAGGGGAGTGGGAACGCACAATGAATGATGCCGCCGAAACTGGTCGCGCGGTCGCCGCGCTCCGATACGAATATGCCGGGACGAGCCTCGATGAAGACGATGTGGATGCCGACCCCGTGACGCAGTTCATGCGCTGGTTCGAGCAAGCGCTCGCCGCCGGTGTTCCCGAACCGAACGCGATGACCGTCGCGACAGCGACACGGGCGGGCGTGCCCTCCGCGCGGATCGTGCTGCTGAAGGGGTTCGACGCGCGCGGCTTCGTCTTTTACACGAACTACGAGAGCCGGAAGGGGCAGGAACTGGCGGAAAATCCGGTCGCCGCGCTCATCTTTCACTGGGTGGAACTGCACCGGCAGGTGCGGATCACCGGCGCGGTGGAGAAAGTATCGCGCGAGGAATCAGACGCCTATTTCCAATCCCGGCCGCGCGGGAGCCGCCTTGGTGCGTGGGCATCGAAGCAGAGCAGTGTGCTCACCGGGCGCGCGCCGCTGGAAGTGCGGCTCGCGGAATTGACGATGGAATTCGGGGAGGGTGATATTCCGCTGCCGCCGTTCTGGGGCGGCTACCGTGTCATCCCGAACGCGATGGAGTTCTGGCAGGGTCGTCCCAGCCGCCTGCACGACCGCCTCCGCTACGCGCGGCAGCCGGACGATACATGGCGCATCGAACGCCTTTCGCCTTGAGTGCAGAGGATGAATCCCAATGGCGAGCGGCCAGACCAGGAGAGCGCGCGCGCATGTGTCGTGATTGGTGGTTGATGCTCTTCGCCGCCAGTTTGCTGCCGCTCATTGCGCCGCTTTCTGTCCATGCCGAAACCTTTCCCGCGATTGGGATAGCCGATGCGGGCGATCTCGATCCGGCGGTTTTTCCGCTGCTCGATGCACTGCTCCATGTGCGGGACGTGCCCGGTCTCGGGCCGCTTCGCAGCGCCACAACTGACGGGCATGGCATCATGCTCCACTTCGCGGGGCTTGCCGTACTCCTGCCGGAGGGCCGGCCGGATAACGCCAGCGTGCCGCCACTTGTCGCGGCGCTCCTCGACCGTCGTGCCGTCGAACCACTGATGTCAGGAACCACGATCACGTACGGGATGCTCACCGCCGTCGCACCGCATACGATCGCCGGGAGCGCAATCCCGGCTTTCCTCACTACCGGCGGCTCGCTCTCGTCGCTGCCGTTGGATGCCCTGCCGCTCGCTCTCGCCGCCCCGGAGACGCGGATAACCGGTGGGTTCCACGTTCCCCTCCCATTCATAAATATGATCGCGACCGATGCGCCAATACGCCCCGCGTCTCACGCGCCCGACGCCATCGCGCGGCAGGCATCCGATCTGGCGCGGGCGGGCGCACCGCTGCGGGAGCCGGTCTGGGTGCGGGTCGTGAATGGCTACCGGCTCGTGCAGCCCTTCACGCGGCGGGTGCTCATCTGGGACCCGGTCAGCGGCATGGTGAGTGCTACCGATGCCGCCGATGCCGCCCAGATCGCGCGACTGATCCCCGATGGCGGTAGGGCTGGCGCGCTGTTCGCCAACCTGCTCCTTCGGCTGATAAGTGTCGAGGATACCGTCGGCGTGGCCGTCGCCTACACTACACCGGGCGGGACGTTGACGATTTCATTGCGCGGCGCGGCGCCCTATCCCGCCGCCTCGGTGATGAAACTGGCGATCCTCGCCGCGTGCGAAGACGGTATCGCGCGGGGCGAACTCCAGCGGGACGCAGACGTAGACGCGCTCGAAGAGGAGATGATCGTCTACTCCGACAATGACGCCGCGAACCAACTGATAGACTTCGTCGGCCGCGCGCGGATCAACGCGGTGATGCAGCGGATCGGCATGACGCAATCCTACTTCGGCTCGCACTTCGATACGCCATACGGCGACGATGACGGCGACAACTCCCTCGTGCCGCGCGAATCGCTCCTCCTCATGGGCGCGCTGCTGCGCGGCGACGTGGGAGACGCGGCGCGCATTCGCGATCTGCTCGGCCGCTCCGAAGCGCCCGGCAGCGTCCGTGATGCCTTCACGACCGCGAACCTGAACGTGACGATCTACGAGAAACGTGGCTGGTACGACGCCGTCGAAAACGATGTTGTCCATCTTGATTTCGATCACACTACGGCGCTCACGATCGCCATCTTCGCGCCTGATGTCGCGGACAGCGAATCAGCCTGGGCCCTCTTCACGGACCTCGCGCAATTGGGGATTGAAGAGCGTGGACATTAGCATCTGCGGGGAGGGCACACGGCTGCGCGCTCCTTCTGTACTACCTTACCACCCGTAACGCTTCCTCAATCACCGCGAGTGTCCGATCAATGTCGGCGTCGGTGTGCGACGTGGAGATGTAGAATTTCGTGTTGGGCGCGTGGAAGATGCCGCGCTGGAGGAGAGCCATCGCGAAGCGGGAGGCACGGGGCGCGTCCGCCGCGAGTGTGTCCTCGTGGCGGTGGATCGGGCGATCGGTGAAGAAGACCTGGAAGACGGGGCCGACGCCTGGCGCCTGGAGTGGGATACCGAGATCGCGTCCGAGTGCGACGATGCCCTCCCGGAGCCGGTTGCCGGTCGCGAACAGCCGTGCATGGACGCCGGGCTTCTTCAGTTCGCCGAGCGTCGCCAATCCGGCCGCCGCCGCGACGGGGTTGCCACTCAATGTCCCACCGAGAACAGCATATGGCCCGGTACTACGTTGCTGCGGGTCGGTGAGCGAGAGGATGTCGCGCCGCCCGACGACTGCCGCGAGCGGGTAGCCGCCGCCAATCGCCTTCGCGTAGGTCGCGAGGTCCGGCACGACGCCGAAATACTCCTGCGCGCCGCCGTAGGCAAGCCGGAAGCCAGTAACGACCTCATCGAAAATGAGCAGGACGCCATGCTCCCGTGTCGCCTCGCGCACCGCTTCGAGAAAGCCGGGCACGGGCGCGATCGCGCGCTGCATCGGTTCCATGATGACCGCCGCGAGCGTCTCCGCGTGTGCCGCAATGATCTCCCGCACGGTTTCCGGGTCGTTATATGGGGCGACGATCACCGTCCCGGACGCCGCCTGCGGGATACCGGCGGAATCAACGACGCGCCGCCGTTCGCCGGTGGTATCCATACCGAAGGCGCTGACGAGCGCGTAATCGTGGACGCCGTGGAAGCCGCCCTCGAACTTGAGGATATGCTGCTTGCCCGTGTAGGCGCGGGCGAGGCGCAGTGCATGAAAGGTCGCCTCCGTGCCGGTCGAGACGAACTTGATCGCCTCCGCGCACGGCACGGCATCCACAATCGCCTCGGAGAGCGCGATGATCGGTTCATTGAGGCAGTAGAAGGTAGAACCCTTCTCCACCTGCCGCTGCACCGCTTCGACGACCGCCGGATGCGCGTGGCCGAGCAGCATCGGGCCGGAGCCAAGGACGTAATCAATATACTCGTTGCCGTCCACGTCCCAGAGATGCGGACCGCGCCCCTCCGCGATCACGATCGTCTGATCCAGTGGCAACTGGAACGACCCGAGGCTCGCTCCCGGCAATACCTTCGCTGCCCGCCCGACCAATTCCGCCGTCCGATCTCGTATCTGCAATGCGCACATGGTCATCGCTCCTTCGCATTCCCGCGATACGCGGGTGCATGCCGCCGCCGACGGCCCAGCTCTGCGATTCGCCCCTCCGCCCCATCTTCCCTGGTATCGCTCCGCCGGGCGATTATACATGTCGGGCGGGATAGGGGCTGCGTATCGGCATCATGCGTGCGCCGCGTGCCGATGGTACGATACCCCCGCGAATGTCGCGCCGAGATTTATCTCCCCTCCCCTCTCCATCGCCAGACGGACGTGATCCGTTCCTCTCACGTCGGCGGCGAGCGCCGCGCGCCCCCGTTTCGCCTACTTCCCCTTCGGCGGCGGCCCGCATCTCTGCATCGGCCAAACCTTCGCTCTCATCGAGGCGCAATTGATCGTCGTGTCCATCGCCCGGCGCTACCGCCTCGCCCTCATATCCGGCCAGCAAATTGAGGTCGCCCCCCTCGTCACTCTCCGCCCGAAAGATGGCATGCGCATGCATCTCCAGCGGAGAGAGACCAATTGAACCGCAAAGGCGCAAAGGACGCAGAGCACGCAGAGATATGGAAGAATGAAGGGGTGTCGAGGTGCGAGTGATTTCTTCTCGCTCCTCGCTCCCCCGCTTTCTTCTCTTCCTTTCTCGTCTTTGCGTCCGTTGTGTTCTTTGCGCCTTTGCGGTTCAATCGTGTACATACTGAGGAGGGGCTATGCGGCTGGCGCTGTTGGGGTACTACCACGAGACGAACACGTTTTCGGCGACACCGACGGATTACGCGCTGTTCGAGGAGAGCGGTATCCTGCGTGGCGAGGACCTGGTGCGCGCGCATGGGGAAGCGCAGTCGAGCGTCTCCGGTTATCTCGATGTCGGGAGGGAACCCGGCGTTGAGGTGGTCCCGCTCTATTTCGCGAATACCGGGCCGCTCGGGACAATCACGGCGGATGCCTTCGAGCGGATCAGCGCGGAGTGCCTGCAACTACTGGACGAGCACGGACCGTGGGATGGCATCTTGCTCGTCTTGCACGGCGCCGCGGTTTCCGCGCAGTATCACGACGCGGACGGCGAGTTCGCCGCGCGGGTTCGCGCGCTCGTCGGGCCGGAGATGCCCATCGGCGTTTCGTTGGACTTGCATGGGAATCTCACACAACGACTGGTGGAGAACGCCACAGCGACGGTGGTGTATCGCACGAACCCGCATCTCGACGCGCGCATCCGGGCGCGCGAGTGTGGGGGGATCATTGTGCGGGCAGCGCGTGGCGAGGTGCATCCCGTCTCGGCAATCGAGACGCCGCCGCTCGTCGTCAACATCGTCAAGCAGTTCACGGGCGCGCAGCCGATGCAGGGGATGATGGAGGATGTCGAGGCGGCCATCCGGCGGCCCGGCATGCTCTCGGCGAGCGGCGTGATGGGCTTCCCGTACGCCGACGTGCCGGAGATGGGCATGTCCTTCATCGCGATGCATGATGGCGACCCGGCAGCGGCGCGGGACGCGGCGCGGTGGATGGCGCGACGCGCATGGGAGCGGCGGGCGGAGTTTATCGGCGATACGCCGTCGCCGGAAGATGCGCTCCGGCATGCGACCGCCGCGCCGAAGGGGCCGGTCGTGCTGATGGATGTCGGCGACAATATCGGCGGCGGCAGCACGGCAGATTCGACAATCCTGCTCGAAGCGGCGCAGCGGCTCGGTGTGCGGGCGTATCTCCAGACACTCTACGATCCCGAAGTGGTCGCGGCCTGCGTCGCGGCGGGTGTCGGCGCGACGGTGACGTTGGCGGTCGGTGGGAAGACGGACGACAGGCACGGCAAGCCCGTCACCGTCATCGGGCGCGTGCGGCTGATCGCCGACGGCAAGTGGGAGGACCCGCGCCCGACCCACGGCGGCTGGCGTTTCTTCGATGGCGGTACGACGGTCGTCCTCGAAACGACGGACGATCATACGCTGGTGCTGACGAGCCTGCGGATTGGAAACACGAGCATCGAGCAGATGTATTCGGTCGGCGTCTGGCCGGAGCGGTATCAGGTCGTCATCGCGAAGGGTGTCATGTCGCCGCTCGCCGCCTATGCGCCCATCGCCGCCGAGATCGTCATGGTCAACACGCCGGGCGTCACCTCGTCCGACCTCTCGACATTCACGTATCATCATCGTCGTCGGCCGCTGTATCCGTTCGAGATGGATGCGACGTACGAAGCGATGAGCAATGAGCAATGAGCAATGAGTAGGGCTTTGCGATGTGGTAGCGTGATATGCCCGAATCAGTAAACTACATCAACACACTCCCCGCGACTGCGGACCTTGTCATCATCGGCGGCGGGATCGTCGGGGCGGCAACGGCATTCTTCGCGGCGCGCGCGGGGCTGCGGCCACTTCTGCTCGAACGGCGGCCCGCGCTCTGCACGCTGACGACGGCGGCGGCGACGGGCGGTTTCCGGCTGCAGTTCGACAATGAGGAAGAATTGGCGCTCGTGCGCGAGTCCGTGGCGGTTTTTCTGAACTTTGCCGCCCTCACTGGGCAGACGACGTATGACCCGATGATTCGCCCGCAGGGCTACCTCTGGCTCGCCACCGAGCAGGAGACTGCTGCCCGCCAGCGCGATCTCGTCGCGATGCAACATGCCTGGGGGCAGAACGACATCGAACTGCTCACGGGCGATGAGACGCGCTACCGATTTCCGTACATCGCGGAGTGCGTCGTGCAGGCGCGGTTCCGGCAGGGGGACGGCTTTCTCGATCCGAAGCAGATCACGATGGGCTTCGCGGCGGGTTCGGGCGCGGCAGTTGCCGTCCACTGCGGCGTGACGGGTTTCCGGATCGTCGGGGGGCGGTTGGCAGCAGTGGAGACGGATGTCGGGATGGTGCTGACCGATACGGCGGTCATCGCGTGCGGCCCGCTCTCCGGCCTACTGGCGGACCGCGCCGATATACGACTGCCGATCATGACTGTCCGGCGGCAGAAAGTGATCTTGCCCGATCTCCCGCCGGTGCCGCCTGACGCGCCGATGACGATTGACGAGGAGACGGGCGTCCACTGGCGTCCCGCGTTGCGCGGCGCGTTCCTGCTCTTCACTGATCCGTCCACGCCGCCGACCGCGCCCATGGAGGATGTGCCGACCGACCGCCGCTTCGCCTTCCAACTACTCAACCCGGCCAGCCCGACCGCCGCCGCGCGGACCGCCCCGTTCTGGCGGTCGGTTTGGGAGCGGAGCAGCGCGCAGTGGCTCATCCAGGCGGGCCAGTATACGATGACGCCCGATCATCGCCCGCTCGTCGGCCCGACCGCCGTGGATGGCCTCTGGGTGAACACTGGCTACAGCGGCCACGGCGTGATGGGCAGCCCAGCCGGGAGCCGCCTGCTTGTGGACCTGCTTACGGGCGCGCAATCTCTGGGCACAAGCCCATTCCGTCTCGACCGCCCATTCACCGAGCGGGCCATCGCGACGCTCTGACTTCGGCGCCTTTGAGGTATTGAGTGGCGGCGTACTGCCCCGCGTCCACTCCACTGGTCGCGCGTTCGCGGCAGACGCGACGTGACGTGAACGCCGGTATGTTGCCAGGGGATCGTTCACTCGTGGTGCTGCAAAAGAGGACCGAAGTGGTGCCGCAGGTGGGGGTCGAACCCACACGGTTATTCACCAGCGGAGTTTAAGTCCGCCGCGTCTGCCATTCCGCCACTGCGGCACAGGGGCGGGTGCGTGATGCACCTGATGGATAATCTATCACACATCGCGGGTCGCACAAGAGGTATTCGCGCTGACACATACGATCCATACCCGTGCATCATGCCGGAGCGACCGTCGCTCCGGAAGGGGGGCGGACGACACAGCGGAAACCGAGATGACAGGTTGCGGAGTCAATCGCCTCCGCGATCCGCGCTGCCGGGCGATAGCGCAGGCAGTAATTTGGCGCGCAGAGGAACGAGCCGCCCTTGAGTACCTTGCGAGGGATGGCGATCTCCGGTCGGTGCGGATCGTAACTGCGCTCCATCGGCCCGCCGCGCGGATTGACGGGGATACAGCATGCCTTCGCAGGGCTGGCGGGATGCCGCTCCTGATACCAGTCGGTCGTCCACTCCCAGACATTGCCCGCCATGTCATACAGCCCGTAGTCGTTCGGCGGGAAGGAGCCGACGCGCGCCGTCCGCTCGTACTTGTCGTGGAGCAGATTCTGCCACGGGAATTCGCCCTGCCAGGTGTTCGCGAGCGGCTTGTGCGCCGGGTCGTATTCATCACCCCAGATGTAGGCCGCGCCTGCCAATCCGCCGCGCGCCGCGCGCTCCCATTCCGCCTCGGTGGGCAGCGCCTTCCCGGCCCACGCCGCATATGCATCCGCGTCGGCGTAGGCAGCATGCACGACGGGATGCGAGCCGCGCCCGGCGAGCGACGAACGCGGCCCTTCCGGGCGCCGCCAGTCCGCGCCCGGCACATAGGCCCACCACCGCTGCCAATCCCGCAGGTCAACGCGGCATGGCGGCTTCTGGAAGACGAGTGAGCCGGGAACGAGATTCTCCGGCGGTGCGCCCGGATAGTCGGCGGGGTTGAGCGGCCGCTCGGCGACGGTCACGTAGCCCGTCGCGGCGACGAAGCGGCGGAACTGGTTATTTGTCACCGCGTACTGATCCATCCAGAAGCCGGAAACTGTCACCGGATGTGCCGGGCTTTCTTCCGGATAATGCCGGTCGGAACCCATCAGGAACGTGCCGCCGGGGATCCACGCCATCTTTTCGTGCGGCGCACGGGGAAGACGGGCGCTTGTGGGCTGTTCGACGGTGTGTGTTGCGGGGCGAATATGCGCCGGTGTGTGCATGGACGATACCTCCCCACATGACCGCAGCTCCGTAGATTACGGCTTGGAAAATGCGTTTGTACGCCAATGCTTGGCCGCGGGAGATACTGAAGGGTGTGCTCGGCCATCGTCGCCCTGTTTGGAGATTGTTGCCGTGGACGCAATCGTAACACAGTCGTGGCGTTTGGATGCCGCAATCAAGTGCGCAGTTTCTCGTACCATTCAAGGAGAAAGGGTGGTGCCGAGGGGCAGAATCGAACTGCCGACACTACGATTTTCAGTTGCCCAAAGCGAGTATTGCGCTTTATCGCGTTCTGTTGTAGTATGGCGTTGCAATCGTCTAAACCCCCGTACGTATAGAACGGGACGATACAACACGATACGGGGCAAATGGCGGCAGTCGTGACACATATGTGACACGCGTCATGAGGCAATAAATGGGTCAGCAGCGGTATCGTTCTCGTATGCGAAGCCCCGACATGGGCACTGAACATGGGCAACTTCCGCCAACGAATTATAGAGAAGCATCGCTTGAAGATCGTACCGCAAGAGCACGAGGATTCTTCGCCAACAAACCCGAAAGAAATATCGCCTGAGGACCATACCGCAGTGGCGCACGTCGCCGCTCGCGTCTCATGGTCAGAAGGGAAGACTCCCGGCGTTTATGATGTGCTCGCGAGGTTGGCACATCAGGACCAGAGCGATTACGCGACAGTAAAGCATGCCGTACTCTGTACCGCCGTTGGGCTCGTTCTCAAGCGTAAGGAAGAACCGCAACCGATACGCATCGGGAAGAACTGGGTGAACGGCAGCCGGGAACCCGTCGTCCCGATCTCTCTGAACGCAGAGGACTTTGGCAAGTGGGTGGAGCAGGAAACGCGCGAAGCCGCGATTGCGCTCGCACTTCAAAGGCCATATCCGGATACGGATAAGGGCGAACTGGAATTCAAGGCAATGCTTGCCCATCTGAATGCCGAAGATCGCACATGGGATAGCAAGGATCAATCAACTCGGCTAACTACGTCGTTGCGAGATTTCTATTCTGCTGGTCAGAATGAGGCTGATGAAGAAGATGAGGAATATGGATGGTTTCTTGAAGATGAATTTGGGGGGGAAGCGCTTTATCGTGCCATTGAAGAACTCTCCCCGCCTGAGAAGGAATTGATCAAAGCGATTGAAACGGAAGAGGCATGGGCAAGTGTCGCGCGCCGGACAGGGAAAAAGGCGGGCACTGTCAGGCAAGAGGCAAAACGACTAAAGGAGAAGATGCGACGGCGCCAAAGCGAACTCGCGGAAGAGGTCGAGCGCGAGCGTTCTACCTCCCATCGCGACGAAGAATACGACCGTGTTTATTCAGAGGCGGAAGCAGAGGCCACGCAGTTATGGGATGAGCGTTGCGGCACCGATCCGAAATTCGAGAGACGTACCGCGATGCGATGGATGGTGCACCCGTACTTTATAGACGTTCCTCTCATGAGAGCCTTCCGGGATTACTCGGACAAGAAGATGCGAGCGTCCTCTCGCGTGGAGTGGGAGCGCTTGGACAGCGACGTGCAGCGCATAGTAGATCGTATTGGCGATTTCGCACGCTACGAGTGGATCAGGCGCGAAGCGCGTCGCATTGCTGATAAAAGAATGGGGTGGGATGACGAATAGCGATAGGCTCATGCTGTAACGCTTTTTGAGGAGTTCACCCTATAGAGTTAACGGCCCCCGAACAGGGGGTTTTTTGCTGCCCGAAGGAGGGAATGATGCCACTCTATCTGACGGTCTCGCGCGGCTCCCGTGCGGACGATACCCGGCCAATCATGGCGATCAGCGATCAACGCTTCATCCAGCGGGTGCTGCGTGAGATGGCTTCACTTGCGGATGATGAACGCCACGATCAGTTGCGTAGCGTCCGTAAATCATTACGTGGCGACAATGAGGAAACGCGTAATGCATAGCCGCTATCACTGGTCGCGAGGACGTGGCCCGCCCGATAGCCAATCAACCGGAATGAAGACAGGGGAGACGGTACGCCGCCTCCCCTTTATTGTGCCCGAAAGGAGCAACGACGATGCACGAGGCCCACAAACGTACGCTGACCGTAAATGAGTTCATGGAAGAAACCGGGGCGAAGCCTTCGAGCACATGGAAGATGATCCGGGAAGGGCGGCTGCCGGTGATCCGTATGGGACGCCGGGTGCTCATCTCGCGTGACGTGCTCGAACGATTCCTCAGAGGCGACTTTTCCACGCCGACGCTATCCGATCATGACAACCGGGCGGCCTAAGCCACTATCCCGACGCGCGGGCTGTGGCTATGGATTGTGTTCGACGCGCAAATTATAGCACACCCTCACGTCTCTCTGAAAGAAGAGGCTAATGCACACACCACTTGCCATTGACGCGGCAATCCGCTTCATCCGGGCTATTCACGGTCATGAGCGAACGGGATTCGCGATTCTCATGTTGAGGCGCGGCGATCAGCGGCCTACGCATTACGGCTTCGACCTCGGCAATCCACAATGGGACTCGCTACGGCGCGTCCTCACCAATCATGCGGGCGCGGACTGCTACATCGGCGTGGCCGTCTACGCCGCGCCGCCCCAACCGGGGATGCAGCGCAAGAAAGAGATGGTGCTGCACTGCCATTGGCTCTGGTGCGAGCGCGATACCCATGCGTTGCCGGATACGTTGCCCGATCCGACATTCACGGTTGAGACGAGTACGAGCAACTATCAGGACTGGTGGCGGATGGACACGCCGCTGTCGCTGCCCGTTGCCGAAGACTATGCCGCACGTATCGCAGCCGCTGTCGGTTGCGCCCCGATGAAGGACGCTACCCGTGTCCTGCGGATCGTCGGCATGCGGAACCATAAGCCCGAACGCATGGGAGAAATCGCGCGAATCACCGATGCAACCGGCGCAGTCTATTCCCTTCGTGACTTCGCTCATCTTCCACTCATCAGCGCCCCGACCGCCCCGGCCCGCGAGGGTGGCCCGCGCGGAAAGATTGGCGCAGGGCATCGGCACAATGAACTGCTGAAACTGGCCGGTGCGATGCGGCGATACGGACTGTCACGGGACATGATCCTCGCGGCACTCCGGGAGATGAACGAGAGGCAATGCGACCCGCCGAAGCCGGAGGCTGAGATTGAGAAGATTGCGAACGATGCGAATGGATGGGAACCGGAGCCAGTCGCACCGGTGTGCCACGCTGAGGCAGTGAGCGATTACACAGACATCTCGCCACTCGATACCGGCGTCCGCACATGCGGCCGGTACTCGCTGCGGGGCGGTGGTCGTCGTGGCTAGCGCATTCCTCGGCTTGCAAACAATCGGCGCCCTTCTTAATGACGACGAACCGTTTGTTGAGTGGGTCACGGACAAAACCATCGCGCGCGGCGGTATCACCTTCCTCGTTGCCCGTGCGGGCGCGGGCAAGAGCCTGCTCGCGTACCACATTACCGCGTGTGTCCTCACCGGCAATCCGGTATTCGGCGTGCTCGCGGTTCAGCAGGGTGCGGTCGCCTACATTGACCTCGACGGACGTAAGAGCATCGCTAAGATGCGTGCCATCGCCGCACTACGAGGCGTCGGGATTGATGACGAAGAGATTGCCGCCCAACCTCTGTTCATTGCCGCGCAACGTTCATCCGCCGATCTGCGTGACCCGATCATGTTGCGGGCAGTCCTTGACGAACTCGCGACGATTCCGAACTTGCTGCTCGTTGTCCTCGACACGTTCAGCGACCTGCATCATGGCAAGGAAGGCAATCCCGATGATATGACGGATACCGTGACCGGGGCGGTGGAAATCGCGACCCGCTTCAACTGTGGCGTCCTCATCATCCATCATGCCCGCAAGAACGGCGGGAACGAACTGGAGGATGTGCGCGGCGCAACCAGCATCGTTGCGAAGGCAGACGCGGTGTTCATCCTGAAAACGGAGCGGGAAGAAGACGACAATCCCGGTAAGTTGACACTCTTGCAGCGCAAGGCACGGCTCACCGAAGAAGCGAAGCCTCGGCATCTTATTCTACAAGCCGACGGCGATGTGGACGGCACGTTACAGTCATACGTCTTCGCGCTTGCGGAGCATGCCGCGCGGGGCGGACGACCCGCGACGGCGGCGAAGGAAGCGGACGCGCTCGTGACACGCCTGCTCTGGCAGGATCAGGCGATGCCGAAAGTGGAACTCGTCAAGCAACTGATGGCCGCTGGCATTGCACAGGCGACGGCCTATCGCGCCGCGAATGTCCATTATCAAAACCAGCCTGACCTAGGGGTCACGGATGTTTTGATAAAACCAGAAACGCTCGCACCGCAAGGAGAAACGGGATTATCGAACGGCGTGGGTGGGGACGATTCTCGCGGTGTTTATCAAAATGCCGAGGGCGATCAGGACGGCGATAACGACTCCGTACCCGCCGCGTGGGACACCCTCATCGCCTGGGCACATGGCGACTCGCAGGAACTGCCCGACGATGTGCGAGCAGCCGGGGAACGGACCGGTGTCGTTTGTGATGCGTCGGAATCGCTTAACCGCTACGCCGCTCGCGTCTTTGCGACCTACCATGTGTGGAGGGCAAGCGCATGAGCCGGGCATCATCGGCGGCGAGCGTGTGCCGATCACCGGGCGTGCCAGAGGCGACACCCCTGACATACGGCATGATTGACTATTTGTGGAGGTGAAGCATCGTCAGAGTATTCCGGCGTGGCTGACAACCGCGCTCGTGCAAACCCACGCCGCCGTACGGGGCGATAAGTTGGCCGTGGCGATCGTCCACCGGCATGGCGGGCGGCACAGTGAGGACATCGTGTGTATGCGGCTCACGGACTTCACCACATGGTTCGGATCAGTCATGGAAAGTGAGGAATCCTAATGCCCTACAAAGACCCGGAAGCCGCCCGTGCATACCAGCGCGACCGTAAGCGGATCGAACGCGTTGGGGGTAGTACAACCCATGTACAACCCGTCCCGTTGCCCTTCCGATTGAAGACGGCGGCGGATGTGATCGGCCTGATTGAAGAGCAGGTTGGGGCGGTGCGGGCTGAACCGCTTGCGACGACACTCGAAAAGGCCCGCACAATCGGCTTCCTCGCGGGCGTCGCATTGCGAGCAATTGAGGCGGGCGATATGGCGGCACGCCTCGAAGCCCTCGAAGCGGTGTTGAAGGCGCGGGGGGCGGCGTGATGACGACCCTCAACACAGTCGCGAAACTCTACGACCGGCTGACGCCACACGAACGCTTGCGGCTGGTGATGGGGGCGTTCGCGCGGGAAGATGACGGCGAAGCGGAACGGCTGGTTCGTACTTGCCCTCGCTTTACCTACAAGACGCTCGACTTCGACTACATGCAACTATACGAGGCGTGGGTGCGGAAGGCAACCGAGTTTGCCCTGCTCTGGATCGAGGCAGTCGGACGTTATCAGCGTGTCGAGACGGCCATTTGGGGCATGGCGCGGATTCGTGAACAATACATCAACGGCCTGAATCGCGGCTGGCGCATGGCGGGGAACGAAGAGGACTTCATCGCACCCGAAGAGGCGACGGCCCATTTCGCCCACAGCGACACTCCGGACCCGATGGACACTGAACGGCGTGCGCGGATTGGGGAGTTGAAGGGCATGGTGGCCGGGCTACATCGGTTCTGTGCGATGGTGAAGGTAGACCCGTCACACTTCATGGCCGCGTGGACGCCGCTCGTGGAATCTATCGAGGAACTTCGCCCGGTGCTGGACGATTCCGCAATTCCCGCCGATGAAGAAGTTGCGACGCAGATCGAAGAGGTGTTGCGGCTGAATTGGCCGGGATTGGATGCGGCACGCGAGGGTAGCGATGAAGGATAAGACGCTGGCGAAGTACTACGACCGGCTGACGGGCGATGAACGGTTCCGGCTCTCGCTCGATGCCAATGCGCGCGATGACATGCGAGAGTTTCAACGATTGAAGGAGAGTTGCCCAATCAAGGACTATAGCGGCATGGATTGGGAGTATACCCGGCGATGGAACGGGAGCATCATGCTCGTCAATCGGTTCGTGACGCTGTGGCTCACCGCTTTGATGAACTACCACATCGCGCGGCTCAATCTGACATGGGCGTGGGACACGATGGATGTCTTCGATGAGGCGTACATCAGCGGCGCGAATGTGGCATGGCGTGAAGCAGAACAGGAGGGAATCTATCTCCTGCTCGAAGACATTCATACGTATAGCCGTCGCGCTACGAGGTGATCGCCATCGACGAGGTCGGCTACGTCCCGCTGGCCGAGGTGGGTGCCGAGTTCTTGTTCCAAGTGGTCGCCGAGCGGGCCGAACGCACCGCCGTGATCCTGACGACGAATCTGCCCTTCTCGGAGTGGACGCAGGTGATTCCCAATACGCGGCTGTGCAAAGCGTTGCTGGACCGGATCACCGATCGCGCGCACATCATCGAGACGGGCAGCGAGTCGTATCGCTTTCGGCGGACGCTGGCGCAACGGCGGCGAAAGGAGGGAGAACCGATCACGTAACGATGAGCGACGAGAGGGAGGGTGGGCCATTCCCGACGATCATTGTGGGCCACACCGAGTTGTCAAACACAGCGGCTCCATAAGCAGTATGTCCGCAAGGCGGATGTAGAGACGGTTCGCGCGGCGTGCGCGGCGCGGCAAACGGCGGAACGGGAACACCGGGAGCGGCGCGGGCATATTCCGCCCGGCATCAGCCGCTACGAGTGGGATGAACAGCGACGGCAGATCAATCGGACGATCCGCGATGCCGTGGGGAATAACATGACACTGAACCAGTTGCGCAAACTGCTGTATCGGCGGTAGGTCGGCAAGGGATGTGTTGGCACATGTTTACACTCGATCATTCCCATTTCAGTAGTGAGATCAGTCAGGCTTCCCATGCCAGGGACGCGACTATCCGTCGTGGTGAGAGGTTCTCGCATATCGGTTGATCATGGGTGATCTGCTCGCCATAAATGGTGTTCGCGAGGCAGCGCTTCATCAGCTCCAGATAGAGCGCCATTGCTGGTTCATTCTGTTCATGGCGGCGGCGAAATCGCATGATTGCCATCTCCTCATCTCCTCAATCCGTTTTCCGCAGCCGTCCTGGACAGCGCCTATCATCACCTTAGCACGAAGAGGACTCCCACGGCACGGTGGGAGTCTGCGTCATGTGATTGAGAAGGCTGCTACTGGTCGAACTAGAGTCAGCACAGAGACGCCAGATCGTCGCGCCCACGGTTCCCGTCGCCGAGGCGTCACCGCGCGATAGCGGGAAACGGATCAGGTACGTAGTTGACGGAGGTGCTAGACTGGCGCACATGGATACCATACGCCGTGCCTACTACGATCGTTTCGCCGGTAGTCTGAGCGACTGGCTCGCCTATCATCAGCGAGCGGTCGTGTTCGATCAGGTAACGTGGATGGGCGTGCCGACACAGAAGAACGTGCTCGATTGCTGGATTTACCAGGAAATCCTCCATGCCGTGCGCCCCGACGTCGTCGTGGAGATCGGCAGCAACACGGGTGGGAGCACGTTGTTTCTCGCGAACATGCTCGATCTGCTATGCGGCGGGGTGGTCGTTTCTGTCGATATTGACCGCACAGCGTACCGTGTTACGCACCCTCGCATCGTCACCGTGACGGGTGATAGCGCATCCCCGGAGGTTGTTGGGCAAGTGCGCGCACTCTGCGCCGGGAAACGCACGCTCGTCATCCACGATGGCGATCACTTTGCGACACAGGTCGCGAAGGACTTAGAGGCATACGCACCCCTCGTATCCGTCGGCAGTTACCTCATTGTGGAGGATGGCATCGTGGACGTGACGGAGATCGGTGGTGACTATATCCGTCCCGGTGAGGGGCCGCTGGTCGCTGCGGAAGACTTCCTTGCTGCCTTTCCAGAGTTTGTCGTGGATGAAGAGCGCGAACGCTATCTACTCACATACAACCCGCGGGGCTACCTCAAACGGGTGCGCTAAACCCCTGCCGCTGTGGCCCGCTCTCGTATGTGGCGAGGATCGCGCCCATGAGGCATACAAACCCTTGTTGCACGATGAGAGCCTGTTCGGTGAATCGTAAGATCGGTCGTCTTTGCTGAAGTGCTGCGGTTACGAATGTCTATCATGCCGCGCTTGCAACTGTTACCAGACTCACTGTACCATCCGACACAGTGGAGGAAGCGAAATCGCGGAGGTGGGGTCTGATGGATTCGAGAACATTTACGGAATGGCTTCACGAGCAAGCCGAGGCGGAAGATTATTGGTTTCATCGCGTCGAGCTCTTCCCCGGCTATTTCACCGCTGGGTGGTCCGACCCCTGGGTTGATAAGCTCCCGTACTTCGGCCTTCCGGAAGACATGTGCGGCATGCGAGTCCTGGACATTGGCTGTGCCGAGGGCTTCTTCTCGTTCGAGGCCGAGCGCCGGGGTGCTGCCGAGGTAGTTGCCATTGACGCGTATCCCGATATGATCCGCCGTTTCAATATTACGAAGGTAGCGCACGGATCACAGGTGACGGCGTATCTTGCCAGTGTATACGATCTGCACCCACGCACCTTCGGCACATTTGATCTCGTCCTCTTCTTCGGGGTGCTCTACCACCTCCGGCACCCCCTTCTTGCGCTCGAGAAAATCTTCAATGTATGCACCGGCACTATGCTGATGCAGACCGCGACCTGGGACGACCCGAGTGTGACAGAGAATGCGATTGCGCACTTCGATCCCTTCGGTATTCCCAGCGGTCCCGGGGGACGATTTATGATCCTACGGTCTTCTGGCGCCCGAACAATACATGTGCGGTCGCACTCACGCAGTCGGTTGGATTCCGGAACGTTGAGGTGCTCTCAACCGATCCGAAGATCTCGATCGTCATTCGGGCAGAAAGCATCGTGACGGCCCTTGGTGCCGCACCCGACCCGATGAGCGCTCCATGGGCATGACACCCCGATCACCCGAGAAAATTGATCGCTGTATCTGGTGCGACGCGCGAGACGATTCCGCTCGGCATCAACCGCTATGAACGGAACGAGCAGCGACGACAGATCAATCGGACAATTCGGGATGCCGTCGGGGAGAACATGACGCCGAAGCAACTGCGGAAACTGCTCTATCGCCGATAACCTCAACGCAGAATCTGGTAAAGAGCAATGATCCGTTCATTTGCTCATGCCGAAACGGTAGACGTCAAACCGGGTGATGCGGCTGATCTTCACATCCATCTGTGCGTCGCCTCTGCCGAGCGTGATATACCGATGCCAGATGGCACGAACTATCATGCCGCTGACGATGTATTCCTTGCCTTCTACCATCACAAGACGCTTTTCGAGCATCGCTTTTGTAGCGCGTTTGATCACTTTGCGTTGCTTCATGCCGTTTCCGTTCCTCCCCGTCAGAGTGATGTCATTTGGCGCGTTCCTTCGCCGTGGATGGCGGGGCATACGGCCATCGCCCATCAATCGGACTGTCCCACAGGTTGCCCACTTCGTCGGGAAGCAGCGTATCTTTCCCCTCATGAACGCGAACCTTATTCGCGCGACGCAACCGCTGATTCGCTTGTCGCTTCCACTGGCTCTGCCCCATATTCCAGACGATATTCTTACGTCGCGACCGGCTCATTCTTCCACCTTCTTGCGCCGTCCGCCGCCGCGCTTGCCGTGGTAGCGGTGTTCAGGTTTCGCGAAGCCGCGTCGCTTCTGCCTGCCGGAGTGCTTGGAGTGGGTCGGCGAGCCAGGCCGCCATCGGCACGACGAAGCATGGCCGACCGATAGTCGTCTCCCGGCGCTTGCGCAGTTGCTCAGCAGTTAGCCGTTTCTGATTCATGTGGTAGAGCACAGGCTCTCCCTCAGATTCGCCGATGACCGCGTAGCGCTCTTCTGTCATTCCACGTCCTTTTTGCGCCGGTGTCCCGGCCCTTGTTTACCGTGCATCGGGTGATCGACGCGGGCGAAGCCGCGCGGTTGCTTGCGGCGTTCGTCATACGCTGCGAGGTCTTCCGCCGTCACGACCCACTGCTTGCCGATCCGCTGTGCCACGAGCGCGCCGTTGCGAATCTGGATAAGCAGCGTGTTATCCGATACGGCGATCCGCTCCCCGGCCTCTTTGAGTGATAGCACTTCCACATCTCCGATCTTCATAGATGACAGTATACAGAAATATCGCCACACCTATTGACAAGATACAGTATAGAGTGTATTATGTGATTGTCAAGGAAAGCGGTTCCCTGACAACGAAATGCCCCCGCCGGTGATCAGACCGACAGGGGCGGCGAACAAAGGAATGGTGGTTCCAATGTCCACGACGAATGCTACCACGGCCCGCACGATCACCGCGAAGTCCGGCATGCTCCTTCCCACGACGATTGACCAGCAGACAGACTTCAACCTCATCACGACGGCAATGACGATCTACTACAAGCAGAGCGGTTGTCTCGGTTCCTTCGACACCGCCGTCAAGGTTGCCGATGCGATGCGCGACGGTAGCGCGGTCGTCGTCCTCTACGTCGGCTTAGATGGCGGGCAGGATGCGCGGGTACTGTGGCCGAACTCGATTTCCTTCACGAAAGACAAGAAGATCGTCGCGCGCTGCTACTGCACGATGCGGCGGCAGTGGAAGACCTTCCGCATTGATCGGATGCTGACGTGCCACGAGTTGACGACGCCGGACGATTGCGAAACGGTAGCATAGAGTAGGAATCGTGGGGCCGGGATTACACCGGCCCCTTATTTTGCACAAGGAGAAAAGATATGGCGGCTGGCAGCATTCAGAAAATCGTTCGGGACTACGGCGTCTCATATCGCACACGGGTGGAATATCCGGCTGACCCAATAACGGGAAAGCGGCGGCAACGCTCGAAGGTCTTCAAACTGAAAAAAGACGCGGAACGCGCGCTCGCAGAATGGCTCGTTGAAATCGAGCGCGGCATCGCCGTAGATGGTGCAAAGATGACTGTCGGGGAGTATCTGAAATATTGGCTGGAAACCTACGCGAAGCACAACACCCGTTCCACCACCTATCGTGGCTATGAAGTCTGCGTCCGTGTCCATCTGATACCGACGCTTGGATCAATCCCATTGCAGAAACTGACGGCGGCACATCTGCAAGCCTATTACCAGCAAGCGATTCATCAGGCACCGGCAAACGGGCGGAAGGGTATGCTTTCCCCGCGAACGGTGCGACTGACGCATAGCGTGATCCGGGAAGCGTTGCAACACGCGCTCGAATGGAACATGGTTGCGCGCAACGTTGCTGACGCCACGAAACCGCCCCGCGCCGTCCGTCCGAAGGTGGAAGTATGGAACGCGGAAGAGGCGCAAAAATTCCTCACAGCGGCGGCAACGGATTGTCACTCCCCACTGTGGCTGGCCGCACTAACGACCGGAATGCGGCAAGGAGAGTTATGCGCCCTGCGATGGGATGATGTAGACCTGAAACGCGGTGTCCTCCACATCCGGCACACGCTGGTGACGGTCAAGGGCGAACGGATGTTGCGGGAACCGAAGACGCGAAGCGGACGCCGCACGATCAGGCTATCGCCGGTCTGCCTTGCTGCCTTGAACGATCACCGCGACCGGCAACGATTTATTCGGACGACCGCTGATGCCATATGGCACGACCGAGACGCAGTGTTTGCGGCGTTGAACGGTGAATGGCTCGATCACGGCAATCTGACGCGCTCATACAACGCGCTCATCGGCAAGGCCGGTGTGAAGCGCATTCCCTTTCACGGGTTGCGGCACACACACGCGACGCTGCTCTTGAAGGAAGGTGTCAACGTCAAAGTCGTCTCCGAACGGCTCGGACATGCCAACATTGGTATCACGCTCGATACCTATGCGCATGTGCTCCCATCCATGCAACAACAGGCCGCAGATGGCATTGATGCGGCACTTTTCGGAGCCGCCTGAAACGATTCGTGACACATCCGTGACACGCCCGCCCCGGACGGCATTTCGCCACAGTCCGGGGCGGCGTATTTTGCTTGCTATAAAAGGAAAAGAGTGGTGCCGAGGGGCAGAATCGAACTGCCGACACTACGATTTTCAGTCGTATGCTCTACCGACTGAGCTACCTCGGCACTGAGGCGAAGTGCATCCTACGCGCCCCGTAGCGTCCTGTCAAGATCAGTAAAAAACCAAAAATAGAAATCAAAAACGTGCTGCCGATCGCGAATGACCCGGCTCGCATTTGCTCATTGCTCCCGGTATGATGGCAGCGGCCTGCTCGATGGACCAAGGGAATCGTCGGAAGGGGAAGGCGCATGCGCGAGAACGCGACGAAGGCGAAGATGCTCCGGGGCGAGGCGGTCATTGGGCCGTTCCTGCCGCTCCCGTCGCCGATGGTGATGGAACTGACAGCGTTCGCGGGGATGGATTTTGGCATCATAGACTGTGAGCATGGCTTTATTGACTACGAGGGCGTCTACCCGATGGTACTCGCTGCCGAGGCGCGTGGCATGACGGCAATCGCCCGCTGCCCCGTGCGGGACCCGCAGTTCATCCTGCGGTACCTCGATCTCGGCGTGCAAGGCCTCCATGTGCCGCAGATCAACACGAAGGAAGAAGCGGAGGCCTTCGTGCAGGCGTGCCACTACCAACCGCGCGGCTGGCGAGGCAGCGCCTCCCCGCGCGCCAGCGACTACGGCCTCAGCGGCATGAGCATGTACGACGCGATGCAGTTCCTCAATCGGGAAGTCCTCACGATCGCCCACATCGAGAATCCACGCGCCGTAGATAATCTCGAAGAGATCTGCGCGGTCGAGGGCCTCGATGTCCTCTTCGTCGGGCGCGGCGACATGAGCCACGCGCTCGGCGCACCCAACCAATTCGATCACCCCGCCGTGCAGGAGCAGATGCGGCGGGTTGTCGAGAAGAGCAAGGGGAGCGGCAAAATCCTCGGCACGGTCGTGCGCGATGTCGCGCAGGCGCGCGAGGCGATTGAGATGGGCTTTCTCTACATCGCCTGCGGCTTCGCCGGCTTCCTCGTCGGGGGTATGAAGCAGTTCCTGGCGGAGACCCGGAAGTAGACATAATGCACGTCCTGTGCGATACTGCGGCCCGCGATAAATGGGGCGGGCGCGCGTGTCCGTACACAAAAGCGGGGGCCTTTGCTACACTGGCGGCATGAATAGCGTGCGGCTCGTGGGGCGAATGGGAAGAGGAGTCTGCGTGGGAACGTCCACATGGCTGCGACGCGGAATGGCGCGGTGGGCGCGATGGAGCCTCATCCCGCTCCTGGTGGCGCCGCTCATCCTCGTGGCGTGCGGGAAAGACCAGGGCGAGACAGGTGTGAAGGTCATCATCACGCCCGCGCCGCCAACGCCGACAAGCGTCGCGCGTAGCCTGACACCGCCGCCGACGCTGACGCCCTCCACTGCGGTCGCGTTCCCCCCGAATGCACCAACGATTACCAACGCAACCGGCAGCCAATTGACCGCCGGGGTCAAGGCGAAAGTAAAGGATAGTGCGGACGGCCTCGTCTTGCGCGAATCGCCTTCCACAAAAGCGAAATCGCTGGAATCGCTCGCGGCGGGCACGGTGTTGAATGTCCTTGCCGATCCCCAGGAAGCCGAGGGGCGGACATGGGTGAAGGTCAGCCATGGCGGTAATCAAGGCTTCGTCGCCGCCGAATTTATCGATCGGATACCGTAAGTAGTGAGCAATGAGCAATGAGCAATGAGCAATGAGCAATGAGTGGAAAGTACCAGGGAACGAGTCGAACGTGGTGAGACGACACGGCGCTGTTCGTCTTCGCTTGGTATTTGTTACTTGTTACGTATTACTGCCAGCAGTGCTGGCGGCGTGCGGCGGGTCGAAAGCGCCCGCTATACCCCATGCCAGCGGCCCCGTGGGGGGCGCATCGCCGACCGCTGCGGTGCGGGTGGGGCCGAGCGCAGTCGCGGTGACGGAGGTCTCGGGTGTGAAACCTGCCCCGAGCGCCGTGTCCAGCCCGGCCTCGCCAGTCCCCGTGAACCCAAACGAGCCGGCCGCGGGGATCACCGAGGTCGGCACGGCGGATGCGCGGACGCTCAATCCGATCCTGATCGCTGACCCGACTTCGCTCGCGCTCTCGCGACTCTTCTTCAGCAGCCTCGTCAATCTCAACCCGAAGGATGGCGCGCCGACGCCCGACCTCGCCGAGGCATGGACTGTCTCAGACGACGGCCTGACCTACACCTTTACCCTTCGCCCGAAGGTCCAATGGAGCGACAACCAGGACCTGACAGCGGACGACGTCACCTACTCCTACAATCTTTACTTGAATCGTGACGCCAACTCGCCGCGCTACAATACGGTCTACGCGGTCGTCGAGAGCGTGACGACGATCAACGACCGGACGGTGCGCTTTAAACTGCGGCTGCCGACGGCCAGTTTCCTCACCGATATCGCGACCTTCGGCATCGTGCCGCAGCACAGCCTCGTCAACACGCAACCGGCGGACCTCGCCGCGAGCGACTTCGGTACGACAACCAATATCGTTGGCACCGGCCCCTTTCGTATGGTGCGCTGGTTGCGCTCGGAGCGGATCAAGGCGGATGCCAACCCGAGGTACCATCTCGGCCCGGTCGCCTCGCCGCACTACACGTACATCGTCCTCCCGACTGATGACGCCGTGCGTGATGCGCTGGCGACCGGCAAGGCGGACTTCGGTATTGTCTCGCCCGCCGTGCAAAAAGGGCTGGCGAATACGCCAGGCGTCAAACTGACCACGTACGACACCTATGACATGACCTACGTCGGCCTGCAACTCGATGCCGCCAAGCCCGCGAGCAAGTTCTTTGGCGACGTCAATGTCCGCAAGGCGCTGATGCTCGCGCTCGACCGCGGCGCGCTGCTGCAAAGCGCGCGGAATGGCGTCGGCATTGTCGCGGATGGCGTGCAACCCCCTCTTTCGTGGGCCTATGCGCCGGTGGACCCAACGTACCGGCAGAACCTCGATGAAGCAAAGCGACTCCTCGACGCGGCGGGTTGGAAGGCGGGGGCGGACGGTATCCGGGTGAAAGATCGCCAGACCTTCTCGTTCACGCTCGCCACGAACTCCAGTGACCCGATCCGCGAGACCTATGCCGGGCTGCTGCGCGATGCGTGGGCGAATGTCGGCATCAATGTCACGGTCGCCTCGGAGAAGTGGTCAACTTTCGTTGACCGCGTGACGCGAACGCATGATTTCGATGCGTTTGTTGCCAGTTTCGCCAGCGCAGTAGACCCGGACCTCTCGCCGCTCTTCTCGATTGACGCGGCGAAGACGGGCCTCAACGCCGGCCGCTACCTCAATACCGACGTAGATCGCATGCTGAGCAAGGCGCGCGGCATCTACAAGCCGGAGCAGCAAGCCGAGCGCAAGGACCTCTATACGAAGATTCAGCAGCAGATCATGACTGACCTACCGATCCTCCCGCTCGACTTCTCGAAGAACACCGTCGCCGTGCGCGATCGCGTCAAGGGCTTTGACCCCTCCGCCAACGATCTCGGCTTTCGCTTCCGCGCCCTTGCCTTTACCTGGAGTGCGAGATAAGTGGCAAGTACTGCGTACTGAGAACGACTCACGGCATCGGGCGAACATTGTCAGTGAAACCTGCGAGGAAGGCACGTCTATGAGTGGTAAGGAGAAATCCTCAGTCCTCAATCCTCAGCCCTCGATCCTTCGGATTGGCGATGCGGCTCTCGCGCGGTTGGAGGCGGTGAATGCGGCGCGCGAGAAGGCGCTGGCGGACACGCGGCAGATCGTGCGATTGAGCGCGAACGCCATCCGCGCCGTCCATCGAGGCGAGTTCGCCGAGGCGGATACTCTCCTGGAGCGGGCGCACGCGATGCATACCGGATTGGGTGCATACCGGGCGGACTTCCCCGCCGTCTACTGGGCAGGCTATGTACAGGACGCGCAGAAAGAGTACGCCGAGGCGCGCATCGTCCGCGCGCTGATCGGCGAGACAGCGATCCCGTCACCCGCCGATCTCGACATTGACGAGCCGGTCTACTTGAATGGATTGGGGGAGGCGGCGGGCGAACTACGGCGGCATCTCCTCGATGTACTCCGCGCGGGTAACGTTCCGGCGGCGGAAGCGACGCTCGCCATCATGGACGATATCTTTGGCCTGCTCGTCACGGTGGATTATCCCGACGCCGTCACGCACGGCCTCCGCCGCACGACCGACCTCGTGCGCGGCGTCCTCGAACGCTCGCGCGGCGACCTCACCCTGACCGCCCAGCAGATGCGACTCGAAGCCGCTCTTCGAGGCAGGATTGAGGACTGAGGATTGAGCCTGGACGCACAGACGTTCCGGCCGATGATCGGCGTGCGATTCCTCATTCCCTGCCCCATGACTCCTTGCAACGTGTTTCTCTGATGAGAGAGACTATCCGGCCACCGCGCGATCAGTGGCCGGATAGTCTCGTGCGCCGTGGAACGCGAAGTGGTTACGAGCCGAGACGCTTGGTGAAGAACCAGGGACTTACCCCGGTCAGTGTGGCAGATGCCGTCGCGACCGTGTGGAAATCAGCGGTGACGATCGCGAAGGTATACATACCCGGTGCGTCTGTTTGTTCCGGGCCGAAGCCAGGAAACGAGAAAGTGCCGTCCGCACCGCTTGTAAAGGGGATCGAGGCGACCGGTAGCTCAAAGCGATCGTAGATAATCAGCAGGTAGTCCGTCGTCGCTTTCAGCCCGCTCACCTTGAGCGTTGGACTGTCACCATAGGTGACCGACGACGGATAGGTGACGGACGCCGCCAGCGTGGGCGTGGCGAAGACCCCGAGGACCAGCAACACCAACAGGGCAGCAACGAGACGACGAGCGCGCATCACGATACCTCCTCCATCCCTCCGAATACCGACACTCGTACTGTAGCATCCTTGGCAAGAGCCGAAGTGCAAGTTTCTTTTGCCAATCACTATTTGAGTGAATCTCTGTGTCGTTGAACGGCACAGTATCACGCCACGTCCGCCATGCCTTCCAGCCGGAACCAATAAAAGGCGTGCGGCCCGAGGGTGAAGAAGTACGGGCGGCCGGTGATTGCCGGGAAGCGCGTTTCGCCGATCAGTTCTATCGGCTCCATGCCGATGAAGCGGCTGAGGTCCACCTCCGCGCACTGCACGAAGCGAGAGAGATTGAGGACGACGAGCAAGGTTTGCCCCTCGTACTGCCGGATGTACGTCAGCACCTTCGGGTTGCCGCCACCGAGGAATTCAAGCGAGCCGCGCCCGAATGCCGGATACTTCTTCCGCACGCGAATCAGCCGTTTGATCCAGTGCAGGAGCGAAGTCGGCGTCCGTTCCTGCGCCTCGACATTGATAGACTGGAAGCCGTAGACCGGGTCCATAATCACCGGGCTGTAGAGACGGGCAGGATCGGCGCGGGAGAAACCGCCGTTCCGGTCGCTGGACCACTGCATCGGCGTGCGGACTCCGTTGCGGTCCCCGAGGTAGTAGTTATCGCCCATACCGATCTCATCGCCGTAGTAGAGGATCGGGCTGCCGGGCATCGAGAGCAGGATGCTATTGAGCAGTTCGATCTGGCGGCGGCCATTTTCGGCGAGTGGCGCGAGGCGGCGGCGAATACCGATATTGATCTTCATCCGCGGGTCTTTCGCATACTCATAATACATGTAGTCCCGCTCGGCGTCCGTCACCATTTCAAGTGTCAGTTCGTCGTGGTTGCGCAGGAACATCCCCCACTGGCAGAGTTCGGGGATGTCCGGCGTCTGCTCCATGATCTCGACGATCGGCATCCGCTCCTCGCGGCGGATCGCCATGAAGATGCGCGGCATGATCGGGAAATGAAAGGCCATGTGAAATTCGTCGCCGTTGCCGAAGTAGGCGATCACATCGGCGGGCCACTGATTTGCTTCGGCGAGGAGGATTTTACCGGGATAGTGCTCGTCTACGTAGCGGCGCACTTGTTTCAGGTAGGCGTGCGTCTCCGGCAGGTTCTCGCAGTTCGTCCCATCCCGCTCGTAGAGATACGGCACGGCATCGCAGCGGAAGCCGTCGAGGCCGAAATCGAGCCAGTAGGAAATCACATCGAGCATCGCCTGCTGCACGGCCGGATTCTCGAAGTTCAGGTCCGGTTGATGGCCGAAAAAGCGGTGCCAGTAGTACTGCCCGGCGACCGGATCAAATGTCCAGTTCGAAATCTCGGTATCGGTGAAGATGATCCGCGCGTCCTGGTACAGGTTCGGGTCGTCGCTCCAGACGTAGTAATCGCGGTACGGCGAATCGGGCGAGCGGCGCGCTTCCTGGAACCACTCGTGCTGATCGGAGGTGTGATTGAGGACCAGATCGGCGATCACACGCATGCCGAGTTCGTGCGCGCAGTCGAGAAAGGCTTTGAAGTCATCGAGTGTGCCGTAATCGGGGTGGATGCCATAGAAGTCGGCGATGTCGTAGCCATCGTCCCGGAGCGGCGAGGGATAGAACGGTAAGAGCCAGACGCAATCCACGCCGAGATTGCGGATATAGGGCAATTTCTCAGTCAGCCCGGCGAAATCGCCGCTGCCATCATTCGAACGATCGTAAAACGAGCGGACGGGCACTTCGTAGAAGATCGCGTCCTTGAACCAGAGCATATCATCCATTGGCACATCCAGTCGGCAGTCGGTAATCGGCAGGCACCGGAACAGGGGTACACAGCGAGCCGCTCATTGATTGCTCATTCACCATCCACCCCCCGTCACCTGCCATTGCGCCTATTCTGCCACAGAGCGCGCCGCTCTCCGCAAGATGTAGCGGCAAGAACCGCGAGAAAATCGCTCCACACGGGATACCACCTCGATCAGCGTCGCTTGCCTGGCAATGGGCGCCCTATTTGTACGCGACCAGGCCGAACGCCTGCGAGCTACGTATCACCCGTGTGAATCCGGCGTCTCGCAGCCGCCGTATGACGCCCGGCGCTACCTTGCCACCGTGCCCACTCTCAAGGTCGCCGATATAGTGAAACAATCGTCCACCGCGTTGCAGCACCCGATAGAGCTGTCGGTAATATTCGCCTGAATACAGTTCACCGGCCAGGCTCAGTGAGGGCGGATCGTGAATGATCCGCGCGAAGCAGTGGTCATCGAGCGTGCGAATCTCCGCGAAGGTGTCGCCAACGACCTGTGTGATCTTCGGATTGGTAAAGAGTGATCGCGACCACGGATTAAGGCGAGCGATCGTGAGAACGGTCGGGTCAATCTCGATCGTCAGGACGTGATCCGCAGATTTCGCCGCCTCGATCGCCGTATATCCCAACCCCGTGACGGTATCGAGGACGCGGCCGTGAATCGGGGCGACACTGCGAATCTTCTGGAGCGTATCGCGATACGGATCGCTGCCGACAATCCGATGCATGGTAAAGCCGGCATTCAGGATCGTCGGCGCGCGCTCCGTGGGCATCAGGCTATAGGCGCGATTGAACGCGTCGGAGAACAGATAGACTTTCTCCGCTGCATTGTCATGAACGACGAAACACGAAGATTTCTCTTTGGCGATCACCTCAATGATGGGCCAGGAAAGCGATTGGCGATTCGGGAAGAGGACTGCGTCCGCCCCGAGTTGGACCGCAGTGGTCGTCAAGCCGAGGTCCAGGGAGGCCATAACCGATTGATGCCCTGCATTGCGCGCGGCGATGAGCGGCTGCACATGGAGGTACGACAGTATGACCGCGTGCGTGGGATCCATTGATGGATTAATCCCCGCGCCGCCGGTGCTGCGATGGTCAGTTTCGATAACCACGATGCTCTCGAATGATCGCGTACCTCTTGTCTCCTGCCTGGTCATTACGAGAGCGTGAAGGAGTTCGCGATAATCGGCCCGTAGCCGGCGAAATCCTTTGCTTTGTCCGCAAGGACGGAATAGGTGAGGACGTATCCCGTGCCATTCGCGACGAGGTACCACTGGTGCAGTTCGAAAATCGTACCGTTCCCGTTGAGGTCTGCCGTGTAGACCTGCAACTTGGCGGGTTGGCTGGAGATCGTCGTGTCGCTCTCGCTGATCTTCTTATACGACTTGAAGCCGGAAGAAGGGTCGGCGATTGTCTTCACGTTCGCGTCGTAAAACTGCTGGAGCGTGCCCGAGGTTGCGCCGGTGACGACATTGAAACTCGGCGTCCCCGCCGTGGGCGCGACGAGGACGGCGACGGCGGCCGAACTCGTCTTTTTCTCCGCCCAATCTTTCGGGTAGTTGAACGTGAAGCGATTCTTCGAGTCCGTGAAGGTATTGTCGAGCGCGAGGCCACCCGTGAACGAGCCGGCCACGCTGTCGAAGACGGGCAGGCGGCTATCGAATGTGTCCTTCGCCGCATAGCAACTGAAGAGGACGACAGTCCGATCCGTCGAGTAGGTGACGAGATAGCCGCCGAGCGTGACCGTATTGGCCGTGTCCGTAAAGGTATAGAGAATCCGCGCGCCATCCTGTCCCGCCACCTTCACCTGCGTTGCCTCGACGATTTTGAAGTTTGTCAGTTGCTTGGAGAATGTGGTGGAAACCTGATCGGCGAGTTCCTGCGCGGTCGGCTTCTTGCCCCCATTGAGATCGGAGGTCGTGATCCCCGCGATGGTCGTGCCCTGGAAGGTGAACTGCACATCGGTATTCGTGTCGCCCGGCGCTTGCTTCCACTCCGTCGGGTACTGCATGGTGTAGCGGTTTGCGCTGTCCACGTAGATGTTCGGTCCGGCCGCCGTTGGGAACGGCTTGCCCGCCGCGAGTCTCACCTGGTTCGAGGCGGTCGCGAACGGCGTGCTGGCCCGTGTCGGCGGCTTCGCTGTTCCTGCATTGGCGACGCCGGTGCCCTGGCGCGGGGCAGTGGCGCTCGCGCTCGGCGTCCGTACCACTGTCCCGACCGGCGTCGTTGTGCCACCTGCCCCCGCGGACGCGGTCTGCGTTGCGGCGCCTGAGGCAACGGTCGGGGCGGCGAATGTCCCGATGCTCGCGGTGGAGAAGCCGCCGGGCGTATTCGCGACCGATGTGGCTGCCGGTACGGTTGCGGTTGTGCCGCCGCCACGCGTCGCGAGAGCGATGCCGCCGATGGCGAGGATCAGGACCGCTGCGACAATGCCGACGATCGCCAGCGGCGGGATACCACCGCGCTTCTGTGGCACGATGGGCGGCGGTTGGGTATACGCGTATGGCTGCGTACCATAAAGCGTTTGGATGGGTTGCTCAGTAGGCTGCTGGTACGGCACGCTTGTCTGCCCCTGCGTGCCGGGCGCACCATAGGCGCCGGGGGGCGTGGGTGGTTGCGATGGCGGCCCGCCATAGGCATTCGGCACGCCGCTGACCGGGCCGGAGAAACCGCCTTGCTGGGGCGGCGGGCCAGGCGCATACGATCCCGGCGACGTGCCTGGCAGCACATAGGCGTCTGTCCCCGTGGGGCGTTGGGGCGCGAGGGAGAGTTTCGACAGGTCGGCAATCAGATCGGTCGCGCTCTGGTAGCGCTGATCCGGGTCTTTCTGGATCAGTTTCTCGACGATGGCGACCAGTGCGGGCGGCGTGTCGGGCCGTGCCTGTGCGAGGGGCAGACGGCGGCGTGCGTGTGGCTCGCCGGTGAGCATCTCGTAGATGACCAGGCCGAGGCTGTAGAGGTCCGAGCGACCGTCAATATAGCCGAAGCCGCCCGCCTGTTCCGGGCTCATGTAGAGCGGTGTGCCGGGATGGCCGACTACGACCTGCGTGCGCTGGCTCTCCGTGCCGACCTGCGCGATACCGAAATCCCCTACCTTCGCACCACCCCGCCGCGAGATCATGATGTTCGCGGGTTTGAGATCCCGATGCACGACATCCGCCTCGTGGACGACTTCGAGGCCGCGCGCGATATCAAGGGCGATCGCGACGACGCGCTCGATCGGCAGGCTGCCCACCTGGCTGAGCAGCGTGGCCAGATTCATGCCATCCACATATTCCATCACCAGATAGGTGTTCTGCTGATTGTCAATTTCGAGTTCATAGACGGTCACGACATTCGGATGGGTGATCGCGCCGCCCGCCCGCGCCTCGCGCCCGAAGCGGTCGAGATAGCGCTGGAACAGTTCCGGGTCGGTCGTGTTGCGCGTCGCGAGCAGTTCCTTAATGGCGACGGAACGGCGCAGGCGGGTGTCCGTCGCGAGATAGACGCGCCCAAACGCGCCCTCGCCGATTACCCGCTCGACACGGTACTTCCCGCCGAGCAGCGCGTCCGGCGACGCGGGTGTGTCGCCCGTGGCCTGTCCCTCACGATCGGCATTGTCGTCCGGTGTTTCCGGTGGCTGTATCGCCATACTCTGTTCCCTCTCGTGCTTCCTGGCGGTGCGCGGTTGCTCTCTCCCGTTTTTCTCGCGCCAATCCCCCACGGGCTGGTTCGCGGCGCCGGGCTGATAGACCGTATACTACGCATGATGCCGTAGCGGTTCCGCACTGTCAACGTACGCGGGCAGCAGCCAGCAACCGCTACACGAACTCGGGAGGCCGCGCGTGAGCCAGCAAACCGTTTTGCAGGAGCAGTTCGCGGGGTGCATGCTCGGTCTCGCGTGCGGGGACGCACTCGGCGCGACACTGGAGTTCCTCTCCCGCGATGAAATCCGCGCGCGATATGGGCAACTGCGCGACATTGTCGGCGGCGGCTGGTTGCGCCTCGCACCCGGTGAGGTAACGGACGACACACAGATGGCGACCTGCATCGCGGAGAGTATCATCGCGACGGGCGCCGTAGACGGCGACGATCTTGCACGCCGCTTCGTGGCGTGGCTACATTCCGAGCCGAAGGATATCGGCACGACGACGCGCCGCGCCTTGATGTATCTCGACCGGGGGTTTACCTGGCAGGAGGCGGGCGAGCGCACGTACCGGGAGGCGGGCGGTCAGGGGATCGGCAACGCGGGCGTCATGCGGTGCGCGCCGGTCGGCCTCTTTCGCTACAACGACCCCGACCGTTTGATTGCCGATACCCGGCTCTCCTCCGCGATCACGCATGCCGACCCGCTGGCGCAGTGGGCGGCGGTCGCGGTCAATGTCGCGCTGCGTGAACTCCTGCTGAACGGCCAGCAGCCGGATTTTCTGGAGCGCGTCGCCTCGGTGATCGAGGAGCGGGCGGTCGCACAAGCGGTGCGTGCGGTGCCTTTTCTCAGCGCGGATGAGGTCCGCAGTACCGGTTACGCACTCCATACGATGCAGACGGCGCTCTGGGCGCTGACCCATCACCCGACATTCGAGGAGGCCGTCATCGCGGCGGTGAACTTCGGCGACGACGCGGACACGAGCGGCGCGGTGACGGGCGCGCTCGCCGGTGCGCGCGAGGGTATGAGGGCGATTCCCGATCGGTGGCTCACCGTCCTGCGGCCGCGCAACGAACTGCTCGCGCTGGCACAAGGATTGCATGAACGAGCGACAGAGTGAGGCGCGGAATATCCCGCTACGAGCCTTGTTTCTCACGAAACGATCGGGTACAATTTCCTTGCATGAACGACCCGGTGCGGCGACTCTTTTTCCGCAACCAAATGGCATCTTTGAACGTTTAAACAACCGTACATATCTGGCTCAGCGGGGTGCGTGTGGGACTGGTTGAGGAGGAACGGGCGTGACGATCTGGCGCAACCCTCGAAGAAAATTGCGAACGACCTGGCGGGCGCTTGCGCTGACGACTGCGACGCTCCTCGCGGTGGCGCTCGTCGCGCCGATTGTCGTCAGTGCGGAGTCCCCGATGGCGGGGCCGAGCATCGTCTATTTCCCTGCCACCGGGCACAATGTGAACGGCGACTTCCTCCAATTCTGGCATGACAATGGCGGCGTGGAGCGGATCGGCAACCCAATCACCGAAGAGGTGAAGGACGGGAAGACGACGAAGCAATATTTCGAGCGCGGCGTCATTGAGTACACCCCCTCGATTGGTTTCTCTTCCGGTCGTCTCGGCGCGGAGGCGGTGCTCGGTCGCCATGATTCGCCCTTCATGCCACTCACGCGCGACCAGTTCGGGCCGGACCGCGCCGGGCATCTCTTCTTCGCGCAGACCGGGCATAGCGTCATGGGTCTCTTCGCCAACTTCTGGCAGCAAAATGGCGCTCTCGGCGTTTTCGGTTTCCCGATCTCCGAACCGACCCGTGAGGCCGTCGGCGATAAGAAGGAAGTCACAACCGTCCAATACTTCGAGCGGGCGCGCTTCGAACTGACGAAAGATGCGAGCGGCCAGGATACCGTCCGACTCGGCAACCTTGGTCGCGAGTTCGCGCTGGCGCGAGAACTCGGCGTCAACCCGGTCCCGAAGGATGGCGGCGCGATGGAGTACAGCGCGAGCATCTGGCCGAAGTGGATTGACGTGAATCTCAAGACGCAGCATTTGGTCGCGTACGAGGGGAATAGCATTGTCCAGCAATATGATGTAACGTCCGGGCAACCGGGCCATGAGACCCCAACGGGCGTGTTTCAGATTTTCTATAAGGTCAAGGACGAGCGGATGAAGGGCGACATCGGCCTACCGACGGCGTACGACATCAAGCATGTGCCGTGGACGATGTACTTCGCCGGTGGTGGCTACGCGATTCACGGCGCGCCGTGGCGAGCAGTCTATGGCCCCGGTACGCAACTCGGTGGCAGCCACGGCTGTCTGAACTCGCCCGTGTCGCAGGCCGCCATCCTCTACCAATGGGCGCCCCTTGGCACGACGGTGATCGTCCATATGTAGTACGTAGTCGCTCAAGAATCATTGAATAGCATTCAGGTTTGCTCATAAGGATTCCTCTCCACCGTGCGGATAGCAGCAACCAGCGTTTCGACGCTCGGACGATCCGCCTGGTTCTTCGAGCAGTGGGCGAGGATGATGCGGCCATCCGGGCCGACAATCACGTCGCCGCCAAGTTGGCGGGTATCTTCGTCGGTCTTCATCCGCATCTTCATGCCACCCCGGATCAGGCGAGCGTACTTGGCGATCACTTGCGGCGAATAAATCTCCCGTAACGAGCCGACGCGCATTCCGTACGCTTTGTAGACCGTCCGGCCCTCATCCGCGAGCAGAGGGATACTGTCGGGGATGGCGAAATGTGTGCGATAGTCCGGCAGCCGGTGGACCTGGCTGAAAAAGAGCGCAATGATGCTGACGCCCATTTCGGCGAGTTCGGCGGACTGTCGCAACTGCGACAGATGCTCCTGGCAAGGCAGTCACTGCAAATGACGGTGGAACATCAAGATTAGTGGCTTGCCGCGATGCCCGGACAGCCGCCACACGTCGCCACGGTCGGTATGGAGGGCGAAATCCGGCGCGTCAACACCGGCGGAGAGACAGGTCATCGGTCTCCTCAGTCGAAAGTCCAAAGTAATACGGCGACGCAAACCACTTGTTCCTTGTTCCTTGTTCCTTTGGACTCGTTACTCAAATCTCCGCACATCATCCACAATTCGGTCGCCCAGCGCGACGGTGCCGAGTGTGCCGCCGAGATCGCGTGTCCGAACACCGTTCGCGAGCAGACTATCCACGACTTTTTCGATGATGTTTGCCTCCCTATCGAGGCCGAAGGAGGTGCGGAGCATCATCGCGGCGGAGAGGATCATACCGAGTGGATTGGCGATCCCCTGACCGGCGATGTCCGGCGCGGTGCCGTGGATCGGCTCATAGAAACCGAACAATTTCGCGGGCGACCCGCTACGTTCCGGTGGCTGGCCGTTCAAGGAGGCGGAGGGGAGCATGCCCATTGAGCCTGCCAGCATTGCCGCCTCGTCCGTCAGGATGTCGCCGAAGGTGTTCTCCGTAACGATCACGTCGAAGGTGCGCGGGTTCCTGAGTAAGGCCATCGCCGCTGCGTCCACGAGGATGTGATCCATCTCGATGTCCGGGAACTCCGCCGCGACCTCCATCGCCACTTCGCGCCAGAGCCGGGAGGACATCAGGACATTCGCCTTGTCCACACTCGTCACCTTGCCGCGCCGCTGCCCGGCGATCTCACAGGCGAGGCGGACGATGCGGCGCACTTCCCCCTCGGTGTAGTAGAGCGTGTCCACAGCGGCACGCTGACCGTCCGGCATGGTCATCCGCTCCTTCGGCGAGCCGAAGTAGAGACCGCCCGTCAACTCGCGCACGATCAACATATCCACGCCAGCGAGGACGGAGGCTTTGAGCGGGGAGGCATCCATTAGCGCGGGTGTCGCGACGACGGGGCGGAGGTTCGCGTAGAGGTTGAAATCCTTGCGGAGGCGGAAGATCGCGTCTTCGGGGCGCACGGTAGCGTACGCGTCCTGCGTTGCGCCGCCGACCGCGCCGAAGAGGATGCTGTCGCTGGCGCGGGCGAGGCTCATCTCCTCGTCGCGGATCGCCGTGCCGTACGCCTCGATCCCGGCGATGCCGACCTGACCTGTCTCGAAGGTGAAGGCATGCCCGAACCGCTCGCCGACCGCATCGAGAACTTTGCGCGCCTCGGCCATCACCTCGGGGCCAATACCGTCGCCGGGGAGGCAGAGGACGTGATATTCCGTCATGCGGTCGCCTCGGCGGTCGTGGCCTGCTGCTCGGCCTGCGCTGCGATCTTGTTGCGGATCGAGTTGATGAGGCCGCCCGCTTTGATGATCTCCATGATCGCGGGCGGATAGGCCGATGCCTGATACTGTTCGCCACGTGTGACGTTGTAGATGGCGCCGGTCTCGAGGTCAACGTGGATTTCGTCGCCGGGCTGCACCTTCTCCGCCGCCTCGGGGGATTCGAGCACCGGCAGGCCGATATTGATCGCGTTGCGGAAGAAGATGCGCGCGAAGTTCTCCGCGATCACGCACGAAACGCCCGCGCCGAGCAGAGCCATCGGCGCATGCTCGCGCGACGAGCCGCAGCCGAAGTTCGCCTTGGCGACGATGATGTCCCCCTTGCGCACTTTCGATGCGAAGGTGGGATCAATCCCCTCCAGCGCGTGCTTGCCGAGTTCTTCCTTCGTGTTCGCCGTCAGGTAATGCGCCGGGATGATCACATCCGTGTCAATGCTCGGCCCAAAGGTCCACGCAAAGCCATTCAGTTCGGTACTCATTTGCCTACCCCCTGTCCCCTCCCTAAAGGGAAGGGGAAATATTACGCCGGCACCAAATCCGCGACCTCGCGCGGGTCGGTGATGCGGCCGGTGATCGCGGAAGCGATGGCGACGGCGGGGTTGGCGAGGTAGACGTGCGCCTCGACGTGACCCATCCGGCCACGGAAGTTGCGGTTCGTCGTCGAGACGATCACGTCCTGCTCGTCCGCGACGCCCATATAGCCGCCGAGGCAGGGGCCGCACGTCGCGGTGCTAAAGACCGCGCCCGCCGCCGCGAACTGCTCCGCCAGCCCCTCGTGCATCGCCTGAATGTAGACATCCTGCGAGCCGGGGATGACGATGCAGCGCACATCGTCGCTGATCCGGTTCTCGCCGAGAATTTTCGCGGCCAGCCGGAGGTCGGAAATCCGTCCGTTCGTGCAGGAACCGATCACCACCTGGTTGATCTTCGTCCCCACCATCTGGCTGAGCGGGAAGACATTGGAGGGCGAGTACGGCGCGGCGATCTGCGGCTCCATATTCGAGACATCGAACTCGATCGTCCGCGCGTACGTCGCGCCCTCATCCGCGACGACCGGCTCGTACGGAACGTTCGTGCGGCTGGCGAGATATTCGCGCGTGATCTCGTCGAAGGGAAGGATGCCATTCTTGCCGCCCGCCTCGATCGTCATGTTCGTGATCGTCAGACGACCCTCCATCGGCAGGTCATGGATCGCGGAGCCGGTGAACTCGATTGCCATATATCGCGCGCCATCGTCGCCAATCTCGCCGATTGTCCGCAGCACGAGGTCCTTGCCGCCGACGTATTCCGGCAGCCGACCGCTGTAGACGACCTTGATCGTCTCCGGCACTTTCAGCCACGTCATGCCTGTCGCCATCGCGGCGGCGATGTCCGTCGAGCCCATCCCCGACGAGAAGCAGTTCAAGGCGCCATAGGTGCAGGTATGCGAGTCCGCGCCGATGATCAGATCACCGGGGCGGCAGAACCCCTTGTCCGGCAGGATGACGTGCTCGATGCCGCCCCGCCCGATCTCGAAATACACGCACCCTTCCTCCTTGGCGAAGGTGCGCATGATCTCGCAGTTCCGTGCCGCGAAAAGGTCCTTCGCGGGGGCGAAATGCGAGGGCACCATCACGACCTTCTTCGGGTCGAAGGTATGCGCGAGGCCCGTCTTCTTGAACTCGCGGATCGCGATGGGCGCCGTCACGTCATTCGCCATCACGAGGTCCACAGATACATCCACGAGATCACCCGCCGCCACGCTCGGCATCCCAGCATGGCGCGCAATGATCTTCTCCGTCATCGTCATTGGTTTCGTCGCACTCATTACTACCTCCATACACTTTGAAAGATTGAACCACAGAGACACAGGGGACACAGAGAAAGACACAAAGCAAAGGCAACAGATTTTCTCCTTTTCGCTTCTCCTCCTCTCTCTGTGCTCTCTGTGTCTCTGTGGTGAAGAAAACGTTAGGCCAACGCCGCCTGGTGGGCGGTGCGGGTGGTGCGGGTGGCGCGGGCGATGGCGGCGATGTACGCTTCCGCGCTCCCGGCGAGGATGTTGGTGTTGAGGCCCTGGCCGCCGTAGACTTTCCCATCCTCCCCGACGATACGAACACGGACGGTCGCTTGCGCGTCAATGCCGCTCGTCACCGCATCCACGATATACGATTCAAGTTTGTACCGTGTGCCGGTCGCTTCGTCTATCGCGCCGAAGAGTGCCTCAACGGGGCCGTTGCCGGTTGTGTCGGCGGCATGAGGCACGCCATCTATCGCGACGGTAACGCTCGCCGTCGCACGACCGCCGCCACCTGTATTAACGTGCCAGTGCTGAAGTTTGTAGCCGTCCGGCGGGAGCGTCCGCTCGTTCTCGATTAGGGCAATGATGTCGTCCTCGCTGACGTGTTTCTTCTCATCGCAAAGGGCGATGAAGCGCTGGTACGTGCTCTCCGCCTGCTCCGGTGTCAGCGTGTAGCCGAGTTGTTCGAGGCGGCCCGTGAAGCCGTGCCTTCCGCTATGCTTCGTCAGGACGATTGCCGAGCGCTCCCAGCCGACGGACTGCGGCGTCATGATCTCGTAGGTTTGCTGGTTCTTGAGGATGCCGTCCTGATGGATGCCGGAGCCGTGCGCGAAGGAGTTCGCGCCGACAATCGCCTTGTTCGGCTGCACGACGATGGACGATGCCCGGCTGACGATCCGGCTCGTGTTGACGAGATGCTCGGTACGGATGGCGGTATCGAGGCCACCGTAGAAGTCCCGCCGCGTGCGTAGCGCCATGACGATCTCTTCGAGCGCCGTGTTCCCCGCCCGCTCGCCGATGCCGTTGATCGTGCATTCGACCTGCCGGACACCCGCCTCGATGGCGGCGAGCGCATTGGCGGTCGCCATGCCGAGGTCGTTGTGGCAGTGGGCGGACCAGATGACGCGGTCGCCGCCCGGTGTCTGTTCAATCAGGTACCGAAAGAGCGCCTTGTGCTCGTCCGGCGTCGTGTAGCCAACGGTGTCCGGTACATTGATCGTCGTCGCGCCGGCGCGGATCGCCATGCCGAACATGCGGACGAGGTACTCTTTCGGCGAGCGCGTCGCGTCCATCGCCGAGAACTCGATGTTGCTGGTGAACCGCTTCGCCTGTTTGATCGCCGCCTCGGCCATTTCCATGATCTGGTCCTGATCCTTGCGGTATTGGTATTGGAGGTGGATCGGGCTGCTGCTGATGAAGGTATGGATGCGTGGCTCCTCAGCGGAACGCAGCGCCTCGACCGCCGCCTCGACATCAATCTTGACGGCGCGGGCGAGGCCGCAGACTGTCACGCCCTTCGCGCGTTCGGCGATCTGCCGCACCGCATCGAGATCGCCGGGGGAGGCGATGGGAAACCCGGCCTCGATGATGTCCACACCGAGGCGGACGAGGGCGTCCGCGACTTCCAGTTTCTCATTGACCGTCATGCTCGCGCCCGGCGACTGCTCGCCATCACGCAGCGTCGTGTCGAAGATATAGACGCGCTTGCCGGAGTTCCCGGCCCCGATGGCCGGGCTGGCTACGATAGACGGCTGGGACTCGTTTCCATTCGTGCTCATGCGTGGCATCCTTTCGCATCCGCCCTAGAGGCTTCCACCTGCGAGTATTTGGAGGGAGGCCCGTTCCCGGGCTCGGTAAGGTTGCGGCGAAGGAGCGTGCGGACGCATTTCGTTCCTGTCATTGTACACCTCCTCCTTTCCGGCCTTCGATCCCAGCCCTATGCTGATGCGGTCGCCATACCATCCGGCGTCCGCGTCGAAAACATCGCCAGCAGATAGGACATTGCCGGGTGCCGTGACTGCGTGATCGCTGCGATCACCGCTTGATACTCATAGGCGACGCGTCGCGGATGGAACTGATAGCCCCGCGCGTCGGCCTCCAGAAGACCGTAACTCGCGCGGCGGTCGGCGGTCTTGGGGTTACTGACGCTGCCGAGGTTGATGACACGCACCCCATCTCCCGACTGATCCATTGGCAGATGGGTATGACCGACACAGACAAGATCGGCGTCAGAACCGGCTACCGCCGCGTCGCGTTCTTCAGCGGTCATTCCCGGATGGATGCCCGGCCCGTCATCGTGCCCGGGAGCGGCATGGACACCGAGGAGCCGCGTACCATCGGGGAGCGTCAGACGCTGTTCGAGCGGCAGGTTTGTCAGCCAGTCGAGGTAGCCCGTCGCGGCGACCGCTCCCTGCGTCCATGCGAAGCTCGCGACGATCTCCAACATCGTGACGAGCCGGTGGGGATCACCCTCCATCTCCTCGGGGGTGAGGGAGGGGAGGAGTGGCAAACCCATCGCGACGTGACGATCCGTGTTGCCGCGTACGAACCTCACGCTCGGTAAGGCGACGAGTCGCTCGATCACCGGAACCGGCGCATAGCCGATCGCCGCCACATCGCCGAGCACCCAATACGCATCCACGCCACCTCGTGCCCGGATGTCCACAAGGACTGCATCCAGGGCAATCAGGTTGCCATGAATATCGGACAAGAAAGCTAAACGCATGTCGCGCGCCTCTCATGCAGCAAAAAACCCGCCCCATAGGAAAAGGGACGGGCAGAACAGGCTGCTCGCGGTACCACCCTCGTTGCCCCGCGCGAGGCGCGGCCACTCGATTGACGCGTTAACGGGCGTACCCGGTGGCGGCTACATCGGTTCACCGTCACGGCTCAGGGGCGAGGTTCCGCGCGTTCCGCCACCGGGCTTTCACCACTCCCCGGCTCGCTTCGGCGTCGGGTGCGCGTACTGCTCCCCGTCTATGCTGTCGCGTAGCGTAGCAACAGATCGGTGCGGTGTCAACTTTCCCCAACCCGTTTCAAATACCCTCCTCTGTGACACACGGCGTGTACGCGGTCATCTCCACCATGGCATATCCTCCTTGCACCGAAACGATCGTCGCACACCGATAGATTAGAACAAACGTTCGTCAACGTCAAGCGCGAAGCGATGATGTGCTCCATGCGCTTTCGGTGTAGCGATTCCGCCAAGGAGCAAGTGCTGTTGACGGGCGTTCGTCGCCGTCGCTACACTGGCGTGGACGTTTTGTAGCCTGAAAGTCGAAGGGGGAAGCCCGATGCCGATGTACGAGTATTTCTGCCCCGATTGCAACCAGCGGTTCGAGAAACTCGTGCGCCATGCCACGCCGGAGAACGCCGAGGGCGGCGTTGCCTGCCCAACGTGCGCGCAGACCGACACGCGCCGCGTCCTCTCCGTCTTCGCGGCGATGACAACATCATCGAGTGCGCCGATGGACGGCTGCTGTGGCGGGAGCGGCGAGGGGTATTGCGCCTGCGCCATGAACCGGAACTAGTGATGATGATCACCGATATCAAGACATTCCTCGTCCATGACCCGGACCGCCCGGAGCGGAATTACTCGTTCGTCAAGGTCTACACGGATGCAGGGCTGACCGGGCTTGGCGAGGCGGGGATTAACGGTAAGGAATTGGCGCTCGAAGGGCTGATTAAGACCTACACGCCACTCCTCGTTGGCATGGATCCGTCGCGCATCGAGCATATCTGGCAGACGCTCTGGCGCGGCCAGTTCTTCCGGGGCGGGCATGTCCACGCCGCCGCGGTCGCCGCGATAGACCTCGCACTCTGGGACTTGCGCGGCAAAGCGCTCGGCGTGCCGGTCTATGATCTGCTCGGCGGGCGGACGCGCGACTATGCCCGCTGCTACTGTCACGTCCAGCGGCGGGGCGGCGACGAAGAGGGGCCGCGCGCCGGGATTGATGCGATGGTCGCGTATGCCAAGGCGCAGGTGGCGGACGGCTGGCGGTTCGTCCGTTTCGGCGTCGGGGAGGGTGGCACGCAGGAGCGGGACGGTATCTACGAGCAATCGAAGGCGATGCGCTGGACGGTGGACGCCTTCACCGCCCTGCGCGAATCGCTCGGCCCGGAGGTCGAAATCTGCGTGGATTTCCACCAACGTACGACGCCGACCTACGCGATTCAGATCGCCCGTGCGCTCGAACCCTTGCGCCCCTTCTTCATCGAGGATCCGCTGCGCGCCGAGAATGCGGCGGAGTTTAAGTACCTGCGCCAGCACATCGCCGTACCGATCGCGACGGGCGAGCAGTTGCCGAGCAAGTGGGACTGGCAGGTGCTGATCGAGCAGGACCTGATGGACTACTGCCGCGTGGACCTCTGCATCTGCGGCGGGCTGACGGAGGCGAAGAAGATCGCCGGGTGGTGCGAGACGCACTACATCGAGCAAGCGCCGCACAACCCGCTCGGCCCGGTCTCCACGGCGGCGTGCCTCCACTTCGATCTCTCGACGCCGCTCTTCGCCGTGCAGGAACTGACGTGGCGGCCGGAGATCATCGCGGACATCGTCCGGACCGATATGCGGCTCGAAGGCGGCAATCTGTACAGCGGCGGCGCGCCCGGCCTCGGCGTCGAGTTGAACGAGGAAGCGGCGGCGGCCTATCCCTTCCAGTTGCCGGGCCTGCGCATCCTCCGCCGCGAGGACAACTCGGTCTCGGACTGGTAAAGGCGGAGAAACCACCAAGCCACCAGGAACGCCGAGATGAACAACGTGCTTCTTTCCCTCCGCGTTCTTGGTGTTCCTGGTATCTCGATGGTTCGTCAGTCATCTGAAAGAGGTGGCAATGGCAACGAGCATCGCGTCGGTCACACCGGAAATGTTTATGGGGGAGCTCGTCGCCCTCATCGAGGCGCAGATCGCCGTGCTCGAATCATGAATCGTGTCGTTCTTGTCTCCGGTGGTGGAACGGGTATTGGCCGTACCATTGCCCGTACCTTCGCCGAGGAGGGCGACCATGTCGTCATCCTGGGTAGACGCGGCGGCGTACTGGCGGCCACCGCCACGCAGTTGAACGCGGAACGGGATGGAACATCCGGCGATGTCCGGTGGCAGCAAGTGGATCTCACGAAGCCCGCAGAGGTCGAACGCGCGATTGCCGCCGTCGTCGCGGCGGTGGGCGGAACGATCAATGTGCTGATCAATAACGCGGGCGGGGTTGATCGTGGCATCACCGGCGACACGCTTTCGGACATCGCGGAGCGGTTCGAGCGCGACTTTCGCACGAATGTGCTTTCCGCGGTGTTACTCACACGGGCGGTCGCACCCTATCTGAGCCGTCCAGGTGGGCGGATCATCAATTTTAGTTCCATCGCGGCATTCCGGGGCGGTGGCGATTCGTACTCGGTCGCGAAAGCCGCGCTGCACGGCTGGACCTACACGCTGGCGGCGGAGTTCGGCGCGCAGGGAATCACCGTGAACGCCATCGTGCCGGGATACATCGCGGACACGGAGTTTTTCGGCGGGACGATGACCCCGGAACGGCAGCAGCGGTTGATCGGGCAGACCCTCGCGGGGCGCGCGGGCCAACCGGACGATGTCGCGGCGGCGGTGCAGTTCCTCGCGTCGGAACGGGCCGCGTTCATCACGGGAGAGGTGCTGCAAGTCAATGGTGGGGCGTTGTTTGGTCGGTGATATGCGTGGTAACACGATCGCTCATCACTTCCGCAGCGGCTTCCCCCAAGTGACCCGCCCGACGATGTGCGTATCGAGGAATCCGCCCCGCACAAAGGGCGCGACGGTGGCGCGGAGTTCGGCGTCGAAGGCGGCGACGGCATCCGGCGCCATTAGGTCGCGCGAGAAACTGCTCATCGAATGGAACCACTCGATGAAGTCGGAGACCGAGCGGACGAGCGGCACCCGCTCAGTCTGATAGTCGCCAACTCGCCGGAACAAGCCGCGCCGTTCCAGTTCCCCGATCAAATCGAATGGCTGGAAATCCGGGTTCGTCGAGTAGCGGGGGATGATCGCGCGGATTGCGGGGGTCCACGGCTCGTCTGCCTCGTCCACGCCAACAATCGCCAGGTGACCGTTTGGCGTGAGCGCGCCGTGAAAGCGGGGGAGCGCAACCTCCCAATCCATCCAGTGCAGGCTCGCTCCTGCCGTAATCAGCGCGTATGGCGGATGGAGTGGCACATCCTCCGCCCTGCCAACAAACCAGCGCAGGCGTGGATCATCCCCACCGGGAAGCATCTTGCCCAGTTCGATCATGCCGGGCGAGACATCCACGGCGTCCACGCGCGCGACGTGCGGCAGCAATGGCCGGGCGACATTGCCGGGGCCGCAACCGACATCGAGCACGGCGCACGGCTCGTCGGTAATCAGCGAGATGAGGCGATCAATCAGCGCGTCGGGGTATGGCGGCCGGTAGCGATACGCGGCAATGATTGAGGGATCGGTGAACCGCTCGGAATGCCGCGCGCCCCAGAATTCCGGCCTTGCGTCCATACCGCGCTCACTCCTTGCCGACGCGGTAGGTCGCGCGTTCCTTTGCGACGCTGACCGGGCCATCGAACGCTTCGCGCGCCTCGGCGATCATCGTCTCCAGTGGCACATGGCCCCAGTAGTGCGTGAGGAGCAGATGCTTCACGCCGCCTGCTGCCGTCGCGACTTCCGCCGCTTGCCGTGGCGTCATGTGGCCGATTGGCACGGGCGTTTCCGGCCTGTCGAGTGTCGCTTCGAGGACGAGCAAGTCCGCGCCGTGGGCGAACTGAGTCAGGCTGTCCACGGGCGCGCTGTCCGCGCCGTAGACGAGCGTCGGATGCGGATCGTCACCGGGCGGGAAGGCTGCCATTGCCCAGCAGGGGATGTAGTGCTTCGTCGGCGCGAAGCGGAAGTTGAGGTAGTCGGCATGATCAGCCGCGGTGTCGCTGCCGACGACGAGCGTACCATCCGGGTCGTACTCGGCGATGGCGAAGGGCGCCCAGAAATCGCGGTCGCGCCCGCTCCCTTCCAGCACTGCCGCAAGCCCCTTGAGGAACGCTTTACCGCCCGGTGGGACGAAGAGGGCGAGCCGTTCCTCGCGCGGCTTCCGTTCGTTGCCTTCGAGCGGGCCATAGATCAGGCCGTAGGCGAGCGGCACGAGATCCAATGTGTGATCGGCGTGCAGATGCGAGATGACGATGGCGTCGAGATTGCGCGGATTGATCTGGCCACGCAAGACGGAGAGCGAACCCGGCCCGCAATCCATCAGCACATTCACCGCGCCGTAGGTGACGAGGTACGACGAGCACGCACCACCGGGCCGGGGCGAGGCGGCGCTGCAGCCGATCACGGTCAATTGCAGATCAGTCACGCGCCGCCTCCCCTTCGTGCTCCTCGATGATCGCGACCGCTTCCGCCTCTTCCGGCGTGATCTCCGCGAGGTGTGAGACGTCATTGACGGCGTGCAGCGTCACGTCATCCCCCTGCACCGTCAGGCGCGAGATCGAGCAGTTGGCAAGGATATAATCGCGCCATCGCTCGGTGTTGCCGGTCATGTAGTGCGCGAGCGCGATGCCGAGGATACCACCATGCGCGACGACGATCACATGCTCGCCGGGATGGCGCGCGACGATGTCCGCGAAGACCTCCTTCGAGCGGTGATGGAACCCACGGCGCGATTCCCCACCCGGAAAGGCGTACTCCATCGTGAAGACGTCCCGGGCGAAGGCGATGCGAGCGTCCGGGAAGCGCTCCACCGCCTCTGCCTCAGTCAGCCCTTCCATTTCGCCGAAATTGATCTCCATCAAGTCGTCGCGCAGTACCGGTGTCAGGCCGAGCGGCCTCGCGAGCGCCTCTGCCGTGTGGCGGGCGCGCTGGAGCGGGCTGACGTAGAGCGCGTGTACGGGCGGAAGCGTGCCATCGAGGATCAGCGCGCTGAGCGCCTCCCCCATCGCCGCCGCTTGTCGCCTGCCGAAACTCGTCAGCGGATCGTCGCTCACGCCGCTGAGGAGTTTGCGGACATTGCCGGTCGTCTGGCCGTGGCGGACGAGTGTCAGCAGCGTCGGCTCGATGACCGGGCGCGGCGGGCGGCCATAATGGCGCGTCGTTTCATGCATGCGGCGATGATCCCTCTGTTTCGGCCGTGAGGCCAAGCCGCGCTTGCCCGAACGGGCAGAGCGACAGGAGCGGGCAGCGTTCGCATTGCGGGCCGATGGCGTGGCAGATCCGCCGCCCGTGCGCGATCATATTGACGTGGAATTCGAACATCTGCGACGGTGCGAGCATCGCTTCCAGTACATCGTGCGCGCCCGCCTCAGAGACCTTCGGCCCGATAAGCCCTAGTCGCTGGGAAACACGATAGACATGTGTGTCCACCGGGAAGGCCGGCATACCGAGCGAAAAGAGCAGGACGATCGCCGTCGTCTTCGGCCCGACGCCGGGCAGCGCTCTCAGCCACGCCTTCGCCTCAGCGAGCGGCATGTCTTTCAGGAAGCGCAGATCGAAGTCGCCCCGCTCGTCGTCAATCCGTTGCAACACGCCCTGGATGCGCGGCGCTTTCATCTGATAGAGGCCGCTCCAACGAATCGCATCCGCAATTTCCTCTACTGGCGCGTGCATCACCTGCTCCCACGTTGGGAACCGCTCGCGCAGCGTCAGGTACGACTGCTCCGTCGAGCGGTCCGTATTGCGCTGGGAGAGGATCGTCAGCACGAGTTCGTCAATCGGCTCCTGATGCGGCCGCCAGCGCCGCTCGCCGTACGTCTCGCGGAGCCGCTCAAAGACTGTCTCTTATACACATCTCCGAGCCCACGAGACAGGCAGAAATC